>CAVKYH010000003.1:0-152705 GCA_963660485.1 bacterium | reverse complement strand
AGCACCTGACTGTTAATCAGGGGGTCGTTGGTTCAAGCCCATCTTGAAGCGCATGAAAGCAAAGCGGAATCGCACATCGCGGTTCCGCTTTTATTTTTACCAAATACCCCCGATTTTCCCGCCTCTCGGCACCCCGTTTTTCCGATATGACTTGTCGGAAAAACGATGTCAGACATTATTTGAATTATATCTGACATTGTTTGAATAATATCATACATCGTAAAATTGCCGCGTTTCGTGTTTCTGACGAATCTCAAGCGAAAACATAAATTTGCATGCGGAAAAAGAGAAGAAACGTAGCCGAAAAGAGACAGAAGCGTTGCAGAAAAAAGGTATCGCAACGGCGCAAAAAACAATACGGCATCTCGTAAAAACTCCGACGCATCTAATTTAAATTAGATGCGTCGGAATTTAAATTAGGTCTGACCTCGTAAAAACGCCCTGCCGTCATGCTTTTTTGCCCTACTGTAACGGGGCAAAACTTAGGGCAGAGAAGTTAGGGCTGCTTGGTGAGGCGGTCGTGGAGAGCCGCACACTCTTCGTCGGTAAGACCACAACTTTTGAGGTATTCCTTTACGCTTTCTTGCAGAATAGACTCAATAGCGACAAAGTTCATTTTGTCCCAATTTATTGCGGTATAGTCGTTGAGCGCGTCCTCGTTGCAGATGAGCCATATCATACGGTCGATAGACAAGCTCTGACGCAGTTTGTAGGATTCGCCGCCGTCGGGAATTTGATAGAAGTTGAGCATCGTTATCATATAGTCTCGTCGCAACTCCTCGACGCTTGCGCCGGCAAAAGCCTCAAACACCATCGACACGAAGCCGCAGCGGTCTTTTCCCTCATTGCAGTGGATAAGATAGGGAGGCTCGTTGGCTATCATAAACTTGATGGCTTTGCCCAGACGTTGCTTGAAATCGTCGTTGAAAGTGTTTGCCATCATTCCGCAGGCAATTGTCCGTCCCTCTTTGAACAGTTGCGGGCAATAGGTTGACGCATATCCGTCGCTCGATATATACGTGTTTACGTTCTCGGGGGTATCTGCGAGGTCTATTTCGGTTTTTATTCCCACCTCGCGTGCCAAACTGTCGACCACTTTATAGCGCCCGGGATTTTTTACACAGTTGAGCGGATTGCTGGAACGGTAGAGCACTCCCGGCGCAATGCCTGTGGTTGTTACCATACGGAAGTTTGCGTATTGCTCGGCCGTTTCGTTTGCGCGCTGCTCCGTAGGGTATACGGATCTCATCAGATCATAGGTTTTTTTGTATCCGTTTTTCTTTGAAAGAGTGAAGACCACGGTATCGCCTACATTGCCGCCGACATAATAATGAAAGTCGCCGTTGAGCATTCCAAAGCCGTAGTCATCGCCCTTGGCGTTGTAGTCAACATAAGATAGGCTTAGAATCGCCGTTTCGTTGAACGATGTGGTATAGGGAATGTCGGTGAGTTCAATTTTGTCGCCGATTTTCACATTCATAAGGTCGGCATAGTCGAATCCTGCCTCTTTCATGTCGGCGGGAGTGAAGCTGGGAATGGGCTGCCCGTAGCTGTTTACTTCAACAATGTGTCCGGAGATTGTGGGAGTATCTTTGCTCCCGGTTTCATTGTCGCTGCACGCTGACAGAAAGAATACTGCAACCATCGCAGCGTAGGTGATAAATTTTCTCATTGTATAAGTTTTGTTTTACTTGTTTGGGAATTAAACCATTACGGTGATATGTTTCTTGTATCTGCAAATGTAAAAAAATAATATCAGATATCGTTTGAATTATGTCAGACTTTGTTTAAATAATGTCTGACATTGTTTTAAAAGATATCGGTTATCGTTTTTGCCATATGCTATATGGCATATATGCTTGCTGTTTTACGGTCTTTCGGCGTGAGGAAAATTGTAGGCAAAGCTATGGTAGTGTGTGCGGTTTGCCGGCTGTTTTTTAGGAAACGGGGTGGGGGAAAAACAAAACTCCGCCTTGCGGACGGAGTTTCGGATATGGGTTGAAAGAGGTGTCAATGTCTTTGGCGGCGAACCGATACGCGTGCGCTGCCGGCTGAGGAAGAGTTGGAAGTTTTGGTTTTCTTTTCCTTTGCAGTTGATGTGCTCGAACTGCGGCGGCTTGAAAGTGTGCGTGTGCGCTTTTCATTTTTCTCAACCACAGTGTCTTTCTTGATTTTTGTGGAGTCGGTGGAATCGTTGCCCCAGATGTGGCGTTCGAAGTCCACGAGCTGCTTTTCGATCTTCTTTTGCTCCTTTGCGAGAGCCGAGTCGGTGGTGCAGTAGTTTGCCAGCACTTTTCCCTGAAGGTTGTTCGTTTTGTATATCTTGCCCTGATATCGGTTCATGGCAAAGTAGTCGTCGGCACTCATGGTTGCCGCGTTGTTGTAGTTGCTTCCAGTGAGCGGCAGCTTGGTGAGAAAAGCCGAGATGTCGCTGTATTTCACCCAGAACATGGGATATTTTGCATCTGCTCCGCCGAAGTCGTCGCTTCGTTTCAGCACAGGGCAAAGCGCAATCACTTTTGTGTGGTATGTTGCGGTGCGCTGGTCGAAATATGAGCTTTCCTTAATGAAATATTCCAGCACCTCGGCAGCAGGAATGTCGTTGTCGTTGATGTGCATCTTGCCGTCTTTCGTTTCATAGTAAATATGGTAGCGGTCAAGAATGTCCTTAGGCTTCACCTGATTGCTCGCGTTGAAATTTTCGTTGCCGTTGAGCGAATAGTCATAGGCTTTGATTTGTCCGCGCAGTATGAGTTTCAGCAGATAAGTGAAGAGGTTAATCTGGTCGCCCTGTTGCTCAAGCGGATAATAGAGCGTGGCGTTGGCATCTTGCGTGAGGTCGAGCGTGCGATAGATGTCGCGCCGCCACGAAACGTCCTTGGGCATATCAGGTGCCACGGGGAAATCGGTCTGTGCGCGGTCGTCCGAAGTCTTTGCCGTTGCCGCAGCGTTTCTCGCCTGTCGCGGCACAAAGCGCGGGCGTGTCTCGTTGGCGTTCTTTGTTGTATCCTTTGCTGCAGCAGTAGTCTTTGTGGCAGCAGGCTTTGCCGTGGTTGCGACCTTGGGTTGTGCGGCTTTGGTGTCGTCGGTCTTTTGCTTTTTCGACTTGTTTGATGTGAATGCCGACTGACGTTGGCGGCGCACTGTCAGGGATGTCGAACCCTCACCGCCCGTATTGCTCTGGGCGTGTGCCGGCATAGCGGTGAGAAGTGCCATGATGGCTGCGAATACCGGCAGCAGTGATTTCTTATTTATGTGATACATATTATATTCGTGGTTGATGGTTCGTTAGTTTACTATAACCTCTAAAGCCTGCGGGAGAGTGCGTTCGATTCCGTCAGGACCTATGGCTTTTACACGCGTTATGTAGAATCGTTTGCCGCGCGAGAGCATGCGGAACATGTTTCTCTGTCTTTCGGTGAAGTTTGATGAATTGGAAATCTCGGGCACTGCGTTACCCATGTTGTCGAAGAATACGGTTTCGAAGCCGAGCACGCGGAACGGAATGTTGAGCAGTCCGTCGTCGATGGCTGCGCCGATGCCCTGTGTGCCCATCAGCAAAGATTTCGAAAGCGGGCGGCCACCCTTGTATTGGTTTTCCGCGCCCTTGTCGTCGTTATAGGCGATATATGCTGTGGGGTCGGGGAGTTTGCGAACGTGGAAAGTGAATTTTCCCATCTCTACGTTGCGCCCTTCCATGTTGGCAGTTACCGTGATAACCGCGTCTTTTCCCACAGATGCCGGGCGGGCTATGTATTTGCCGTTGCCGGTGGGCTGAAGTGAGCCGCCGGTCATGGAAACTCCTATCTTGTTGAGCGGAACTCCGGGGGCGGAAACACTCATGGGGTTGTTGTAGCCGGCATAAAGCACATTCATCAAATCGGCCGAGACGGTGGCTGAAGGAGCTACCACGGTGTATTTCTGGGTGAAGTTGCGGCGCACAAGATTACCCTGCCCGTTTTGCATTTCTATATATCCCGAGAAATTGAAATCCCCTGTGCTTCCGCAGGTGAACTCATACAGTCCGTTTGATGCCACTTTTCGTCCGCCCACATAGATAGATGGGCGCATCGTTGTGTCTACTGCTGCCATTATGATGCGTGCGCTGAATTTTCCGCCTTGCACAATGGTGTTGGAAGTGGGGATTACGAATGCATCAAGTTCGTTGACGCGAATATCCTTTACGTCGATGTTCGACACAAGATTGTGCAAAACTACTCCTTCGGCGTATCTCACATCGTTTTGAAGCTTGCTGAGCAAAGCTACAGCGGCTGCCGTAGGCGTGTTCTCAAACATATATTGCTGCCAGTTCTTTCCCAGCGTGTTTTCGCGGCGCGGCACTACGGTTGCAAGGTTTTTGCTCACCACGGCAATCTCTTCTTTGTCGGTGATCATGGAGGTAATGTTCTTGCGATACGCATTAATTGCGTTGAAGAGTTTACGTCCTTGTCCGCTTGTGGGATTTAGCATTACGTAGGTCGAACTTTCCAGGTCGTCTTTATTGAGAATGTTGTTAACATCTCCCTTGGAACCGTCGGAATGACGCACAATGGCGAGTTTAAGTTCCTCGGCGTAATTATAAAGTGAGTCGCTCATGGAACGCACACGGCGCGCTCTTTCAAACCATTCCCTTACTTTTACGGGATTAGCCTTCATCTGCTCGTCGAAGTTCCTATACATAGCCGCGTTGTCCGATGCCGTGCTTGCGGTGGAGCGCCTTATGTTGTCTTCAACGATTGTAAATCCGTTGAGCACGTCGGGCGACACGTTGAGAGCAAGCATTGCCAGCAGAACGATGTACATCAGGTTGATCATCTTCTGCCTTGGAGATACCGGTCTTCTTTTTATTCCCATTTTATGAGTTGTGGTTTTGCGTTAATGGCAATTTTTTTCGCTGTTGTCTTATATTTCGTCGTCAGAAACCGATGAAGCCGCCGCGGCATTCTTCATGTTCACGGTGAGAGCCTTTATCATTCGGCTGTAAACGCCGTTGAGCTCTTCGATTTGCTTTGCCATTTTGCGTGTTTGCTCGTTGATTTGGTCTATGGTGCCTATCTGTGAGCTTATGTTCTTGAGTTGTAGTTCGTATACGGTATTTATTCCGGTGAGTGTGCGGTTGAGGTTGTTCATTTCCTCGCTGTCGGTGGTCATCTTGCGGCTTTGTTCCACCACATTGGTGAGAACTTCCGTAAGTTCTTTGAGTTTTTCCACATAATTCTGCGTTACGTCGCCGATTTCGGGGTTTGCCGTATTTTCTGCATCAGTAATCGTAGCAACGTTTCCGCCCATCACGAATCCTCCGCCGGCATATCCTCCTTGCGGAGTGCCTTGCGGTGCGGAAATGGTCTGAGATGTTTCGCCCGTTGTGGCTTGCGGTGCTGCCGCTGTGCCTCCGCCGAGAATTATAGTGGTATTTCCTGTAGCGGGAGTGGCGTTTGTTTCTTCGTCGGTCTTTTCCTTTTCTTCGCTTTCCCAATCTTCATCGAGTTCGGGCGTTTCGTCTTCTTTGTCAAACGGACGGTCGAATGCCGAGAGGAAGAATACTATCACCTCGGTGCCCATACCGATAAAAAGCATTATGTCGGCGCCGAAAAGGTGTGTGAGTTTGAAGAGGGCGCCAAGGATTACGATTGACGCGCCCCAGGAGTATGCGTAGTTTAGGAACGTTTGTCCGGGCACACTGTCCATCCAATGTTGCAGGCGGACTACTATGTTTAAGCTGCTTGCCTTCATGATTTATGGTTTATTTCTTTTTGTCTTTGGTTGTTCCCGCTTCGGCTCCCGCTAATGAGCGCACGCAGCGAAATCCTATGAAAGAGCGCGGTTGGTTTTGGTATTCAAACGTGCGCCATGCCGAGCGGATAAGCGATTCGGGGTCTTTCCACGAGCCGCCTCTCACCACTTTTTTCTTCAAGCGGTAGGGGTCTTCCTTGGCTGCGTTGTATTTTAGCTCAGGGTTCATGTCGCTCATATTGCTTACGCCTGCTTCGGTGTATTCGGTGTTTGTCCATTCGGCAACGTTGCCTGCCATATCAAACAGACCGTTTGAGTTTGCTCCGTAGATGCCCACTTTCGAGGTTATGAGGTTTCCGTCTTCGGTGTAGTTGCCTCTGTCGGGTTTGAAGTTGGCAAAGAAACAACCTTTGTCGTTTTTTGTATTGCTGTCTTTCCATGGGAAAGGATTGCCTTCCTTGCCTCGTGCGGCGTATTCCCATTCTATTTCGGAGGGCAGGCGGTAGCGTTGTATGTTGCGTGCTTCCGGTCCGAGTCCTCTCAGCAGATATTCGGTTCGCCACGCACAGAATGCGTTTGCCTGCTCCCATGTTACGCCCACCACGGGATAGTCGTTGTATGAGGGCGAAGAGAAGTAGGTTTTGAGGTACACTTCGTTGTTTGCATTCTGGAAATCGTTCACCCAGCATGTGGTGTCGGGATAAACGTTCACGATGTAGGTGTTCAGAAAGTCGTACATGCTCGACAGAGGTCGCGTGATGGTTTGTCTCACTATGTTTCCGTCGTCGTCAACATAGGCCGTGTCTTTCGAAATCATGACAACTTCGTTGGGGTCGGCGGGATTGTCGGTATCGAGCGAGCGTTCTTCTGGATTTAGTCTGTATTTGCGCATTGCGGCTTTGGCGTAGTCGAAAATCTCATAGCGGTAGTTTAGCTGCTTTGTGTCGAGCATTCGCGAGCCGTCGATGGGGTGGTAAACATATACGCTTTCTATTGCGCGTTCCTCGTCTTCGGTGGGTTTGCGCCAGGGAATGGGCTTTTTCCAGTTGAGGTGTGGCGTAACGGGGTCGCCGTATTTGTCTTCCTCTATCTTGTAGGTTTCATCGCCTCCGTAGCTGGGGTCGGCGAGTCGTTCGCGGATAATGCTGTCGCGCACCCAATATACAAACTGCTTGTACATGGAGTTGGTTACTTCGGTTTGGTCCATCCAGAAACCGTCAACCGAGATATCTTTCTGGGGAATGATGTTTCCCCACAGGCTATCTTGTTCGGCGAGTCCCACTTTGAGGTATCCTCTCGGCACTTTCACCATTCCGTAGGGCGCGGGCTCTTCGGAGCGCACGCCGCGTAGTCCTGTTACTTCGCCTCCGTCGCCAGTGGTTTTCTTGCTGCTGAAGCACGAGGCAAGCGTGAGGCAAACCATCAAGGCCGACAAGGCATAAGCTATATGTTTCATATTCGTTTGTTGTTTCAGATCTTACAGATAGCGCACGCTTTTGTGGCGGTTGCGCCCTTTTTTGTACAAATTCAGGTCGAGCTGGTATTTCAGCAATATCTCGTGTGCGCCGCTTTTAAGGTCGGGCATCGAAGTATAGGCTTCATACGAATAGCTCACCGTTACTCCGTGGAAAAGTCCTCCCACAAATGCCGAAGCCGAATGCTGCGGGCTGTAGGTGGCTCCGGCAAAGAGTTTTTTCTTCTCGCTGTGGAGTTCCACTCGGCCGCTTATGTTGGCGCGGAAGTCGGCGCCGTCATACATGCAGAGCACTGCGGGGTGTATTGTAATTAACGGATTTCTCATTTTAATATTGTATCCCGCTGTGAAATAATACGTGGGATCGATTTTTAGCTGGTTGGTTTCGCCGAGGGTTACTGTGGGCGAAAGTATGTGCATCATCGAAAATCCGGCATACCATAGTTTGTGGCGGTAAAAGAGTCCTGCGCTCATGTCGACCTTTGAGCCGGTAACTTTGGTGGTTGGAATTGCGGGGTCGTTGCTTGTTTCCACGTCGGCCTTTGTTCCGTCGAATTCTTCGGCAAGCAAATCGGCTTGCGCTCCCACGCTCAGTCGTCCGCCAAACAGTTTTTTGCTGTGGAATGCGTATTGCGCCGAAAATCTTTTGTGTGAAAAGAGTCCGAGTTCGTCGTTCTGGAACACAAGTCCCACGCCGTGGCGCTTTTTCAAGACGACGAAAGGCATGTCGGCCGAGGCGAACATTGTTTTTGGTGCGTTGCGAAAGCCGGTCATCTGCATGGAGTAGGCCCCAACTATGTTGAGCGCGTCTTCGTTTCCTGCCGCTGCCGGATTGAAAGCCGTTTCCATCATCCAGTAATGGGTGTATTCGGGATCATACTGCCCCCGAGTGGCGACAAAAGCCGTCAGTAAGGCAAATGTTATCAGTAGCTTTTTACGCATAATTCATTTCTATAACTACTTATTGCGTTTTTTATTGTGTGGGCGTTGAAAATAAATTTCAAACTCCCGTGTTCCGTTGCATTGCAAGGCATGTTGAAAATGCGAAAAGCTATGCGAAAAATATGTGTCGGGAAGTCGCAAAAATTCCAAGGCATCTCGTTTGAATTAGATGCCTTGGAATTTAAATTAGATGCGTCGGAGTTTTTACGAGATGCCGTGTAGTTTCAACGGCATGCGTGTTGCTATGTTGTTGCGGGTGAAACGTGCAGAAAATCAGGCGAATATTGCGTCTTTCCTCGGCTGGGAAATTCGCAGCCTTCCAGATGTTTATTCCAGGCCGTGGTTTTTGTTAAAATATTCGCGTTGCGTTTTGTAGTTCGTGGTAAGTTCCAGCCCTGGTTTCTTGTCGTGGAAATAGTGTATGGCATTGTTGGAATACAAACTCTTTCCGTTGCTGTAGAAGATATACCATTCCCAATTTTCTAAGGTTTCTGTTATAGAATATTTTTTCCCTTCAACGGTGTATGTGCCGCTTGGGCATGTTAGTTGCCTGATAAGGGGGAAAGTTTCTCCGTCTGGAAGATAGTAATGATTCTCTCCAGTATCGCTATATACGAGATGTCCGCTGGGATATTTGCTGTTGTATATGTATTGGTTGGTTGCGTATCTCACGTCATCAATAAAGAATGCTCCCGAAACTTTGGCTTTTACAGAATAAGGATACCACACCATGCCTGTTATAGTTACAGTTTTCCATGTTCCGTCTTCGTTTTCAACGGAAGTTGTAGCGTTATAAGTGTCGCCTGATTGCTCGTATGATTCAAACGATACCGAAACCGGTTGGTCGTAAACAAGTTCCTGTGTCTTTCGTTTGCTTAGCAATCTGCCCGTCTGCCCTTTTGCTTTTGCCCATATGCCTACTTCTACCGAGGTCTTGGCTTGGTGTTTGTCGTAGTCTATGGAGTAGAAGTTTTTACGAGAAATATCGGCGAGCCAGATATTGCAGTTGATGTTGTTTTCATTCTGAGCTTCTACGTATTGGTAATGTCCGAGTACACAATCTTTTGTATTGCCTTCCTCAAGAAAATAAGGATTGTCGAAATATAGATAATCTTCATCGGTATCGTAATACACATAAATGCCCCAACTTTCAAGATTGTCGATTTGTGGTTTCGTTGCTGTGGCTTGACATTTGAAAGCTGCTATAGAAGGACAGTAATATGATTTCGTAACTCTAAGCGCAGCATCGTTGTTGCAATTCAGTTCGCCGTTGGTGGTGAATTGTTTCCAGTTGTCTTCCCAAATTACGGAGTTGTCGTTTTTTGATTTGCAGTAGGCGCGGTAGAAATAAGTAGTCTGCGTTTTGAGATTGCTGACGTTGATTTTGCTGGGAATAGTCGGTGTGATTTCTGCATAGTCTCCGCCGATAACAAAGGAGCCTATTGCGTGGTAATCGTTGCTTTTTGCAGAAAGACTGTCCTCGCTCACACATACTCCGTACTCAAAGCTTTCTTCTTCTGCGCCGCCAATTGCCATTATCTCCCCATATGTATTAATGGAGCAACTGGTTTGTTCGGCATTTGCAAGCCCTGTTTCCAAACCAAACAGGATTATTGGGCGATGGAGTTGGGCATAGCGGTCGTCGAGCATGGCTTTGTTTTTATCTTGAATGTCTTTGATATAACTCATTACCAAACTCATCGCAGACGATGCCAATGAAGGAACGAGGTCAGACTCTACCACTGCGCCGAAGAGATATTCCGTTTTTCCCATATCGGGATATTTTTCTTCTATATTGTTGACAATTTCTAAAGCACTTTGATCTCGGTAATCCATGAACTCGTTCATGTAGTCGGCAAGTTTTATGACGTCTTTCATGGTTTGGCGTTTGATATGTTTCTCAAAGAACACGTTGCTGTTGTCTTTTGTGTTCATCTCAATATCAAGCACCTTGTTTATGGCGCGCTGCACGATAGGTGCCTTTATCTGCCCGACGAACCAATTTTTCAAGGTTTCGGATGTGTGGCTCTTAGTTTCTTTTTCTTTGTCGGCTTCATAGTCTTCCATCACAAAGGCCCGTCCGTAACTCGTGGCGTAGAGTTTCACCGCCGACGAAGTTTCGCTATATATGATATGCATCGTCATCAAATCGCTCTTGATGTCGGTGAGGCGTTTTTGCGAATCAAACACAAAATGAAAGTAAACGTCGTTTACTTTTGCGTCAGCCTTAGTCATGTCTTTGGTGTTGCAGGCAAGATATCCTTCTTTACACATAAGATATGCGTTGCTGTCGTTTTTCCACTTCACCAAGGCGTATTCATTGTCTTGTATTTCAGTAGGTTTGTCGGTTGTACCACTGCCGTTTTCGTCTTTCGAACAAGCTGCAAGAATTGTGGAAAAAACGATAACAGACATTATTTTAATAATAACCGATGTTGTTTTAATAATAACTGACATTGTTTTTAACGATAACTGATGTTGTATTTTCTATGATTGCAAAGGTATAAATTTTATGATAAAAGTCTGTTTTGCAGTCAGTGAAAAATGCGCCTTGGGCAGCGTAAAAAGGCACAAAGAAATGCAAAAGCCCACAGGTTGCGCGTTTTTTTAGTAAATTAGCCCCCTAAAAGAAAAACTTGGCTATACAATGGAAGGTTCCAAAAAGGTAACGTTCAAGGGGAAAGTGTTGCGAGTAGGTTTGATACTTGCATGCGTAATGGTTGTGGCGTATCTCATGCCGAGAGAGAAGCGCTTCGGTTTTGATTTCAAGCTCAACAAACCTTGGACTCACCAACAACTTATCGCCGATTACGATTTCCCGATCTACAAGAGCGACGAGGCATTGGCTATTGAGCGCGACAGCGTGAAAAATCTCTTTCAGCCTTATTATAATGAGGACGCGCTTGTAAAGAAAACCCAAATACAGAGGTTTGTGGACGATGTGCAGTCGGGCAGTCTCAAAGGAATGCCGGTAAATGTGGTAAAACTTATTGTGGCAAGGCTCAATGACATTTATTCCGGGGGCGTGGTGAGAAGCGAAGAGCTACGCGCTATGAACGACAGCAACATCACAGCCGTTAGAGTGGTGAGCGGGCGCGAGGCCAAGAGCCGGAAACTCGGGGAAATATTCTCCACGCGCACCGCATACGCATATATTATAAACGGCGACACCAACATTGTGTCGCATGAGCAGTTGGTGCAATACAATCTCGTGAATTATATTGAGGCCAACCTGAACTTGGACGAAAAACGCTCCACCGCCGCCAAACACGACCTTATGGAAGCTATATCGCCTACCTACGGGCTCGTGCAGAGAGGGCAGAAGATTATCGACAGAGGCGAGATAGTTACGCCGAAAACCTATGACATTCTGAAATCATTGGAGCGGGAATCGCAGGTGAGAAACCTTCCCGCCAAGGGAATACCTCTGATTATGTTCGGACAGTTCCTGCTGGTGGCTATAGCGTTCTCCGCATTTTTCGTGTACGTCAATATATACCATAAAAACTATTTCCGCGATATAAGGACGTTTGCATTCATGCTTTCGTTGCTTACAATTTTCCCGATATCAGTTACGCTGCTCCCCACGTCCTCCCACGCCATAGCGTTTCTCGTGCCCTTTGCGATGGTGGGCATCTTCATGCGGATTTTCACTGACACAAACACAGCGTTTCTCTCTTTGGGAACAATTATATTTATAAGCGCGGTGGTTCTTGTCGATCCGTTTGAATTCATAATAGTCAATTTCGCCTCGGGAGTGGCAGCCGTTTACGCCCTTCACGATTTACAGCAACGCTCGCAACTGTTCCAAACAGCCGTGATAGCAACTTTGGTTTCAATTGTAACCGCTGCTGCGTTCGATTTTGCGCAAGGCATGGAAATCAAAGGGCTCGACAATGTACTGTACATATATCTTGTGGTGAATGGAGTGTTTCTGCTTTTCTCATATCCCCTTCTTTATGTGGTGGAAAAGGTTTTCGGCTTTGTTTCGTCGGTTACGCTTATCGAATTGTCAAACATCAACAATCCGTTGTTGCGCCGAATGTCGAAAGAAGCTGCCGGAACATTCAATCATTCCATGCAGGTGGCAAACCTTGCCGCTGATGCAGCCGCAAAAATAGGAGCGAACACACTGCTCGTGCGGACAGGCGCGCTGTATCACGATATAGGAAAAATCAAAAACCCTGCATTTTTCACGGAAAACCAGAGCGGCGTAAATCCACACGACCAGCTTTCGCCGGAACGGAGCGCGGGAATAATCATATCCCATGTGTCGGAAGGAATGAAGCTTGCCGACAAATTTCATCTGCCTTCTGCCGTGAAATCATTCATAGCTACGCATCACGGGCGCAGCAAGGCGAAATATTTCTACATTACCTGGCTGAATTTGCACCCGAATGAAACGCCCGACGAGGAAGTATTCACTTATCCCGGCCCTAATCCTTCGACCCGCGAGCAAGCTATTTTGATGATGGCCGATTCGGTGGAAGCTGCTTCGCGTTCTCTGAAAGAATACACCGAAGAATCGATAAGCGAACTCGTAAACCGTATAATCGACAACCAGATGAAAGAAGGCTATTTCCGCAATTGCCCCATAACATTTGCCGATATCGCCGACACGAAAAAGGTCTTTATAGAAAATCTGAAGACAATATATCATTCAAGAATACAATATCCGGAATTGAACTCCGTAAACAACGGAAAACAAAATCAAAGACAACGAAATTTCAGCAACATCTTCGGAACTTTCCGAAACAGTAAATAAAGGAAGTCATGGAACGTACAATACAAATACTATGTCGCAACAACGGCGAGAAGATAGAAATGCCGTTAGGAAGCACCGTGTTGGAAGCTTATGAGGCTTTGGGATTGAACATGTCGGTTGTTTGTGCCGAGGTAAACAACAAGGTGGAAAGCATGAACTACGTGTTGTTCTCGAATTGCGACATAAAATATCTTGACATAAGTTACCCGTCGGGCATGCGCACTTACACGCGCTCTTTGTTCTTTGTGCTGTGCAAGGCATTCAAGGACACATTTCCCGAAGCGGCAATAAGAATAGACACGCCCGTATCCAACGGATATTATTGCCGTATTCTCAATATTCCCGAGCCGTCTGTGGAAGACATCGAGGCGATAAAGAAACGTATGCAGGAACTTATTGCCGCCGATATCCCTTTCCGTCGCATCAAGGCCCATACTACTACTGTTGCAAAACGTTTTCGCGAAGCGGGAATGGAGAGCAAAGCAAAACTGATTGAGACTTGCGGCAATCTGTATTCCACATATTATATGTTGGGAGATACTATGGATTACTATTATGGCGCTCTTCTTTTGTCGACGGGCAGAATATGGCTTTTCGACATAGAGAAATATCACGACGGTGTGCTTCTTAGGTTGCCCGATCCCAGTAATCCCGATAAATTGCGCCCGTATGTAAAACAAGACAAGATGTTTGAAATTTTCCACGAAAACCATAAGTGGCAAACAGTAATGGGTCTAAACACAATTGGAGACCTCAACGAACTGGTGTCAAAGGGTATGGAAAATTTGATGATAAACGTGTCGGAAGCGTTGCAGGAGAAAAAGATCAGCAATATCGCAGAAGAAATTGCGGAGCGCAAGAATGTAAAAGTCGTGCTCATATCCGGGCCGTCTTCGAGCGGAAAGACTACGTTCAGCAAGCGCTTGTCGGTGCAATTGGCTGCCTGCGGATTAAAACCTTTCCCGATTTCAATGGACGATTATTTCGTTGACCGCGACAAGACTCCCAAGGACGAGAGTGGAGAATACGACTTCGAAAGCGTTTATGCCCTTGACATTCCGATGCTGTCCCGTGATCTTAATGATCTTATCGCAGGAAAGGAAGTGGAGTTGCCACGCTATAATTTCTACACGGGCAAAAGCGAAAGAAGTGGTGTGAATCTGAAAATCGACGACAACAAGATTCTCGTGATTGAGGGCATTCACGCGCTTAATCCGGAGCTTACAAAACAAATTGCAGAGGAGAATAAATATCGCGTATACGTTTCGGCGCTCACTTCAATTCTTCTCGACGACCACAACTATATTCCCGCTCCCGACAACCGCCTTATCCGCCGTATCGTGCGCGACTATAAATATCGCGGATACTCGGCTCAGGAAACCATTAAGCGGTGGCCGAGCGTCAGGGCGGGAGAACGTAAGTGGATTTTCCCTTATCAGGAAACTGCTGACGCAATGTTCAATTCCGCCTTGCTTTTTGAACTTGCTACGCTCAAACCCCAGGCTCTTCAATTGCTTATGCGTGTGGACGAACGCTTTGAAGAACATTCCGAGGCGGTACGTCTTGTCAAGTTCCTTTCATATATCCGTTCCATTCCCAAAGATGGATTGCCACCTACTTCGCTTCTGCGCGAATTTATCGGCGGCAGCACATTCAGCTATTGATTTCTTTCATTCCAGCATGTAATTCCTACTTTTGTAATGAGAGTTTTAATAGTCAATACTTCAGAACGTACAGGCGGGGCGGCAATTGCGGCGGCCCGTTTGCGCGAGGCGTTGGGAAACAACGGCGTGAAGGCCACAATGCTCGTGAGCAAAAAGGAAACAGATGCGATAACGGTGGCCGCGCCCCATGATGCCGCATTAATAAAATACAATTTCCTTCGCGAGAGATTTGCTATCTGGAAAGCTAATGGCTTTCACAAACACAGACTGTTTGAGACCGACGCTGCGAGATTCGGTGTGGATATCACGGGGCTCAAGGAATTCAAGGAGGCCGACGTGATTCATCTTCATTGGGTCAACCAAGGATTCATTTCGCTCAAAGGCATTGCAAAAATCCTGCGTTGCGGCAAGCCTGTGGTATGGACAATGCACGACATGTGGCCGTTTACGGGAATTTGCCACTACACGGGCGAATGCGACCGTTTCAAGAATTCTTGCGGAAAATGCCCGTTGCTCTACCGGGGTGGCTATTCGCGCGATTTGTCGTGCAGGGTTTTTGCACGAAAGCGCAAGTTATACCGCGCGGCAAACATTACATTTGTAGCGTGCAGCGATTGGCTTGCCGAGAGTGCCCGTTCGAGTGCGTTGCTCGAGGGGAAGCGTGTGCTCAGCATACCGAATCCTATAAACATGAAGCTATATTGTCCGCGCAATATGGCTGAGGCGCGCGAATCCCTGGCTTTGCCGTTGGGAAAGAAACTGCTTCTTTTTGCCGCCTACCGCGTAACAAACAAAATCAAGGGCATCGACTATCTGTGTCAGGCCATTTCGAAACTTGCAGACGAGCACCCCGACATCACTTCAAACATTGCCGTCGTGGCTGTGGGCAAGGAGAGCGATGCGTTGAAGAGTTTGCTGCCGGTGAAGGTGTATTCTTTTGGCTATGTGTCGAACGAGAAAAAAATGATAGATATATATAATGCGTGCAATCTCTTTCTTATTCCAACCATGCAGGACAATCTTCCAAACACGATAATGGAATCGATGTCGTGCGGCGTATCCTGTGTGGCGTTCAACGTGGGCGGCATTCCGCAGATGATAGACCATAAAAAGAACGGCTATATTGCCGAATACAAGAACGCCGGCGATTTTGCCGAGGGCATTTTGTGGTCGCTTTCGGGCAGCCGTGCCGCGATGCTTTCCGAAGCTGCGCGCGCCAAGGTGGCTGCCGATTTCTCCGAAGCGGCGGTTTCGCGAAAATACATTGATTTATACAGCAGCATTGCGGGAGGTAGAGATGACTAAGCCCGTTAAATTCACGGTGGCAACCGTAACTTATAATGCTGCCGAGGTGATAAAGCGCACTCTCGACAGTGTGGAGGAGCAAGACTACCCTTATGTGGAGCATCTCATCGTGGACGGAAATTCCCACGACGGCACATTGGCCGAATTTCTCCATTATCAGGAACGCAATGCACGCGAGGCGCGCCACGAGGTGAACGCCATAAGCGAGCCCGACAAGGGTATATACGATGCCATGAACAAGGCTTTGCAAATGGCAACGGGCGATTTCATAATCTTTCTCAATGCCGGCGACAAGTTCCACGCTCCCGATGTGTTGTCGAGGGTTGCCGCGTGTGTGAAAGAGGACACGGGAGTGGTTTATGGCGATACCGACATTGTGGACTTTGACGGAAACTTCATTCGCCACCGCCGTCTTGCGCCGCCCAAGCGTCTCACATCGCGCAGCTTCCTTCATGGCATGCTGGTGTGCCATCAGGCGTTTTTTGCAAGCACAGCCATTGCGGGCAAGGTGAACTATAATTTGCGCTACCGCTTTTCTGCCGACTACGACTGGTGTATAAGGGTGATGCGACGTGCCGAGAGAATGAAACTCCGGCTTGTGAACGCAGAAATTGTTGTGGCGGATTATCTCGACGGCGGCATGACGGTGAAAAACCACCGCAAGTCGTTGCGCGAGCGATTCGTGGTGATGGCCCGCAGATACGGAATAGTCCGCGCCACAGCCATGCACCTTTGGTTTACGGTGCGCGCTGTGGTGAAAAGATAGCTGACAATCAACCTTATATAAGGTTTCATACGCATGGTATCTGATGTTGCAAAAACCAGTTGCGGAAACCGTAAAAACTCCGACGCATCTAATTTAAATTAGATGCGTCGGAATTTAAATTTGGTGGCCCGGAGTTTTTGCGAGATGCCTTGTAATTTTTGCGAGCTGCTTTCTTGCTTTAAAATGAAGCCTTAGTTCCTTAAAGAGATGCCGCCAAAATGTAGGGAGATTCCTTCTCTTTGAAAAGAGATGCTGATATTTTAATCAAAAGGTGCTGGTGTCTTTAATAGGTAAGGCTTGGCTTTACAATTGTCCGCTTTCCACAAGTCGCACCACGCGTTCCGTGTATTTGTCATCGCCTTCGGGATCGTAGGCTTTCTTTAGGCTGCTGCCGAAAAGCCCTGCGAAAAATTGGTAATAGGCAGCCTTGAACGAGCCGAGGAATGCCTGAATCAGTGCATACGACGACTGGTCGCATTCGCGGTAGATGAGTTTGATGAGAAGCTTTCCCTGCGAACGGCTCATGCGTTTCACCACCGGCTTGTACTGTTCCTTTATCCCGTCCTCCACAAGGGCGATGTGTGCCTTGCGCTCTTTTTCGGTTGGCAAGGTTTCCACAAAGTCGTAGGTCTCTATCAGTGTTTCCTTAGCCAGCTTTGCATACGGCAAAGTCTTCTTCACGTTTGCCACCAGGCGGTTGTAAGCCTGCCGTTCCTTGTCGTTTTTGAACGTCATGGGCGGGTATACGCGACACGGCGGCGTTACGATGTCGGGAATGCTGTCGCCGTTGTAAAAAGTCTTGCCCACCTGCACATAAAGTGGCAGAGGAGGCACACTGTCTATGCCCTCTTTTTTGCTCTGAGCCTTTGCGCTGCACGCGGAATGCAACAGGAGCAACACCAAAACAAGTCTGCACCATTTCATTGCGACACAAAAATAATAAGAAAAGCGCATATGCTGTCAATATTTCAGATTCTTTTACCATCAAAGGGCTTGTGGCAAAAACGTCGTGAGTTTGCGCAAATTTGGCTACCTTTGCAATCGCAACAAAAACAGAGAAAAATATGGGATTACAGTGTGGAATAGTGGGATTGCCCAATGTGGGAAAATCCACCTTGTTTAATTGCCTCAGCAGCGCCAAGGCCCAAGCCGCAAACTTCCCCTTTTGCACGATAGAACCTAATGTGGGCGTGATTACAGTGCCCGACGACAGGCTCAACGCCCTTGCCGAAATCGTACACCCGGGAAGAATCGTGCCGGCAACGGTGGAAATCGTGGATATAGCGGGTATCGTGAAAGGCGCAAGCAAGGGCGAGGGATTGGGAAACCAGTTTCTCGGAAACATACGCCAGACCGATGCGATAATCCACGTGCTCCGTTGTTTCGACGACGGAAATGTGGTGCACGTCGACGGAAGCGTTGACCCCGTAAGGGACAAGGAAGTGATCGATACCGAACTTCAGTTGAAAGATCTCGAGACTGTGGAGCAGCATCTCAAGAAAGTGGAAAAAATGGCGCGTGTGGGCGGCGACCAGCAGGCACAGACCGAATACGGGGTGCTGAAAGCTTATCACGAAGCCCTTTCGGCGGGAAAATCAGCACGCACGGTGAAGTTCGACAAAAAGGAGGAAATTCAGGCTGCGCACGATTTGTTTCTGCTTACGGCCAAGCCAGTGATTTATGTGTGCAATGTAGACGAAGGTTCGGCGGTGAGCGGCAACAAGTTTGTTGATGCCGTGCGCGAGGCAATAGCTCCCGAAGGCGCCGAACTGCTTATCGTGGCTGCGAGAACCGAGGCTGATATCGCAGAGCTTGACAATGCCGACGACAGAAAGGAGTTTCTCGAAGCGGCAGGGCTTAAAGAATCGGGCTGCAACCGTCTCATTCAGTCGGCATACCATATTCTGAACCTGCAAACCTTTATCACAGCCGGCGAAATGGAGGTGAAAGCGTGGACATACCACAAGGGGTGGAAAGCGCCGCAGTGTGCGGGTGTGATTCACACTGATTTTGAAAAGGGATTTATCCGCGCCGAGGTGATCAAGTATGACGACTATATAAAATACGGCAGCGAAGCGGCTGTGCGCGATGCCGGAAAATTGAATATAGAGGGAAAAGACTACGAGGTGCAGGACGGCGACATTATGCACTTCCGTTTCAACGTGTAAAGCGCAGGAAAATGATGCTTTCCGCAATTCTTCCGCAATTTGTCTATTGGAATCCCGACCCGATAGCCTTTACTTTGTTCTCCCACGAAGTTCGTTGGTACGCCCTCTGTTGGTGTACGGGGCTTTTGCTGGGATATTTCGTGATGCAGCGCTTGTATAAGCGCCAACATATACCCGACGAAAAATTCGAACCGCTTTTCTTCTATATTTTCTTCGGTGTGATTATCGGCGCAAGGCTTGGGCATTGCCTGTTTTACGAGCCCGGATATTTCTTGTCCCACCCTGTGGAGATGATATTGCCTATCGGTAAAACCGAAAGCGGTTGGCGTTGCACCGGATATGCGGGGCTTTCCTCTCACGGAGGGGTGTTCGGAATGCTTGTGGCGCTTTATCTCTACGTGAAAAAGACTGGAGTAAACACTATGCGCATACTTGATAACATGGGTATATGCGCGCCGTTGACAGCATGCTTCATACGCTTGGGAAATCTCTTCAATTCGGAAATTGTGGGCAAGGCTACGGACATGCCGTGGGGCTTTGTGTTTGCGGCAAACGGCGAATCGTTTGCGCGCCACCCGGGGCAGCTTTACGAGTCCACGGCTTATATCCTGATATTCCTGATAGGATTGGTGCTCTATCGCATCTATTCCCGAAAGGTAGGCACGGGATTTTTCTTCGGTTGGTGTCTGACAGCCGTGTTTACGTTCCGTTTCCTGATAGAATACGTGAAGGACGTGCAGGAAACCTTTGAGCAGAACATGCTCTTTGATATGGGGCAGATACTGAGCATTCCTTTTATAATAATAGGCGTGTATTGCTTGGCGGGCGGCAAACTTTGCCGCAGACTGAGCGAGAAGAAATAAAAGCATAAGGCGCGGCTGGCAGACTGCTTGCCGCATGGTATAAAAAAGAAGCCATATCGCGTGGGCGGTATGGCTTCTCTTTTTTGTTTTATGGCGTATGATTTTAACGGCAATATTTGCCCCAAAAACGAAGTCAGACATTGTTTTCCCCGAAGTCAGACATCAGAAAAACAATATACCGAGTGCTTTTTTGCACGCCTTATTTATAAGTCTCCGCACGCCTAATCGAAAGTCCCATTCCGCAAGCCAAAAACCATGCTGCGCATGGCGGAAAAACTACACGGCATCTCGTAAAAACTCCGGGCCACCAAATTTAAATTCCGACGCATCTAATTCAAACGAGATGCCTTGGAATTTTTCCTTCTTCCGGCCAAAGAAAAGTTTTGTCGCAACTCATTGAAACTTAATGCGATATCTTTGGAGCGAAAAAAAGTGGAAAACAAAAAATATGGGAGCGCATTTGCATGCGTTCCCATATCGTTTTTTACGTATTCGGCTTTGAGCCGTATTTGTTCAAATGCAGTTTTTCCGCTACACGTTGCCGTGCGTGCGAGCCTTACTTCTTATCCTCTATGGAGAGGAGCTCCACTTTGAATATCAGAGCAGAATAAGGTTTGATCTTGTCGCCGGTCTCGCGTGAGCCATAGGCAAGTTCCTGCGGTATGTAGAGTTCCCACGTAGAGCCTACGGGCATGTGGGTCAAGGCTTCTGTCCAGCCCTTTATCACTTGGCTGCAACCGAAAGTGGCGGGCTTGTTGCGCTTGTATGAGCTGTCGAACACCGTGCCGTCGATGAGTTTTCCCTCATAGTTCACCGACACCTTGTCTTCAGCCTTCGGGCAAGGGCCGTTGCCCTCCTTGATTACCTTATACTGCACCTTGGAGCCCGGAATGAGCTTCACGCCCTCTTTCTTCGCGTTCTCGGCAAGGAATTTCTCGCCGGCTTCGCGATTTGGACCGTATTGCTTCTCCTTGAGACGCTCCACATAGAATGTCATCTGCTTCTGCGCAATTTTCTGTGCCGAATCGGCGGGAATCTTGCAGCCGCTGCCCGAAACGCCAGCCACGAAACCCTCGATGAATTTGCCCTCGTCGATATAAGTGGAGTTCTCGTTGCCCGTAATCTGCTTGTTGAAGCCCGGAATAAACTGGCCGGCAACTTGCTGACCAATCTGAATGCCGGCAGCATAGGCTTTGAGCGATTGATCGTCCTTCTTTGACACCGCTTCGTTGAAACCGCGCATGAAATCAGCCATCTTGGTGGTATCAACTCCGAGGCGGCTTGCAAGATACGGCTTCAAACCCTCGGTGTTTGCGAGTCCTGCTGCATAACTGAAGTCTGCAATCGAAACGGTATCAACTACAGCTTGCACTTCCTTAGTGCCCTTCTTGTCCTTCGACGCTTTTGTCTTGGCAGCTTTTGCCACCTTTGCGTTGGCAGCCTTCTTGGTTGTCTTGGTTTGCGCCATAGCACCGTTTGCGCCCAACATCGTGGCGCAAACAATTGTCAGAATAAATCCTAACTTGCTCATCTTTCGTTTTAATTAAGAGAATTCTTTGCCGAATGGCTGTTACTTTTTAACAACGGCAGGAGCAGCGTCCTCGTCTTGCGTCTTCATCACGTCGATAAGCTCGAGCTTGAAAACAAGAGCAGAGAACGGTTTGATAAGATTGCCTACATCGCGTGTGCCATAGGCTTGATCCTGTGGAACATAGATTTCCCAAGTAGAACCGGCAGGCATGTGTGTGAGCGCTTGCGTCCAACCTGGAATCATCTGGTTCACGTTAACTTCTACAGGCTTTCCGTCGTTGTTTTTATAGGAACTGTCGAAAACTTTGCCGTCTATCAGGCGACCTTCATAGCTTACGTGCACGCGGGAAGTTGATGTGGGAATTGCGCCCTTGCCTTCCTTTATAACTTTATAGAGTGTTCCGCCCGGGAGTTCCTTTACTCCTGCGGTAGCTTTCATCTTCGCAATAAAATTCTCGCCTGCCTTTTTGTTGGGGCCAAAGCTTTTTTCGAGCGTGGAAGACTTGAGATGATCCACATGGCGTTGCGCGTTTTTGAATGCTTCATCGTATGTCATCGCCATGCCCTTTCCGCGCGCACCGGCTACGAAGCCAGCGATAAGATTCTTGAGGCTGATGGTTTTTGTACTGTCTTCGCCGTAAATTTCATAGTTCAATCCTTTGAACATTTGCGTGCCGAGTTGTTGTCCTATCTGAATTCCGGCGTAGTATGCGGCTTTCTTTTTGTCTTCGCCTGCTTGTGCGCCTTGTTTTACGCCTTTTATAAAATCGTCAAGATAGGCTGTGTCAACTCCGAGACGCTGCGAGAGATATTCTTTAATGCCGCGCGAGTTGGACAGTCCCACTTCGTATGAAACGGAGTCCACTTCTGTTTTAAGGTTGGCATTTGTGTTGCCGCCTTTGTTGCATGAGCCGAGGAGCAGAACAGTTCCAGCGGCTGCAATGATGATTTTTTTCATTTTTGTATGGTTTATTGTATGTTTCTAATTTGTTTGTTTGCTGTTTTAGAGCACTTCAATCAACTGCACCTCGAATATCAGCGCGGCGAATGGCGGTATCATGTTTCCTGCGCCGTTTTCGCCGTATGCAAGGTTGTAGGGAATGAAGAATTTATAGGTTGCGCCCTCTTTCATTAGCTGCAAACCTTCGGTCCAGCCGCGTATCACTCCGTTGAGGGGGAATGTTGCGGGTTGTCCGCGCTTTATGGAACTGTCGAAGAGCGTTCCGTCGATTAACGTTCCCTCATAATGGCATTTCACATTGTCGGTAGCTTTTGGCGAACGTCCCGTGCCTTCTTTCACAACTTGGTACTGCAACCCGCTGGGAAGCACCACAACGCCCTCTTTCTTGGCATTTTCTTTCAAAAACTCTTCGCCCGCTTTTTTTGCTACCTCGCCGGCTGCTGCTTGTTCGGCTTTTTTCTCGGCATCGCGGCGTTGCAGGTATTCTATTACCATTTGCTGGCCTTCTATCTCGTCTATAGCGAGCTTTGAGCCGGTGTAGATGTCTTTAACTGCCTGTGCGAAATCTTCAAGGTTGAGGTCTTCTCCGCAGAGGTCCTGCAATTGGCGACCTATTCCCAATCCTAATGCGTAACTTACTTTGTTCATACTGTTGTTTTTGGAGCACGCGCCACCATCGGGCATATCTGCTCGTTTTTGTGCGCAAATATACCGCTTTTATCTCATGTGGGAATAATAAGCCGGCGTTTTTTCCATATCTTTGTATATAGTTAACGGAATGAATACAAAGATGAAAAAGATAGTAGTGCTTACGGGTGCGGGCATGAGCGCCGAGAGCGGCTTCAGCACCTTTCGCGATTCGGGCGGTCTGTGGGAGAAATATCCTGTGGAGCAAGTTGCTACGCCCGAGGGCTGGCAAGAAAATCCCGACTTGGTAAACGATTTCTACAATGGCCTGCGCCGTCAGCTTGTGAAGGCAAAACCCAACGACGGCCACCTGCTTCTTGCGGAATTGGAGAGGGATTACGAGGTGGTTGTGGTAACTCAGAATGTTGACAACCTGCACGAGCGTGCCGGGTCTTCAAAGGTGATACATCTCCACGGAGATTTGATGAAGATGACTTCGAGCCGCAATCCCGAAGACCCTCATTGCATACTCACGCTGCGCGATGATGAGGTGGAGGTGGCTCATGGGGCGAAAGCCGCCGACGGTTCGTTGCTCCGTCCCTATATAGTGTGGTTTGGAGAGGCGGTGCCGAAAATGGAAGAAGCCATTGCCGAGGCGCGCGATGCCGACATATTCATCGTGATAGGCACATCGCTCAATGTATATCCCGCCGCCGGGTTGATAAACTATGTGCCGCGCACGGCGCCGATATATGTAATCGACCCCAAGGCGGTGAAGATTTCCTATTCGCCGCGAATCCATTTTCTCGAAACCACTGCCACGAAGGGCATGAAGGAGCTTGTGGAAAAGTATTTGTAGAAAGTTGAAACAATCTCCGATGACATTTCGCGCAGAGCCGTTCTTGTTGAAAGGCGCTGCGCTTTTTTCATGTTTCCCGCTCACTTTGCAGAGCCGTTTTCAGAAGGTGAAAAAACGATATGCCTTATCGCAAAAACGATGTCTGACATTATTCAAACAATATGTCTTGTCGTTTTTGCGGTATGCAATGCGTTGAAAACCAGATGCCGCAAAAACCGGAAATCAGGCCTTTTCAGAAGCCATGCGATAGATGCGCACCATATAGAATGCGAAGTGGGCTACGCCGAATGCGAAAGCAATCACGAGAAGTGTCTTGTCGGAACTCCAACCTGTGGTTTGCTGGTGCCATAGGCCTGTGATGAAACAAAACACAGAGAGCGCCAGCCCCAATCCATTCAATACGCTGTTGCCTTTGCGCAGTTTCATTCCCGGTTCGAGCTTGCTGTGGTGAATGCCATAGGCTGAATAAATGTCGAGACCTAAAATCATCCAAATCACGAGGCGTATCCACGTGTCGGCAGGCAGGAAAATCATCAGCCCAAGGCATGTGAGAATGCCGAGAATGGGAATGAGCGGCACCAAAGGCACTTTGAACGCCCTTTCAACGTCGGGCATCGTTTTGCGGAGTATTATCACAGCCGCGCAAACCAATGTGAACGCAAGGAGAGTGCCTATGCTCGTCATTTCGCCCGCTACCTCGGCGGGGACAACCGATGCCAGAAACGCCACAAACACCATGAAAAGCACATTGCTGTGTGCCGGAGTGCGGAACTTGGGGTGAATCTTCGAGAAAAACGGCGGCAGAAGTCCGTCGCGGCTCATGCTGAGAAACACGCGGCTTTGTGCCATCAACGTAACCATTATCACCGAACAGTAGCCCACAAGTATTGCAAGCGTTATCGCAGCGTTGAGCCACGGATAAGCCGGGTGCATTGCCCCCGAAGCGTCAACGGTGCCTATATGTTGGATAGCAACCGCCACAGGTGCGATGCCTTCGAGCCCGCCAAACTCCTTGTAGTTGGCCACTCCCGTCATCACGTAACCGAAAGCTATATACAAAATCGTAACCACGAGCAGCGAGCAAAGAATGCCTATCGGCATGTCGCGCTTGGGGTTCTTGGATTCCTGCGCGGCGGTGCTCACTGCATCGAAACCGAGAAAGGCGAACGATACAACGGCTGCGCCGCGAAGCACTCCCGATATGCCGAATTCTCCGAGCTTTCCAGTGTTGGCGGGAACAAACGGGTGGAAATTTTCGGCGTTTACATATTTCCAGCCAAGGATTACGAATATCGCGATGACCGATATCTTGAGAATCACGATTATTGTGTTGACAATCGAACTGCCTTCGATGCCGCGGATAAGAAACAAACTCATCACCACAACTATTCCCGCTGCCGGAAGGTTGATTATCCCGCCGTCCCAAGGGCATGCGCAAAGTTCGGGAGGCAGGTAAATCCCTACGTGTTGCAGGAAAACGTTGAAATAGCGACTCCAGCTTATGCTCACAGTGGTTGCCGCCACGGTGTATTCCAACACTAAATCCCAGCCTATAATCCACGCAACAAGTTCGCCCATTGTGGCGTAGGAATAAGTGTATGCGCTGCCCGAAACGGGGATTATCGATGCAAATTCGGAGTAACACAGAGCGGCGAAACAGCAGCCTATCGAGGCGAGGACGAACGAGAGGATTATTCCGGCGCCTGTATAGTTGGCTGCCACGGTTCCTGTAATCGAGAAAAGCCCCGCGCCTACAATTACGCCTATTCCGAAAGCCACGAGGCTTATCGGGCCGAGCACGCGCTTCAATGTTTTGTTTCCCGTTTCAGATGCTTCGGCGTAAAGCATGCCGAATGGCTTGCGCACAAATAGTCCCATATCGTTTTCCCTTTGCTGTTGTTTGTCTTCCAACTCGCAAAGTTATGAAAATCTACGCACAATGCGTATGCCGCAAGGCTTGCTGAGGGTGCAAAATGCCTTTGGCGGGAAATAAAATCGGATAGGGAAAAAACTACATCGGTTCTCGCAAAAACTCCGGGCCATGTAATTTAAATTAGATGGCCCGGAATTTAAATTAGGTCTGACCTCGTAAAACACGATGTCCGACCTCGTTTTTGCTATGTGAGAAAGTTGTGGAAATTTGCTAGGTTTGGGGTTGAAAAACAAGCGTTTGCTTTTGTTTTCCGCAGTTTGTATCTCCACCGGGAATCGAACCCGGATCAGCAGTTTAGGAAACTGCTGTTCTATCCATTGAACTATAGAGACAGATGTGCCGCATCAACGGCAGCACATCTGCAAAGTTAAGAATTTTATTCCGTTCTTGCAAAACGGGGCGGGCTTTTGGCTTGTGTCGGCGAGGTTGGCGAAAGCTTTTTAAGGGTAACAGTCATCATTTCGTGGGGCGTGTTCTGTATAATCGTGGGCATGGTTTTCTCTGGGTCAGAGGTTGGTGTAGCGTAGTGGCTCGGCGGTTTTTGCAGTATCCCGTGTGCGGAAAAATACTCCCCTTGGAGTGGAAATTTGGGGGCATAATAAAAGTTCGGCAAACTCCAAGGTTTGCCGAACTTTCGGTATTGTATTTCTATTAAGCGTAGCGCGCGGTTATTTCACGCATGCGCCGTTGTTTGCCTTGCGGTCCACGGTTACGAAAGCCAATGCGCCGTCGGCGTTCTCGGAGCAAAGTATCATGCCCTGGCTTTCTATTCCGCGCAGTTTGCGGGGCGCAAGATTTGCAATGAAGCAAACCTGCTTTCCTACAAGTTCTTCGGGCTTGTAGTGCTTTGCAATTCCGCTCACAATGGTGCGCTTTGTGTTTCCGTCGTTTATCGTGAGTTTCAGAAGCTTGTCGCTTTTTTCTACCTTCACACATTCTTCCACCGTTCCCACACGCAGGTCGATTTTCTCGAAGTTCTCGAAATCTACCACGGCTTTTTGCGGTTCGGGTTTGGCTTCGCGTGCCTTGTTTTCCTTTTTGATAGTTTCCAGTCTCGCAACCTGTGCGTCGATAGCCGCATCTTCGATTTTCTCGAACAGCAGTTCGGCTTTCGCAAGTTGGTGCCCCTCTTCAACAAGTGAGGTGGAGCCGAGATCGTCCCAGTTGAAATTCGGCATATTGAGCATCTCGCGCAATTTTTTGCTGCTGAACGGGAGAAATGGCTCAAATGCAATTGCAAGGTTAGCGGCAAGTTGCAGCGAAATGTTCATTATCGTCTTCACTCTTTCGGGGTCGGTTTTCTGCAACTTCCACGGCTCGCTGTCGGCAAGGTATTTGTTTCCGATTCTTGCAAGGTTCATAGCCTCTTTCTGTGCATCGCGGAAGCGGAAGTGGTCGAGCAGGCGTTCCACATCGGCTTTCACCGTGGTGAATTCGGCTATCGTCTGTTTGTCATAGTCGGTGAGCGTGCCTTGCGCGGGCGCCTTTCCGTCGTAATACTTCCATGTGAGCACGAGGGCGCGGTTGATGAAATTTCCATACACTGCCACGAGCTCGTTGTTGTTTCTCGCCTGAAAATCCTTCCATGTGAAATTGTTGTCCTTGGTTTCCGGAGCGTTTGCAGTGAGCACATAGCGCAAAACATCCTGCTTGCCGGGGAAATCTTTCAGGTATTCGTCGAGCCAAACCGCCCAGTTGCGCGAAGTGGATATCTTGTCGTCTTCAAGATTCAGGAATTCGTTTGCCGGAACATTGTCGGGGAGAATATAACTGCCCTCGGCCTTCAGCATTGTGGGGAACACGATGCAATGGAACACGATGTTGTCTTTCCCGATAAAGTGAATGAGGCGCGTGGAAGGGTCTTTCCACCAAGTTTCCCAACTGTCGGGCAAAAGTTCTTTGGTATTGGAAATATAGCCTATGGGCGCGTCAAACCAAACATAGAGCACTTTTCCCTCGGCTCCCTCTACCGGAACCGGGATTCCCCATTCCAAATCGCGGCTTACGGCTCTTGGTTGCAATCCCATGTCGAGCCAGCTTTTGCATTGCCCGTATACGTTTGAACGCCATTCCTTGTGGTCTTGCAGAATCCATTTCTCGAGCCAATCCTGATACTTGTCGAGCGGCAGATACCAATGGCTGGTTTTTTTCAATACGGGTTTTGAGCCGCTCACTGCGCTGTGGGGATTGATAAGCTCGTTGGGCGAGAGCGTGGAGCCGCAATGTTCGCATTGGTCTCCATAGGCTTTTTCGTAATGACAGTGCGGGCATTCGCCGGTAATGTATCTGTCGGCGAGAAAAGTCTTTGCTTCTTCGTCGTAATACTGCTCGCTTTCTTTTTCCACGAATTTGCCTTTGTCGTAAAGGGTGCGGAAAAAGTCGGAAGCCACTTTGCGGTGGGTTTCCGAGGTTGTGCGTGAGTATATGTCAAACGAAATTCCGAACTCGGCAAATGAGTCCTTGATTATCTTGTGGAAGCGGTCGCACACGTCCTGCGGCGTGCATCCTTCTTTCTTTGCGCGTAGGGTGATAGGCACTCCGTGTTCATCGCTGCCGCATACAAAAAGCACGTCGCGCTTTTTGAGACGCATGTAGCGCACGTATATATCGGCGGGAACGTAAACGCCGGCCAAATGACCTATATGCACTCCACCGTTGGCGTATGGAAGAGCGGCGGTTACGAGAGTCCGCTTGAAATTTGTTTGTTCCATTTCAGAAAACATTTTGCATTATTGTGCAAAGTTACGCAAATCGTCGGAACGATAAGGCATTTCGTTTGAACAATATTTGATTTCGTTTGAACAAGATGCCTTGCAGTTTCCGCGATATGCGGTTGTGTTTTCTCACCATTTGCCTTGGGCGGCTTTGAAGAGTGTGCCGGTGGGGCAGAGAAAGCGACAATACGGGCGCGGAACGAATGCCGACAACACGATAAACGCTGCGGCGGCGATTGTAACGGGGATTGCTGCAACCGAGGGGCTGAATGCGGCAAAAAGTTCCCAGTCGAGCCATGCGGTAAAGGTCTCGCTCCAAAGCATAAGCATGAGCAGTGCCCACACTATGCGGCGCAGCCATTCGAGCGTGCGGATAAGTTTTGCCGGCATGCGCAACTTGCGTTTGCTGCAATGGGAAGCGAGTTCCTGCAATGAGCCGAAGGGACAAATATTGTTGCAGTAGTAGTTTTTCTTTCCAAACAGAGGGTAGACAAAAGCCGTGATAGCCATGATGATAGCGGGTATCACGACAAGACTTGCGCCTGCGGAAAAAAGCGAAAGCAGGCTGGCGTGGCAGAGAAACGTGCCGCTCCAAAAACCAAGCACGCCCACATTGAGCACTTGCTGCACCAGGCGGTATTTGCGGCTGCGGATAAAGAGCGGAAGCAATGCCGCGAGAAGTGCAACGGCTATTGCGGCTATCAGACGGTAGTCGATGGGAGTGGCAACGGTCATCGTGCCGTCGGCATCCTGAGTGATATGTCGGGCAGCATAGGCAAGCGCCGCGTTCATGTTTCCCGTTACGCCGCGCGAGGAGTATGTTGCTCCGCTTATGCCGTCGGTTTGTAGGGCAAGCGCTTCGCTTGGCGTTTTGCCGTTCCACGCTTCGAGCAGACCGCTTTTCAACACAACGTTGAAGAAGTCGGACGTTTCGTTGTTGGGCAAAGCCTCTACATGATCTACCCTGCCGTTTTTGAAATATACTTTCAATGGCACTTTTCCTCCGTATCCGTGGTAGTCTTGGCCTATTTCGGAGGTATTTATAACGATAGTGCCGTCGGGCATAACGGTTAGCGTGGAGTCTTTCTGCGCCATTGTAGGCGCGCTGTCGTTCAAGGCGTTTTTGTTTGCCGTATTTTGGGAACGCCCTACGGCTATCAGTGCCATTAATGCGGCACATGCCACGAGACATATTATATTGAGTGCGCGTTTTGAAGGGGCGGCAGATTTTTTAGAAGGCATCGTAACTGGATTAAGTTTGTTTCTGAAAATTAGGAATCGGTTGTCGGCGCTATTCTACAAGGCGGAATTTCTGCCATTTGCGACTTCGGTAGCGCAAGATGAAGATAACGCCTTTTACAATCCAGTCGCCGAACATTCCAAGCCAGATTCCAAGCACACCCAAGCCCATTGTAATGCCGAGAATATACGAGAACCCTACGCGGCAAAGCAGCATGCACGTTACGCTCACATACATAGGAAAGCGTGTGTCGCCTGCCGCACGGAATGTGGCGGGAATAGCATAGCTCACGGGCCATATCATGACTGTGAAACCGGCGTGAAGCAACACGAGCTGCCTTGTGAGAACCGTGGCTTCGGCCGAAAGATTGTACAGGTGCATTATCAGCGGCATGAGAATGATTACCACCGCACAACTTACGAGATGAAAAATATATATGCCGCATACAATGCGGTGGTTGTAGTATTCTGCCCTTCGGAATTCCGCAGCTCCTACACACCGTGATACTACTACGGTGATTCCTGTAACGGCTGCCATTCCGGGGAGAACCTGGAACAGCACGATAGCTTGGGTTACGGCATTGGCGGCAATGGACGCTGTGCCGAAAGAAGCCACCATTATAAGTACAAGCACACGCCCGAGATAAAACATTCCGTTTTCGAAACAATAAGGAACGCCCAAGCGTATGATTTTGCGGATTGTGGGAAAATGCAGGTGGTATCGTAGCAAATTGCCGTTGTTTACCAACTTGCGCAGAAGCATTACGGTAATTACGACAGCTGCAAAGATGCGCGCGCCGAGCGTGGTGAGCGCCACGCCGCGCGTTTCCATATCGAGCAGATAGATTGTTATCGCATTTCCGGCAACATTGAGCACGTTTGCAATAATCATGATTCTGAGCGGAAGGGTGGTGTTGCCGTAGGCGCGGTATGCCGCCGCTGCCGCACTGTATATACCGAGGAAAGGAAGCGATGCAGCAATAATGTTGAAGTATTCTGCAGCATGGCGGCGCACTTCAGGAGCCAGTTCGCCAAAGAGGCGGTTAATGATGAACGGTTGCAGGGCGTAGATTATGGCAGAAAGAATGATTCCAGCCATGGCAAGCAACAAAACAGACTGCACAGCTATACCAGAACTCTCTTCTTTTTGCGAATTTCCGAAATGTTGCCCCATTACAACGCCTCCTCCTACTGCCAAAGCCGTGAGCAGACTGTTGAAAAACGAAATTACGAAGTCCATCAACGACACTCCCGACACCGCGGCCTCGCCTACGCTCGAAACCATCATGGAGTCGAAAATTCCTACGCTGTAATGCAACGCAAGTTCTCCCGCTATCGGCAGAAACAATAGCAGCAGCGCTTTGTCGGAAAAGAATGTGTCGTTGCTTTTGGTCATTATGGTTCGTTTGAAAACCAAGCGCGCCGGAAAAAACAAAGTTTCCCGGCGCGTTCTGTTTGGTGTTGTGCCGTTTAGGCAGTACTATAGTTTTTTATTTCAGGAAATCGGTGAAATAGCGAGTGATTCTTTCGTGAAGATGTACCATATCTTTTCCCGTCATATTGTGTCCCTGGTTAGGATAAGTGAAATAGTCGCACTGTACTCCTGCATCTTCGCAAGCACGAAGGAAAGCGAATGTATGTTGCGGCACGCAAATCGGGTCGTTGTAGCCGTTGATGATTTGTAGACGCCCTTTGAGATTCTTGGCTTTGAGCAAAAGATTACTGCCTTTGTATCCTTCCGGGTTTTGTTGCGGAGTATCCATATAATGTTCGCCATACATCACCTCGTAGAACTTCCAGTCAATAACAGGACCGCCTGCCACGCCAACTTTGAATACATCGGGATAAGAGCACATCAGATTTGTAGTCATGAACCCGCCGAAACTCCAACCGTGAACGCCGAGTTTGTCTGCGTCGACGTAGGGCAGGGATTTCAGAAATTCCACACCTTTCATCTGATCCTTCATTTCTTCTACTCCAAGGTGGCGGAACGTTACACTTTCGAACGCAAGTCCTCGGTTTTCGGAGCCGCGATTGTCGACAACAAACAAAACATATCCCTTCTGTGCCATATAAATTTCCCAACCGCGTGTGCCATAGAAATGATTGCCGTAAACATTGTGGGCACGCGGACCGCCGTAAACGTAAACAACTGCAGGATATTTTTTGTTGGGATCAAAGTTTACCGGTTTAACAAGGCGATAGTAGAGATCCGTTGTACCGTCGGCTGCTTTTATTGTGCCGCATGAGATTTCCGGCATATTGAATTGCTCTTCCCAAGGATGTTTCTCTATTGTTTCAAGTCGCGTGGACTTTGCCGTAGCCGTGTTAGTAACGCTATTGTAACGCGCAATGCTCGGAGAATTTCCGCGGTCGAGTATGAATTTTCCTGAAGGCGACAAAACTGCGCTGTGAACGCCTTCTCCATCATCGAGAGCCGTGCATTTTAGTGTTTTGACGTTTACGGAATACAGGTTCTCGTTTATCGGTTTTGCTTCGTTGGAAAGATAAACCACGCTTTTCGCTGCACTGTTGAAGCCTACGAAATCAATTACCTCAAATTCCCCTTTTGTTAGCTGTGTGGTGGTTTTGCTTGAAAGGTCGTAAGAATAAAGATGATTGAATCCGTCGCGGCGGCTTTCGAATACGAATTTATTGTTGTCCCACGGCAGAAATCTGAGAGGCGCTTTTAGGTCAACGTATTTCTCGTTGCGTTCCTCGAATATCACACCTTTGTTCTCGCCGGTTGCGGCATCGTATGAAATCAGTTGCATATGGTTTTGGTCGCGATTGAGTTCGAAAAGATAAATTGTCTTCTCGTCGGGCGACCAACTTATATTGGTGAAATATCTGTCGGTAGGGTCGCAAGTTTTAAGGTAAATGGTTTTGCCTGTGTTTACGTCAAACACGCCTACGTATACCTTGTGGCTTGTTTCTCCTGCCATGGGATATTTGTCGGGAGCATACTGTGCAATTCGCGAAACGCCTGCGCTGTCTTTGTTGTTGTCGCCGCAAACCGGAGTGATGTTTACTTGCGGATAATCTGTAACCATACTTTGGTCCATTTTGTAGAACGCAAGTTTCTTTCCGCTCGGACTCCAATAAGTTCCTTTGCTTATTCCGAATTCGTCGCGGTGGACGCTTTGGCCGTAAACAAGGTTGCGCGAGCCGTCTTGGGTGATTTGGGTTTGCTTTCCTTCGGCGGTGATTACGTATAGGTTGTCTTTGTTCACATATGCCTCGTTGCCGCTTGGAATATTGAGGTCGCGTGCTTTAATTCCAGCAGGAATTTCGCGGCTCTTGACCACTTTTTTCGCTTTCCAGTCAACAAGATAGATTTTGCGGGCGGTTTCTATTATTATTTCTGTCTTTTCGGGATCGGGAAACTTGATGCTTTGCAAACTGTAGGGCTTTGCATCGGCATCAATGCCTTCGCAGGAATTTATGTCTTCGAGGGTGAAGAGTTTTTCGGGTTTTACCGATTGTCCTTTGGCGTTGGTGAGCCATGTACATTCGTCCACGCCGAGTCTTACAAGCTTGTCGCCCCACCAAGTTGCGTTGAGATACTTGGGTTGATAGTTCCAATACGCATCGCCGCCCCATAGAAGATTGTCGAGGGTAAACGATTTTTTCTGCGCGTTAGTTGCCGGTGTGATCATTAAGCAAAGAATCGGAATTGCGAATATCAGTTTTTTAATGTTCATGCTTGTAAGTATTTTGTATTGCGGGAATTTTAGTCCCTGTATTTATTTCTGTCGCCTCCTTTGCGAAATCCTCCGCCCTTGTTGCCTCGGAAGTTGTCGCGTTCGCCGTTTCGGGAAAATGGTTTGCGTTCGCGGCCGAAATCGTTGCGGTCTCGTTCGCCTCGTCTGCCTTGGAAATCTCCGCCTTTACCGTTGTGTTCAAAGCGTTTGCCTCCTCCGCCGTAGGGCTTGCGTCCATCGCGTGAGAATGTGCGGCGCTCGTTGTCGTCGTTGCGGTTTTGTCGGTGCGAATCGTGGAAATTGCGGTATTCCTTGCGGCGTTCGTTTTCCTCAAACTCGCGATGTTTTCTCACCACATAGTCGGGAATATCGCCATAGTCGGCCTCTTCGTCTTCGTTAAGGCGTTTTTTGAAATCGCGATGCGCCTTGAATCTGCGCGGGTCGGCCATTTCGCGGCGTTCCCTGTCGGTTTTTATATCGTTGCCGCCCTCGCGGAAAGCATTTAGCTTGCCGTCGAAAATCTGGTATTTCTGAAACTGGCAGTCGAGCGAACCGTTGTAAAGGGGTATCTTGATGCTGGGTTTGAGTCCGATGTTCTGGAAAAGTTCTTCGTGGTTGCAGATAATCCATGCGTCGTTGCCCACAAACTGGTGCTTGAGCCTTTCGCCGATAGCCTTGTAGAGTAGAGGCAGTGCCGAGTCGCTTTTGATTCTCACGCCGTAGGGGGGATTGATCACCATTATCGCTTTTTGGGCAGGCTGTTTGAAGTCGCGGAAATCGCGTCGCTCCACAACGAAGTCCTCGTCGAGCTGCGCGGCAATCACGTTGGTTTTCGTGGCTTCCACTGCATTTGCGTCTACGTCGTATGCATACATTCTGTGTTCGAAAGGACGTTCTTGCGCCGTGAATTCTTCTTTGATTCCGTTGAAGAGTTCGGGGCTATAGTCTGCCCATTTCTGAAAAGCGAATACCTTGCGGAATTTTCCGGGGGCTATGTTGCGTGCAATCATTGCGGCTTCGATAGGAATTGTTCCCGAGCCGCACATAGGGTCTATGAAATCGCATTCGCCGTTCCACTCGGTGAGTTTCACAAGTCCTGCCGCGAGCACCTCGTTTATGGGGGCGTCAACGGTGGCTTCGCGATAGCCGCGTTTGTGAAGGCTTTCGCCCGAAGAGTCGAGCGAAAGGGTGCAGTCGTCATCGGAAATGTGGATATGAAAACGGACGTCGGGATTGGCTATGCTGATATTGGGGCGTTTGCCGCAGTTTTCGCGAAAATAGTCTACTATGGCGTCTTTCACCTTGTAGGCCACGAATTTTGAGTAGCTGAAGTTTTCGGAATAAACCACCGAGTCAACCGCAAAGGTAGTCTTCAGGTCGAGCAGATTCCGCCATTCGTAGTTTCTCACAGCCTCGTAAACTTCGTCGGCAGTTGTTGCGCTGAAATGTTTGAGGGGTTTGAGTATGCGTATGGCTGTTCTCAAAGCATAGTTGGCGCGATACATCATGGCGGTGTCGCCTGTGAAATAAACCACGCGCCGTCCTTTTTTTATGTTTTGTGCGCCTATTTCGTTAAGCTCTTGTGCCAAGAGGTCTTCCATGCCTTGGAAGGTCTTGGCGATGAGTTCGAATTCCTTTTCCATTAAAATTATTTCAGAGTGGTATGTTTCTTTTGTGAGATATGTGCCCCGGCGGGAACATCGTCTGTGATCCAGATGTTGCCGCCTATCACGGCGCCTTTTCCAATCCTCACACGCCCGAGAATGGTGGCGTTGGAGTATACAATCACATCGTCTTCGAGAATCGGGTGGCGGGGTATGCGTTTTATGGGGTTGCCTTCTTCGTCGAGCGGAAAGCTTCTTGCGCCGAGTGTAACGCCTTGATAGAGTTTCACGTTGTTTCCTATCACGCAGGTAGCGCCTATCACCACGCCTGTGCCGTGGTCAATCATAAAGCTGCGCCCTATTTCAGCGGCGGGGTGTATATCTATTCCGGTTTCGCTGTGTGCCATTTCGGTCAATATGCGCGGGAGCAGCGGCACTCCGGTCTTGTAGAGCGCGTGGGCTATGCGATAGTTTGAAAGTGCCTTTATCACGGGATAGCAGCTTATCACTTCGGCGTAACTCTCTGCGGCGGGGTCGCCGAGAAAAGCCGCTTCCACGTCGGTGGCAAGCAGTTCGCGAATATAGGGAAGGTTTTTGATGAACTTGGCGGTCATTTCGGTGGCGCAGTTGTCGATATCGTCGAGACAACGTGTGCACTGCTCCTCGTCGGAAAAGCACAAAGCGGCTTCCACCTGCCTGTATATCAGGTCGAAAAGCCTTTCCACGTTTACGCCTATGGTATAGAGCATGGTTTCGGCGTTGATGGTCGATTTGCCATAGTAGCCTGGAAAGAGCACTGCGCGGCAAAGTTCCACAACTTCCGACAACACTTGTCCCGAAGGCAATGCGTCGCAATGGCGGTGGCGGTGATAAAGTTTTTTTATCGTTGTGGTCTGCGACAACTTCTCTGTCGTGTCGTTCAAGAGCTGGTTTATCTCGCTGGAGTTCATCAATAAAATTGGGAAACCTACGTAAGTTTGTGCAAAGTTAACTCAACTCTGCGAAACTCAAAACATTTGTGCGCGGATTTTTTGATTTGGAAGAATAATTTATGGGCTAAGTAACGCTTTTGTACGTTGTTGAAAATCAGGGCTCTCAAAATGCGAAAATTCCGGGCCGTGTAATTTAAATTCCGACGCATCTAATTTAAATTAGATGCGTCGGAGTTTTTACGAGATGCCTTGTAGTTTTTTCTACGTCATGCAGGGGGTGTTCAAAGTGGCTAATACGCCTTATTATATATATGTCTTTTTGAGTGGTGCGAAATTCTTTATATCTTTGCAGCAGTTTAGAAATAATACAATATAATATAAGATGGAGGAACTCTTTTCCACTCTGCCCTATAAGGTGGCAGATATAAACCTTGCCGATTTTGGTCGCAAGGAAATACGTATAGCAGAACATGAAATGCCGGGCCTTATGGCTCTGCAAGCCAAATACGGCGAATCGAAACCCTTGAAAGGCGCACGCGTAATGGGTTCGCTTCACATGACAATCCAGACAGCCGTGCTCATCAAGACCCTCGTTGCCCTTGGAGCCGAGGTGCGTTGGTGCTCGTGCAATATCTACAGCACCCAGGACCATGCAGCAGCTGCCATTGCCGACATGGGCGTGAGCGTGTTTGCATGGAAAGGCGAAAGCCTTGAAGACTATTGGTGGTGCACGCTTCAGGCGATGAATTTCCCCGGAGGACAGTTGCCCAACATGATAGTTGACGACGGCGGCGACGCTACACTTATGATTCACCTCGGAGCAAAGGCAGAGCAGGACGCATCGGTGCTCGACACTCCCAGCGGAAGCGGCGACGAAGCCGAGCTGAAGAAAATACTCAAGCGCGTGCTCGAAGCCGAACACGGACGTTGGACAAAAACCGCCAAGGAAGTGCGCGGCATAAGCGAAGAGACAACCACCGGTGTGCACCGTCTTTATCAAATGGCGAAGAAAGGCGAACTCCTTATCCCGGCATTTAATGTCAACGACAGTGTAACCAAGAGCAAGTTCGACAATCTTTACGGCTGCCGCGAGTCGTTGGCCGACGGCATCAAGCGTGCAACCGACGTGATGGTAGCAGGAAAGGTGGCTGTGGTAGCCGGTTACGGCGAAGTGGGCAAAGGTTGCGCCCAAAGCCTTCGTTCCTACGGCGCCCGCGTACTCGTTACGGAAATCGACCCGATATGCGCGCTCCAGGCCGCTATGGAGGGATACGAAGTGGTAACAATGGAAGAAGCTGCGCCCGTTGGAAATATCTTCGTTACCACCACGGGAAACATCGACGTAATCACCGTGGAACACATGAAGCAAATGCCCGACGAAGCCATAGTATGCAACATCGGACACTTCGACAGCGAAATACAAGTTGAGAAACTGAAAAAACTTCCCGGCATAAAGCACGAAAACATCAAGCCGCAGGTCGACAGCTATCTGTTCCCCGACGGACATCATATCACCATGCTCGCCGACGGACGCCTCGTGAATCTCGGTTGTGCCACCGGACACCCCAGTTTCGTGATGAGCAACTCGTTTACAAACCAGACGCTCGCGCAGATAGAGCTATTCAACAAGAAATACGAGGTTGGAGTATATCGTCTGCCCAAGGAATTGGACGAAGAAGTAGCCCGTCTGCATCTTGCAAGCGTTGGCGCACATCTCAGCAAGCTTACCAAAGAACAGGCTGACTATATCGGCGTACCCGAAAACGGTCCTTACAAAGACGAACACTACAGATATTAAAAACATATCAAAGGCGGAGCGTGCACAATGGGCAATGTCTCCGCCTTTCTAAATAAACTTTGCGGAAATGACAAGTAAAGACCAAAAAGCAAGCACTGCAAAATCGCCCCTAAGGCGTATCGTCCCCGACGTAGCGGCCATTGTGCTGTTTGTACTTATATCCGTGGCGTATTTCATCACTCCCATGACGCAGGGGCTCGTACTTTCGGGCAACGATATCACGGGCGGTGTGGGCGCCGGGCGGGAACGTATGGAATATCTCGAACGCACCGGAAACGATACCCGATGGACAAACGCCCTTTTCAGCGGAATGCCCACTTATCAGATAGCCCCGAGCTACCAATCACGCAATGTGTTGAGCGGACTTGAGAGAGTGTATGAACTCGGACTGACCGATTGCGCAATGTATGTGTTTATCCTTTTGCTGGGATTCTATATATTGATGCGCACATTCCGCGCGCGCCCGCCGGTAGCAGTTTTCGGAGCGATAGCATGGGCTTTTTCGTCTTACTTCTTCATTATAATCGGCGCGGGACACCTTTGGAAAGTTCTGACACTTGCTTTCATTCCGCCCACAATAGCCGGAATGGTGCTGTGTTACCGTGGAAAATATCTGTGGGGCGGGGTGATGACGATGTTCTTCATTGCCTGGCAAATTTTGTCGAACCACCTGCAAATGACATACTACTTCCTCTTTGCGATGGTGCTTATGTCGCTCGGCTTCCTTGTTGCCGCGATAATGGATAAGAAGCTCGTGCAGTTTGCAAAGGGTGTAGGCGTGTTTGTAATTGCTGCGCTTGTGGGCGTGGCGGTTAATGCGTCGAATCTTTACCATACATATCAATACAGCAAGCAGACAATGCGCGGGAGCAGCGAACTTGCGCAAAATTCCACGCCGGGCAAGAAATCCGGGTCGGGACTTTCAAAGGAATATATCACTCAGTGGAGCTACGGAGTGGGCGAAACGTTTTCACTGCTTGTGCCAAACGTAAAAGGGGGAGCAAGCGGAGGACTGTCGATGAACGAGAAAGTGCAGAAAGATCCGCATTTCGCGGAGTATATCCAGACACTTCAACAACTCTATCCCCAACTTGGCGGAAACACTCCCGGACTTTCGCAGTATTGGGGCGAACAACCGGGAACATCAGGTCCGGTATATGTCGGCGCATTTATATGTATGCTTTTCATTCTGTCGCTTTTCTATTGTCAGAATGCCGTTGGGCGCAGTTTGATGGCAGTTACCGTTTTGTCGATACTCCTTTCGTGGGGACACAACTTCCCTGCATTTACAAATTGGATGATTGACAATTTTCCGATGTACAACAAATTCCGCGCGGTATCGTCTATCCTTGTCGTAGCAGAGTTTACCATTCCGTTGCTTGCCGCTCTCACATTGGCGAGAATATTCAGCGAGCCGAAACTCTTGCGCGAAAAACCTATACCACTCTATATCTCCTTCGGAATAACCGCCGGGCTATGCGCGTTGTTTGCTTTGATGCCGGGCGCATTCTTTGGCGACTGTCTCACGAGCCACGAGCGCGATGTGATAGGCGAGTTGCGCAATGTGTTGTCGCCCGAAACGGTGAACGCCTTTGCCGGAAACATCACTGCAATACGTCAGGCAATTCTCTCGTCTGATGCGTGGCGCAGCTTCTGGGTTATCGTCATCGGCATGGCTATTCTTATGGTTTACCGCACGGGCAAAGTGCGCGGCACACTCATGGTAGCAGCCATAACAGTGCTTTGCCTTGTAGACATGTGGGGAGTAAACCGCCGCTACCTCAACAACGAGATGTTTGTTGACCCATTGCAGAAGCAACAAGTGTTTGCAAAAACCGAAACCGACGAGCAGATTTTGAAAGATACCAGCCTTGATTACCGCGTGCTCAACTTTGCGTCCGACACATTCAACGAAAACGAAACTTCGTATTGGCACAAGAGCATCGGCGGATACCATGCGGCAAAACTTGCGCGCTATCAGGATTTGATCACAGAGTGTATCGCTCCCGAGATGCAGGCGCTTATGAAGGTGATACCCCAAGTGGGCGGCGACATGACCAAGGTGAACGGCGATTCGCTTTGTCCTACAATCAATATGCTCAACGGAAAATATTTCATACTGCCGTTGCAGCAGGGCAAGACCATTCCGTTGCAAAATCCCTACGCCATGGGCAACGCATGGTTTGTTGACAAACTAACATATGTTGACGGCGCGCGGGCTGAAATGGATATGCTCAAGAAGATAAACCGCCGCAACGAGGCTGTGGCCGACAAGAGTTTCCAGAAAGAGCTTGGAGCGGAATATGCAAACGCTGAGGCCGACACCACCGCAAAGATTGCGCTCACGGCATACGAGCCCAACGAACTGACGTATAAGATTGGTTCGAAAAACGGCGGACTTGTGGTGCTCTCCGAGGTGTATTATCCCGGCTGGAAGGCAACTCTCGACGGCAATGACATACAAATTGGACGGGCCGACTATATATTGCGCGCGCTCAGAGTGCCGGCAGGCGAACATACCTTGGTGTTGAAGTTCGACCCGCAGTCGCTCCACACCACGGAAGCCTTGGCCTATGCAGCACTTGCGATAATGATTCTCGCATTTGTGGCAGCGGTAGCAATATCCTTGCGCCGCAAAAAAGCCAAAGCCGAGAAATAGGATTCCGGTCCTGAAAAGATAAATTCGGCGGGGGATACATTCTGGTGTATTTCCCGCTTTTTTGTGCCTTTGTAAGTATCTTGTTTTCAGGGGATATGATAGGGCGAAAATTCCAAGGCATCTAATTTGAATTAGATGCCTTGGAATTTAAACGAGATGCCTTGGAATTTTTACGATATCCGATGTGCGAAAATCCTTGTATGTTGTCGGTGTTCCAAAATGCCGGTTTTGATGTTTTTCTTGCCTTTTTTGTAGCATTTTTAGGTAAAGTGAGTTGCTTTTGAAAAAACATAATGTTTTGTTTCCCTGTTTAGAAAATTATTTGTATGTTTATCACGTGTTGTAAAACAAAAAACGAAACGGCCATGACAACAAAGTTGCTTTTTGCTTTCGTAGTAGTATTATTTGTCTCGTGCGGAAAACAAACCAACAAAGGTTCTGGAATTTCTGTGCCCCAAACAACGGATACCAATAATAAATGTGGCAAAATCGATACCATATCTGCTAAAAAAGATACCGCTATGTTGCAAGACGAGCGAGTAGAAATATTGCGTTTTACTACAAGATGTACCATACCCAAAGCGATATTAGACCAAGTGATAAGGGAGAAATATTTGAGGGACAGCATAGAAAAAGAAGTGGCTAAAGTGTACGATGAAATAAAAAAAGATAAAACAGACAGTGTAAACCATTAAAAAAATAGAAGATGGAACAAAAAGAAAGAAAACTTCGACCTATAACTAAAGAAGACGTAGAGAGAATCCTTAACAGTTATAATTTAGCAGAATGTTCCGGTTCTGGTAGCGGTAGCGGTTCTGGTAACGATTCGGAACAAGTATTGTCAAACCATCCATACAAAGGCATTTATTTTGATGCGAGTGTTTCAAAAAACTATGGTGTAGCAAAACAAACAAACCGTTATGAGAACAATGTTGCTTATTGCTTTCGTAGCGGTATTGTTTGTTGCGTGCGGAAGTAGAACCGGCAAAGATTCAGAAGTTCCTGCGCCCCCAACGACGGATACCAATAATATATGTAGCAAGATTGATACAGTTTCGGCAAAAGTCGACACGACTGTGCCGCAAGAAAAGATAATCGAAATACAAAGCCGAGAAATAGGATTTCGGTCCTGAAAAGATAAATTCGGCGGGGGATACATTCCGGTGTATTTCCCGCTTTTTTGTGCCTTTGTAAGTATCTTGTTTTCAGGGGATATGATAGGGCGAAAATTCCAAGGCATCTAATTTGAATTAGATGCCTTGGAATTTAAACGAGATGCCTTGGAATTTTTACGATATCCGATGTGCGAAAATCCTTGTATGTTGTCGGTGTTCCAAAATGCCGGTTTTGCTATTTTGCAGGCGTTGTTTTGGGGCGAAAAACAAAAATGATAAGAAAAATAAAAAAAAGTGTATTCTATATAATGTTTGGTTTTAGAAATATTCCTATTTTTGGAAAGAAATATGCAAAAACAATATGTATCATGAAGGCTAATCTAAATGTTAGAAAGGTACTTGGGCTTGTGTCGCTGGTAATGATAATGGCGGCAGGGACTTTGGTTTCCTCGTGCTCCGACAAGGTTGACGAGTCGAACCTTTATGTGTTCTCGGGAGAGAATGCTACGGATTTTATAAAGAAACAACCGCAGCTCAGCAAATATTATGTGCTTCTCACCAAGGCACGTTCGGGCAACGGACGCGGCTCTACAATGGACCATCTGCTCGAGAGCCGTGGCAACTACACATGCTTTGTGCCTACCGACGAAGCTGTGCAGATGTTTCTCGACTCTGTGTCGAACCAAAACAATTTTGATGTAAACCAGGTGAGCGATTCGCTGGCGCAGGTCATAGTGTTCAACAGCATTATCGACAATGGCAACGTTGAAGCCTACAAGTCGACCGATTTCCAGGAGGGCGTGTTGCAAATGAAAACGATGGCCGACCGATATATCGTGATAAATTTTGCCGCAAACGACAGTGGAAAGGTAATAACACGCATCAATACTTTTTCGCAGATAATAAGCAGCGACAACAAAGTGGAGAACGGACAGATTCATGTGGTTGACCGCGTGGTGATGCCTGCTTCCACATCATTGCCGGGCCTTTTGGGCATGCAGGACAACACCCGAATCTTTGCACACCTGCTTGAAGTTACAACGTGGGCCGACAGCATGACAAAATATCGCGACGATGCCTACGAACTGGAAGACCACCCGCAAAATTACAAGCATGTGTGGTATAGCGAACGCCTTTACGAACCGCTGCACCACAACTACGGATACACGGCATTCGTTGAGCCCGACAGTTTGTTGGAGGCAGAGTGGGGCATAAAGCTCAACGTGGAAAACGGAGTGGTTACCAATTGGGACGAAATCATGCCTGTGATCCACCAGAAGGCGAAGGAGTATTATCCGCTCGCCACATCGGACGACCCTACAAGCCTTGAAAATGCACTCAACCAGTTTGTGGGATACCATATAATAGATGTAGGTATGGCTTACAACAATATCGTGATAACAAAAGGCCAGTTGGGATATTCCTACTCGCGTCCCGAACAACTCGGAATAGACAAGTTCGAGTATTACGAGACTATGGGAAAAGATCATCGCATCATAAAATTCACGCTCGGCCAGCAAACCGACGGCATAAGGATTAACCGCTACGTGAGCGAGTATGACAACGATACGTATAGCGAGCTGCAAGTGCCGATAAAGGGTCTGCTCGTAAATTCACAGAATGACGGACGCGACAACCAGGCTCTCAACGGTTTTTACCACACTATCGACGGAATTCTCGTGTATAACGACGACGTGAAATACAAGGTGCTCAACGAGAGAATGCGTTGGGACACGCAGACAATGCAGCACGAACTGCTCACAAACGGTCTGCGCCAGCAGCCACAGAACATATATAATATGATACCTGCCGGATATTGCCGCAAGATAACTTTCTCTAACCAGACACTCTTTATATCCATCAACAACTACAATATCAATTGGCTCAACTACGAGGCCGACGATGTGGTGCTTGAAGGATATTACGACATCACGTGGCAACTTCCTCCTGTGCCCTACGACGGAACGTATGAGTTGCGTATGGGCTATTGCAATGACAGCGGAAGAGGAATGTTGCAGTTCTATTTCGGCACGGATCCCAACAACCTCGCGGCAGTGGGGCTTCCAATCGATGCGCGCATAGAGCCTAACAAATCTGTGATAGGCTGGGTAAAAGACGATCCCGACAATGTGGACGTGAACCGCGAGAACGACAAGGCTATGCGCAACCATACGTTTATGAAATGCCCCGACTGTTTCGGCTTCAACTCTACAAATGTCGTGGAAGGCGGACGCAGCTACGGTCCGAGCGGAGCAAAACTGCGCCACATCATTACCACGGCAAACTGCAAGCCCGGCGTAACATACTATATGCGTATGAAATCATTGCTTAACGGACCTGCAAACTTCGGTCCCGACTTTATAGAGTGGGTGCCCAAGAGTGTTTACAACGGAACCAAACCCGAAGACAAATGGTAAGCTTCTGATAAAAATTTTTTTTGTTCATAACATAATACGATGCGAGGGGGGCCTACGGGTTCCCCTTGCTTTTTTGTTTGTCCACGCAAAAACTGAAATTTCCCACGCAGAAAGTTCGTTTCCGCACGCATTATATATATAAGGTATAGGCGGGGATTTTTCGTAGATGAAATAGGGCTTTCACACGATGCGCATATCGTTTTTCCGATGTCAGACATTATTTGAATAATATCAGATATCGTTTGAATAATATCAGACTTCGTTTTTGCGAAATCAATAGCCTTTTTCGCGAAGTGCAAAATAATGTATCTTGCCGGCGGTATCGGTTGTGTAAAACGAAATGTTAAAGAAATGAGGATAATTAAATTTTTGTTCAGTCTTAACGTCTTTTTAATTGCAAATATCGCAAGTAGGGAAATCTCCGTTTAACCCCGTTTGTTCTCCTTTCCTGAAATTACAAGGTAAAATTCTGTTTATTTTATTAAAACTGCCAGTGTTATGGTTAAGAACTTGTGAAGCGTCATGAAAATCCCCATTGCTGGCGAGGCAGACAAAGAATTGCGGAGGAGCGTGCGGTTGAAACCCAAAACGGCAATGCTGACAACCGTGTGCATCTCCAACGCTTTTGAACGCGCGTGGAAAAAGGGGAAACGGCAGTACGAAATCCGAAAACCCTATTATATATAATGCGTGTGGTCGGGCATTTTTTTTGAGGGCGGAAACAATGGGCGAAAAAGCCGTTTTAACCGTCCGAAATGAGCCGGGAATGTTAAAATAACACCCCGTAAAATCAAAAAAACAACCAATCTTCAGAGAAAATCATAAAAAATACTCCAAATAGTTCCAGGTGTATAAATTAATTCGTATTTTTCGCATTGAAAACGCCGTGTTCCCTGGCAAAAAAGGGGAAGGCATACTCGAAAAGCAGAAAAAACTGCTATAATAGTTTGCTAAACTTGAAAAAATCTGTACTTTTGGAGGTGCAACTTGCATCCGCAAGACAGAAGAACTTAGCTAAGATTAATAACATTAAAGGATAAAAACTATATAATACCATAAGAATCGGGCTCTTATCAGCCCTAATCGTCATTATGAAGATGAAACATGTTTTACCGTTATATGCCAGAGGCTCCGCCACTTTCGCGGTGTCGCTTTTCTGCGTACATAAAATTTATTTGTCATGAAATATGGAAACAAACAAATATAATAGGATAAATTTAATGTGTATGAAAAACCGTTTGATCAAAGAAGGTAGAAAATGGTTGACAGCCATGTGTCTGCTATCGATGTGCGGATTGACGTACTCTTGTTCCGACGACTACGATTTGCCCGACAAAAAGCCAAGTTGGCTTGGAGCGAGCATCTACGACTATCTCGTGGGAGAAAAGAACTACACCAATACCGTTCGTCTAATTCAAGATTTGGGTTACCAAGAGGTTTTGGAACGTACAGGTAGTAAGACATTGTTCGTAGCAGACGACGATGCCTTTGCCGAGTTCTATCAAAACAATTCGTGGGGCGTAAAGAAGTATGAGGACCTTACCACGGCAATGAAAAACTTGCTGCTCGGCTCCTCAATGCTCGACAATGCCTATCTGCTTGAGATGATGACAAACATCAGCTCGGGTAGCACGATTGCCAAAAACCAGTGTTTGCGTCAGACTACGTCTGCCGCAGCTACCGACTCCATTCCGTTTTTTGCGTGGGACGGCGGCGATATTCCGCAGACCTACAATGAAAACAGCGATGAGTCGGAAGATACTGAAGTTGACTATTGGAAGCGTTTCCGCGCCCAAGACAAGGGTGGCGTTTGGCTCGCTCTCGATGGAACAACTCCACTTATGACTCACTTCATCGCAGGACAGATGGGTGAAACCAACATTACGGACGCTGACTTCGAAACCTTGGCAGGTACAAAGCGTGAACCGACTGACGCTCACGTATACGGAAGCAAGGTTGTCGCACAGGACCAGACCTGCTTGAACGGTTATGTTGACAAACTCGATCGCGTGCTCGTTTCTCCGGCTAATATGGCAGAAATGATTCGCACAAGTGGCAAGACCAGTTTGTTTAGCCATCTTTTGGATCGTTTCTCGGCTCCGTTCTACAGTTCTTCGCTCACATCTTCCCACTTGCAGCTTACCGGTATCCGCGACTCTGTGTTTGAGAAGCATTACTATTCCGCACGCTCTACGGGTGGTAACCGTCTCGACAAGGATCCGTACGGCGCAAAGATTAGCGATTACATGGTGCTGGATTACGACCCGGGATGGAACCAATACTATCCCGAAGGACAGCAACTCTATACGGATATGGGCGCAATGTTCGTTCCGTCTGACGAAGTGCTTGAAAAATACTTCCTTCCTGGTGGTGCAGGTGAATTCCTTATGGAAGCTTACGCCAAGAAAGAAAATACCAAGGAGAACCTTCTATATAATGTAGACCAGATTCCTTTGCGTATTATCCAGAAGTTTGTGCAGAACTTGATGAAGTCCTCGTTCATCAATACTGTTCCGAGCAAATACATCACCATTATGAATGACGCAAAAGACCCGATGTTCGGTAACATAGAAGGCGGAGTTGACGGATTCCGTGCTACTATCGATACCACTCTTCTTGCAAACAACGGTGCTGTTTATGTGATGAACCAGGTGTTCGCTCCTGCTGCATACGCAGCCGTTTCGGCTCCTGCACTCGTAGGCAAGGATATGAAGATTTTCAACTGGGCAATCTCGGCCGATGACTCCTATATCACCAACCCGAACTCCGCTCCGTTGAACGCTTTCTTCTCTTACTATCTTTTGGCAATGAGTTCTCGCTTCAGTTTCTTTATTCCTACTGACGATGCTCTTGGAACCTACTACGATGAGGTAACATGCCAATGGACACAGCCGCGTGTTCTTTCATTCTATTATAGTACACGTCGTGCCGATGCTGCAGCTCCTGTTAAAGCACGCGCTTACAAATGGGATCCTGTAACAAACGAAATCGGCGGTTCTATTCCTGGTTCTGTTTCTGCTTCGCAGATCAACAACCGTTTGAAAGACCTCCTCGATTCTCATATTATTGTACACTCTGATGCTGAATCAAAAACTGGTTTCGGCTCGCTCAATCAATATTATGTAACCAAGGGTGGTAGCGCAGTTAAGATTTCCAATAGAGAAGACGGTAGCCTTAGCAGTGATTTCGATCAGACTCAGCCTGGCTTCTATGTACAGGGTGGTTTGCAAATCGATAACGACAGTTTGCTTACCGTTACACGTACATACGACCGTCGCGAAGAGACTACTGGTTATGGTAATGGTATGACATATATTATTGACAGACCTATCCAGACCACAATGAAGTCTGTATATAGTGTACTCGAAGGTGAAGGCGAAACTTCTCCGTTCTACCAGTTCTTCAACCTCTGCCAGATTGATGCCGACTTGCTTACCCGCGCCGGTGTTGCCGACAGTGTGAAGAAGCAGGAGGATAAGGATACCGAAATTGAGAAATACACGGTGTTCACATCTTCACAGAATGGTCTCACTGATAATGTGCGTTTCTTCAACTCATTTAGATATACTGTATATGTTCCAACAAACGAAGCTGTGCTTGAAGCAATCGGGCAGGGTCTTCCTACATGGGATCAGATTTCCGATGTAATTACCAACGGTGAGGCTGAAGTACAGAGCGCAACCGATGCAGGAATGAGCGAAGAGGAAATACTTGCTCTTACACGTAAGTACAAATTCAAGGCTCAAGCTATGATTACTTGCCTTGTAAACTTCCTCAAGTATCACTTCCAGGATAATTCTGTATTTGCTGATCACAATGTTGTTGAAGCTACAAAATACGAGACAGCCTGCATCAATGACGAGACCAACCGTTATCGTTCAGTTAAGATTTCCTCCACAGGAAACGGAACTCTTTCGGTTCGTTCGGTCTATAGCACTGATGCCAATGGTAACGATGTTGAAGGACCGGTGCGTAATGTAACAAGCGATCCTGCCTTGAAGAATATTATGACACGCGATTATACTTTCAATACCAAGGCAAAGAATGCCACTACCATTGAAACTTCTTCGTATGCTGTAGTTCACCAGATTGACGGTGTACTCAACTTCAAGCAACTCAATAATGGTCGTTACGATACAGATTGGGCTACAACGACAGCAGCCAGAAAGTTCATCGCTAAATATCGTATCCGGAAATAAAAAATACAACCATGAATAAATTGAAATATCTATTGCTATTCGCTCTGTGCCTCTGCTTTACATCGGTGGCTGCACAGGATCGAATTTCTGGACACGTTTTCAATAAGGCAGACGGTCCGGTGATGATGGCGAATGTGGTCGAGGTTGACCAAAACAACCGTATTGTAGAAAATACAACTACGGATGTGAATGGTAACTTCTCCATGCCGGTAAAGAATCGCAAGAACAGACTTGAGGTTTCTTATATCGGTTACGCTAAGTATAGTCAGGTTATAGGTGCAACAAAGGTGTTCCGTATAGAACTTCGTAGCAAAACACAGCTCAAGACTGTAACGGTAACCGGTAAACAGCGCGTTAAGACCAACGGCTTGTCTATTCCTAAGAAAGAGGTTTCTGTGGCTACGCAGACTCTTAATATGGACGAAATGAAAGGTCTCTCTTTTGAGACTGCCGACCAAGCTCTGCAAGGTCAGATTGCAGGTTTGGATATCGTGATGAATTCCGGTAACCTTGGTTCAGGTACCACGATGCGTTTGCGTGGTGTTACCAGTATCACAGGTAATCAGGAACCTTTGATCGTAGTTGATGGTAATATTCTTGAAAACTACAACTCTTCTGATATAGACCTTCAGGATATGGATAACAGTGAACAGTTTGCCCAGTTGCTTTCTGTGAACCCTGAAGATATCCAGAGCATCAATGTATTGAAGGATGCTGCTGCAACGGCTATTTGGGGTGCTCGTGGTGCAAACGGTGTGATTGAAATCAAGACTCGCCGTGGTCATCGTGGTCCTGCCAGAGTTGACTTCTCGTATCGTTTTTCGGGAGCTTGGCAGCCTAAAGGTATGAGTATGCTCAGTGGTGATGAATACACCATGATGCTTAAGGAGGCTTACTTCAATCCCTCCCAGAATGATATAGCTTCGGACATCGTGGAAATTTCATACGATCGTAACCGTCCTATGTATTTCGCAAACTTCAACAAGAATACCGATTGGCGTGATGAGGTTACCCAGTTTGGTCAGACCCACAACTACAATGTGGTGCTCTCTGGTGGTGGTGAAAAAGCACAGTTCCGTGTTTCCGGTAGCTACGACCATGAAACTGGTACCATAATCAAGCAGGCTTTGGATCGTTTCTCTACACGTATGGCCCTTGACTACTATGTGAGCGACCGTATTAAATTCTCCTCTAACTTCTCTCTTACTTATACAAATAATAAGAAGAATTACGTGGGTATTTTGGATAGAGCATACCAGGCTATGCCTAATATGAGCGTTTATCGTTATGAGTATGACACAGAAACTCAAAGTTACTACAATACTGGCGAATACTATAAGATGTTCCCTGCTGCAGGAAGTGCTGGTGCTGTACTCGATGGTCAGACTTCATACTATCTTCGCGACATGGTTAGTAATGGTAACCCTGTTGCTATAGCAAATCTATCGTGGATAAAAGAAAGTACATACACGATTGATCCGCAGTTCCAGATAGAGTATAAGTTCTTGGGTAAAGACGAAACTTCTACTCAGTTGAACTATACAGGTGAGGTATACATGAAAGCTTATACCAATACCAATAAGGGATATTATCCTGCTGTTCTTACAAGTAGTCATTGGTACGATGATGGCGGTATTGATTTGGCAAGTGATGGCGAATCTAAGAGTTTGACTTTTACAACACGTCATACATTGATCTATACTCCGAAATTCAAGAAAGATGACCATTTCCTCACAGCTATGGCTCGTATGGAAATGACAACTAGTTCAAGCGACAACCAGAATATATCTTCCAGCGGTTTGACGAGTGGTATTACCGACCCGAGCGTTCAGGCTTATTTGCGTGGCGCAAGCACGGGTATTGGTCGTGGACATAGTTTAGGTGTTCTTGGTAGTGTACACTATTCCTACAAATCCAAATATGTAGCAGACTTTACTCTTCGTGCAGACGGTAGCACCAAGTTCGGTGCTGACAACCGTTGGGGTTTCTTCCCTGGTGTTTCCGGTCGTTGGAACATTAGCGACGAGGTATTTATGAAACCGTTCAGAAAGTATGTTAGCATGCTTGCTTTCCGTCCGGGTTGGGGTATAAATGGTAACCAACCTTCATCGGAAGGACTTATGTATAACACTTATGCAAGTACAGGTTCTTACATTGGACAGACTGCTATTGCTCCGCAGAATCTTCGTCTTACCGAACTTAAATGGGAGAAAACTTCTGCTTGGAATATGGGTTTCAATCTTAACTTGCTTGAAGACCTCTTGCAATTTGACTTGAACATTTACCACAAATATACAAACGACCTTTTGATGCAGAATGTACGCATTCCTTCTTCTGTAGGTTTCAGTACTCTTTCATGGGCTAACGTTGGTAAGATGGAGAATAAGGGTTGGGAACTCAACTTCGTAACCAAGAAAATCCCTGTTACTCATAAGTTCCAGATTGTCGGTAAATTCAATATCGCGCAGAATGTAAACGAAATCACCCAGATGGATGCCAGTGTGCTTTCAAGTTTGAATGGCGATTTTAACTACAACAACGAGACTTGGATGAGCCGCGTGCAGATTGGTAATGCTCTTGGTGGTATCTATGGTTTCCGCTACAAAGGCGTATATCGTTTCGATTATGACCACTGCGGTTACTTTGCTGACCAATCAAAGAATACTATCTACGGAGAACGTACAGCTGCTTATGCTGAGAAATATGGTCTTAACGGTAGTTACAATGCAACTTGCCCTGTTGCTCGCGATGCCAATGGTAATATCATCTATGATGCTAAGGGTAATCCTCTCCAAATGTACTATAATTATGGTGGCAGAAATTACACTTTTGGTGGTGGTGATGCTATCTACGAAGATATAAACCATGATGGTCAGATCAATGAACTTGATATGGTTTACCTTGGTAGTTCCAATCCTAAGTTAAATGGTGGTTTCGGTTTCGATTTCTATTATGGTCGTTGGACTTTGAAGACCAGTTTCAACTTCCGTTATGGAAACAAGATCGTCAACCTTGCTCGTATGAAAGCAGAGGATATGCGTACAAACCGTAACCAAAGCACAGCTACTCGTTGGCGTTGGCGCAAGAATGGTGATATCACCGAGATTCCTCGTGCTATGAGTGCAGAAGCTGGTACTTCCTACAATGCTCTTTGTAGCGATCGTTATGTGGAGCCGGGCGATTACATCCGTTTCCAATACGTACAGCTTGCTTATGATTTCGATGCTAAGAAACTGAAACGTTATGGACTTCGCTCTTTGCGTCTCGCACTTTCCGGAAACAACCTTATCTTCTGGTCAAGATATTCTGGAGTAGATCCCGAACACTCACAGAGTGGTTGGAGTCCATGTACCGACGACTCGCAAACACCGCGTTCACGTTCGTTTACGTTTAGCATCAACCTTGGATTCTAAAAATAAAATGCAATGAAAAAGAATATAATATATAAAGGTCTGCTCTTGTCTGCATGCTCTTTGGCTATGCTGGGCATGACATCATGCGATGACTTTCTGACAATCCACCCTTCTAACCAAATCACAGAAGAGGAATTTTGGGAAGATCAGAGCGACTTGCAGAGTGCTGTGCGCGGTTGCTACAAGCAGTTCCTGGGCTCTGGCAATATGGAAAAAGTTATTGTATGGGGCGAATGCCGTTCTGATAACTTCGATTTGTTGTCTGAGAGTTGGGACGATATGAAGGATCTTATGAATGCCAATTTGCTTGAGACTAACTCTTTGTTTGATTGGAGTTCTTTTTATACAGACATAAACTTCTGTAATAAAGTTCTTGAGTATGGTCCTAAGGTAATCCAGCGTGATGCAAGTTTCACGACGGAAGATTGGAAACCTGTTGAGGCAGAAATGAAAGCTCTTCGTGCTCTCAATATGTTCTACCTTGTACGTTCTTTCCGCGATGTTCCTCTCGATTTTTCATCTATTGGAACTGATCGCGAAGCAAGGGCTCATGCCGGGAATCAAGTAGCAGCAGAAGTAGTGCTCGATTCTATTATTAATGATGTGGATAGAGTAAAAGATAATGGTATGAAACGTTATAACTCTACAGCTGAGGATAAGGGACGTTTCACCAAAGAGTCAATCTATACTCTGTTGGCTGATATGTATCTGTGGCGTGCCGCTAAGAATGCTTCTGCCGATTCGGTTGCAAAATATGGTAATAAATCTCAGGAAGACTATCAAAAAGTGATCACTCTGTGCGATGCTGTGTTGGATATGTATCTCACTCGTTATAAAGAGGCTAATCCGCAGTATGCTCAGCAGTCTACTTCAGATCAGGACAATCCGTATTTCTTGATTAGAATGAAAACTAATGGAAGTACCAAAAACGTATCTGATGAAATCTATCGAGATATATTTATAAGTGGTAACAGCAGCGAGAGTATATTTGAATTCCAATATGATGGTTCTTCAAACAAGAATACCGTGTTGTATAATTATAGAGAAAACAGCACTATAGGTTTGTATCGTGCAGTTTCAAGTACTTCTGGTCTTCTTCAAGCAGCATCTCCCCTTCAAACGGTAAGTAAAGCATTGGATAATACAAGTGGTGTCTATAGTCAGACTGACATTCGCCGTTGGGAAAATATGATCTATACGGAGGCAGGTCAACGTGTGTTCCCGATAGCCAAATATTGTCAAATGGCACCGGAATTCAAGAATCTGAGCGACAATACCGAGGGTACTACTGTTTCAAGTTCAAGTTCTGTAGCAGCAAGTTCAAATTGGATTTTGTATCGTATAAGTGATGTTCTTCTTATGAAGGCAGAGGCAATTTCTCGTCTTGAAGCTCCTACGGAAGAACAGTTGGAAACAGCTTTCAACAATGTTACTACGATTTTGTATCGTTCCAATCCTACAATATTGGAGAGCGACAAGTTAAAATTCAACGACTATTCCACTCCATCGCAGTTGTTCTCTTTGGTTATGCGTGAGCGTCGCAGAGAATTCTTCGGTGAAGGTAAACGTTGGTTTGACCTTGTTCGTATGGCAGAATACGAAGGCAAAACAACAGGAATGTTGAATCTTTTGCTTACAAAATATGCTACAAATACGAATGCGGTAAAAGCAAAATTGTCTTCGATGAACTCTCTCTATTCTCCGGTGTATGAGACTGAAATTAAAGTCAATCCTCGTTTGCACCAGAATCCTGCATGGGAGAAAGAAAAAACCATATCGAGAAATTAAAAAGCATTATTGGCGCGTCAGCGTCAGCGGCGCGCCACAATGCTTATCGATCAAATAAGAAATAAAATATATTAGATATGAACATCAAATCTTGCAAATGGCTCAAAGGTGGTCTGCTTGGCACGTTGGCTTTGATTGGTTTCAATGCCTGCTCCGACGACCATTTTGATATTCATTCTTCGACACCTCAGCAGTCGTTGTGGGAGCAGATTGTTGCAAAACCAGAATTGGATTCTTTGCGACAGATCTTGGAACGCACCACATTTACTGTTGACGAGTATTCGAAGACCGGCAAATTAACCTATGCGCAACTTCTCGCAAGTTCGCAGACTTTCACGGTATGGGCTCCTGAAAACGGCACTTATAATGCTGCAAAATGGCTTGCAATGCTTGACGAAGGGAAAAATCGTGAGGTTGAAAAACAATTTGTCCGCAACCATATAGCGCGTTACAATTTCTCAGGAGTTAATGGTGGCGATACTATTAAAGTTACCATGCTCAACTCAAAAATCAATGAGTATAATCTTCTCGAAAAAACCTTCAAGAAGGTGGCAATTGACGGGAATGTAAATGAGGCTTCAAATGGTTCGCTTCATCTTCTGAAAGGTATAGCACCTTTTGCTTCCAACATGTATGAGGCTATAGAATTTACTGAAGGATTGGATTCTCTCTACAGTTTCTTCCATGAGGATGATACTCTAATGTTCATACAGAGTGCAAGTACTCCTGGTGCTACTGTAAATGGTGAAATCCAATATGTCGACTCTGTATTCCGTATCAGCAACAAGGTGATCGGTAGCTTGAGTAATTGGCAGAACGAGGACTCTTTGCTCATGGGTGTATTCCCAACCAATACCGCTTGGACAGAAGCAAAGGCAAAGGTTAGCAAGTATTTCAAATACAAGAGCAGCTATCCGTACGTAGAAGACAACACAACGAAAATTCTTTTTAATAAGTTGAATGCCGACTCTATGGCTGACGTACGTATTAAGAATGTGATTCTTAACAATATTGTTACCAGTCTTGGCAAACAGCCTGGTTATGATGCTACGAAGACATCATTGTCTTACTTTAAGAATTTCATTGATAATGCCGATTCTTTGGTTCGTGGCGGCTACACATCGCTTACAGATCCCAATATCTATCAGCCCAACCTTTCTAAGATTGTTGGAACAGCAGAACCTTTCGAAGTTTCCAATGGTTATGCTTATGCTGTAGACAACTATGGCTATATTCCCAGCAAGTCGTGGCACACCACAATTCGTGTTGAGGCAGAATACCAATACTATCAAGATGTAAATGGTTTCGCTTCTGCTGAAAAGAATGGTAACTACTATGGAAATACTGTTTACCTTACAAATCTTAATCGCAATGATTCTATCAAGGGGTTTGTGAGCAATAATAGTTTTGCCTATTTCCCTGGTTCCAGTTCGGCTTCTCAGCCTACTGTCAGCTTTAAGATACCTAATATCCTCTCGGGTAAATATGATATCTATGCTGTGATGGTTCCTCTTAATCTGGATCAGAAAACACAGTCTACGGAAGATACAAAACTCAACCACTTTACAGCAAGCATTGTTTATGACTATCAGGATAATAATGGTAAGGATATAGAACAAGCAGCTGTTAATTTGGTAGATGGCAGCAAGGAATTTGAAACACGTGCCGGTGTTATCGACAGCGTGCTCCTTTTCAAGGATTTCGAATTCCCTTATGCTTTCATGGGTGTGGAACCAAGCTATCCGAAACTCAAGCTTAAATCTGTTGTACGTACTGCCGCTCAGAAAAAGATATACGATCCGGCTCTCTACATCGATTGCTTCCTCTTCGTTAGCAAGGATGACGAATCAGATAAGTAACATAGTTCTTGTTAGCTAAAAATAAAGACAAATGAAAGATAATAGAAAAAATCAATTAACGCATTGGGCTCTACGTGCCTCCGTATGTCTTTTCATGTTATCAGGAACTAATGTCCTGATGGCTCAAGACGACGTTGACGCAGAAGGCGATGAGGCTGTTGAAATAGAAGATTCTGTCGCTGTAAAAAAGAAACCCAAAAAGATAGATCTTCCCACCTATGAAATGAAAAGCGTAAGTGGTAAGGTTGTCGATGCTGCCACGGGCGAAGGTCTTGGCGGTGTGCGAGTGCAGGCTCTAAATAACAAGCTCTACACTGCGATGACCGAGGAAGATGGTTCCTATACAATCTCTGTCCCCAAGTTTGTAACAGCCCTTTACTTTGAGGTCAGTGGATACAATGGATTGCAGCGCGCCATCAAGGGCGAGAGTTCGCAAGACGTTAAAATGCTTGCTGCGGCTTTCAAACCTATCTATAAAGATGGAACAAGCGTTTTCTCTGTTGCAGAGGCTACTCCGACAACCACAACCGCCATTACGGCAGAGAGTGAAATCGAAAACAGACTCAATGGTTCTGTTCGAACGATTTCTCGTGGTGGTGTGCCTGCTCAGGGTGCAGCAATGTTTATCCAGGGTATAAATTCTCTCAAAGCAAACGCTCAACCTTTAATCGTTGTTGATGGCGTTATTTGGGATATGCAGTACGATCGTACCACACTTCATCAAGGATTTGTAAACGATGTACTCAATATGCTTGATGTTGACGATATTGCAGATATCAAAGTTCTTAAAAATGGTACTGCTTTATACGGCGCAAAAGGTTCAAATGGTGTGATTGAGATAACAACAAATCGCGGTCATAGCCAAGCTACCCGAATCAATGCCCGTATATATGGTGGCTTTGAAACGACTCCCAATTACGTTGATGTTATGAATGCGGGTCAGTATCGTAGCTATCTTTCAGAACTTATCGGTACCTACAAAGATTCAGAGGATAACAGTAGCAATTTCCATGTTGGTTTCTTGAATGAGGACCCAAGTTATGTTTACTATCCTCTTTATCACAACAACACCGATTGGAGCAAGAAACTCTATCGTACAGCTTTCACCCAAAACTATAAAGTTGGTGTGCAGGGTGGTGATAATGTTGCTATGTATAACCTTTCTCTTGGTTATACAAAATCAGATGCTACGGCTCGTATGACAAACTTCGACCGTTTGAACTTGCGTTTCAATACCGACGTTTCGATTACCGATCAGCTTTCAACTTCTTTCGACCTTGCTTATTCGCGCTCTACATATAATATGCGTGATAACGGTTGGGCTGAGAGCTATAGCAACGACAACATTGCTTCTCCCAACGTTCTCGGACTTATCCAGTCTCCGTTCCTTAGCCCATACTCATATGTGGTAACATGGGACGCTGAGAATTTGGTCAACAAAGTAGCTATGGACAAGCGTGTTTATTCTGGCAAGTATTATACTGCATCTCCCAACCCGTTCTTGTATGCTCAAAACTACGACAGCTATGCTCTTGCAAATCCTTATTGGATTCTCAGAAATGGTAAAGGTAGCGACAAGAACTACTTGGAGCAGACACAGTTCATGATCAACGTTACTCCTAAGTATGTTGTAAATAAAAATCTTACAATTTCAGATCGTTTTAGCTATATACTTAACCGTACGAGCGAGAAATACTATCTGCCATATAGTGGTACTCCCAACCGTTTCATAGAGGGTCTCGGTACAGTGAACAGCTCTATCAAATCCCAGTATGGTAAGGAGACTACTGTATTCAATGATTTCCGTGTGGAATGGAAGAAACAGATGGCAGCACATTTCCTCAACGCGATGGTAGGTATGCGTTTGGCAAACTATACATATAGCAATACCTATATCAAGGGTTACAACAATAGCAATGATAAGTTGCCCAACTTGTCCTATTCTCTTAGCTACCTCAATTATGGCGGTGCCAACGATACATGGACAAACCTTGCATACTATCTTGATGCAAACTACAACTATCGCAATCGCTATTTCTTGAATGCCATTGCTACCATGGAGTCTTCTTCACGCTTTGGTAAAGAGGCTGATGCCGGTCTGAAACTCTTTGGAGTACGTTGGGGAGTGTTCCCTTCGTTGCAAGCAGGTTGGCTTATCTCTTCCGAGGATTGGTTCAATGCAGATTGGGTAAATTCTCTTAAGTTGACAGCCGGTTATGAAATGACAGGTAACGATGATATAGACTACTATGCTACTCGTACCTATTTCCAGAATGTCAAGTTCCTCAATACTGCAACTGCTCTTCAACTTGCAAATATTGCTAACCCCAAGATTCAATGGGAAACGAACCATCGTTTCAACGTTGGTCTTCAAACCAATCTCTTCAACAATCGCGTAAGCCTTGGTGCAGAGGTATATCTCAGCAAGACAACCAACCTTCTTGTTCGTAAAGAAGTTAGCTATCTCACCGGTCTTGCAAACATGTGGACCAACGAAGGTGCTCTTCGCAACAATGGCGTAGAGGTTTCTCTTAGCGGTATTATTGTAAATACCAAAGATTGGAAATGGCAGGCAGGTTTCACTATGGGACATTATTCCAACAAGATTACCGATCTTCCTTCTTCCAACAAGATCAAGTTGTACAATATCGACGAAACAGGTATGGAGTCTACTCTATACAAAACCATCAACGGTTTCACTTCTTCTGTTTACGGCAAGAACAATGTGCTCACAGCAAACGGTTATGCTGCAGGTGTGTTCTATGGCTACAAAACCAAGGGCGTGTTCTCTACAGATGCTGAAGCAGCTTCTGCCGGCAAGTTCGGATACCTCAAATATCCTACAGGTGTTGTAGGTGACGCATCTCGCGACTTCAAGGCTGGTGATGTTCACTTCGTAGATGTTAACGGCGACGGTTGGATTAGCGAAGCCGATATGGTAAAGATTGGCGATCCCAATCCCGATATCTATGGAAATATCTTCACTTCTCTCAATTGGAAGCGTTTCACTCTTGATATCAACTTCAAGTATTCTGTAGGCAATGATATCTATGATTATCAGCGTTCGCAGCTCGAACAAGGAAGCACTGTTTGGAACCAGTCAACTGCTCTCGTTAACCGTTGGCGTTATAGCGGTCAGAAAACAGATATTCCTCGTGCTATGAGCACAACCAACACTGCAGAATGGGTGAACAATGAACGTTTCTCCGATCGTTGGATAGACGATGGCTCTTACCTCAAGCTCAAGAAAGTGCGCCTCACATATCAGGTACCTCTCTCTTTGAGTTGGTTGCAGGGTCTTACGGTATTCGGAGAATGCAACAACATTTTCACAATTACAAAGTACAAAGGTTCTGATCCCGAAGTATCATGTGGCAACTCTGTGCTCTATCAGGGTGTTGATGCAGGTTATCTGCCCCAGAGTTTCGGTTGCAACTTCGGTGTAACATTCAACTTGTAAAAACCAGGAACAATGAAAAAGAAATCAATATTGAGTTTAGTGCTGCTGCTCGCGGGTATGATGTGCGTATCGACCTCGTGCTCCGATATGCTTACGCCCGACTTAGAGCGCTATTCCGAGAAGAATGCGGGAGACTCCGTCTACTCATATCTCGGAATCCTCAAGAGCATGCAGAAAATTGTTGAGCGTAATGTAATCCTCGGTGAAGCGCGTGGAGACCTTGTGGCCTCCACCACTTACACCAGCGATAGTGTGAGCCACTTCTTTAATTTCGATGATGTAAGAGACGGCGACAATGCTTTCCTTCAATGCGCTGACTATTATAATGTAATCAACCAGTGTAATTTCTATCTGCATTATGTTGATACCGTAACTGTAAAGGACGAGGTGAGATATATGCAGAAAGAATGGGCGCAGGTTCAGGCTATGCGTGCTTGGACATATCTCCAGCTTGTTCAGAATTATGGCTCGGTTCCGTTCTTCACAGAACCTGTATCGAGCAGTTCTGTCGGCAAGGAGATTGTTAAGAGCGGCAAGGTGATAAATAAGGACAACATCGCAGACCTTCTTGTAGCAGCAGGTCTTGATCGTGCTTACGAATTGCAGGATCAATATGGTTATCCTTCTTATGGAAGCTATAGCAATGGTAGTGTCAATATTCCCTCTGCATCATGCTTCTTCCCTGTAGCTCTTGTTACTGCAGACCTTTATCTCATGCAGAACAACTACGACAAGGCTGCCGAGATGTACTATAAGTTTATGCGTAAAGAAGATGCAACTTATATAGAAACAAGTGATGCAACTTTCAATGAGAATATTTCTCAAGAGGGTACGCGTTATGTGCCCAATGTTACTTGGTCAAGTATTTTCTCTAATTATAGTAAGGGTACCAATGATGATTTGATTACCCTTATTCCAAGTGCAGCTTCCAAAAACCAAGGAGATGTTCTCACACAGATTCAGAATATCTATGGTTTCCAAACTTCTTCAAGTACAAGTGGAAACGATGGCGGTTATATCAGTGTAAATCCCAAAGAGGAATACCGTCAGTTGGAGCCGTCGGTTAATTATCTGCAATTGAATGCTATCCAGGATTATTGCAACTATCGCACTTCCGGCGGTACCGAAGTACAGGAATATTATGAAGGTGTAGGCGATGCCCGTGTATACGGTGCTACGGGTCTTACCAGAATCGATGGCGAGGATTTCCGCTTTATTGCAAAGCGCACTCCTATTGCCGGAACAAACTACAATTGGAGCAGTCGTAAGGTCTATGCTATGGGCTTCCAGTCATACTATGCTGTTCAAGTTTACCGCAAATCTCTCGTGCATCTCCGTTTTGCCGAGGCTATCAACCGCGCTGGCTTCCCCCAACATGCGTTCTCGATACTCAAGGAAGGAATTGCTACCGACAACTATCCTACACTTAGATACAAGGATAGCGTTGCATACGATATCCAAGTTGACAGTACCGATCTCGACAACATCAAAATCGATACTCTGAGCATTGACACCATTAAGGATATTCCTTATATCATTAAGCCCGAGGCTACAGCAGGTGGTGCATACTATATTTCTTTAAACGAGATGCTTAAGGCTACAACCAAGACTTATCTTGATTTTGCCGACAGCAAGTTCAATACTTCCGCCAGCTATGTAATCGGTGTTCATGGCCATGGTTGTGGTGAGACACGCGGTTACCGCGACACTGTGTACACTTATGATGTATGCGTAGCCAAGAAGATTGCTGCTGCCCGTGCTGACAAGGACGGCCAGACGAGCGAATGGGAAACTGCCCTTGCTGACAGTTTGACCAAGGTGGGTATCGACAATGCAGTGGCGGCAGGCACTATCACCAGCGACGAAGTGACGACTGCCGTTGAGGACCTTATTATCGATGAACTTGCTCTTGAAACAGCGTTCGAAGGAAACCGTTACTACGATCTTCTTCGCTTTGCAAACCACAAGGGCAATGGTTCGCTCGACAGCGAATGGCTTGCCAAGAAGATTGCTTCGCGTGGCTATGCTCCTCGTTCCGGTTACGATGCAGCCCTTTATGGTCGCCTCGTAGGTGGTACACGCTGGTATCTGCCTTTGCCCGAAGACGATTAAAGATAGATCTTGCCGCGTTGTGCGGCGATACAACAATAATTGTGCGCGACACGCTTTGGTGTGCCGCGCACTTTTTTGTTCCTTGCTTTGCTGTGAGCTTTGATATGCCTGTCGGTTTTCGGCTGCAACGGCATCTTGTTCTCGCCAGTCTTCGCGTTAATAAGATGCTTCACGGCTTTGTGTGTGCATAGCGAGGTGTGATTATCTTTTCTTCCTATGTTGGGGTCGTATGTATGGAATTGCGCGGCTTTTTAAGCCTTGGTTTTTTAGCGCCATGCGAGCCCGTTTTTCCAATGTCCGATGTCGCAAAAACTCCGCCGCATCTAATTTAAATTAGATGCGGCGGAATTTAAATTAGGTCTGACCTAGTTTTTACGATATCCCATTACGTTTTGGCGACATCAGAAACGGGCGGCAGACAATACTGAAAAATGTGCTCGCCTACGTTTTGCTGCGGGAGAAATTCCCCATATGTTTCCGACGTAAGCTCCGAAAATCTCCATGAAGTCTGTGCAATAAAAAAACTCCCGCCTAACATTTACGTCGGCGGGAAGTTTCGTGCTGTTAAAAAAAACCTTTGTATCAAATAAGCACTATATTCATTTCCTTGCATTGCTTGCGCATTTCCTCGGGCCAGATGCTTGACTGAATCTCTCCGATATGCGCTTTCTTGAGATAGTACATACACAGTCTCGACTGCCCTATGCCGCCGCCTATGCTCAATGGCAGCGAGCCTTCCAACAGACGACGGTGGAAATAAAGTTGCTCCCGGTCTTCCTTGCCAGCCTCTTTGAGCTGATGCAAAAGGGCCGTCTTGTCCACACGTATGCCCATCGACGAGAGTTCAAGCGCTGTGTTCAACACGTCGTCCCATACCAGGATATCGCCGTTGAGTCCCGGCAGTCCGTTGTCGGCAATCGTGGAGTAGTCGTCGTAGTCGGGTGCGCGCAAGTCGTGCGGTTTGCCGTCGCCAAGCGGGCAACCAATGCCTATTACAAACACAGCGCCTTTTTCGCGCGTTATGATGTTTTCGCGTTCCTTAGCCGTTTTGTCGGGATACATACGGCGCAATTCTTCGGCGTGAATGAAGAATATGTCGTCGGGCAATTGCGGACGAATCTGCGGATAGGCTTCAAACACCATGAATTCCGTGCGTTTCAAAGCCGAGTAAATTTGGCGCACAATGTATTTCAGGAAATCCAAATTGCGGTCTTCCTTTGTAATCACACGCTCCCAATCCCACTGATCCACGTATAGGGAATGCAGATTGTCGAGCTCTTCGTCGGCACGAATGGCATTCATGTCGGTATAAATGCCGTAGCCCGGCTGAAAAGCATATTGCGCCAAAGTGAGACGCTTCCATTTTGCAAGCGAATGCACCACTTCGGCTTTCATGTCGCCGAGATCTTTCACCGGAAAGGTTACTGCGCGTTCTGTTCCGCTCAAGTCGTCATTGATACCCGTTCCCGACGGCACGAAAAGCGGTCCTGTTACTCTGTGAAGGTTCAGCGCGGTAGACAGATTCTGTTGGAAAAATTCCTTTATCATTTTAATTCCGCGCTCCGTCTGAAGCATTCCGGTAACAGGCTTATAATTGTCGATTTTTAATAGTTTGCTCATGATTAATGTGTGATTTGCTCGCAAATTTAGCTATAAAATTACACATTTCAATCTATTCTCGTCAAAAAAAGAATAAATGTACACAAAAAGGCGTCAAATGCTGAATTTATGATGTCGGATTTATTCCCGCAAATTCTGCAAGTTAGAATTTGCCATGTGGATACAATCCCTTAATTTTGCAACAGCAAAACATTCGCAGGCGCTATTTTCTGCCGCGTATCTTTTGCATTTTGTTCAGGAGGCCTCGTAGCTCAGTTGAATAGAGCATCAGATTCCGGTTCTGAGTGTCGCGGGTTTGAGTCCCGCCGAGGTCACCCTAACGGCATAGGGCGCAGTGTGGCAGTTGACGCATGGCTTGCAGCCTTAAACGTGGCACGGGCGTTTTTTCTCCGATGCAAAATCCATTAATCATAACATCGTAAAACTGAAGGTTGATATGAAACGAATCATAGGCTTCGTTGTTCTTATAGTGTCTGCACGCGTTGCGGCGCATGGCCGAACGGGGCGCGCGGTGTGCGACCTCGTTTTTGCGGTATCGCATGTCGCTTTTCAGGCATGAAATAGCGCATGAATTGCTCCCGGTTTCAGTATAAAACAAACGGCAGAAGAACATCTCGTGTCCTTCCGCCGTTTTCCTGTATCCGGTATCTTGCGGGTGCAAAGCCCCGGAAATTAAAGTTCCTTCACGTATATGTCGCGGAAATAGGTGAGGCTGCCGTGTGCCTGCAGTTCTATTTGCTCCACAGGGAATATGCTTTGGTTGCGGTCCCAATAGTTTTCGAGCGTAACGTTGTCTACCACTTTCACGCCGTTGAGATAAACCGTAACTTTCTCGCCGCGCATTATTATATGGAAGCTGTTCCATTCGCCGAGCTTGTTGTCGGCCACCTGCGACGGAGTACTTGCGTTTTTCATATTGTTGTAGAGTCCACCCGAACCCACTTGCGCACCCACGTCAACGCGTGTAGTGTCCCAGATTTGCACCTGCGGAGTGCCGCGAAGGTATATGCCGGCATCGGGTTCGGCACCTGAGGGGTCGAGTTTCCAGTCTACATACATTTCAAAATCGCCGTATTTCTTCTGTGTGCAGAGGTTGTCGTATCCGTGTCCCACGTAAACAATCATTCCGTCCTTCACATTCCAGTCGCGGCGCATCAATTCGTCAGCTTTCACCTGTCGGCGTGCTTCTTCGGCAGGTCCCATTTTCACGCGGGCAATAGGATTTTCCACTAAGCCCTTCCAGCCGTCGAGATTCTTGCCGTTGAAGATTTTTGTAATGCCGTTGCCTTTGATTCCCGCGAGGTATTGGTTCACCTGTTTGCTCTTGCCGAGAATCAGCCCCGCCTTTGTAATAGCCGATTTGGTGCCTGTGCCGGCGTAGTCGGGATTTGCCATAGCTATTTTGAGCACAGCCTTTGCAGCTTCTGCCTTTACCTCTGCATTGTCAAGCCATTCGGCAGCGAACACAAGCCCTTGAAACGCGCCGGTAGTTGCTGCCTTTTTGAGGATAAGCTTGCGCTGCTTCGCGGTTTGCGCCTTTTCCATAGCGTTGCGGAGCATTATCACTCTGTTTTCCGGCGTATACTGTGCGCCGTTTGCTGTCTTTATAAATTGGTTGAGTGCAGCTTCGGTGTTAAGCTGCGAATAATCTTGCGCCACCTGCACAAACGGAACCACTGTCGCATTTTGTGCTGTCGCAAACAGTCCTGCTGCTGCAAACGCCGCAAATAAAATAGTTTTCTTCATACCTGATGTTTTTAATGTTGTATGTTTTTGAAATTAGTTCTTAGTCTGTTTTGCGCCTGCCGCGTGCGGAAATTCCGCTCAGCCTTGCCGCGGGCATCGCTACAGCAGTTTTTTAAGTATAGTCTGGATATATTTTTCCATCACCTCATATCCCGCCGGCGTGGGGTGTATCCCGTCGTCGCAATACTTCTTGCTGAATCCGCCGTCGGCTTCGTCAACAAGCAGGGGATAGTAGTCGGCGTAAACTATATGGTTCTTTTTTGCGTAAGCCTTGATGCGGTTGTTGAGCGAAACCACCTTGTTTGAAACATCTGTGATATTTTTGTTCCAAGGTATGCGGTTGGCGGGCAGCAAACTTGCCAAAATCACTTTTATCTTGTTTGCTTTCAGAAGTTCAACCAACGAAATCAGGTTTCCCATTGTTATGTCTTCGTTGTAAGGGTCGGTGTTTTCGGCGATGTCGTTTATAGCTCCGCCTATCACCGCGTATTTCGGTTTCAGGTTGATTACATCTTCGCGCAGGCGTACAATATATTTATATGTGGTCTGACCTGAAATTCCCCTGCCGATATATCCGTTGTCCTTGAAGAACTCCGGGCGCATGCGTGCCCAGTTGTCGGTAATGGAATTCCCGAAGAAAACCACACGGCGTTGCTCCTGCGGAAGCTGTTTTACGGTTTTGTTGTCGGCGGCATAGCGTGAAAAATAAGCCCAGTCGCCTTTCTGCGCCCATGCTCCTGTAATTGTCATGAGGCCCAGGCATATCGTCAGAATCTTCTTTGTCATCATTTTACAGCCGTCAGGTTTTGTTTTTCGCAAAGTTAAGTGTTTTTTAGGAACAAAAAACATCGCAAATAAGTTATTTTAGATGCGGCATAAGAATAAAGTTGTATTTTTGCTTAAATGAAGATTGGAAAAATTGATTTGGGCATCTCGCCTGTAATGCTTGCGCCAATGGAAGACGTAACCGACGCTCCTTTTCGTGCTTTGTGCCGTAAGATGGGGGCGGCAATGGTTTATTCCGAATTTGTGTCAAGCGATGCGCTCATCAGAATGGTCAACAAGAGCCTGGCAAAGCTCGAAGTGCAGAATGAGGAGCGTCCCGTGGCAATTCAGATATACGGAAAAATTCCGGAAGCAATGGCCGATGCGGCAAGAATCGTTGTGGAACAGGCTCACCCCGATATCCTCGACATGAACTTCGGTTGCCCGGTTAAGAAAGTCGCCGGAAAAGGCGCGGGGGCGGGGTTGCTCAGAAATGTGCCGCTTATGCTCGAGATAGCAAAGGCTGTGGTCAACGCGGTAAGCATTCCCGTTACTGCCAAGACGCGTCTCGGTTGGGATTGCGACAGTATAATAGTGGAACAACTTGCCGAGCAGTTGCAAGACTGCGGCATTCAGGCGCTCACCATTCATGGCCGCACACGTTCGCAAGTGTATAACGGCGAAGCAAACTGGGAGCCGATACGAAGGGTAAAGGCCAACCCGCGCATCAAAATCCCTGTAATAGGGAACGGCGACGTAACTTCGGGCGAAATAGCCAAACGTCGTTTTGAAGAAACGGGAGTAGACGGAATCATGGTGGGACGTGCCACATTCGGCAAGCCTTGGATTTTTGCGGAAATCAACAAGGCGTTGGGAAAAGACTGCACCGAATCGCTGCAAAGCATCGTGGAATCGCCATATGAACCGCTCAGCCTCGACTGGAAACTCGATGTATTAAAAGATGAAGTGCGCAAAAGTGCGGAGAGAAACGGAACTGTGGGCGGCTTGATACATATGCGGCGCCACATAGCGGCTTCGCCGCTGTTTAAAGGCATTCCCGATTTCCGCCCAACGCGTATAGCGATGTTGCGGTGCGAAAACATAGACGAGATGCTTGAGCTAATGGAAGGCACACGCCCTCTGCTCGAAATGGGAAACGAATCCAACAACTTATAAACTTACATACAAGTCATGAAAAATTTTAGAATCGAAGCAGCAATCCTTGCCGTGGGACTTGCAGTGCTTGGCGTTTTTATCCACAACGGCATCAATAGTCTTGCCTCGCGCGACCGCGTGGTGAGTGTGCGCGGACTTGCAGAAAAGGAGGTAAAAGCCGACCGTGTGATTTGGCCTATTGTCTACAAAACCGTTAGCAATGACCTCGGCACGGTATATCGCGACCTCTCCAACGCTAACCGTAAAATCACAACCTTTCTAACTTCAAACGGCATCAAATCTGCTGACATCACATCGGGCGCACCGCAGGTAACAGACCTGTGGACGAACGAATATACTGATAACACAAATCGCCAGAGATACAATGCAAAGACGGTGATAACCGTTTCGTCGTCGGACGTAGACAAGGTGAGAAGTTTGATATCGCGCACCGGCGAACTTTTGTCGGAAGGTATCGCAATTGCTCCCAACGACTATGATTCGAGAATTCAGTTCGATTTCACGAGTCTCAACAAAATCAAGCCGCTGATGATTGAGCAAGCCACGAAAAACGCCCGCGAGGCTGCCAAGAAGTTTGCAATCGACAGCGACAGCAAACTCGGCAAAATCAAATCGGCACAGCAGGGACTCTTCTCCATTGAAGACCGCGATTCCAACACTCCTCATATAAAAGAGGTGAGAGTTGTAACCACCGTGGACTATTATCTCGACAACTGATAGCCGAGTTCTACAAACAATATAGCGCACCCTTGCGATACAAAGGCAAATGCCTCCGCAAGGGTGCGTTGTTTTTCTTCGTCCCGGCCATGTTGCGCAGCCCGATGCGGGAGCAATTTTTGCTATGCCGCATCTCGTAAAAATTCCAAGGCATCTAATTTAAATTCCGACGCATCTAATTTAAATTTGGTGGCCCGGAGTTTTTGCGGCAAGCCATGTCGTTTTTTCTGCCTGCAAATATCGGGGATACGACATCGGTTAGCGTCTGCGCAAAACGGGGAATAGCGCTAACTGTAAGCATAAAAAATCCGCCCGCAAGCAGAATGTTCTGCAAAACGGGCGGATTGTTCTTTTCCATGCGCCACTTTGGCGCGGGAACGTCTTACTTACGCAAGCCGAGTGCCTTTACAATTGCACGATAGCGCTCGATGTCGCAACGCTTAAGGTAGTTGAGCAATGCGCGACGCTTACCTACGAGACGTACCAAAGACCTTTCTGTCGTATGATCTTTACGGTTGGCCTTCATGTGCTCCGTCAAATGGGAAATACGGTATGAGAATAATGCCACCTGAGCTTCTGGTGAGCCGGTGTCAGTATTGGACTTTCCGTATTGTCCAAAGATCTCTTTCTTTTTAGCTGGATCTAAATACATAGAACTTGTTTGTTAAGTTTGAAATTAAATGTTTTGTCTGCCTCGGCAAACGGCTGCAAAGTTAGGCATTAATATTGAAATGGCAAACCAAACTGCGCATTTTTAGCGACTTTGGCTGCAAAGGTTATAGGAATTGTAGCGCAGAATGTAGCGATAGATTAAAAAATAGTAACTTTGCATCAATTTTATAAGGAGATATTTTAATGCAAGACATTCGTAACATTGCAATCATTGCGCATGTTGACCATGGCAAGACCACTTTGGTAGACAAGATGCTCATGGCAGGAAATCTGTTTCGCGCAAACCAGGACACCGGTACCCAAATTCTCGACAGCAACGACTTGGAGCGTGAGCGCGGAATAACCATTCTTTCCAAAAACGTCTCGATACGTTACAAAGACGTCAAGATAAATATCATCGATACTCCGGGGCACAGCGATTTTGGTGGCGAAGTAGAGAGAGTATTAAACATGGCCGACGGCTGCATATTGCTTGTAGACGCTTTTGAAGGCCCTATGCCGCAAACCAGATTCGTGCTCGAAAAAGCGTTGAAGCTCGGGCTCAAGCCCATAGTGGTTGTAAACAAAGTGGACAAGCCCAACTGTCGTCCCGAAGAAGTTTACGAAATGTCTTTCGACCTTATGTGTGCCCTCAATGCCACAGAGGATCAGTTGGATTTCCCTGTGGTTTACGGTTCTGCCAAACAAGGTTGGATGGGCCCCGATTATAATAGACCCACCAACGACATCACGTATCTGCTCGATACGATATTGAAGACAATCCCTGCCCCCGAGCGCCTCGAAGGTACGCCCCAAATGCTTATCACATCGCTCGACTATTCAAAATATACGGGCCGTATTGCAGTGGGACGCGTTCACCGCGGCACTATACGCGAGGGAATGGACGTAACAATCGCTCACCGCGACGGCACAACCGAGAAAACCCGCATCAAAGAGCTTCACACTTTCGAGGGAATGGGTCATGCCAAGGCTGCGGAGGTTTCGAGCGGCGACATATGCGCCATAATCGGTTTGGAAAACTTTGAAATCGGCGATACTATCTGTGATTTTGAAAATCCCGAGCCACTTCCTCCAATCGCAATCGACGAACCTACGATGTCGATGCTTTTCACGATAAACGACTCGCCTTTCTTTGGAAAAGAAGGCAAGTTCTGCACTTCCCGCCACATACAGGAGCGCCTCGACAAGGAGCTGGAGAAAAACCTTGCACTGAGAGTAACCCAACTTTCTGCCGACAAATGGCTCGTTTCGGGCCGCGGAGTGCTCCATCTGTCGGTTCTCATCGAAACCATGCGCCGCGAAGGCTACGAATTGCAGGTAGGTCAGCCGCAGGTGATATACAAAAATATCGACGGGGTGAAGTGTGAACCGGTTGAAGAGCTCACAATAAACGTGCCCGAGGTATATTCGAGCAAAATGATCGATATGGTAACGCGCCGAAAAGGCGAAATGACGGCCATGGATACGCAGGGCGACAGAGTGAACATTGAGTTCGACATTCCTTCGCGCGGTATCATCGGTTTGCGTACCAATGTGCTCACCGGTAGCCAGGGCGAAGCAATCATGGCCCACCGTTTCAAGGAATACCAACCCTATAAGGGCGAAATAACAAGGCGTATCAACGGTTCGATGGTAGCTATGGAAACGGGCACATCGTTTGCCTATGCTATAGACCACCTTCAGGATCGCGGCAAGTTCTTTATCAATCCCGGCGACGAGGTTTATGCCGGCGAGGTTGTGGGAGAACATGTGCACGACAACGACCTTGTGGTGAATGTAACCAAGGCCAAGCAGCTCACCAACATGCGTGCGAGCGGCGCCGACGACAAGGCGCGCATCGTTCCCCCGGTGGTTTTCTCGCTCGAGGAAGCTCTGGAATATATCAAGGAAGACGAATATCTTGAGGTTACTCCCAAGAGCATGCGTATGCGCAAGGTGTTGCTCGACCATTTGGCACGCAAGCGCGCAAACAAGTAATAGAAAAAGAGGTAATAGATAATGGTAATGCGGTACAGGTTCTCTGGAACTTTGCACCGCATTTTTTTTCGCCGTTTTTTGATACCGCTTTTCCGATGTCAGACATTATTCAAACGACGTCATACATTATTTAAATAATATCAGACATTGTTTTTACGATAAGCCTTGTCGTTTTTAGCAATATGGGAATTTGTTTCGACAGAGTGGGGAAGGGTTGTTGTTCAAAGGTTTATGCGGTCAATATAAAAGGCACGGAACATTTGCTCCGTGCCTTCTTGTTTTTGTGGAAATGTTTTCTTATTTCACAGCGTCGTTGAGAGCTGCTCCGGCTTTGAACTTAACCACGTTCTTGGCAGCAATCTGGATTTTTTCCTTTGTTGCAGGATTAACGCCTTCGCGAGCGGCGCGTACTGAAACTTCGAATGTGCCGAAACCAACGAGGGCAACTTTGTCGTTAGCCTTCAATGCATTTGCAATGGCGTCAAGTGTAGCGTCGAGAGCCTTCTTTGCGTCAACTTTGCTGAGAGCTGCGCTCTCGGCGATAGCATTTACCAAATCTGTTTTGTTCATATCCTTGTATTTTTGTGAGTTATTAGTTACATTTCAAGTGTTTCACATTGGCAAATATAAATATTGTTTATTGAAAACACAAAACAAAACAAGTTTTTTTGCCTCGAAATGAAAAAAAAGTGCAAAAAAGCCACAAAAATACCTATAAAGATGAGTTTTATAGCCCGTTGTGTGTTGATTGTTAAACGCCAAGGGGCTGATAAATCTATAATGTGCGGATATTTTCCTAACTTTGCCGAAAGTTTTCGCAAATCCGAAAATACAATGTTCAAGACACCACCGATAACAAAGAACCTGATTATCATAAACCTGATAATCTTCTTGGCAAAATACGTTTTCAATGCCCGGGGCATAGACCTCGACCAGATTTTGGGGCTCCACTTCTTCATGGCCTCCGATTTCCACCTCTATCAATTGGTGAGCTATATGTTTATGCACGCCAACATCGAACACATATTCTTCAATATGTTTTCGCTTTGGATGTTCGGACGAATCATAGAGCAAACCTGGGGCGCAAAGAAATACCTCGCGTTTTTTATGATATGCGGAATTGGCGCGGGGCTCACTCAGGAGCTTTGGCAGCTGGGACAATATTACGTGGAAGGGCTGCATGATTACGAAATGGTGAATACCGGCGACGCGCTTATACCGATGGGGGAATATCTCAACATGTGGACAACCATCGGAGCCTCGGGCGCATGCTACGCCGTGATGCTTGCTTTCGGCATGACCTATCCCAACGAAACACTTGTGCTCTTCCCGATTCCCATACCATTGAAGGCAAAATATTTTGTAATGATATGCGTGGCAATAGAACTGTTTTCGTCTTTCTCGACAAACGGCAACGTGGCGCATTTCGCACATCTTGGCGGCATGGCATTTGCCTGGTTCCTGATAAAACGCAATCGCAGACACGGCGGAGGCTTTGGCGGCTGGGAGGAATATACACCTAAGCGCGACAACTTCTTCAAACGTATGCGCGACAAGATGACTGCGGACAAACAGGAACATTATGACGAGTATGAACCCTATGACGAGCGCCGCAAAGACTATGACTACAACTCGCAGCGCGAAGACCGGCAGCGCGAGATAGACCGTATTCTCGACAAGATACGCTCCTCCGGCTATGCAAGCCTGAGCGAAGAGGAAAAACGTAAACTTTTTGACGCAGGAGACAAGTGATGCTCGGCAAGATAAAGTCTGTGGCAACGGTGATTGCCATGGGAATTACCATAACGACTATTTTCCTGTTGTGGGGCACGGCTTTTAGCGCCCACATGTCGCCCGAACATTTCGGGTGGTACGGCGTGGCGGGACTGGCGTTCCCTGTGTTTGCCGCTATAAACGCCTTGCTGCTACTCATGTGGCTCGCGTGCAAACCAAAACTCGCCATCGTGCCCTTGTTCGGCTTTCTATTCTGCATTAGCGACCTTAGAGCCTATTGCCCGGTGAATATCCCGCAGAAACCACCCCACGGAAGCCTGAAAATAATGTCGTACAACACTCAAAACTTTGACGGCACCGGCGCAGAAGACACTCCCGAAAAAAAACAAATCATTGAGACAATAATAAACTCTGATGCCGATGTGATTTGCATTCAGGAAGGCGATTATTGGGCGGACTGGAAAAAACTTGAAGGCAAGCTACGCAATATATATATGTATATGGATGTGCTGGGGCAGGGTTCTACACCCACGACAATGCGCTGCTTTTCGAAACTTCCCATACTTAAAGCCGAATTGATACCTTTTCCCGGAAGCTACAACCGTTCCGTGGCGTACTATCTGCGGCATTCCAGCGGCGACACCATTATAGTATTGAGCAATCACCTGCAAAGCGACAACATTACGCCTGCGGAACTCTGCAACTACTCGTCAATTGTAAAAGGAAAGAAAGATGCCGGCGGCGTTCACTCGAAGGCGCAGTTTGTATCTCTGTTCAAGAAATTGTCTCTCGCCGCCGAAAGACGTGCAACACAGGTTGACAGCATTACAAGCTTCATTGCCGCCCATAGCCAAACGCCTATGATTGTTTGCGGAGACTTCAACGATACGCCGATATCCTATACCCGTCGCGAAATAGCCGCAAACCTTACCGATGCTTACGTATCTACGGGGTTTGGCCCGGGCTTTTCGTACAACAGCAACGGCATGCACGTGAGAATAGACCATATCATGTGTTCACGACATTGGAAACCCTACGCGGCAAAGGTGTTGGACAACGCAAAAGGTTCCGACCATCACCCAATTACGGCATTCTTCAAACTAAAAGCCAAATAATGTAGTGCTACACGCCCCTAAGTATTAAAAAAAATGTATATTTGCAAGCCTACTGCCAAAAGGAAAAATAAAAATAATATATAATAAAATGCAAAACAAAGGATTCATAAAGGTAATTGCAGTGTTGCTAACGCTCATCTGCATCTACTACCTCTCCTTCTCTTTCGTTACAAGCCATTACACAGACAAGGCTGCGAAAATGGGAGAGGTTGCCGGAGCACAATATCTTGATTCCATTAAGAATGAAAAGGTATGGCTCGGCGCTTACACGTTCAAGCAATGTCAGGAAATGCAGATCGGTCTCGGTCTTGACCTTAAAGGTGGTATGAACGTGATTTTGGAGGTTTCTGTGCCCGATGTAGTAAAATCGCTTGCCGACAACTCTATCGAGCCGAACTTCGTAAAAGCTGTACAACAGGCTTCGCAGGAAGCGCAAAACAGTCAAGACGATTTTATCACCCTTTTCGTGAAAGATTATCAGGCTCTTGCCGGCAAGAATCACCTTGCCGAAGTTTTCGCAACCCAGCAGCTCAAAGGACAAGTCGCTACCAACAGCACCGACTCGCAGATTGAAAAAGTTCTCCGCAAGGAAGTAGCTGCTGCAATCGACAATTCCTACAAAGTTCTCCGTACTCGTATCGACCGTTTCGGTGTTGCGCAGCCCAATATCCAGACTCTTCAGGGTCAGATGGGACGTATTCTCGTGGAAATGCCCGGTATCAAGGAGCCCGACCGTGTGAGAAAACTTCTTCAGGGTAGTGCTAACCTCGAATTCTGGGAAACTTATGACGGCAGCGTAATCATTCCGTATCTTTCGCAGATCGACGGAAAACTTGCAAGTTCTTCTGCAACCGTAAAGGAAGACAGCACCGCCAAAGAGGAAGCTAAGGAAGAAGTTAAGGCTGACGAAGCAAAAGATACAGTGGTAAATGCTGCTGCTGCGCTCAAGAAAATCGAAGCCAACAAAGATAAATCAAAGGCTGACGCAAAGACTGATGCCGATCTCAAGAAACAGCACCCGTTGCTCGCTTCTATTTCGCCCGCACAGGGAGGCAGAGGCTGCGTTGTGGGATATGTTCTCGCTCGTGATACGGCTGAGGTGATGAAGATGCTTACTTCGGCAGACGCTCAGAAGATTCTTCCGAAAGATCTCAAACTTTGCTGGGGCGTTAAGCCTTCTGAAATAAGCACCAAGCAGGACGTGTTTGAATTGTATGCCTTGAAAGTTACAGAACGTAACGGCCGCGCTCCGCTCGAAGGAGACGTTATCACAACGGCAAAGGACGACTACGACCAGTTCCACCGTCCTTGCGTGAGCATGTCGATGAATACTGACGGCGCACGCCGTTGGGCTGCTATCACAAAGAAGAATAAAGACCACGCCATTGCAATTGTGCTCGACGGCTTCGTTTACAGTGCTCCCAATGTGGAGAACGAGATTAACGGAGGTCAGTCGCAAATCACAGGACATTTCACAGCCGAAGACACGAAAGACCTTGCAAATGTGTTGCAGTCGGGTAAAATGCCTGCTCCTGCCCATATTGTTCAGGAAGATATCGTAGGTCCTTCACTCGGTCAGGAATCAATTATCCAAGGATTTACCGCTTGCGTCATCGCATTTGTACTCCTTATGATTTACATGTGCGCTATCTACGGAATGATTCCCGGTATGGTAGCAAACACAGCCCTTTTGCTCAACTTCTTCTTCACCTTTGGTGTGCTCACGTCGTTCCAGGCGGCTCTTACAATGTCCGGAATTGCCGGTATGGTGCTTTCGCTTGGTATGGCAGTCGATGCAAATGTGCTTATATACGAAAGAACGAAAGAGGAACTGCGTGCGGGAAAACTTGTTAAGAGTGCATTGTCTGACGGATACAAGCATGCGTTCTCTGCAATCTTCGACTCCAACTTAACGTCAATCATCACCGCAATAATCTTGTTCAACTTCGGTACAGGACCTATCCGCGGATTTGCTACAACGCTTATCATCGGTTTGCTTGCATCGTTCTTTACTGCTGTATGGCTCACTCGTATTGCTTACGAGCACTTCATGAACAAGGACAAGTGGCTTCACATTACGTTTACCACAAACCTTTCCAAGAACATGATGCGCGATCCGCATTACAACATTCTTGGTTTCTCAAAGAAGGTGCTTGGTGTGTGCGCTGCCTTTATTGTTGTAGTTCTCATCTCGTTTGCAGTGCGCGGTTTGAGCAAAGGCATCGATTTCACGGGCGGCCGCAACTTTGTGGTTCAGTTTGAGCAGAAAGTTACTCCCGAAGAGGTTCGCGACCTTTTGCAGAAAGAAGTTGGCGAAGAGGCTAACGTTTCGGCAATCTCCCTCGGAACCGACGGCAAGACGCTCCGCGTATCTACCAACTACGATATCAACAACAATTCAGCCGATGCCGATGCACAGGTAGAGAAATTCATCTATCAGGCATTGGTGAAAGGTCATTTGCTTGCCGACTATGTAACGCTCGAACGCTTTGTTGACCGCGACAATCGCGCCGGCGGCTCAATCATAAGCTCGCAAAAAGTAGGTCCTTCGGTTGCAAAAGACGTAACATACGGCGCTATCGTCAGTGTGATACTTGCTCTTGTTGCCATCTTCCTTTACATTTTGGTTCGTTTCCGCAATGTGGCATACTCTGTGGGTAGTACCATTGCGCTCGCCATAGATACACTCCTTATCATAGGTATGTATTCGCTTTGCTGGGGTTGGGTTCCCTTCTCCCTCGAAGTTGACCAAACCTTCATCGGAGCTGTGCTTACGGCAATCGGTTACTCCATCAACGACAAGGTGGTGATTTTCGACCGTGTGCGCGAATACTTCCACCTCTATCCCAAACGCGACAACCGCCGTGTATACAACGATGCACTCAACAGCACCCTTAGCCGTACCGTTAACACCGGCGGCACCACGCTCGTTGTTTTGCTCTGTATCTTCATCTTCGGTGGAGAAAGCATACGCTCTTTCGCATTCGCAATGATACTCGGTGTGGTATTCGGAACGCTTTCGTCTCTCTACGTGGCTTCACCTATTGCATACCTCGTGATGAAACGCACGCGCCGCGCCACAGCTAATTTAAACAGCGAAGCAGTTGCCGTTGAAGCAAAGGAAGTAAAAGCCTGAACATAACTTTATAATATAATTGTTGAGAAGGCCTCGCCGGAGTTCTGCAGAACTTCGGCGAGGTTTGCTTTTATATCCGCCGGCCACAATCCCCTACATCATGTCCGCTTACGCCTCTCTCTGATTTTGCATGGGAATAGAAAAATTCTGCGTGGCAAACAAATGTTTTGCATCGCATTTTCCGGCGAACGAGGGCGGTTGTTGTAGGGCAAAAAGCGCCGGGCAGAATGCGGGGAAAGCACCCCGTTTTTACGACATCGGATATCGCAAAAACTCCGGGCCATGTAATTTAAATTAGATGCGTCGGAATTTAAATTAGGTCTGACCTCGTAAAACCTATATATAATGCGGTATTAATGAGAGGGGGAGGAAGACGAGGCAGAGGGGCAAAAATTTTCGGAAACGGGCAATAATTGCTACCTTTGCACGGTATTGTAAAATTAAGTATTTGGATTTTGGTATCTGTAGAAGGACTTAAGGTAGAATTTGGCGCAAAGCCGCTGTTTAGCGACGTAACTTTTGTGATTGGCGAGAAAGAGCGTGTGGCGCTTGTGGGCAAGAACGGCGCGGGAAAATCCACGTTGCTCAAAATTCTTGCCGGCTTGCAGCAACCCACTGCGGGAACGGTGGGCGTTACCCACGACTCGCTCATAGGATATTTGCCGCAGGTAATGAAACTGAGCGACTCGTGCACTGTGATGGAGGAGACCGAAAAAGCTTTTGCCAACATTGCGGCGCTGAAAAAGAAGATTGCGAAACTCAACAACCAACTTGCCGAGCGCACCGACTATGAGAGTGAGGATTATATGGCTCTGGTGGAGAAATTCTCGCACGAGAGCGAGCGCTACGACATGATGGGCGGCGACAATTACCATGCCGTTACCGAACGCACGCTGACGGGGTTGGGATTTGAACGCTCGGATTTCAACCGTCCCACGAGCGAGTTTTCGGGAGGTTGGAGAATGCGCATCGAACTTGCCAAGATACTCCTGCGCCAGCCCGACGTGTTGCTTCTTGATGAGCCCACAAACCATTTGGATATCGAGAGTATACAATGGCTTGAGAACTTTTTGAAACAAGCTAAGTGCTCCGTGCTTCTCGTGAGCCACGACCGCGCTTTTCTCAACAATGTTACCACGCGCACAATGGAAATCTCGGTTGGGAAAATCGTTGACTATCGCGTGGGATACGACGAATTTGTAAAGCTCCGCGCAGAACGTCGCGAGCAGCAGCTACGTGCTTACGAAAACCAGCAGAAAGAGATTGCCGACATCAAGGATTTCATCGAAAGATTCAGATACAAACCCACCAAAGCCGTACAGGTGCAGAGCCGCATCAAGCAGTTGGAGAAAATAGTGCCGATAGAGGTGGACGAAGTGGACAATTCGTCGCTCCGGCTTAAGTTCCCGCCTTGCCAGCGAAGCGGCGATTTCCCCCTGATATGCAAGGAAGTGAGCAAAAGCTACGGCGACCATCTGATATTCTCCAACGTGGACCTCTCCATACGCCGTGGCGAAAAAGTGGCATTCGTCGGAAAAAACGGCGAAGGCAAGTCCACACTCGTGAAATGCATCATGAACCAGATTCCGTTTGACGGAGAACTGAAAGTGGGGCACAACGTTGAGATAGGATACTATGCCCAAAACCAGGCACAGCTTCTCGACGACAATATCACGGTTTTCGACACCATCGACCGCGCTGCCCGCGGCGAAATACGCCTTAGAATCAACGACATTCTCGGTGCATTTATGTTTGGGGGCGAAGCAAGCGAAAAATATGTCAAATTCCTTTCGGGCGGCGAGCGCAGCCGTCTGGCCATGATACGCCTTCTGCTCGACCCCGTCAATCTGCTTATTCTCGATGAGCCTACCAATCATCTCGACATGCAGACCAAAGACGTGCTCAAAGAAGCAATACTCGCATTCGACGGCACCGCGATAATCGTATCCCACGACCGCGATTTCCTCAACGGGCTTGTGTCGAAAGTATATGAGTTCGGCGGGGGAAAAGTGAGGGAGCATATCGGCGGCATATACGATTTCCTTGCAAAGAAAAACATTGCCACGCTCGGGGAATTGCAGAAAAACAGCACGACACCCCACCCCGTTTCTCCAAAAAAGGACACGCAGAGCGAAGGACGCCTTGCCTACGAGCAGCAAAAGGAGATTGCAAAACGCCGCCGCAAGCTGGAACGCGCGGCAGAGGACGCCGAAAAAGAAGTGTCGCAGATTGAAGCGGCGGTAAGGCTTCTCGAAGACCAGATGAGCGCATCAACCGGGGCACAAGATGCCTCGCTGTTCAGCAAACATGCCTCGCTGTCGAAACAACTCGAGAAGGCAATGGAAGAATGGGAGACCGCAGAGAGCGCACTCGAGGAATTCAACGCAAAACAACAGGACTGAAATGAATACCCAACATCTAAAAAAAAATAATATGAATCTCAAAACGATTATTTCAGCGTTTGCTGTGGCTGGGCTCGCATTTTCTTGCGGCAACGCGCCACAGACCGGCGGCATTGACAAAGCCAACATGAACACAAACGTAAATCCGGGCGACGATTTCTTTGAATACGCCTGCGGAGGTTGGATGAAAAGCCACCCGCTCCCCGGAGATTATTCGCGCTATGGCACATTCGAACAACTCAATGAGAACAACGACAAACAAGTGCGCACTCTCATCGAAAACATAGCGGGCAAAAAACAAGAGGAAGGCTCTATCGGCCAAAAGATAGGCGACCTCTACAATCTGGCAATGGACTCTGTGCGCAAGAACTCCGAGGGCGTGAAACCGATAGCCAAGTATCTCGACATGGTAAAGGACATCAAGACGTTCAAGGACATTATGGCTGTAAATGCAAAGCTCGAACGCATTGGCATGGGCGGCTATTTCAGCACGGGAGTTGATGCCGATCCAAAAGACAGCAAGAATAATCTTGTGCAGATAGGACAGGGTGGAATTACTCTCGGAGAAAAGGAATATTATCTCGATATTGACGAAGCCACTGTGAAGATTCGCACCGAATTCATCAACTATATTATAAAGGTGTTCGAACTTTGCGGCAACGACAACGCCACTGCAAAAACCAAGGCCCAATATGTGATGGACGTTGAGAATGCTCTGGCAAAAGTTTCGCGTTCGGCTGCCGATCTCCGCGACCCCGAGGCAAACTACCACAAGATGAGTTTTGCCGACTTGCAGAAAGATTATCCCACTATCGACTGGAAATCATATTACACCGCTTGCGGTTTCCCCGAATTCAAGGAAATCAGCGTTGGTCAGCCTGAATTTATCCACGGGCTCGAAGATGCTTTGAAGGCTATCCCCGTTGAGGCACACAAGGCTTATCTTGAATTTCGTGTCATCGACTTTGCTGCAAACTATACCAACGATGAGATGCGCAAGGCCAGCTTTGATTTCTACGGCAAGGTATTCTCGGGCAAAAAAGAGGAGAAACCGTCGTGGAAACGTGCCGTGGCGCTTGTACAAGGTGTGTTGGGCGAAGGCGTAGGCAAGATGTATGTTGAAAAATACTTCCCCGAAAGTTCAAAGGAGCGCATGGTGAAACTTGTGAAAAACCTTCAGACGGCTCTCGGAGAGCGCATAGAAGCGCAGACATGGATGAGCGCGGAAACAAAAAAGAAGGCGCTCGAAAAATTGTCTACTTTCTATGTAAAGATAGGCTATCCCGACAAATGGCAGGACTATACAAAACTTACAATCGACCCCAAACAGTCGCTTTTGGACAATGTGGCGGCAGCTTGCAAGTATTCTAGTGATTACGAGATAGAGCGCACGGTGAACAAGAAGGTTGACCGTACGAAATGGTATATGAATCCGCAGACCGTAAATGCGTATTACAATCCTACTACAAACGAGATTTGTTTCCCTGCGGGCATTCTGCAGCCGCCTTTCTTTGACGCAAACGCCGACGATGCGTTCAACTACGGCGCGATAGGCGTTGTGATTGGCCACGAGATGACTCACGGATTCGACGACCAGGGTCGCCAGTTCGACAAGGACGGCAACCTGAAAGACTGGTGGACGAAAGAGGACGGCGAGAACTTCAAGAAGCGCGCACAGGTAATGAGCGATTTCTTCAGCAATATAGATGTGCTCAAAGACTTGAAGGGTAACGGCCCGCTTACGCTTGGCGAAAATCTTGCCGACCACGGCGGTTTGATGGTTTCGTATCAGGCTTTGCAAAATTCGATGAAGGAAAATCCGCTTGACTCAATCGACGGATTTACTCCCGAGCAGCGTTTCTTCATAGCATATGCAAATGTGTGGGCTGCAAACATCAGCGACGAGGAGATTCGCCGCCGCACAAAGAGCGACCCGCATGCGTTGGGACGTTGGAGAGTTAACGGCGCGCTGCCTCATATAGATATGTGGTATAAGGCTTTCAATATTACGGAGAAGGACAAATTGTTTGTTCCCAAAGACAAGAGAGTTACCATTTGGTAAGCCTACAGTGATTTCATAACCCCACACCCCGCGCGGCAGAAGGCTCTCCGTGCGGGGTGTGTTGCGTTTCGGGCATAGGGTAAAAGACCTGGTTTTTCTTTCTCGGCATCTCGTAAAAACTCCGGGCCATGTAATTTAAATTACATGGCCCGGAATTTAAATTAGATGCGTCGGAGTTTTTTCAATGTCCCGTCCCGTTTTTTTGATGCAGCAAACGGGGTAAAAACAAAGCCACATTATGTGGCTTGTAGTTTATTCAGTGTTAGTTATAAGTTGTTGCGTTTCTTACAGTTTCGATACGGGTGCCGTGGCTTGCGCGAGCCATTCGCGCACCGGTGCTTCCTGGATTAGCGGCATGAGGAGGCGCTTCACTTTGGCGTGGTATTCGTTTAGCCATTCCACTTCGGTTTCGTCGAGCAAGGCAAAGTTTATTGGCGTTGTGTCGATAGGGCAAAGCGTGAGCGGCTCGAATTTCAGGAATTTGCCGAATTGCGATTCTCCTGCAGGCACAATGAGCAGCGTGTTCTCGGTGCGCACTCCGAATTTCCCTTCAAGATATAGCCCCGGCTCGTCGGTAACAGTCATTCCCGCATGCAGGGGCGCCGGCATATAGTTCATGCGAATTTGATGAGGCCCCTCGTGAACGTTGAGATACGACCCCACACCGTGTCCTGTGCCGTGTCCGAAGTTCATCAAGCGTTGCCACATGGCATAGCGTGCCGTGCAGTCGATTTGAGTTCCGCTTGCGCCGTCGGGAAATACGCACCTCGATAGGGCGATGTGCCCTTTGAGTACAAGCGTATACACTTCTTTTTCCTCCTCGGTGGGAGTGCCGAGCGATATTGTGCGCGTAATGTCGGTTGTTCCGTCGGTGTATTGCGCGCCAGAGTCGATGAGTATCAACCCGCGTGGCTCGAGTTTTACGTCAGAAGCCTCGTCGGCCTCATAATGTACTATTGCGCCGTGGGCTCCGTAGGCTGCAATGGTGGCAAAACTGAGTCCGCGGTAAAGATTTTGCTCTGCGCGAAAAGATGTGAGCAACTTGCCTACTCCAATCTCGGTTATGCCTTTTGCCACTTCGCTTTTCAGACGGCTAAGAAACTTCACCATTGCCACGCCGTCGCGGAGCATCGCGCTGTGGAAGCCTGCAATTTCGGCTTCGTTCTTTATGGCTTTGAAACTCTCGGCCGGCGACGGCGCAATCACGCATCTCCCTTTTCCGTAGAGCGAACACAGGGCGGAATTGGTCTTGTTTGAAAGCAAAGTGCAGCGGGCGTCGAGTGCCGCAATTCCCTTGCCGGTATCCTCATAAGGCGAAACGTCCACGCCCTCTGCCGCAAGATATTCGCGAACTTCGGCGGAAACCTTGTCGGTGTCCGTGAAAAGGGTGGAATGTTCCTGGGCGAGCAGAAGATATGAGACAAACACCGGATTGCATTCCACATCGGAACCGCGAAGATTGAGCGTCCACGCAATTTCGTCGAGAGCGGTGAGTAGAAGTGCGTCGCAACCTTTGCTGCGTGCCTCGGCGAGCAGACGCGAAACCTTGCTGCGGCAACTCTCTCCCGCATATTCCATCGGTTGTACCTCAATGGCGTTCTTAGGTATGGCGGGGCGCGACTCCCAAAGCATGTCGAAAGGATCGTTGCCCGCCTTTATCGTGATATTCTTGGCTGCGAGTTCACCGCAAAGGCTTTCGAGCGCCGCAGGAGTGAACACGTTGCCGTCAACTCCCACCACGCTATTCTCTTGAAGCACCTCGGTAAGCCATTCACCTATCGAAGGAGTTTCGGCAAGCCCGTCTTTCATTAATATATAAGGAGTGGAAGCCAATTGCTGCGCTGCCGCAAGAAAATAGCGCGAGTCGGTCCATAGCGCAGCCCTTTCCATTGTTACCACTGCCGTACCTGCCGAACCCGAGAAGCCGGATACCCATTCCCTTGTCTGCCAATGGGCCGGAGTATATTCGCTCAAATGAGGATCACATGTGGGTATTATAAATGCGGCAAGCCCTTCGGCTTTCATATAATCGCGCAACTTTTCCACGCGCGAGTTTATCGTTTCGTTCAGTTCCATTGTTCTGATGTTTTTAGTTGACGCTAATTTACACTTTTTTATCCTGCTCACAATCCGGAATGACATTAATAGTTGCATGTTGGAATACAAATCTGCACGATACTGTTAAAATTGTACTGCAATGGAGGAAAAATATAGAAAAACTTGCTATTTTTGTAATGTAATAACGTGAAACATGCCGACAACAGACGAAAGTTCAAAGGTAATAAGTATAAAAAGAGTGCTTGAGGCAAAAATGGGAAGCAAAGCCCGTTTTGTGCCGAAATGTATCGTTGATTGGTTTCGCAAAATAGTACATGAGGACGAAATAAACGCATATCTCGACGAAAGCGCAGGGGTTACGGGCATCAAATGGCTCGACTCGACGCGCACATATCTCGACATGCGCATCAAAATTGAGGGGGAGGAAAATTTCCCGCCCGCCGAAAACGGACCATATACCTTCGTGTGCAACCACCCATTGGGCGGCCCCGACGGAATAGGCATCGGCGCTGTGCTTGGAGACCATTACGGCGAAAAACTGAAGTATCTTGTAAACGATATACTGCTTTACCTTCCCGGACTGAAGCCTTTGTGCATTCCGATAAACAAGACAGGCGGACAGAGCCGCAATCTCCCGCGACTGGTAAAGGAAGTGTTTGAAAGCGACAACAATATTCTGATGTTTCCCGCCGGACTTTGTTCGCGCCGACACGGGGGAGTGATTCACGACTTGCCTTGGAAAAAAACTTTCATCGTAAGAAGTGTTGCCACGCACCGCGATGTTGTGCCCATGCACTTCAGCGGAAGAAATTCCAACCGCTTCTACCGCATCGCGCGACTGTGCGAAATCCTGCACTCGCCAATCAATTTTGCCATGTTGTTCCTTGCCGATGAAACTTACCGCAATCGCCACAAGGATTTCACGCTTAAAATCGGGAAACCGATACCTTGGCAAACTTTCGACAACTCAAAAACTCCCGCCGAGTGGGCGGCTTATGTGGAAAGCATTTGCTATAGCCTCTGAGAAACGGGGCGTGTTTTAAAACTACGAATATCACCGATAAATGGAAGAAAGAATAATTGATCCGGTTGCCAAAGAATTGTTGCTCCAGGAGCTTACTCCGGAGCGCTGTCTGCGTCATACCAACAAGCGCGCCAATGAAATTTACGTTGTAACCTATCAGAATGCTCCCAATGTGGTACGCGAAATCGGGCGTTTGCGCGAAATAGCGTTCCGTGCTGCGGGGGGAGGCACAGGAAAAGCCTGCGACCTTGACGAATTCGACACAATGGACGTGCCATACCGCCAGTTGATTGTATGGAATCCCGAAACACAGGAAATTCTGGGCGGCTACCGCTATCTTCCGGGCTCCCTGTTCAAACTCGACGAGCACGGGCAGCCAATTCTTGCCACAAGTCATATGTTTCATTTCTCAGATAAATTTATCAAGGACTATATGCCCTACACCGTAGAACTGGGACGCTCGTTTGTGGCTGTGGAATATCAGAGCACACGTCCGGGCTCGCGCGGATTGTTTACGCTCGACAACCTTTGGGACGGCCTTGGAGCACTGACGTTCCTTGTTGAAGGAATGAAGTATTTCTTTGGAAAAATGACCATGTACCCTTCGTTCGACCGCAAAGGCCGTGATATGATTCTCTATTTCCTACAAAAATATTTCGGAGACAAGGACAATTTGGTAACGGTGATGAATCCCATTGAACTTGAAACCGACCGAGAATTTCTTGCAGGGCTTTTCCAAGGCTCAAACTTCAAGGAGGATTACAAGGTGCTCAATACAGAAGTGAGGAAACTTGGTTTCAACATTCCGCCACTTGTCAACGCTTACATGGGGTTGAGTCCCACGATGCGCATGTTTGGCACCGCGATTAACGATACCTTTGGAAATGTGGAGGAGACGGGTATTCTGATTGACGTGGACGAAATTTTCGAAGAGAAGCGCCTGCGCCATATCAATACTTTCGTACAGAAAAACCCTGATTCCCTTTCGATTTTGCGCGATGTCTTGAAGGCGCCGGGCAACAAGCGTTATTAGAAAAACAATGTCTGACATTATTCAAACGATGTCAGACATTATTTAAATAATATCAGACTTCGTTTTTACCGAGATGCCTTGTCGTTTTTTCTAAGTATAATATATGGTTTTCGACAACTCACAAGTGCGTCGCCGCGACCGGCTTATGGACGAATCTGCGGCTTTGCTTTTGCTTCGCAATGCGGAGTATGGCGTTTTGTCGCTATGCGGCGTCGACGGCAAGCCCTACGGCATTCCCGTTAACCATGTGTGGGACGGAAAATCTGCGATATATGTGCATTGTGCTCCCGAGGGCAGAAAACTTAGAACTATCGAAGAAAATCCGAGAGTGAGTTTCTGCGTAATAGGACGGGTTAATTTGCTGCCGCAAAAGTTCACCACCGAATACGAAAGCATCGTCGTTGAAGGCACAGCCCACATCGGTTTGCCGGAAGAGGAGAGAATGCACGCGCTCCGCCTTCTCATCTCCAAACTCTCCCCCGAATTTCAGGAAACAGGCGAGAAATACGCCCGTGCATCGTTTGCCCGCACGGCGATAATACGTATCGATATCGACAAGATAAGCGGCAAACGCAAAAAGATAGGCTGACTCTCATAGCCGCCCCCATATCGTTCTTTCTTTATACAAAATCGCGCTTGCCGCAATGCTTTCGCCATAATCTGCAAAAAATATAAGCATTGCGGTGTGGCTTGCTATGACGTCTTGAAAAGAATAGTTATATTTGCAATACGGATAATTTGAAACTCACTAAATTATTGGAACGATGAAAAGAATCTTCGCAGCTCTTGCGTTGCTTATATTTGCTTTTTCTGCAAACTATGCCCAAAACAATGGCTTTGTTGTGGATATTTGGCCCGATGGACTGCCGAATACAAACGGTGTGGACCTCACCAAGCCCTACGACGATGCCAAGCAAAACTACAAGCCGCAAATCACAGTGTATCTCCCCGAAAAGTCAAAGGCCACGGGGCAGGCTGTGCTCTGTATTCCCGGCGGCGGATACGGCGTGGTTTGCTACGATACCGAGGGATATAATTGGGCGCCCTATTTCCTTGAACACGGAATAGCCGTTGCAGTTCTCAAATACCGTCTGCCGTATAAGATGTCGGCAGTTCCCGGAAGCGATGCCATGGAAGCGATGAGGATATTGCGCAAAAATGCGCAGAAATGGGGCTTCTCGCCCGACAAGATAGGCGTAATGGGACACAGCGCGGGCGGACATCTTTGCGCAACCGTTGCCACTCACGCCACAGGCGATGCGCGACCGAATTTCCAGATTCTAATGTATCCGGTAATCACTATGGACAAAAGCTATACCCATATGGGAACGCACGACAGCCTTATCGGACAAAATCCGTCGGCAGATATTGAAAACTTCTACAGTCTTGAAAAGCAGGTGCAGCCAGGTCAGGCGCCCGCTATCATATTTGTTACCGACGACGACCGTATTGTGCTGGTTGAAAACAGCATTCAGTATTATCTCGCGCTTCACAAGGCGGGCGTTCCCGCATCTCTTCACGTTTATCGCTCGGGAGATCATGGTTTCAGCTGTCATGAAAATTTCAAGTGGCACGAAGGTGAGATGCACGACCTTTTCAAGTGGCTCGACGACCTCAACAAGAAACAATAAAAACAGTTATATATCATGAAGAAAGTATTAGGAGCGTTGCTCCTCTTTGTATTGGGAACGTTTTCGGCGTTCGCACAAAAAACATTCACAGTTGACGTTTGGCCGCAAGGGCTTCCGAATACAAACGGAAGGGATCTTGTGGAACCCTACGACAATTCCACGCGTAATTTCAAGCCACAAATGTATGCATTCCTGCCTCCTGCCGACAAGGCCACGGGACGTGCGGTGGTTTGTTTGCCCGGCGGAAGCTACTATGATCTGTCGATAGATAGCGAAGGTAGGGACTGGGCTAAATTTTTCAACGACCGCGGCATTGCGTTGTTTGTTCTCACCTATCGCCTGCCCAACGGAGTTACCCAGGTGCCCGAGAGCGATGCGTTTGAAGCCATTCGCATTTTGCGCCGCAACGCAAAGGAGTGGAATCTCGACGTAAACAAGATAGGTATCATGGGACACAGTGCGGGCGGCCACCTTTGTTCTACGGTTGCCACGCATTCCACGGGCGACGCGCGTCCGAATTTCCAGATTCTTCTCTATCCTGTGATTTCCATGGACCCTGCTATTACCCACAAGTTCTCGCGTGAGAATTTGATAGGCAAGAATCCTACGCCCGAAGTGAGCAATGCTTACAGCAACGAGCTGCAAGTGAAGCCCGGACAAGCACCGGCGATAATGTTCCTGAGCAACGACGACGGCGCTGTTCCGCCCGAAAATTCGGTGCGCTACTATCGCGCGCTCAAGGAAGCCGGTGTTGAAGCTTCGATGCACATTTTCCCCTCGGGCGGACACGGCTACGGAGCAAAAACAAGCTTTAAGTTTCACAATATGATGTGTGAAGAACTTTCTGAATGGCTCAACCATCTGAAATAATCTGCTGATATATCGCCAGCAACGGCAGTGGGCAGTTTGTGTCTGCTGCTTGTTGCACCCCATAGCCACCTGCACCCACGGCACAAGCAATGCCCGGCGGTGCAGGTGGTTTTTTCTTTGCTTTTCAGGGCCAGATTTTGTGTTTTGTAAGTTGCTAATTTTCAGCATGTGGCAAGGTGCCAAAATTCCAAGGCATCTAATTCAAATTAGATGCCTTGGAATTTAAATTAGGTCTGACCTAGTTTTTACGACAAGCCATGTAGTTTTTTGCGCCTTGTTTTTGCCCCGTACAACGGGCGCGGAAAACTGCCCTGCAACCGTGAAAGACAAAAAAAACAAGCCTCTCTGCATTTCTGCGGAGAGGCTCGCTTGTCAGTATGCTTGGTGTTGATTCAATCCTGTTTGGCGCGCCCTATGTCTTGAAGCAATTGGGCGATTGCCTTGTCGGGGTCTTTTGTGTCGTTGAGCAATGTAACGAAACGGCTGCCTATTATCACTCCGGCAGCATGCGCTGCAGCGGCTTGGTAGGTGGCTTGGTTTGAAATGCCGAAGCCTATCATGCGCGGACGGCGAAGGTTCATGGCGTCGATGCGCGCGAAGTATTCCTGCTTTTTCGCGTCGAATTCCTTTTGCGCTCCGGTTGTGGAGGCCGAAGATACCATATAGATAAAACCGTTTTCGCTGTCGTTGTCGATTTTGCGTATTCTCTCCTCTTCGGTCTCGGGAGTGATGAGCATTATCATGTCGAGATTGTGGGCTTGGGCGGTGGCGCGGTAGTTTTCCTCGTATTCGCGGAAAGGAAGGTCGGGAATGATGAGTCCGTCGATGCCCACTTCGTTGCATTTTTTACAGAATGCGTCGAAACCATATTGCATTATAGGATTGATATATCCCATGATGATTAGTGGAATCTTCACGTCTTTGCGAATATCCTTGAGCTGCTCAAAAAGTTTCCTCACGCTCATTCCCCCTTTCAGGGCTCTGGTTGAAGCAGATTGTATCACAGGGCCGTCGGCTAAGGGATCGCTGAACGGAAGTCCTATTTCGATGAGGTCAACTCCGTTTTTTTCCAGCGAACGTATCACATCGGCTGTGCAGGAAGGCGTGGGGTCGCCGGCACAAAAGTATATCGACAGAATGTCCTTTGATTTGGTTTGGAATAAATTGTCTATTCGGTTCATAATAATTGTTGTTGTGGGGCCAAGCCCTTGATTTTTTCGATGAATGTGGTTAATGCTGCCGCATCTTTCAATGCCGGCGAAATTTCAAACCCGCTGTTGAGGTCTATTCCGGCAAACTGCGGGTGGGAGAATGCGAGAATGTCGTCAAGATGTCCGGCGCCGATGCCGCCGCTAAGCAGGAAAGGCACTTTGCCACGGTATCCGTCCAGAATATCCCAGGCGAAACGCCGCCCAGAACCGCCGTATGCCGTAGTTTTTGTGTCGAAAACCATAAGGTCGGCCATGTCGTAATCCTCAGCTCGCGCAATGTCGTCGGCATTAGCCACTCCAATGGCGCGGACAACCCTTAGGCCGCAGGCTTTGAGCGCACTGCAGAATTCCGGCGTCTCATTTCCGTGGAGCTGTATATAGTCGAGGGCGAAAAGTTCTGCCTTCTCGAGAATCTCTTCTTGGTCGGAATTCACGAAAACTCCCACACGCTTTTGACGCTTGGGCATATACGACGGAAGCGAAGCCACATAGCGCGGCGATTTGGGGTAGAAAATGAATCCCATAAGGTCTGCCCCCGTCTGCTCCACGGCGCGAATGTTTTCGGGCTCGCGCATTCCGCAAACTTTCACGGTCATATTCTCGCTGTTATCAGTCGGTCGATTTCCTCGTTCAGCTTCTTGAGGTTTTGCGGGGGATTCTCGCCGCTCATAAACAGTTCGCCAATCAGAAAACCACGGTATCCGAGCATCTGAAGACGCACCACATCGGCAGCACAATGGATGCCGCTTTCGGAAATACGGGTTATCGATTGCGGCATTCGCGGTGCAAGATATTCCGACGCCGCAATGTCGGTGTGGAATGTGCCGAGGTGTCGGTTGTTCACGCCCACTACGTCGATATCATCACCGATATAGGCAAGCTCATCTTCGTTGTGAACCTCGAGAAGTGTCTCCAAACCCAACTCGTGGGCCACGCGCGCCAATTTTCTGCACTCCGAATCACTAATCGCAGCCGCTATGAGCAACACGGCATCGGCTCCAAAAGCTTTTGCCTGGTGGAGCTGATATTCGTCAATGGTGAAGTCTTTGCGCAGAATGGGAAGCTTTACGATGTTTCTCACACTTGCCACATCTTTGAGCGTACCTCCGAAATATTTCTCGTCGGTAAGCACCGACATTGCAGCCGCGCCGTTTTCCTCATATCCCGGCGCAACATCACCGGGATTGGCATCGCGATGAATCCAATCCTTCGAAGGTGAACGGCGCTTGAATTCCGCGATAATTCCGTTGGGCGTGTTTTCAATGGAACTGCGGAAAGCCGCGTGCTCGTGCTCAATGGCGGAATTGTAGAGGTCGTCGATGCTCACACTCTGCTTGAGACCGGCGATTTCCACGCGCTTGTCGGCGATGATGTCTCTAAGTATATCTTTCACGAGCGGAATGTTTAGCTGTTTATCTCAACGAATTTCTTGAATGCGCCTAATGCTTTTCCGCTTTCGAGCGACTCTTTTGCCATTTCAAGGCATTCGGCGATTGGCTTGCAGTTTATAGTTTGAATGGCAAAGGCCGAGTTTGCAAGCACAGCGTTTTTCTGCGGCACGGTAGCGCAGTTGTCGAGCACGGAATCGAATATCTTTTTTGCGTCGTCCACATTGTTTCCGCCCGAAAGGCTTGCCTCGGGAGATTTCTCGAATCCCAAATCGGCAGGAGTGTAGATAGTTTCGTAGTTGTTTGTCATAACCTTAAAATCAGACGTCAAGGAAATTTCGTCATAGCCGTCCATGCTCGTAACAATGGCGAAATTCATTCCGATGCGCGTCAGCGTGTTGTAGTAAAGGCGCATCTGCGAAAGGTTAGCCACTCCAAGAAGCTGGTGCTTGGGTTTCGAAGGATTGATAAGCGGCCCGAGCAAGTTGAAAACCGTTGGAATTTGCAGGGCCTTCCTTACCGGAGCAACGTTTTTCATTGCCGGATGGAATAGCTGCGCATGCAAATATGCCACTCCCGATTCTTCGATGGATTTTGTGAGCAATGCTTGGTCGGAAGAGAAGTTCACGCCGTGTTCTTTTATGACATTGCTCGCACCGCTTACCGATGTGGCGCCGAAATTTCCGTGCTTGGCAACATGATATCCCGCGCCGGCAACCACGAAACAGGAACAGGTGGAAATATTGAAGGTGTTTTTTCCGTCGCCTCCCGTCCCCACGATATCAATAGGCTCGTAGGCGGAAAGATCTACGGCAACGCGCGTCTGTAAAAGCCCTTCGCGAAAACCGAGAAGCTCGTCAACCGTAACTCCGCGCTGGCTTATCATTGCCAGAAGCGCCCCAAGCTGAATAGGTTCAACTTTGCCGTCTTTTATATCGATAAGAATTTGGCAGGCCTCTGTTTGTGTCAGCGTGCCGCCGTTTTGTATTTTGATAAGAGTCTCTTTCATTGCTGCTTTGCTTGATGTTTTTACTAATGGTTCAGGAAGTTTCCGATTATAGTCAGTCCGTCGGGCGTCAATACTGATTCCGGGTGAAACTGTATGCCGTGCACGTCGAACGTTTTATGACGCAGGGCCATTATGTAGCCTTCTTTGCTGCGCGCCGTTACTTCAAGAACGTCCGGGAAGCCTTCGTTTCCTACCACCCACGAATGATAGCGCCCCGCTTTAATCTCTTTGGGAAGATTCGAGAAGATGTAGTCGTCGGCAACTATGTCAACGGGCGTCTGAACTCCGTGGTAAACTTCTGTAAGATTGATGAGCGTGCCGCCAAATACCTCGCCGATTGCCTGTTCTCCCAGGCAAACGCCGAGAATAGGCTTCTTGCCGGAATATTGCTTCACAACTTCGGTCAGAAGTCCGGCTTCGCTTGGAATTCCCGGCCCGGGCGATAGAATAAGTTTGTCGAATTCTTCAAGAGCTCCGATTTCGAATTTGTCGTTCCGCAGCACGGTAACTTTTGCTCCCAGTGCTTTCACGGCGTGGCTCAAATTGTATGTAAAAGAGTCGTAGTTGTCTATAATGCAAATGTTCATGTTCGAATGCTTTTAGAGTTTGTCGGTATCTTCTGTGGCAGCGATTATCGCAGCTTTGAGGGCGCCGAGTTTATTGTTCACTTCCTGTAGTTCTTGTTCCACATCGCTTTTAGCAACTATGCCGCCGCCTGCCTGAAACCAGAGCGTGTTGTTGCGGCTAACGAATGTGCGTATCGTGATAGCCTGGTTAAGATTGCCGTTAAAGCCTATAAATCCGATGCAACCGCCGTATGCGCCTCTGTTGTGCGGTTCGTATTCGCTGATAATCTGCATAGCTCTCACTTTGGGCGCTCCGCTTAATGTTCCGGCCGGGAAAGTATCCATGAAAGCCTTTATGGTGTTTGCGTTGTCGTTTAGTTTTCCCGACACACGGCTCACAAGGTGTATTACATGGCTATAATATTGCGGTTCACGGAAGAATTCCACGTTTACATCGTGGCAATTGCGGCTGAGGTCGTTTCGTGCCAAATCTACAAGCATCACGTGCTCGGCGTTCTCCTTTGGATTTTTGAGCAGAGCCTCTGTGAGCGCATCGTCAGTCTTTTTGTCGCCGGTTCGCCGCGTTGTTCCTGCGATAGGGTCTATATATGCGGTGTTTCCTTCCACACGGTAGTGGGTTTCGGGCGAAGATCCGAAGATGCGGAACGCTCCGAAATCGAAATAGAACAGATATGGCGATGGATTGATGCGGCGCAGGGCGCGATAGAGGTTGAAATCGTCGCCGTCGTAATGCTGTTCAAACCTACGTGATATGACTACCTGGAAAACATCTCCGCGCAGGCAGTGTTTTATTCCCTTGCGAATGTTTTCGCGGTGCTCGTCGTCGGTGAGTGGACTCGTTGTTTCGCCCACGGAACGGAACGGATAAACGCGCATCTTGTTGCTGTTTATTGCTTCGGTTATTCTTGGGGTTTCGTCTTTGCCGTCTCCGTTGAGCGAAACGATTTCCATTTCGTGGCGGAAGCCTTTGAATACGATTATATACCTATATAATATATATAATAGGTCGGGCGCGTCGTTTCTCGAAGCCGTGCTGTCTTTGATGTTTATGTTCTCGGTGTATCTCACTACGTTGAACGATGTAAACCCATAGAGGCCGCAATAGTTGGAGTCTTCGCCGGTGATATCAAACCGTTTGAGGAATGTCGAAATTGCGTCCTCGATGCGGTTGTCTGTGTCGTTGAGTTTCGTTGTGTCCTCGGAGCCGTCGGGATATACGGCGGTGGCGTAGCCATGACTCACCGAAATTTTTGCGATAGGGTCGAGGGCTATAAAGGAGCGCCCGTTTTCGCCGCCGTGATAGTCGGAACTTTCCATGAGTGCGCTTTGCGGAAAAATGTCGCGCACTTTGAGGTATGTGGTAACGGGAGTGTGGATATCTCCGGGCAACACTTTTACCGTTGTGGTATATTTGAATGTGTTCATAGCCTTAGTCCTTAAAATATTTCATGTATGTTTCCATATCCTTGTCGCCGCGGCCCGAAACGGTGAGCACCACCAGGTCGTCTTTCTTGAAGTTTATTTTCTCGAGAGCCGCAAGTGCGTGGGCTGATTCGAGCGCGGGAATAATTCCTTCGATTTTCGTGAGCAGTTGTGCGGCTTTCAGAGCTTCGTCGTCGTTTATCGGAACGACGGTTGCCCTATGTTCGCGTGCGAGATTGGCGTGCATCGGTCCCACTCCCGGATAGTCGAGGCCTGCCGACACACTGTAGGGCTCCGTTATCTGCCCGTCTTCGTTTTGTATCACGAGCGAATACGAACCATGAAGCACACCGGGGCGACCGAGGGCTATTGTGGCGGCGGAGTAGGGGGTATCAACGCCTTTTCCTCCGGCTTCGGCAAGAATTATCTTCACTTCGGCGTCGTCGAGATAGTGGTAAATCGTTCCGGCTGCATTGCTGCCGCCGCCCACACAGGCAATGAGATAGTCGGGATTGCTTTTGCCCGTGTGTTGTTGCAGCTGGTATTTTATTTCTGCGCTTATCACCGACTGCAAACGCGCCACCATGTCGGGATAAGGGTGAGGGCCTACAGTAGAACCGATAACGTAGTGGGTGTCTTCGGGGTGGCAACACCAGTCGCGGATAGCTTCGTTTGTTGCGTCCTTCAAAGTTTTGTTGCCCGAGGTTACGGGCACCACAGTTGCCCCGAGCATTTTCATCTTCTCCACATTGAGGTGCTGACGTTCCACATCGGTAGCTCCCATATAGACGGTGCACGGAAGATTTCTGAGGGCGCACACAGTGGCTGTGGCAACGCCGTGCTGACCTGCGCCGGTTTCGGCCACGATTCGCTTTTTGCCCAGTTTTTCAGCGAGCAACACTTGTCCGAGGGCGTTGTTTATCTTGTGTGCCCCCGTATGGTTGAGGTCTTCGCGCTTCAGGTATATCGTGCAGCCGTAGTGTTGGCTCAGACGGTTGGCGAGATAGAGGGGAGACGGGCGGCCGGCGTAATCGCGCAGGAGTCCCATAAACTCTTTTTGGAATTCTTCGCTCTCTATTATGTTGAGATAGTTGCGGCGAAGTTCTTCCACGCAACCGTGCAGGATTTCCGGAACATACGCTCCGCCGTATACGCCGTAGTAGCCTCTTTCGTCCACTGAATATTGTGCCATATCTTTATGTTTTTGTTTGTTGTTATGCTGTTATAAAATTTGAGGCTCGCTGCAAGTGCAGCGGGCCTCTATATTTCTGTTGTTTGCTTCTTGATTTATGCATACGAGCCTTTACACTTGCGAACCGTTGATTCTCAAGCGCCACCACCAAAAATTATTGACCATTCCAAACATTGTCTTTACTTTTTAGTATGCTTTAATGCAGTTGCAAAATTACGCATTTGTTGATAAACTCCAAACTTTTTGCCATATTTTTTGCACAAAAAGCGCAAATTGCCACAAATAGGCTTGATACCGTTGAAACGGCATCATATTCGCGGAGAACTGTAAGGGATATGATTTCGCGGCGAAGCCTTAGGGGCAAGAGTGTTGCGGCAACGGTCTTGTTGCTTCAAGACATAGCGCGCCCTGTGGGGCTGTTACCAGTCGTCTTCGCGGTCGTCGTTGTAGCTGTAGCTCGAACGGCTGTCGCGGTAGTCGTCGTCGCCAAATCTGAAATTGTTGCCGGCAGAGCCTAATCCCGAATTGTGGCGGGTGTGGATATCATAATCGTCCGTGTATCCGTCGTCGTTGAAATCAAAACCGTCGCTGTCGTAATCTTCATGGCGATAATCGATTTTTGGACCGGGATCGCCGAAATCCGTAACCCGCCTTGAAGGCTTTTGGTGCTTGAACAGTTTGTCAAGCATCTTGATTCCTAAAAATGCTTCAAAGAAATTCATATTTTCATGTATTGATCTGCATGCAAATATATCGTTTAAAAGAATACGCGGAGCAAAAAATGCGAAATATTTTTATTGTCTGTTAAAATGCCCGGCTTTCGAGAACGAAAATGCGGCTTGTGCATCGCCTGAAAACGGTTCGCGTAAGGGGTATGATAATAGCCGAAAAAACGAGATGCGTTGTCGTAAAAATTCCAAGGCATCTAATTTAAACTCCGGGCCATGTAATTTAAATTCCGACGCATCTCGTTTAGCCCATATTTGGCGGGATATGAAAAATCCCCGTAACCTTTTGGGCTACGGGGATTTACGTTATAAATCCTTTTTACTGTGAAATCAGAGTTTCGGACCAGCAGCAACGAGAGCCTTACCAGCTTCGTTTCCTTCGTATTTCTTGAAGTTCTTGATGAAGCGTGCAGCGAGATCTTTAGCCTTCTCTTCCCATTCAGCAGCGTTGCTGTAAGTATCGCGCGGGTCGAGAATGTTGGGATCTACGCCTTCGAGCTGTGTAGGAACAACGAAGTCGAAGAAAGGAATGGTCTTTGTGGGAGCAGCATCGATAGAGTGGTCGAGGATAGCGTCGATGATACCGCGGGTGTCGCGGATAGAGATGCGCTTGCCTGTTCCATTCCAGCCGGTGTTAACGAGATATGCTTTTGCACCGCTCTTCTCCATGTGGGCAACGAGTTCTTCAGCATATTTTGTGGGGTGAAGCTCGAGGAATGCCTGGCCGAAGCAAGCCGAGAATGTAGGAGTAGGCTCGGTGATGCCGCGCTCTGTGCCTGCAAGCTTAGCTGTGAAGCCGGAGAGGAAGTAGTATTTTGTCTGTTCCGGTGTGAGGATTGACACGGGAGGAAGAACGCCGAATGCGTCTGCGCTCAAGAAAATCACTTGCTTAGCAGCGGGTCCGTGAGATACGGGGCGAACGATATTCTTGATGTGGTAGATAGGATAAGATACGCGGGTGTTCTCGGTTACGCTCTTGTCAGCGAAATCAATCTTGCCTTCTGCGTCAACAGTAACGTTCTCGAGAAGAGCGTCGCGGCGGATTGCGTTGTAGATATCAGGCTCAGCCTGTGCGTCAAGGTTGATAACCTTTGCGTAGCAGCCACCTTCGAGGTTGAATACGCCGTTGTCGTCCCATCCATGTTCGTCGTCGCCGATAAGTTTACGCTTCGGGTCGGTCGAAAGAGTGGTTTTGCCGGTTCCTGAAAGGCCGAAGAAAATAGCAGTGTTCTCGCCGTTTTTGTCGGTGTTGGCAGAGCAGTGCATAGAAGCGATGCCCTTGAGAGGAAGGAAGTAGTTCTGCATAGAGAACATACCTTTCTTCATTTCTCCGCCGTACCATGTGTTGAGGATAATCTGTTCCTTTGAAGTTACATTGAAGAGAACAGCAGTTTCGGAGTGAAGTCCGAGCTCTTTCCAGTTTTCTACTTTAGCTTTCGAAGCATTGTAAACCACGAAGTCGGGCTCTTGTTCGAAATCCTCCTCGCTTTGCGGACGGATAAACATGTTTGTTACGAAATGTGCCTGCCATGCTACTTCCACGATGAAGCGAACTTTCATGCGGGTGTCTTTGTTTGCGCCGCAGAAACCGTCAACTACATAGAGTTTCTTGTTTGAGAGTTCTTTCTTTGCGAGTTCTTTGAGTGTATCCCAGGTTGCCTGGCTTGCGCGATGGTTGTCGTTATGATATTCTTCGGAATCCCACCATACAGTATCGTGTGAATTCTCATCGTCAACGATGAATTTGTCTTTAGGTGAGCGTCCGGTGTAGATACCGGTCATTACATTTACAGCGCCAAGTTCAGTTTCCTGACCTTTGTCGTAGCCTGTGAGTTCAGGTTTTGTTTCTTCATTGAACAATACCTCATAGGAAGGATTATAGAGAACCTCGGTAGTTCCGGTGATTCCGTATTTTGCTTCCAAATCTGACTTCTGAAATCTTGCCATAACGTTAGAATTTTATGAAATTATACGAATTGTTTTTGTACGAGTTGTTCTTTTTCTGTGTACCATTTGGGCTTTTGCCCAGTAGTTCAACTTACGACACAAAATTACCGATTTTCCCGAGAACGTTGAGATTAATAGGGTTATAATTTCGTGGCGTAAAGAAAACAATTCTTAAAAAAAGGCCTTTGATTTGCAATCGTCTGATTTTTGACATTTTTAGTTTGCAAAGAAATGCATCTTTATTGGCGGGCGTTTTGTTTTCATGGTTTTGCGAGGGGTGAAAATTGTGTTTGGGGCGTGGGGATTTTGGGGGTATTTGGGGGCTGAAAAATTATATCGGATATCGTGAAAACTCCGGGCCATGTAATTTAAATTAGATGCGTCGGAATTTAAATTAGATGCCTTGGAGTTTTTAACAATAAAAGACCTCGTGAAAACGGTGTGCGTTTACACGAGGCTGATTTGCGTAGTTGGTGTTGTAAGTTATTGTTTTTCTTCGTCTTCCGTGGCTTCGGATTCTCCGAAATTGCCTGCTGCTATTTCTCGTGCGGTTTGTTCGGCTGGCGGTATCTCGGTGTAGTCTTCCGTGTCCCCGGAATAGTCGTCGGTTTCTTCGGGATAGTCTTCTGCATATTCGTCCATGGTTTCGCTGGCTTGGGCATTTACTATGCGGCGACGGCGGTCTTGTTTTTTTGCAAGGCGGCTTATGCTGAGTATCATGCCTATGTAGGCGCAGTTGACGAGTGTGGACGTTCCGCCGCGCGATATTAGGGGGAGCGGCTGCCCTGTTACGGGTATCAGACCTGTTGCTACAAGCATGTTGGCCATTGCTTGCACTACGAGGAGTATTGCAAGGCCCATGGCGAGGAATGGCGGGAAGCAACTGGCGGTGAAGTGTTTTGCAATGTAGCCTACCCGGAATAGGAGGAGCGTGTAGAGTATTACGACAAACACTGCGCCTATGAGTCCGAGCTCTTCTACGATTATGGAATAGATGAAGTCGCTGTAGGCTTGCGGCACAAAATCGCGCTGCACGGAGTTGCCGGGTCCTTTGCCTATCACATTGCTCGACGCAATGGCTATTTTGGAGTGTCCTATCTGTGCGTCGGCGTCGATGTCGAATGTTTGGGCTGTTACAACCTTTGTTTCGCTGTCGAAATGCTTCACGAGGCGGTTGTGCCACGTGGGCACGCGTTTGCAAAGCGGCAAGTGGCCTATTGCCTTTGCTGTGTTGCTGGGCAGACTGTATGTGATGTAGACTGCGGCCAGTCCCACGATGGCTATGATGCTTAGCATCTTGCCGATGGTGATAAGCGAGATGCGCCCGATGAACATCATTGTTACGATCACGGCAAACAGCATGGCTGCGGTGGAGAAGTTTTCGGGTAATATCAGTCCGCAGAATATCAGTGTGGGCACGAGAATGAGCATGAAACTGCGGGGGGTGGCTCCTTTGTCGGTTTGGTTTCGCGACAATACGAACGCGGTGTAGATTACAAGCGTTCCCTTTGCGAATTCAGAGGGTTGCACCGGCACGCCGAATATGGGAATCCAGCGCGCACCGTTGTTTATTGTAACGCCGAAGCCTGTGAGAAGCATCACGAGCGTTATGATTGAAAACGGAATGCCAAGCGCCGGCCACGCCTGGAAGTATCGGCAGGGGATGCGGTGGATTATCAATACCACGGCAAACCCCATGGCAAGGAAACCGGTGTGGCGCATGATTGGCATCAGGTAGTCGCCGCTTTGATAGGTGAGCGTGCTTAGCGCGCTGAATACCTCGACAACGGAAATCAGGATAAGCGCAAAAAAGATTATCCATATTATGCGGTCGCCCTGAAATAATCCTGACAGTTTGTTCATTTCTTTCCCCTTATATTTGTTTTGTTACTTCTCAGAGAGCACGTACGGCCTGCTTGAACAGTTCTCCTCGCTCCTCCATGTTGTGGAAAAGGTCGAAACTCGCACAGCAGGGGCTCAGAAGTACGGTATCGCCGGGCTGAGCGAGCTTATAGCATTCCGCCACGCAGGTGTTCATGTCGTGAGTGTCCACTACGGGCACGCCAAGTGAGTCGAATTCCTTGTGAAGTTTGGCATTGTCGGCACCGAGATACACGAGCGCGCGGCATTTCTGCTTTACCATTTCCTTGATAGGCGTGTAGTCGTTGCCTTTGTCCTTTCCGCCGAGAATGAGAACTACCGGCGTTTTCATGCTGTCGAGTGCATACCAGCAGGCATCAACGTTGGTTGCTTTGGAGTCGTTTACATATTGCACGCTGCGCACTTTCGCCACCTTTTCCAAGCGATGTTCCACTCCCGGGAAATCGGAAAGGCTCTTGCGCAAAGCCTCGTTGCTCACTCCAGCAAGCTTGGCGGTGATGCCGGCTGCGAGGGAGTTGTAAAGGTTGTGCTTGCCCGTGAGCGAAAGTTCCTCCAGTTCCATATTGAAAGGCGTGGGCTTTTCGATAACATAGTTGCCTTTTTCGGCATAAGCCACCACACCGTCTTTCTTTATGGCTGAAAACGGACACATGCGGCTCTTGATGTCGTATTTCTTGAGCTCCTCGGCAATTACGGGCGAGTCGGCCCAAAACACAAAGGCATCGTCCTCTTTTTGATTGCGGATAACGCGCATCTTTGAGTCAACGTAGTTCTGAAATTCGAAATCGTAGCGGTCGAGATGGTCGGGCGTAATGTTTAGAAGCACTGCCACGTCGGCGCGAAAGTCATACATGTTGTCCAACTGGAACGAAGAAAGTTCGATGACGTAGTATTCGAAATTTTCCTCGGCAACCTGCAACGCGAGGCTGCGTCCAATGTTTCCGGCAAGCCCCACATTGTATCCCGCCGACTTGAGAATGTGAAAAACAAGCGAGGTGGTAGTGGTTTTCCCGTTGCTGCCGGTGATGCAAATCATCTTGGCGTTGGTATAACGCCCTGCAAGTTCTATTTCGGAAATGATATTTATTCCCTTGGCTTCTATCTTCTGCACAATGGGAGCCTCCTTGGGAATACCGGGGCTCTTTACAACTTCGTCAGATGAGAGAATGAGCGCCTCGTCGTGCTTTCCCTCGTCGTAATGCAGCCCGTATTGTTCGAGCATGGCCTTGTATTTAGGTTTTATAGTCCCCGAATCGGAAACATATACCTCGTAGCCTTTTTTCTGTGCAAGTATCGCGGCGCCTACACCGCTTTCGGCTGCGCCCAAAACAGACATTAATTTCTTGGAAGCCATTTTCGTTTTTGTATTATCGGTTTATCTTATTTTCAAAGTGATTATAGTGAGGGCTGCGAGCAGTATCGTAACGATCCAGAACCTCACTGTGATTTTGCTTTCGTGGCATGGATTTTTCGGCCAGCCTTTGAGTAGGTATTTGCAGGTACTGTCGAGCTGCGACGGCAGCACTCGGAAATTATCATGTATAGGTGTGCGCTTGAAGATGCGCTGTTTTACTCCGCGGTGCTTGCCTATTTTGTAATATTCCACCTGCAGAATCACACTCAGACTCTCCACAAGAAAAATTCCGCAGAGCAAAGGCAGAAGGAGCTCCTTGTGTATTATGATTGCAAACACTCCGATTATTCCGCCAATGGTCAGGCTTCCGGTGTCGCCCATGAAAATTTGCGCGGGATAGGCGTTGTACCAAAGGAAACCTATCAGTGCGCCCACGAAAGCCGATGCAAAAATCACAAGCTCCTGCGAGCCCGGCACGTACATGATGTTAAGATAGGAGGCAAACTGTATGTGGCTCGAGACATACGCCAAAAGTCCAAGGGCAATGCCTATAATCGCCGAGTTGCCTGCTGCCATTCCGTCCATGCCGTCGTTGAGATTTGCGCCGTTCGACACTGCGGTAATCACGAATATTGTTACGATTACGAAGAGTATCCAACCGGCCGCGCCCTGGTATTTCCCGCAAAACGACATGAGGTTGGTGTAACTTAGGTTGTTGTTCTTGAAAAATGGAATGGTTGTGATTGTCGACTTCACGGGTTTGCTTTTGTGGGTAATGATTTCCGTGTTGTCGGCAGTGCGTTGCGTGGTGATGTTCTCGCGTATCACGGCGTCGGGACTAAGATAAAGTGTGAGTCCGACGGTGAGCCCGAGCAGCACCTGCCCCAGAATTTTCACTTTGGGGTGGAGTCCGTCTTTGTTGTGGCGGAATATTTTAATGTAGTCGTCTGCAAATCCGAGAACGCCGAACCATACGGTGGTGAGAAGCATCAGCAGCATGTAGATGTTTCTCAATCGTCCGAGCAGAAGGCATGGCACGAGAATGGAGAGGATTATAATTATTCCTCCCATTGACGGAACGCCTTGCTTGTTCACTCCAAAAGGATCGATGCTTGCATCGCGCTGTGTTTCGCTTATGTTTTTTCGGCGCATGTAGTTTATGAAATGCTGTCCGAACCATGCCGAAATCACAAGTGCGAGCATGAATGCCAACAGGGAGCGGAATGAAATGTATCCCCACATACCTGAGCCGGGCACTCCGTAATCGTCGAGAAATCTGAACAGATAGTATAGCATATTTAATTGTCTTGGTTGTTATGACGGCTGATTTATTTTTCTCCGGCGAATACGTTTCTCACCTCTTCGCGGTCGTCGAAATGATGTTTCACGCCTTTGATTTCCTGATAGTCCTCGTGGCCTTTTCCGGCTATGAGAATAACGTCGCCTTTTTGGGCAAGCATACAAGCTATTTTGATGGCTTCGCGACGATCTACCACGGCAATCACTTTGTCGCGCTGCTCGGGCGAAAGTCCTGCGAGCATGTCGTCGATGATAGCCTGCGGTTCTTCAAAGCGCGGGTTGTCGCTTGTAATCACTACGCGGTCGCTGTGGTTTGCCGACTCCTGCGCCATAATGGGACGCTTGCCTTTGTCGCGGTTTCCGCCTGCGCCGCAAACGGTAATCACTTTGCTTTGGGTGTTGTGGCTTTCCTTCAAAACTTCGTGTATTGCCGCGAGCACGTTGACCAATGCGTCGGGTGTGTGGGCGTAATCTACGATTGCCGTGTAGCCGCGCGGTGAACGCAAGGTCTCAAATCGTCCGGCCACGCTGTGGAGTTTGCTCAAAGCGGTGAGTATTTCCACGGGTTCATGTCCCAGCATGCGTGCCGCACCATAGACGGCGAGCAGATTGGATACGTTGAATTTTCCCACAAAAGAGACGCTTATTTCCCTGCCGTCGATGTCGAGCAGCATTCCCTCGAACGACATTTCGAGAATCTTGGCGCGAAAATCTGCCATACTCCTCACACTGTAGGTCTTTACTTCTGCCGCTGTGTTTTGCACCATTACCATGCCGTTTTTGTCGTCGGCATTTGTTATGGCAAAGGCTTTTTTGCTGAGGGAGTCGAAGAATGCTTTTTTTGCATCGCGATAGTTTTCGAATGTCTTGTGATAATCGAGGTGGTCGCGCGTGAGGTTCGTGAATATTCCGCCTGCAAAAGTGAGCCCTCCTATTCGTTTTTGTGCTATGCTATGGCTGCTGCATTCCATAAACGCGTATTGGCAGCCGCGTTCCACCATTTTTGAAAGCAGGCGGTTGAGCGTAACGGGGTCGGGGGTTGTTTGATGGGCGGGAATGGCTTCGTCTTCGATGTAGTTGCACACGGTGGAGCATAGCCCGCATTTGTATCCGAATTCGCGGAACATTTTGTAGAGCAGGGTGGCTATGGTGGTTTTGCCGTTGGTTCCGGTTACGCCCACAAGCTTTAGTTTTGATGTGGGGTCGCCATAGAATTGTGTGCAAACCGGACCAGCTGCGTCCTCGCTGCTTTTTACTTTCACAAAAGTTACTCCGTCGGGACATTGGGCGGGCACTTCTTCACAAACCACAGCCACGGCGCCGTTTTGGATTGCGGCGGAAATGAACTTATGACCGTCAACCTGGGTGCCGCGTTCGGCTATAAACAGGCAGCCTTTGCCTGCTTGGCGCGAATCTATCTGCACATCGGAAATTTCTACTTCGGCGTTGCCGATTATTTCCTCGGTTTCCACCTTTTGCAATACATCTTGCAGTTTCATATTCAGTTCTTTTTGTTTTTTTCCTTTTTTGATTCCACGGCCGAGGGCTTGCTGTTTTTGCTCTCGGATTTCCCGGAATTGTTGCCGGCATTCTGCTGTTTTTTGCCGCTGTTGGTCTTGCCGGCAGAAGCCTCTGATTTAGAGGCAGATTGCTTGTTGTCGGAATTGCCGGATTTTTGTTCTGAACGAGGTCTGTTCTCGTTTAAATTCCGGGCCTTGGAATTTAAATTAGATGCCTTGGAATTTTCACGAGATGCCTTGTTGTTTTCCGGCTGCTTTGAATCAACTTTTTTTTGCGCGTTTTCGTTCTCTCCCTGCGGCGCGTTTTCCGATTCCGAAACCGCCGGCGTAGGGGCAGGTACGGCATGCGTTTTTTCGTCGGCGCGAATCTCGGCTGCTGTCTTCAATGTAATATTTACCTTCAAGCCTTTCTTTGCCGCTGTGCCTGCCGGAACACTCTGCTCAACCACTCTGCCTTTGCCTTTGGCCGATACTTTCAGCCCCATGCTCTCGAGCACGAACACGGCATCGCGCAGTCCCATGTTTTTGAGGTCGGGAACTTTGCCGGCGCTCTGTATGCCTTCGCCGGTGAGCGTTATCCCCGTGCTGTCGTTGCGTACATAGCCCCACGTTTTGCTGCCGAGTCCGCTTGATGTATAGGGAATGTGCAACTCGCTAAGCACATTGCGCGCCGCAGACATGTCGCCGCCGTGAACGAAAGGCAGTAAGCGGTTCACAGTGTCGCGTGCCGACGAAATGTTCTCGTTTCGCTCGTGTGCCATAACGCCTTCGGCAATGCGCTTGAACACCGGGCCGCAATGTCCGCCGCCCGAAGCCGGGAATGATTTCTGTATGCAAACGATACAACTGTATTTCGGTGCGTTTGCGGGGAAATATCCCACGAAACTTATGAGATAGTTTGTTGTTCTTCCGCTTTTAGTCCAAATTTGCGCCGTACCTGTTTTTCCCGATATCGGGAAAAATTTCGATGCCGCCCTGTGTCCTGACCCTTTCTTCTGGGTTACAAGGCTCAGGCAATACTGTATGTCGCGCAAAGCCGTGGGCGAGCACATTCTCTCGCGCACCACCTTCACCGGATAGTCCTCAACGAGTTCGCCGTTGCGCTTGAGGGCTTTCACAAACCGCGGGGCAAGCATCTTTCCGCCGTTGGCAATACCATTATAAAAGGCAAGCGTGCGAATGGGCGGTATCTGCGTTTCATAGCCTATGCTCATCCACGCCAGAGCAGTCTTCGACCAATTGCTGCGGTCCTTTTTCGGTCGGCGTATGTTTGCCTTTGCCGCTCCGGGAATGTCTATCTCGTAAGGTTCGGCAATGCCAATTCGGTAAAGACCGTTCACAAATTTTTCGGGCTGGTTGAAATAATATTTGTCGATAAGCATGCTCACGCCCACATTCGAGGAATATTTTATACACTCGGCTGCCGTGATTACCCCCTTGCCTCCGTTTTTCCACGAAACGTCTTTCATGTCGCGCCCGTGCATATTTACTTTTCCGCAGCCGGTATTTACCAAATCGTCGGGGCGGAACATTCCGTCGTCGAAGGCCACCATGAACGACGCCGTCTTGAACACCGAACCCGGTTCGAGTAGGTTGCTCACCGCATAGTTCTTGGTTTCGTGATAAATGCCGTTTTTGCCGCGCTCCATATTGACAATGGCTTTCACATCTCCCGTCTTGACTTCCATCAGAGCCACGATACCCACCGGCGCGTCTATTTCCTTCAATTTGTCAACCAATGCCTTTTCGGCAAGGTCCTGCATGTTTACGTCGATGGTTGATATAATGTCGCAGCCGTCCTCTTGCGGGCGGTCGATGATGTTGAGATATTTGTTCATCACCTTTTGCCTGTGCATCAAGCCCGGTTTGCCGCGCAAAACACTGTCGAATGCGAGCTCCAGTCCGTATCTTGCCGAATCCTTGCCCGCATACAGTGCGCCTATCGTGCGTTTTGCGAGCGAGCCGAACGGATTTGCGCGCTGCTCTATGGTCTGCACGTGAAATCCGCCCTTATATGCCGGCAATCTGAACACGGGCAGTCGCTTCACTTCCTTATATTGTATATACGTGATGCGGTGGGAATAAATCGGCCAGTTGCGGCTTTCTTTCTTACGTCCCTCCAAGAGGGTGCGCTTGAACTCTGCCGCCGATTTGTCGGGGAATATGGCGTGGAGCCCGTCGCTCATGCTGTCGACCGAAGCGTATAAAATCGAGTCTCTGCGGTTTTGTGCCTTGACTCTTCGCGCCGAGTCTTTTTCCACAACCATGTAGTCCATAAACATCTTGTATTCCGGAATTGAAGAAGCCAACAACTGTCCGTCGGCAGAGTATATGCTTCCGCGCACGGGCGCTATCTTCATGTTTCGCTTTACGAAGCGTTGGCTCACCTCGTTCCAAAAGTTCCGTTCGACAAACATAATATATGCTGTCTTTATTGCCACGCCCACGCCGATTGCCGCAAGAAAAGCGGCAACGATGAAGTAGCGGGTCATGACCTTTTTTTCCGGAAACTTACTCTTCATTCGGTGGTGTCTATCTTTAATATGTAGGGCGAGGTGGTAGCTGTTTGCAGCGTTGTATCACCTCGTGATTTCAATATTTCTTCTATATGGCTTTGGCGGCTTTTTTCGAGCAATTCGCTCGAGCGCACGAGGGCGTTGTATTTGGCATCTTCCACCTCGCCTTTGAGCTTGTTTATTTCGATAAGCTCCTGCTGGCTTGAATATCCGTTGCCGATATAAAGAAGCATGCACACCACCACGAGCAGAATGAACCCTATGTTTCTCCGGAGGGTTTCCACAGAGATGAAGTTGCCGAACATGTATCCGGTAAACTCCAAAGCGCGGCGCGAGTTTCGTTTGAAATCGCTTTTCTGGGTTGCCGCCGCTTTTTTGTCGGTAATCTCTTCTGCGGGAACCTTGTTGCCGTTGTGTTTCTCGGATTTGTCTGCCATTTTTATCTGTTATGAATGTTCCTTTGGTGTATGCTGTGTGTTCAGCACTTCTCGGCCACGCGCAGTTTTGCGCTGCGGCTTCTCGGATTTGCGGCTATTTCTTCGTCGTCGGGCACTATAACATGACTGTTTACCGCCCGGAGCGGCGCAAGACGGTTGCCGTAGAAATCTTGTTCCACTTTGCCTTCGGCGTTGCCGCTTTTAATGAAATTCTTGACCATTCTGTCTTCGAGCGAATGGTATGTAAGTACCACCAGACGCCCACCTTTTCGAAGCAGACGGGTTGTGGCGGAGAGCATTTCGCGCAGCGCGCCCATTTCGTCGTTTATCTCTATGCGCAAAGCCTGGAATGCGCAAGCCAAATCCTTTTTCTCCTTGTCTCTTCCCATGAAAGGTTCGAGCATACCCACGAATTCCGCAGTGGTGTTTATTGGTTTTGCGATTCGCTGCTTTGCTATTGCGGCGGCAATGCGGCGCGCGTTTCGCAGCTCGCCGTAGTTTTTGAGCACAGCGGCTATTTTTTCTTCGGGTGCGGAGTTGAGAAATTCTGCAGCCGTGAGTTTTGCGCTGCGGTTCATTCTCATGTCGAGCGGAGCGTCGTTGCGGAAAGTGAAGCCTCTTTCTGCGGTATCGAAATGGTGGCTCGACACTCCGAGGTCGGCTATCACGGCATCAAGCTCGGCAATTCCGTAGAAATTCATCCAATTTTGTAGGTAGCGGAAGTTAGACAAAACAAACGTGAGGCGCTTGTCGTCGGGAATGTTTGCCACGGCGTCGGTGTCTTGGTCAAAGCTGAAAAGTCTTGCCTGCCTGTCCATTCGCCGCAGTATCTCCCGCGAATGTCCTCCTCCGCCAAAGGTTACGTCAACATAGGTTCCGCTGCCTATATTCATAGAGTCGATTGTGCGGTTGAGCATTACCGGCACGTGATAAGCCAATTCGCCGTTATTCATTGTTGGGGATTCATTGCTTTTTCCAGGGAAACGGCAAAGTCGTCGGCATTCATGCGCTGTTTTTCCAGAACTTGGGGCGCCCATATCTCCACGGTGTCGTCCATACCCAGAAAAACAACTTCCTGCTTCACCTCTGCCATCGCAGCGTAGCGCTTCGGAATAAGAAACCTTCCTCCGCCGTCGAGAGCAACCACTTCAACATCACACACAAATTCGCGCATGAGTTGGCGGTGTCGCGCATTCCATCTATTCAAACCCGCGCGGAGCGAGTTGAGTTGCTCGTCCCACACGCTACGGGGGTAAAGCACCAAACAGGGCTGGAACACGTCGCGCGTGAGCACGAGCTGCTCGTCGCCCGAAGCCGCAAGAATCTTGCGGAATGCCGCCGGGAAGAACACTCTCCCCTTGCTGTCTGCCTTTGCCTCTATTGTACCGGTGAAACGCATTGTTTTATAAGAGATTGAATGCTGATTTACTACAATATTTCCATATTAAGTGTGCCAAAGTTAGCAACTTTTCACCACTTTGCCCCACAAAGGTAATATTTTTCTTAAAATAAATTTCAACAAAAACTTTTTCTTTTTCTCTAAACCTGTTATAGCACAAACTGATACGGATTGTTTGGGGAATGGCGCGGCGAGTGGGGAATTTTTCCGGGATTTGTGGCGAAAACGATGTCGGTTTTTGTGAAAAAAGATGTCAGACATTATTCAAACGATGTCTGACATTATTTAAATAATATCAGACATCGGAAAAACGGTATGCTTTGGAGTTTTTTGCGTATCAAATAAGGGGGATTGTATCTGGCGTTTGATTAAAAAACATTACCTTTGGAATCTGATTATAATAAAACAATCTTATCATGTCAACAAGTCTTATTTTCGTAATCTGTGTTGCAGCGGTTCTGTTGATCGTTGTCATAATGTTTTTCTCATACAACAACAAGGAGATTGCCCTGCGCAAGGAGGCCGAAGCCCAAAGGGGAAACATCAAGTCGATTAGAGACAAGATGTTCAAGATTATCCAGGAAAAGGCAAACGTATCTTCGGAATACCGCAAGGCATTTGAGCGGATTTATCCCCAGATCATAGCGGGACGTTATTCCGAGAAAAGCGGCGAACTTATGAAATGGATTCAAGAACAAAACCCCACGTTCGACACTTCTCTGTATTCCAACCTCATGCAGTCGATCGAAGTGCAACGCGAAGCCTTTGCCACTGCACAAACCCGCATGCTCGACATTATCAACCAGCATTCCACACTCGTGGAGCAGTATCCGTCGCGATGGTTCATCAACAACAAATCAACGATAGAGTATACCGTAATCGCATCTACCAATACCAACAATGTGATAGCCACGGGAGTGGACGACGAGATGCTTAAGTTTGAAGACTAACTGCCCTCCCGTCCTGAATGATAGCCCTTGCGTATATCATACCTCTGTTGGCGTGCCTGCTGTTGCCCTATCTGTTCAACCCATACGGCAGGTGGGAACCCTATGCCATAGTTGCCGGCGCGGGATATCTGCTTACCGGGCTCACCCACTGGCTATGCTATCGCGCAAGAACCAAATGCCGCGAATTTCTGGGGGGCTACATCGTTACAATATACTATGAAGCTCCGTGGACAGAGATTGTAATCGTAACCCAAACCTATACCGACAAACGGGGAAACACACATACGCGAAGGCGCAAGGAATATGTTTACCACCCCGAGAAGTATTATTTCGACACCAACCTTGGCACGCGACACAACTGCAGCGACGGTTTTTTCGACTCCGTGCGCAATCTGTGGCAGGTGGTATGTCATGAAGACGTATGGTATGGCAGTGAAATCAGCGGCGGCTCGCGCCGTGGCTGCCACTATGATTATTACGACACGAGGGGTTCCGACGAAAGCCGCGCCGCAAGAGTGTGGACCGTTACCGAACCTCACAAATACACCAACAAGATAAGGAATTCCAACTCCATATTCCGTTTTGAGAAGATAGGACGCACGCAAGCTATCACGCTGGGATTGATTGACTATCCTGAGATAATAGATTTCGACGCTCCCACCATTTTGTCCGATTGTTTCGATGTGCCCGAAACAGTGGAGCGCCAATTCCGGCTGTTCAACTCTGTTACCGCCCCCGAAGTGGAGATGCACCTCTTTGTGTTGCTTTTCGACGCATCGAGACACGGTGTGGACGTTGTGGAAAAGCAGCGGGCTTATTGGCATGGCGGAAACAAAAACGAGTTTGTGGTATGTCTGGGCGTTGAGAGGGGAGAAACTAAATGGGCGCGGGCGTTCTCGTGGGTCGACGAGCCGGTGCTGGAAGTGAAGACTGCCGACTGGTTTCTGAAAAATCCCAAGGCCGACCTCGCAGATTTCCTGGAATGGCTCTATGCTAACTATTCCATTTGGCAACGAAAGCATTTCTCGGATTTCAACTACATTCGAGTAAATCTCACAATGTGGCAAGTGTTTCTCACATGCTTTGCCGCCGCAGCAGGGTGCGCTTTGGGCTTTTTGCTGCTGAACTGCTGACAGCATATTCCCCTCTGTTTTCCTTACAAAAAGGTATAGAGTAAAACCGATATTCCGTCCCATAAAAACTATATCGGATTTCGTAAAAACTCCGGGCCACCAAATTTAAATTAGATGCGTCGGAATTTAAATTAGATGCGTCGGAGTTTTTGCCGCCACCGCATCTCGTAAAAAAGAAATAGGACACCGTTTTTGCGATGTCCTATATAATAGTTGCGAAAACCTTGACATGCAAAGTTTTGCGATAAGTAAAAACAAAGAAATCAGCCCTTCATCAATTCATAAATCACCCTCGTGTCGTCGGGACGCAGAGGGTAGTAATTTCCTACGGGATTACCCTTGTGGTCGTGCAGACTTTTTACGAGAAGAGCGATGTCGGGATTTTCGATACCAAGTTCCGAAAGAGTTACGGGCATTCCTATGGAACGGAGAAACGCCTTGAAACATTCAATGCCCTTGAGCGCATCGTCTTCGGCGCAACCGGAATTTTCCACACCCCACACATTATGCGCAAGCTGGGCAATCTTTCCCACGTTGTGCGACACCATGAACGTTTGGTAGGCAGGTGAGACAACCGCCAAACCGGCTCCGTGGGTTACTCCATAGAGGGCGCTCAACTCATGTTCGAGGAAATGCGAAGTCCAATCCTCCACAACTCCCGTGCCACACACACCGTTGTGCGCAAGTGTGCCGCTCCACATCAGGTTTGCCCTCAATTCATAGTCATCGGGCTTTTTGAGCACCTCGGGCACAAGGCCGATAATCGTGCGGAGCAAAGCCTCCGAAATATTGTCGGTGAGAGGAGTGTTTGGAGTGTTGCTGAAATAACGTTCCAGTATATGCGCCATCATATCTGTGGCTCCCGCCGCCGTTTGATAGGGCGGCAGTGTGAATGTAAGTTCCGGATTCATGAGTGCAAACCGGGGACGGAGCACCCGGGGCGTTTTAAGACTTATTTTCTTGAGACCGTCGAGTTTTGTTACCACACTGTTTCCCGAACCTTCGCTACCTGCGGCAGGAATTGTGAGCACTACGCCCACAGGCAAAGCCTTCTCGAGAATTTTCTTTCCCGCCCAGAAATCCCAGAAATCGCCGTCGTAGACTGCGCCAGCCGCTATAGCTTTTGCTGCGTCAATCACGCTTCCGCCGCCAACGGCAAGCATCATGCCGGCATCAAACTTACGCGCCACGTCAATGCCCTCGTAAACTTCCTTGTCGGTGGGATTTGGCTGAATGCCGCCCAATTCCGTGAACTCAACGCCTGCCTTTTTCAGGGAATCCTCCACGCGGGCGAGCACACCGCTTCTCACAGCGCTCCCGCCGCCATAAACCACAACCACACGGCTTATGCCCAAACGCGCCACGCATTCGCCGGCTTCGTTTTCCACACCGCGTCCAAACCGGAACTCAGTGGGGCTGTAAAACAAGAAATTGTCCATATCTTATATGCTTGATGTTTCAAATCTTTTCGGCTGTCAGCACAATGTAAGGCGAGAACAGACGCGAGGGAATGGGAAACAATTTTATGGCATAGCTGAACAAACGCACTACCTTGCGCGCCAATTTGTTTCGCATGCCTTTGCGCGGCTCGAGCCACAACATCGGCTTGCGGGTATACACCACCTTGGGGTTTTTGAGCGGCATAGATGCGAGAATGTCGCGCAGCCGAGCCGGAATCATAGAGCTAATGTTGTGGGCATCGTAGTTGCGGCGGTCGAAAGTGCGTTGCACCCAACCGTTAAGCCCTCTGAAATTCGGGAGAGCAATGAAAAGCGTACCGCCGGGCTTTATCAAATCCACATGGCGGCGTATCACATCGGCAGTGTCGTCGAAATGTTCAATGAAACCTATCGAAAAAACCAGGTCATACTGCTTTTGTGAATCAAAAGCAAAGAAATCGCTTTCCACATATTCCACTTCGCCCTTACAGAAACCGTTGCTTTCTTCCAGACCATTGATTATAGTTGGATCTACATAGAAGTCAAGCAACGTGGGACGGTATCCAAGACGGCGGAAATACAGAGACATTGTGCCGGGGAAGCCACCTATTTCAATACAGGTGCGTCCGTTTCCCTGCGACATGCCCTCGGGGAAATAATCGTCGAACTCCGAGCGCGCCGGCACCTTTTCATATATATAATTGCTCCAATATTCTTTCCAGAAACTGCGATCAGTAAGATTGTTCATGGCTTGTTGAATTTGTTTTTCAGTTTGTTGATTTGAAACCTGCCCATTACCCACGCCTTGTGAAGCTTGCTGTTGTAACGGCGGTACATCTGTTCGAACTTGCGGCGCGCCAAGGGATTTTCTTCTATACATTCGGGACGGAAACAATCGATTTCCCCTTCAAATATCTCGGTTGGAATCAATTCTCCGCCCCCGCAATTCGTTCCCGTCTCGTCAAATCCGTTGTTCGCCACCAGAGATTTTCCAGCGTTCACGGCGAGTTTGTCGTTTATCAACAGAGATGCTTTCCACCTTATGGCCCACGAATTGTTCAATCCGGCAATCTGTCGTTCCAGCATTCGCGAAAAAGGATACGTTCCCTCAAAGTCGAAAACCTTCATCAGATTTCGTTCGCGCAAGGTCTGCAACAGTTTTTCGCCCGAGGGTTCAAACAAGTCCCATGCGCGTTTCCATGTGGCCCAGCCCCAACTGTCGGCGTGGCGTATCAGGAAAGTGTCGGGCAAACCACGCATCTTGAACAAATGGCCGTGCACATTGCCAACGCGTTCGTCGTTTTCAAACAAATCGAGTGCGCAATTCATGAATTTTAGGAAGTAGGGAGAAAAAACGAGGTCGTCTTCCACCACGATAATACGCCCGTAGCGGTTCACCACATCGGTTACGCCGGCAATTACAGAGTTTGCCAGTCCGCGGTTCTCGGTTGCCTCGCAAACGCTAACCGACTTGAAACCGCTGATGCCCTTTGCAAACTCGCGCACCTCGGTTACCTTTTCCCTGTCGTGGCTTCCTTTCCACCCGTCGCAGAATACAAAAAGGTCGGTATGGCTCGCCTCGGGATTTCTAAGCAGACTCTCCACGCACATCTTGGTATGCAGCGGTCTGTTGTAGGCGAACAGTGCAACGGGAGCGGTTGGGTTTTTCATTTTGCGGCTTGTTTTTCCGACAACATGCGCTCTATGCGTTCCTTGTCTTCGGGATAGGTGAGTTTTATATTGTTTACGTCGCCGCGCACAAGGGCAATTTCTACATCGGGCAGGTATTTGCGCACCACAGAACAGTCGTCGGTGGCACTGAAATCCTCGTTGCGCAAAGCTTCGGTATATGCCGTGCGAATTATGTCTATATTAAATCCCTGCGGCGTCTGGACATTCCAAATTTTGCTGCGGTCAAGATAATGCGACACCGTTTCCCCGTCCGACACCATCAGACTGTCGGTTGCCGGAATAGCCACATCAACCGCACGATATCTGTTTAAGGCTTCACAAACTTCGGTAATGATGCGCTGCGAGACCATGGGGCGCGCGGCATCGTGCAGGAGAACGTTGCAGTCGGGCATGGCGCACAGCGCAAGTCCCGCATTGCCCGAAGCAAAACGGTTCATGCCGCCATTGCATACGCCGCGGAGTTTTGTCCAACGGTTTCTCATCACCACGCTGCGCATCTCGTCGGCCGTTTCAACGTTTGTAACCACGATGATGCCCGTTATCGTCTCGTTTTGCTGGAATGCGTCCACAGTGCGTTCAATCATCGTGCGTCCGCCAAGCATCACAAATTGTTTGGGAATGCCGAAACCGGCGCGGCTGCCTGTTCCACCGGCAAGTATAATTGCTATGTTTTCGCTGGTTGCCATTTTATTTTTCAAAGTTACTCATAAAATACGTGATGCGGCGGGAGTTTTTGCGTTTTTTCGGCACATTCATTCCACTCTCACTATTGTAAGTCCGTCGCGAATGGGCAGAATCAGTTTTTCCGCCGTTTTGTCGGCTGCCACATGGTCGTTAAATTCGCGTATGCCTATTGTCTGGCTATCGCGGTCGTATGCAGTGTCAACCACATGCCCGTCCCAAAGAGTGTTGTCGGCCAGAATATATCCGCCGGGGGACATGTGTTTCTTTACAAGCTCATAATATTCCACGTATTGCCGTTTGTTTCCGTCGATAAAGGCGAGGTCGAACACGAGGTCGCCTTGCGTGGCGCAGAAGTCGGGCAATATTTCAGCCACATCGCCTATGGTGTAGACTATCTGCTTTGCGCGGCGCGAGCCGTCAATCCATTTTCGCGTGAAGTCTTCAAGTTCGTCGTTTATGTCGAACGTAAAAATCCGTCCGTCCGTTGGCAACCCGTAGCTCATTGCTATTGCGGAGTATCCGGTGAATGTGCCGATTTCCAGAACGTTTTTCGGGCGAATCATCTCCACTATCATTTTGAGCAGAAGCCCTTCCACGTGTCCCGAAACCATATGCGGGCGCACGAGGTGGAGGTTTGTGGCGCGCCAAAGGCGGTAAAGGTAATCGTCTTCGGCTGTGCTGTGGTTTTCTATGTAAGAATCGAGTTCCATCAACGGTTAGCAGACTCCAAAAGTGCTTCGAGGGCCAAACGGTAAGAGTCGAGGCCAAAACCACATATCACTCCCGCACACGCAGGTGAGATCATGGAATGACGGCGAAACTCTTCGCGGCGGTGCACATTGGAGATGTGAACTTCTACAACGGGTGTGGTTATCGACTTGATTGCGTCGTGGAGCGCGATGCTTGTATGCGTGTATGCTCCGGCGTTTAATATTATGCCGTCATACTCAAATCCTATTTCCTGCATGCGGTTGATGAGTTCGCCTTCCACGTTGCTTTGGTAATAGCTCACCTCAACGTCGGGATAGCGTTGGCGAAGCGCTTCGAGATAATCCCCGAACGACGAATGCCCATAGATTTCGGGCTCGCGCACGCCGAGCAAATTGAGGTTGGGACCGTTTATGATTTCAATTTTCATTGTCGACGATAATTTGTAACTTTGTAACCAATGCAAAATTAAGAATTTTCCGTGAACCAGAACGCAGAGCAACATTCCGACGAGCTATTCGGCTTATTCCGCGACTATTTGAGGTTGGAAAAGAACATGACTCCCAACACCATTTCGGCATATACCGACGATGTTTCCAAACTTCTTTCATATCTTTTGGGCATTGGCAAGATACCCGAAGCCGTAACGCTTTCCGACCTTGAGACATTCGCCGCCGGGCTCCACGATATAGGCATCACTCCACGCTCGCAAGCACGTATTCTGTCGGGTGTGAGGGCTTTCTACAAGTTTCTTCTCATGGATCATCGCATAGAAAATTTGCCCACGGAGCTTTTGCCGTCGCCCAAGATAGGGGAACATTTGCCCGAGGTGCTCACGGTGGAGGAAATCGACCGCATAATATCGTCGATCGACCTGTCGGAAAGAGAGGGGCAGCGCAACCGCACGATAATAGAACTGTTGTATTCTTGCGGATTGCGCGTGAGCGAACTTTGCAACCTGCATCTTTCCGACATATATGCCGATGAGGGATTCGTGAGGGTGTTTGGCAAGGGGAGGAAAGAGCGTCTTGTGCCGATTTCGGGGCGTGCGCTCAAAGAGTTGGGCCTTTGGCAGGAATGCCGTTGCCACATCGATGTGCGTCCGGGCCATGAAGACTTTGTGTTCCTGAGTTTTCGGCGAGGCAAAAAGCTGTCGCGCATCACGGTGTTTCATGTTGTGAAAGTGCTTGCCCACAATGCGGGAATCACAAAGGAGATAAGTCCCCACACCTTCCGACATTCTTTTGCCACCCACCTATTGGAGGGGGGAGCAAACCTGCGCGCCATTCAGGAGATGCTCGGGCACGAGAGCATAGCAACCACCGAAATATATACTCACCTCGACAACAGACGGTTGAGGGAGGAAATAATGCTGCATCACCCGCGTGCAAACATGCCGCAAACTGATTAGAAAAATCCTGCTCAAAACAAAGAAAAAAACTACAAGGCATCTCGCAAAAACTCCGGGCCACCAAATTTAAATTAGATGCGTCGGAATTTAAATTAGGTCAGACCTCGTAAAAGCGCCTTGCGCATGTCGTGAAAACGGCATGTCGACACCGTTTTTTCGGCAACCCGTAAATTGCAAAAAACATAGGGCGCAACACGCACTAAATGCAATGTAGTACTAAAAGACTACAAACACAATGAGATAGAAAAGCACAAGGTTTGCAGGTTGTGCAAAAATATGTAACTTTGCACGTCTAAAATTTAGCATATACAGCATGGAAAGCAACCAAGTCAGAGTACGCTTCGCGCCAAGTCCCACAGGACCTTTGCATATAGGCGGTGTGCGCACTGCATTATACAACTATCTTTTTGCACGTCAGCATGGTGGCAAACTGATATTCCGCATTGAAGACACCGACTCCAACCGCTTTGTGCCGGGAGCCGAAGACTATATTCTCGAATCGTTCAAATGGCTCGGGATAAAGTTTGACGAAGGTGTGAGCTTTGGCGGAGAATACGGCCCTTACCGCCAATCTGAACGCAGGGAGGTTTACAAGAAATATGCCCGCCAGCTTTTCGACGAAGGCAAGGCATATATAGCATTCGACACCCCCGAAGAGTTGCAAGCCGCACGCGAGAAGACGCCAAACTTTCAGTACGACGCCTCAACGCGCGGCACAATGCGCAACTCCTTGACCCTTTCGGCCGAAGAAGTAAAGCAACTCATCGACGGCGGAGCGCAGTTTGTTTTGCGCCTGAAGATTGAAGGAGGCGAGGACGTGCATGTGCACGACATGATACGCGGCGACGTGGTGATCAATTCCTCGGTGCTCGACGACAAGGTGCTTTATAAATCAGCCGACCAACTGCCCACTTATCATCTTGCCAATGTGGTGGACGACCATCTCATGAAGATTACCCACGTGATACGCGGCGAGGAATGGCTTCCCTCGGCTCCGCTCCACGTGTTGCTCTACCGCGCCCTCGGTTGGCAGGATACGATGCCCCGCTTTGCACATCTTCCGTTGCTTCTCAAGCCCGACGGAAAAGGCAAACTGTCAAAGCGCGACGGCGACCGCCTGGGATTTCCCGTGTTCCCTTTGGAATGGCACGACCCCAAGAGCGGAGAAATCTCATCGGGCTATCGCGAAAGCGGATACATGCCCCAGGCAGTTATAAACTTCCTTGCTTTGCTCGGATGGAACCCCGGTGATGACGAAGAGATAATGAGCCTCGATGAAATCGTGAGCAAATTCAAACTCGACCATTGCAGCCGTAGCGGTGCCAAATTCGATTTCGTCAAAGCCCAATGGTTCAACCACGAATACATACTTCGCACCCCCTCGGAGGCACTTGCGCCCGAATTCAACGAGATTCTTAAAGCCAACGGCATAGACGAAACTCTTGAAAGAGCAACCCAGGTGGTTGAGATGATGAAAGGGAGAGTTAATTTCGTAAAAGAACTTTGGCCTCTCTGCAAGTTCTTCTTCGTAGCTCCCGAAGAGTATGACGCAAAAACCGTGAAAAAACGCTGGAAACAGGATTCGCCCGAAGTAATGGCGGAACTGCACGACGTGCTCGCCGGAATAGACGATTTCTCTATCGAGAACCAGGAAAAAGTAGTGATGGAATGGATTGCATCTAAGGAATACGGAACGGGAAATGTGCTCAACGCTTTCCGCTTGACCATTGTGGGCGAAGGAATAGGCCCTCACGTTTTCGACATATCCGCTTTCCTCGGCAAAGAAGAAACACTCCGACGCATGAAACGCGCTATAAGCGTGCTGGGACACAAGGAAGCATAAAATCGGGGCGATGTATTCTCTGGGAATATACATATATATATTATGTGTAAGGATAGCCTCGCTTTTCAATACCAAGGCAAGGCTTCTGCTCGACGGACACGCAGAAACATTCGGCATACTGGCACGCACACTCCGCACCAACGACCGCTACGTATGGTTTCACGCGTCATCGCTCGGCGAATTCGAACAAGGACGTCCCCTTATGGAACGCATCCGACAACGCCACCCCGAATATAAAATACTGCTGACATTCTTCTCTCCCTCGGGCTATGAAGTAAGAAAGAACTACGCCGGCGCAGATATCGTATGCTACATGCCATTCGACACCCCGCGCAACGCCCGGCGCTTCGTGCGCATGGTAAAGCCCGAGAAAGCATTTTTCATAAAGTACGAATTCTGGAAAAACTTCATCGACGAGCTACACCGAAGCAAATGCGAAGTATATAGTGTGTCGAGTATTTTCCGGAGAAACCAGATATTTTTCCGCTCCTACGGGAAACAATACGCCAAAGTGCTGCACAATTTCACTCGCATCTTTGTGCAAAACGACGATTCGCGCCGCCTGCTTGAAAGCGTGGGAATAACGGCCGTTTCCGTCGCAGGCGATACACGCTTCGACCGGGTTACCGACATTCGCAACGCAGCAAAGGACGTGGACGCCGCAAAACATTTTGCCGAAGGCGCAACCAATGTGCTTGTCGTGGGCAGCTCTTGGGAACCTGACGAAGATATTATCATTCCGTACTTCAATGAACATAAAGATCTGAAACTTATTCTCGCCCCCCACGTAGTAAACGAAGCGCATATACGCCGGATTTTGTCGGCCTTGAAGCGTCCGGCAATCCGTATCACACAAGCAGAAAAAGAAAACACGAACCTGCAAGATTTCGACTGCATGATAGTGGACACATATGGCATGCTGTCTTCAATATACCGCTACGGAAACATCGCATATGTGGGCGGAGGATTCGGAGTAGGCATACACAACGTACCGGAAGCGGCGGTATACGGCGTGCCTGTGGTTATCGGGCCGAATCATCAGAAGTTCCGCGAAGCAGAAATGCTTCTGCATCTCGGCGGGTGCTTTGAAATCACTTCTTCCGACACTTTCGCGATGACCATGAAGCTACTTACGCAAAACGAAGACAGTAGGAAAAAAGCCGGCGACGCAGCAGGGAATTATATAATGTCAAATGCAGGAGCTGCCGACAAGATTTTCGATGCAATCAAATGGTAGCCCGTCAAAATACAAACCGCAATATTAAAAAACAAATCAAATGGAAACGCTATTCTCTATCGACTATTGGTTGACGCGCTTGGACTTCCAGGAAATAATAAGCGCCTACATCGTACTCTTTGCCGTGATAGACATTTTCGGCTCTACCCCCGTGATAATAAGTCTTAAGAATCAAGGACGCCCGGTAAGTGCTTGGAAAGCTTCGTCTATTTCTTTTGCGTTGCTGTTCGGCTTTTTTATTGCGGGCGACGCGATGCTTCGTTTGTTCAGCGTAGACATTCAGTCTTTCGCCATTGCCGGAGCGCTGGTATTGTTTCTGATGTCGTTGGAAATGATTCTCGACGTAACCATCTTCAAGAACATGGGGCCGATAAAGGAAGCTACCCTCGTTCCGGTGGTTTTCCCTTTGATTGCAGGTGCTGGGTCGTTCACAACATTGCTTTCGCTCAAAGCTGAATACGCTTCTGAAAACATTATAATAGCCTTGTTTCTCAACTGCCTTGGTGTTTATCTCGTGATACGCTGCATAGATTGGGTGGAACGCAAGATAAGTCCGGCGGCAATCTATCTTATGCGCAAATTTTTCGGTATAATTTTGTTGGCTATCTCTGTAAGGCTGTTCATGTCGAACATCATGCCTCTCTTTACCAAAATAAATTGAAAACCATGGCGCTTTCGTAAGAATGTCTCGCCAAATTGTAATCTGCTGTTGCGAAATAAACAAAAAGCCAAGCCACGTAAAGTTTATTTGGTGCGTATGTTTTTGAGCAATAACAAAATAGTTTTCTCCGAAACCGCAGCTTTACGAAAAAAGAATTATTTTTGTGTCGAAAATATAGTAGAAAAAATATAGTCAAAATCAGATTATTATTATGAAGATTGAAAAAATTCATGCAAGAGAAATCCTCGATTCAAGAGGTAATCCAACCGTAGAGGTTGAAGTAACATTGGAAAACGGTGTAATGGGTCGCGCAAGCGTTCCATCAGGCGCATCAACCGGAGAAAACGAGGCGCTCGAGCTCCGCGACGGCGACAAGAATCGTTTTGGCGGCAAGGGCGTAACCAAAGCCGTTGACAATGTAAACAACATAATTGCTCCCGCATTGAAAGGCGACGACGTGCTCAACCAGCGCGCGCTCGACTACAAGATGCTTGCCCTTGACGGCACTGCAACAAAGAGCAAACTCGGTGCAAACGCTATTCTCGGCGTTTCTCTCGCTGCTGCACAAACTGCTGCAAAGGCTCTCAACATTCCTCTCTACCGCTACATCGGCGGCGCCAACACTTACGTTCTCCCCGTGCCTATGATGAACATCATCAACGGCGGCGCACATTCCGACGCTCCCATTGCGTTCCAGGAATTCATGATTCGTCCCGTAGGTGCTCCCTCAGAGCGCGAAGCTATCCGCATGGGTGCTGAAGTTTTCCACGCTCTTGCTAAATTGCTCAAGAAGCGCGGTCTTTCCACAGCCGTAGGTGATGAAGGCGGTTTCGCTCCTGCTCTCAACGGCATCGAAGATGCTCTCGAAAGCATTTGCCAGGCTATCAAGGACGCTGGCTACGAACCGGGCAAGGACGTGAAGATTGCTATGGACTGCGCAGCTTCTGAGTTTGCTGTTCAGGAAAATGGCGAATGGTACTACGATTATCGTCAGTTGAAGGACGGCAAGAAGAAAGATCCCAACGGAAAGAAACTTACTGCCGAAGAGCAAATCAAATATCTCGAAGAACTTATCACAAAATATCCTATCGATTCTATCGAGGACGGCCTTGACGAGAACGACTGGGAGAACTGGGTGAAACTTACAGCTGCTATCGGCGACCGTTGCCAGCTTGTAGGCGATGACCTCTTCGTTACCAACGTTAAGTTCTTGCAGAAAGGTATTTCGATGGGCGCTGCAAATTCTATCCTTATCAAGGTTAATCAGATCGGATCTCTCACCGAAACTCTCGAAGCTATTGAAATGGCTCACCGTCATGGCTACACCACTGTTACTTCACACCGCAGCGGTGAAACCGAAGACACTACTATCGCCGACATCGCCGTTGCTACCAACAGCGGTCAGATTAAGACCGGTTCTATGAGCCGCACCGACCGTATGGCAAAGTACAACCAGCTTATCCGCATCGAGGAAGAGCTTGGCGAGGTTGCAAAATATGGCTACAACCGCATCAAGAAGGCTTAATAGGTCTTTTTAGGTTCAGAACATATTCCGGGCATGCTCTTTTGCAGGGCATGCCCGGATTTTTTATGCCCGTTTGCGCGGATTTCCTTGGGAAACGGGGGTAATTTGCCGGGTTTTCACACGGGTTGCTATGCTTGAGAAAAAAGGAAGTTTGGGCCTGTGAAAAATTTCACGGCATCTCGTAAAAACTCCGGGCCATGTAATTTAAATTAGATGCGTCGGAATTTAAATTAGGTCTGACCTCGTAAATGCTTGTATCACACCTTGTTTTTTTGCCTTGCTGAGGACGTGAAAACGATAAGGCATATGGTGGAAATGATGTCTGATATTATTTGAATAATGTCAGGCTTCGTTTGAATAATGTCTGACATTGTTTTTGCCATATTTGAAGTTGTAAAAACAAGGCTTTTAGCTCCATTTTCCACAACGCCATTGCGCGCGGCAAAAAATGGTTGGGAAATCATAAAATACGCATTGCAATTTTCCCCGAAAGCACATTAAAAAGATTAAAACCAACACGGCTCGGCGTATGTAAAAGAAATTAATTCATACATTTGCAAGGGTCTGACACAAGTGTCAGATTATAGGGAAAACAAAAAACAATATGGGGTTATATAAGGTAGGAATTGACATAGGTTCCACAACAGCCAAAATCGTTGCCCTTGACGAAAACGGTAAAGCGGTTTACAACAATTACGTGCGCCATCAGGCGCGCGTGAAAGACTGTCTTGCCACTTTTTCGGCAGAGCTCGAACGATTGGCTGGCGAAAACGAAATAAGCGTAAACATCACCGGTAGCGTGGGCATGGGAGTTGCGGAGCGCTGCAAGATACCTTTTGTGCAGGAAGTGGTGGCGGCCACAAACTATGTGCGTGCAGCTCACCCCGAAGTGAGCACAATGATCGATATCGGCGGCGAGGACGCCAAAGTTGTGTTCTTTTCCGACGGAAAGGCAAGCGACCTTAGAATGAACGGAAACTGTGCCGGCGGCACGGGAGCGTTTATCGACCAGATGGCAATACTCCTCGATGTGAGCAATGACGAGCTCGACAAACTTTCGCAGCATTCCACGCAGGTTTATCCCATGGCGTCGCGCTGCGGAGTGTTCAGTAAAACCGATATTCAAAACCTCATTGCCAAGAATGTGCCGCGCGAAGACATTGCGGCCTCTATATTCCACGCCGTGGCCGTGCAGACGGTAACCACGCTGGCACATGGTTGCGACATCACGCCGCCCATTATGTTCTGCGGCGGACCTCTGACATTCCTTTCGGGATTGCGCAAGGCCTTTGTGGAATATCTCAAAGTTCCCGAAGCGGATATAGTGCTCCCACAAAACGGCAGTGTGATTCCTGCATGGGGCGCAGCGCTTGCCCAAGGCGGCATGACCACCACGGCTAAGCAGTTTGCAGCCCTCACATCGGAGCGACTCACCCTGACTACCCATTCCTATTTGAGCCTTCCCCCTATATTTGAAAACGAAGACGATTATAAGCAATGGCGCAGGCAACTTGGCGGAAAAGACCTGCCGCATGCCGCGCTCAAAGCCGGGAAACAAACGGCATATATCGGCATAGATTCCGGCTCTACCACAACAAAAGTGGTGGCTCTCTCGGAAAATCGCGAACTTATCTATTCGTTTTACCACAACAACGACGGCGATCCGATTGGGACGGTGGAAAAAGGGCTCTCGCTCCTCAAACAGCAATGCGAAGAAGCTGGCACGGATTTGCGTATAGCCGGCTCGTGCTCCACAGGATACGGCGAAGACCTGATACGCGCGGCTTTCGGACTCGGCGGAGGCATTATAGAAACTATTGCACACTATCTGGCTGCAAAAAACATAAGCCCCGACGTTTCGTTTATCCTTGATATCGGCGGGCAAGACATGAAGGCAATTTTTGTGGACCATGGCGTGATAAACAGAATTGAGATAAACGAAGCGTGCTCCTCGGGCTGCGGCTCCTTTATCAGTACTTTTGCGCGCTCGCTCGACTATGATGTGAACGACTTCGCGAAAGAAGCGTGCTCCTCCAAAGCTCCGTGCGATCTCGGGACACGTTGCACCGTTTTCATGAACTCAAAAGTGAAACAGGTGCTGCGCGAAGGGGCTACCGTGGCCGACATTGCCGCCGGATTGTCGTATAGCGTGGTAAAAAACTGCCTCTACAAAGTTTTACAACTCAAGAACACGTCGGAATTAGGCAAGCACGTGGTTGTGCAAGGCGGTACAATGCGAAACGACTCCATTGTGCGCGCCCTTGAAAAGCTTGCCGAAACCCATGTTAACCGCAGCGATTGTCCGGAACTCATGGGAGCGGTGGGCTGCGCGCTTTATGCCATAGACCACAAGGCAGAAGAGGAAACCGGAGTGGCTGAAATGCTGTCGCGCGCCAAATATACCACGCGCCGCACCCAATGCCGCGGCTGCGAAAACCAATGCACCGTTACCCATTACCTTTTCCCCGGAAACCGCAAGTATTATTCGGGAAACCGTTGCGAACGTGTTTTCTCCAACCAAGGCTCCAAAACAAAAGCCGGCAAGAATGTTTACACCCGGAAGTACGATCTTTTGTTCAATCGCGAATGTGAGGTGAAAGAGCCCCTATTCACGATGGGCATTCCCCGATGTCTTAACATGTATGAGGAATATCCTTTCTGGCACACCCTTTTGAATTCTTGCGGCATACGCACGGTGCTTTCCTCAGATTCGAGCTATTCCGAATACGAACGCACGGCGCGGTGCGTGATGAGCGACAACATTTGTTTTCCTGCCAAGCTCGTGCACAGCCATATTGACAATCTCGAGCGCCAGGGCGTTGACAGAATTTTCATGCCCTTTGTGGTTTACGAAAGATTGGAGAAAGGACAACAGAATAGCTACAACTGTCCGATTGTATCGGGATATTCCGAAGTTGTAAACAGTTCGCAAACGCCTAAAGTGCCTCTCGAAAGCCCCATTGTTACTTTTAAGGACCGCAAGCTCCTTTTGAAACAAATGGAACTGTGGCTTTCGCGTTTCGGAGTACCGATAAAAAAGATACGACATGCCTTTGCCGCCGCCGAAGATGCGGAGAAGCAATACCGCAAACGCCTTGTGGAAATAAACCGCAGCGTTCTCGAAGAGGGCAGACGCGACAACCGCCTGGTGATATTGCTTGCCGGACGTCCTTACCACACTGATCCGCTGATTCAGCACCGTGTGAGTGAAATGGCAGCCGCTATGGGGGCTTACGTTATCACAGATGATATTGTTTACGACGAGAAACTTTCGATCGACGACACTATTTATCTTTCCCAATGGGCATATCCCAACCGCATTCTCAAAGCTGCTAAATGGGCGGGGCTTCAGAATTCAAACGTTCAGTACATGCAGCTCACATCTTTCGGCTGCGGGCCCGACGCATTCCTCACCAACGAGGTGCGCGCCACGCTCGAAAGATTCCACAAAAACCTTACGCTTCTAAAGATTGACGATGTAAACAATGTGGGGTCAATCAAATTGCGCGTGCGCTCGCTTATAGAAAGTTTGAAGATAAGCAGCAGTAGCGACGCCAAGGCAGTTGCGCCGTTTGAAACCACACCTCCGTTTACCGATGCCGAACGTGGGCGCACTATAATAGCCCCGTTTTTCACCCCGTTCCTCTCGCCGCTCATTCCATCTGCGATGAAAGTTGCGGGATACAACGTTGTGAACCTGCCGATGAGCGACGGAGAATCGGGGGAATTGGGTCTGAAATATTCCAACAACGAGGTGTGCTATCCTGCCACGCTTATCGTGGGCGATGTGGTGAAAGCTTTTCGCAGCGGCAAGTATGATCCCGACAAAACGGCCGTAGCTATTACGCAGACGGGCGGTCAGTGTCGCGCCAGCAACTATATTGCGTTAATCAAGAGGGCACTTCTTTCAAACGGATACCGCAATACGCCCGTCGTATCTCTGTCGTTCGGGAGCGGGATAAGTAACAATCAGCCGGGTTTCAAGATGCCTTGGAAAAAACTTATGCCGGTTGCTCTGGCCGCCATGCTTTACAGTGATGTTATTGCCAAGATGTTTTACGCCACCGTCGTACGCGAGAGCGAGGAGGGTGCGGCGCGTAAGCTCAAGGACGAATATCTGGAACGCGCAAAGCCTTTGGTGGAGGCGTCAAATACGGCGGCGTTGCTCGACCTTACGCGCGAAGCGGCTGCGAGGTTTGATGCCGTTTGCTTGGACAAGGATACTGCAAAAGTGGGAGTGGTAGGAGAAATTTTCCTGGAGTTTAATCCTTACGCCCAAAAGAATGTAACCGAATGGCTGATTGGGCAGAATCTTGAAGTGGTGCCGCCGTTGATTACTGATTTCTTTACTCAGAGTTTTGTGAACCGCGAGACCAAAAACCGCACCCATTTGCAGCGCAAGGTCATGCCCGATGTGATTGTCAACTGGCTTTACCGCAAGGTGCAGAAGCGCATAGCGAAATTCAACGAGGCGGCATCGCAGTTCCGATACTTCATGCCGTTTGACGACATACGCGAGAAGGCGGAACGGGCGTCGAAGATTATTTCGCTCAACGCGCAGTTTGGCGAGGGCTGGCTCATTTCGGGCGAGATGGCCACCTATGCCGCCCACGGCATAAACCATGTGGTGAGTCTGCAACCCTTTGGCTGCATTGCAAACCACATCATTGAAAAAGGTATAGAGAAGAAAATCAAGACCATGTTCCCCAAGATGAACATTTTGTCGCTTGATTTCGACAGTTCGGTGAGCGATGTGAACATTGTGAACCGTCTGCTGCTGTTTATCGACAATATTCGTCAGACCAATGAGCGCTAAAACTTACGGCAAGCAGGAGATGCTTATGATTGATGCCGCCCGCAGACTTTTCATACAGAAAGGTTTTGAAGACACTACCATGTGCGACATTGCGGAGCAGGCTAAGGTGAACCGCTCCACGCTTCATTATTATTTTCCCAACAAGGATGTGATGTTTCGCGCCGTGTTTTCGTCGATTGTCGAGGAGTTGAAACCGCGCCTCAACGAGATTATGGCCAGCGGAAAGCCGTTGATAGAGCGCCTCTCGCTCGTGGTGGACGAATATTTTGAGCGTTTCCTCGAAAATCCTCAGATTCCCGGGTTTTTCATATCCGAGATACAGCGCGACGTTGACCATTTCATCGCCACGGCAAGGGAACTTCATTACGACAAGCTCTTTTCGATGGTGCGCGATGCGCTGAACACGGAAATGCAGGAGGGGAGATTGAAAAAAGTGCCCATGTATATGGTGTTTACGGCATTCTATGGCAACATAGCCTTTCCCTTCATCACAAAAAACCTGTTTGTTTCGTGGTTTGACATGAACGAAACCGAATATCGCGCTATGATTATGGAATGGAAGAAATACCTTCTGTTTCAGATAAATAACCTGCTCGTAAAAGACTGATGAAATACCGTAAAAACTCCGGGCCATGTAATTTAAATTAGATGCGTCGGAATTTAAATTAGATGCCTTGGAATTTTCACGAGATGCCGTGTAGTTTTTTGATAGCTTTTTGCCGCAGTTTTTGCGGCGCATGCGGCAGGGACGAAAAGGCGAGCGAAATGCCCTGACAAGGGCTTGCGGAATGCGGAAAAACCATTGCAATTTATTTCAACGGATTTTGTTACCTTTGTAAACCGTTAAATTAGCCGGGACACGGCATTTTGATATGACAGAACAAGAGAAAATTCAAACGGAAGACCGCATCGTGGACGTTTTGAAGACTGTTTACGATCCGGAAATACCCGTAAACATTTACGACCTCGGCCTTGTTTACAAAATAGACTTCAAGGACGACGGCATACTCGATGTGGATATGACGCTCACCGCACCCAATTGCCCTATGGCCGATTATATAATGGAAGACGTGAGACAAAAACTCGAGGGCATCGAACTCGTGAAGCAGGCCAACGTCAACCTGGTGTTCGACCCCGTTTGGGATCAATCCATGATGAGCGACGAAGCAAAAGTAGACCTCGGATTCATGTAAAAATATCTCGCCCGCGATGAAAAACGTGTATTTCATTTCAGACGCCCACCTTGGTTCGCTCGCCACCGCCCACCGCCGCACACAGGAAAGACGGCTTGTGAGGTTTCTTTCCGACATCAAGGACCACGCCTCGGCAATATATCTGCTCGGCGACATGTTTGATTTTTGGTATGAGTACAAATACGTCGTGCCAAAAGGCTTTACGCGTTTTCTCGGAAAGATAAGCGAACTCACCGACAGCGGGATAGAAGTGCATTTCTTTGCCGGAAACCACGACATGTGGCTCGGCGACTATCTGGAACGGGAGTGCGGAATGATAATCCACCGCGAACCTTTGGTTACAGACATCTACGGCAAAATATTCTTCCTTGCCCATGGCGACGGACTGGGAAGCCGCGACGCGAAATTCAAGGCCCTTCGCGCCATATTCCATAGCCGCATCTGCCAACGCCTTTTCTCGAGCCTCCACCCGCGTTGGGCGATAAGTTTCGGGCTTTCATGGGCAAAACACTCGCGGCTGAAACGAGTTGACGGCAAAGAACCCGCCTTCAGGGGCGCAGATAGGGAATCGCTTGTGAGGTTTGCGCGGGAATATCTCGCCACACACCCCGAAATAAACTACTTCATTTTCGGACACCGCCATATAGAAGTTGACCTGCATCTTACATCAACTTCACGGCTTCTGATAACAGGCGAATGGCTGTCGCTATTCACCTACGCAGTGTTCGACGGCGAACATCTTTTCCTGGAAAACTACATGGAAGGAGAGAGCAAACCCTAACCGCAAGGCACATGGGCTGCGCGCCAACTATTAGCGTTTTTCCAGCTTCGCATTTGTAAGTTTCGCTTCGCCGCCTTCTACCCCCAACATATAATCCTTTTTCTCTGAAATGCTGAACGGGAGCACAATATCCTTGACTTCGGCAGTATCAAAAGGCATCTCCGCCACAACATCTCCGTTGTCGCTGCGCACAACCTTGACCTTGCCCTTGCCTTTCACCGTGAAAACAGCAGCGTAAGCCGACGGATTCAGCGTAAGTCCCTGGAAAACCATCTGGCCAGCCTTGACTTCCGCCCCGCCGCGCGAGATTTTCGCATCGCTTCGGCGGCTCCAATAACAACGTCCGTCCCGAAAATCACCGTTAAGCACCGCGCCGCTCGAAGGTATGCCGCAGTCGTTGCGGAAATTGGTAGGCGTTACACACAAAAGGCTGCAATCGTTGAAATACTCGTTGTTGAAAATACTCACGTCCTGCACAGTGGAAAAATCATCGGTTTCCTCATTTGTGAAAACCTTTCCGTCGAAAGGATTGTCGGGCCAAGTGCCCACGGAATAGCCTCCCTTCAAAACGCAGTCGGTTACAAAAATGCTGTCAATGATTTGATTTTGCGGTTCAGGGTTTGTAGAGCCCCACGTAATGAATGCAATCGCTTTTCCGCCGCCTCCCTCGCCGCTGTTGAAGTAGGAATGCTCCACTCTCACGCATCTTGCTCCGTGGGGATTGGGATCGTGATAACTTCTCCACGGTGAAACATCGTTTCTGGGGTCTCTGTACGAAGATGAAAGCGTTACCCCGTCGTCGTTGGAGGAGAAAATGCATCTTTCAACCATTACGCGATGAGTTCCGCTGCTTAGGCCCACTCCATCGCCGCTTACGCAAGCCGCGTCATACATCTTCACGTTGCCGAGATAGAGATTGGAATCGTTGTCAAAGCTTGTGTGATAGCAATTGGTGCGTATGATATCGAAATCCTGCAACACAATATCCTGGCAGTCGCTGAAAACAACGGGGACAACGTGTATGCGGTCTTCGCAATTGGTTGCATAATGTTCTATGTCGGCATCGCGGGTATACGTGTCGCACATGCGGATTGTTCCCGGACCGATGATTTTTATGCGGTATTGGTTTTTGGCGTAAAGCATCGGCATGTTGGCGAAATGGGAATGGGTCCAGGGAATTCCGGGTATCACCATGTCGTGTCCGTAAAGCGGCGCGTAGGTATAGTCGCGCACGTCGCCGCTTTGCCACAGCACCACGTCTTTGCCAAGTTGCATTTCAACGTCGTGTTTCAGTTCCACGCTCGTAATTACATAGCGCCTGCCGTAAGGATTGTCGTCGTCGGGCGAAAGTCCGGGCACAACAACTCGTCCGCTCCCCGCGCCGCTCGCAGCATTTATGGCAAGCTGAAAAGCGCGTGTGTCGTCGGTGAAACCATCTCCCTTGGCGCCGTAATCGAGTACGTTGAAATTTTCGTTGGTAACGAGGAAATCGTATGGATTGTCGGTGAATTTTTCCCAGTTGTCAATAAAGAACGGTTTTCCGAGGGGTATGGTTTCGCTGCCGTCGCTCAATACTGCCACGAAGCGCGACGAAAGGTGAGTCATGTCGGGACGGTCGGCACGGCGCAAGGGAATGTCGTTGATTTCCATGGCTTCCGCTATATTTCGGGTGGTATATATTTTTTTGCCATTCTCTACGTTTTCGGTTTCTATGGGCAGGGTGTAAATGCTAAGTTCCTTGTATTTCTCCGCGTCGTGCTTGCTGATTTTTGCCGATATGTGAATGAACGCGCTGTCGGCCTCGCATTTTTCTATTTTGCCCACGCGTTTCACGATAGGTTGCTCGCGCTCAAAAGTGATGCGGTCAATGGCGATGCTGCCTTTGTTTGCGCCGAGCGGTTCAAGCATTATGCCGGCGTAGTGTCCCTCGGCGGGTATATCCGAAAGGTTGAAGAAATAGTTGTGCCGCCCTTCGTTTTTCGAGAGCGGGAAAGTTTTTGAATGATGCGTGAAAACGCTGTCCTTGTCGGTGATATAGCTCACTCGTATGCTGTCGGCGTTGCAACGGTTGTCTATCACGGCGCGAATGGTGTTGCGGTTTTTTGCGGGCGGACTGAACAGATTGTTAAGGCTTCCGCTTAGCGCGGTGGTGAACACGGCTCCCGGCTTTTTGAAGTTGTATACCATTGCATCGTTGGCGTATGTGATGTTGCCGCTGTTGGTTTCCCACGCCGCTATGCTTTGCGGCACAGAAAATTCAAAGTCGATAGGTGCGCCGGCAACTATTCCGTCGATAAGGAAGTCGCGGTTTGCGCTCCATATGTCGGGCGTGGGAGCGCAGAGGGCTATTTCCATACTTTTTATATTGCCGAGAAACGGGCATTCGCCGCAGTTGAAATCTATGGTGCGCCACAGTGTGGGAATGATGTGGGCTATGCAATCAAACTTGTCCTTGCCGTTTCCGAGCGTGAGCCTTACGTAGACGTCCTGCACGGGGGCTGCTTGGGCGAATATGGCGAATTGTACGAATGGGGTCTTGCGCAAATCGAGCGGTTTGGCAAATTCGCGCCTTGCGGTGCGCCATGTGTCGCCGCTCACCTCTTTGCTTTTCACCCACAGGGCTTTCTTGCCCTCGTGCACGCGGGGATAGAATTCCTTGCCCGGCGCGGATTCCACGGCTTCTGCGCCGTCGGTTGCCGTAAATCCGTCGGCGGAATTCTCGAATGTGGCTATCGTCTGCTTGCTAACGAGCGAAACGCGGTGGGAATAGTCGTGGGCGGTTTCAATGATGCCTTGTGCCGAAACGGCAAGGCATGCCATTGTGCCTGCTATGGTTGCAAGAATTTTTCTTATCATTTTCGGAGGTTTGAAAGCCGTTGTCCGCAGCAAAAAATGCTTCGTTTTTCGGGCTGCGTAAGTTGTTGATTTTACAGTATATGCAAATGTACAAAATTCCAAGGTTTTTCGTTTTTACGAGGTCAGACCTAATTTAAATTCCGACGCATCTAATTTAAATTTGGTGGCCCGGAGTTTTTGCGAGATGCCTTGTAGTTTTTTCGCGTAGGTTTCGGGGCTTAAAATGCGGCGCGGAAAAGCTGCATTTTAAGCCTTTATTTTCCTTTCAGACGTTTCACGAAAGCCTTGCGTTTGAGTTTGGGATTGTAGGAATAGGCGTTGCCGGTGATTTCTTCAAGCGAAATCTCGCGGTAGACGTTTGTATAGTCCATTCCAAAGGTTTCCTCTTCGTAGAAAAACGCCAGTTTGCCGTTGTTTAGCATTGTCATCGTGGAATAAGCCGAACCGATGTTGCTCACCTGGTATCTGCCGTCCCAGTCCGAGGCTAATGATTGCGGTGAATCCATGTTGCCGGCGTGGCTGAGAGCCTTGTAGTAAATTCCTACACGGCTGCGCCCTTTCCCGAACGGCACCGATTGCAGCGCAATATAGACATCGGCGTTGTCGCTCCGGCGCGTGGCGGGAATAATCAGCAGCTCGCCGTTGCACGAATTGCCTTCGGGCACGATTCCGCGGTTGGAGGCGTTAGAGAGTGCGGCCTTGCCCCACGCGCCTTTGCCGTTTTTCGTATCCGAATAGGTGAAGATATTAAAAAAGCGCGCGTTGTTGGTGCGGCTGCTTATCACCACCGAGCCGTCGGGCAACTCGTCGCATTTTGCTTCGTCGCCGTTGGGAACAGCCGAAACGTCTACGCTCCCGAGTATGTTCCAGGTTTTGCCGAAATCGTCGGAAAACAAAACATTGTTGCCGTTGTCGCGCGTGCATAGGGCGGCGTAGATGCGATAATACTTGCCGTGCTTGATGATGCGGCTTTGGAAAATTTTTCCCGACGTGAAAAACAATGATTTGAGCGCTCCAAGTTTGCTGTTGTCGAATAGCGGGTAAATCTTGTCGGTTATCTCCTCAAAATCGGTCCATGTCCTGCCGTTGTCGTGGCTCCTGAACAATGCCACACGGTTGGGATTTTCACGCGTGGCAGAGAAAAACGGCGTGTTGCCGCATACGCTTATCACCACAACCTCTTTGCTCTTGACGTCTGCCGCAATTGCCGCATCGCCGAAGCCACAGTCTACGTTTCCTTTCAGTCCTGTTCCGCGGCGTATGGCAAATTCGGGCTGCCAGGTGGCTCCGTTGTTGAACGAGAGGCGCGCCACGATGTCCACTCTGCCGTTTCCGATGTCCATTCCGCACGGGCGGTAATCGCTCACGGCTATCAGTGTGCCGTCGGCGGCTTGGGCTATCGCCGGTATGCGGTAGGGGTGGGGCTTGGTGCCGTCGGTTACAAACAGAAGGGCTTGCTTTTTAGCGTTGCAGCACGATGGGGCGGTTGAGGTGGCTTGCGCCATGAGCAACTCGCCCGCAAAAACCGACAAAATCAGGGTTGAAATTAATTTGTTCATATGCAGATTTACTTTTAAGCGGCTCAAAATGTTTGACATGCGCGTTTGTTTGCAAAGATAGGCAAATTGCAACGAAACAATGCGGAGAGGATAAAAAGAATAGGCATACAAAAAAGCGGAAAACCGTTTCCGGCTTTCCGCTTCCCTATGTCAGTGGACTGATGTCTGTTTGGATTCCTACAATGTCAGTCTTGATTTCTGCGTCTTACTTTTCTTCGGGATTTTCGGCAGGTGTTTCTTCTGCGGTCTCCTCTTCAAAATCGTTTACACCGCCCGAAATCAGAATGTCATACCATACAAGAAGTTTTCTGATGTCGCTGTCGTGAACGCGGTCGGTATCATATTCGGGCAATACCTTGGCAAAATATTCGTGAAGCTCGTCGGCGGAAATCTTGCGCGGGTTGAATTTCAGATTCTCGCCGTTTTCCTGCGCTTTTACTTTGTTGAAAACGCTAATCAGCGGCTCGTCGTCGTCCTCGCAATAGATGGAAATATCATTGAGTGAGACAACTTTGTCGTGCATTCCCACAGTGAAACGCTGATGTTTCTCGTCAACGCTCTCAACTATGAGCATGCCGCGTCCTTGTTTCATCAATTTGTAAAGTCCGGGCTTCCCGGATATCGAAATTATTCTTTCAGTCATTTTTTCTCTGGTTTTGAAATTCTGCGCAAAGATAAAGTTTTATATGAAATTGGGCGTTTTTTGTGTAGTTAAAAACTTTGTTTGCACGCCAAGGGGTTAGAAGTTTCGCTTATGGTATGCCGCAGCGAGTTGGTGCATTGCTTTTTCGATGATGCGGCGCGGCTGTCCCACGTTGAGGCGCATGAATCCTGTTCCGGGCTTTCCAAACATTGCTCCGTCGTTCAGGAATAGTCCGGCATCGTTTACGTAGAAATCTACAAGCTCTTGTTGCGATGCAAGACCGAGTGGGCGGTTGTCGAGAAACAGCAGAAAAGATGCTTCGGGCGTTATTGCTGTGATTTTGGGGCAGTTTGCGGCGAGGAAATCGGTTACGAATTTGATGTTTCCCTTTACGTATTCGAGCATTTGTGCGAGCCATTCTTCGCCCTCGGCACTGTAGCATGCTTTTACGCAGTCGTAGGCGAAAACATTTCCGTTGCCGATGTCATTGCTTTCGAGATAAGTGAAAAACCTGCGGCGCAGCGTGGGGTTCATCACTATTGTGTGGGAGGCTATGATGCCCGGAAGATTGAATGCCTTGGTTGGTGCCATAAAGGTAACGGTTATCTCTTCGGCTTCGGGGCATGACGTTACGGTGGGCACGTGGCTTGCGGCGTTGAAAGTCATGTCGGCGTGGATTTCGTCGCTTATGATTATCACGCCGTGCTTTTTGCAGAGTTTCACAAGGCGTGCCAGTTCGTCTTTGCTCCATGATGTGCCGCCGGGATTGTGGGGATTGCAGAGAATAAGCATTTTGCATTCGGGCAGAAGGCGTTCTATCTCGTCGTAGTCCATCTTGTAGCGTCCGTCTTCGAGTATCAGCGGCACTTCCACGTTGATTCTTCCGCTGCCGCGCGTTACATTGCCGAACGGGTGGTAGACCGGCGTTTCGGTCATGATTTTGTCGCCTTTTTCAGTGAAGCAATTTACGGCGAAATATATTGCCGGCACGATTCCGGGCACATAGTGCAGGGCTTCGCGCGGTATGCTGAAATTGCAGCGGCGTTTGTTCCAGTCGATGATGCTTTGGAAATACGATTCGGGCGCGCAGGTGTAGCCCAGAATGCGCTGTTTCAATTTGTTTTCTATTGCTTTTACAACGAAAGGCGGAGTGGGGAAGTCCATGTCGGCCACCCAGAGCGGTATAAGGTCTTCGCGCCCTGTGGCCTGCTTCATCAGTTCCACACTCACGCAGTCGGAGCCTGCGCGGTCTATCGGTGTATCAAAATCGTATGTCATGATGTATGCTTGTTTTTATTGCGTGCAAAGTTAGCGAAATAAAGTGTAGCCGCCACCCTTGCACAGCGCAATTCCGGGCGTTTGCCGCGCCTTGTTTTGCGCATTTTGTAGGGCTCTTGTAGTATGTTGTGTTTCAGATGTTTGCAAAGGCAAAAATTCCGGGCCATGTAGTTTAAATTAGATGCGTCGGAATTTAAATTAGATGCCTTGGAGTTTTTACGAGATGCCTTGTAGTTTTTTCGGCATGCGCAGAGTGTGTTTTTTAGATGCTGAAAGTTCGTTTGGTTGTGGCATTTTAAAAGAAAGAGAGAGGATAAGACGCACGCTTGCGTCCTCCTCTCTCGCAATAATTAAGTATGAAGAGTGTTAAAAACCGAATTAATAGTCTTTGCGTTGCATAAGGAATTTTTTGAAGCCGTTGAAATCGTTGCCAAGTTCCACGTTCTGCTTCTCGCCTTTGAGGAAGGCTTGCAGACGTGCCGGCATTTCTGCCTCGCGGCCTATGGCTTTGCTTATAACTTCGCCGAATTTTGCAGGGTGGGCCGTTTCAAGGAAAATTCCCACCTCGTCATCGTTTTTCAATGTACTAAGCGCGCGGAATGCACACGCTCCGTGGGGGTCGGGAATGTAGTTGTCGCGCTCGTAAACCTGTTTTATTGTTTCGAGAATCTCACTGTCGCTCACCTTGAAGCCGGATATTTCGGCGCAGATGGCATCATGGTTGTTCCCGTAGAGCTCAAGGATTCGCGCAAAGTTGCTCGGCGCGCCCACATCCATGGCATTGGCATAAGTTTGTACCGAGGGGCGCGGACGATATGCGCCCGTGTTGAGATATTCAAGGAACACATCGTTCTCGTTGTTGGCAGCGATGAAACGGCGAATGTTCAGGCCCATGCGCTTGGCTATAAGGCCCGCCGTGATATTGCCGAAGTTTCCGCTCGGCACGCATACCACCACGTTGTTGTCCTTTCCCATTGCGCGCAGTTGCGCCATGGCGCGGAAATAATAGAATGCCTGCGGCATGAGACGCGCTATGTTTATGGAGTTGGCCGATGTGAGCCGCATGGCATCGTTCATCTCTGCATCTACAAACGACTGTTTTACCAATCTCTGGCAATCGTCGAAATTTCCGTCAATTTCCACAGCCGTGATGTTCTGTCCGAGCGTGGCAAACTGGCTTTCCTGCACTTTGCTAACCTTTCCCTTGGGGTAGAGAACGTATACATTTATCCCCTCAACGCCCAGAAAACCGTTGGCAACGGCTGAACCCGTGTCGCCGGAGGTTGCCACAAGAACGTTGAGCTTCCTGCCGTCGCTTTTGGCAAAGTGCGCCAAAAGTCTGGCCATGAAACGCGCGCCCACATCCTTGAACGCAAGCGTGGGGCCGTGGAAAAGTTCAAGGGCATACGTGTCGTTTTCCACCATATGAAGCGGCGTGTCGAACGAAAGCGTCTCTGCCGTGATTCTGTTGATTGTCTCGCAACTTACGTCGGGAAACATTGCGCGGGCAACGCGTTGCGACATCTCTACAAAGGACATGTCGGCAAAATTGTCAAAGAAAACTTGCGGCAGTTGCGCAATGCGTTCGGGCATAAACAGACCTCCGTCGGGCGCAAGGCCACGTGTTACCGCTTCCGACAGTTCTGTTTTTTGCGTATTATGATTGGTGCTGTAATATTTCATGTGTCGTTTGGTTTAGTGCTTCATAAATTCGTTTATGAACTGGTTTCCGGCAAACGTTTTATAGCCGCCGTTTTTACAGGAGTCCTCGTCGAATTTCTTTACTCCGTCGGGGGTTATTCCGGGATAGTAAATGAGAAAAGGAACTGGCTCGTTGGTGTGTGTGCGGTGCTTGCAGGGCGTGGGGTGGTCGGGAAGAACGGCAATAGATACCGGCTCGTCGAAATCTTTTACCGCATTCATCACCGGACCTACGATTCTTTTGTCGAGATTCTCGATGGTTTGCAGTTTCAGGGCCACATCGCCGTCATGACCTGCCTCATCGCTTGCTTCTACGTGGAGATAAACGAAATCGGAGTGCTTCAAAGCTTCCACGGCTGCCTTGGCTTTTCCCTCGTAGTTGGTATCGGCGAGCCCGGTTGCCCCTTCAACGTCGATACATTCGAGCCCTGCGTAACGGCCTATGCCGCGAATCAAATCTACTGCCGTGATAACTGCCCCGCTGCGTATCTTGTCGGGAAACATCTGCTCCAAAGTTTTCATATGTGGGCGATTGCCTCCACTCCAGGGCCAGATGCTGTTGGCAGGGTCTTTCCCGTCGTTTTTGCGTTGGATATTGAGCGGGTGGTCTTTGAGAAGTTCCTGCGATTTCAGGATAAGGTCGTTGAGAAGTCGGGCGGTTTCCATACCCAAAGGCGAAGTGGCTTTCACGAGTAGCGGCTCGAACGGTTGTCCCGGTACATCGTGCGGCGGAGTGCAGTCCAAATCTTTGTTGCCTCCTTTTATAACAAGCAGATGTCGGTATTGGATTCCCGTGTAAAAGTGAATTTTGTCGTTTCCGAGTTTCTCCTGCAGATACTTTATGAGAATGTCGCCTTCTTCTGTGTCGAGACGTCCTGCAGAATGGTTTTTGATTTTCCCGTCTTCCACGCAAATCAGATTGCATCGCAGTGCGAGGTCATCGTCTGCGAGTTCCACGCCAATGCTTGCTGCTTCGAGCGGTCCGCGTCCTTCGTAAACTTCCCGCTGGTCGTATCCTAAAATTGCTGAGTTTGCCACTTCGCTTCCGGGGTGGAATCCGTCGGGAACGGTTTTAAGCATTCCCGTTTCTCCAAGGCTTGCCAGTTTGTCCATATTGGGTGTGCTGGCATATTGTAGGGGTGTTTGGTTGTTCAATGATTCTATTTTCCAATCGGCCATACCGTCGCCTAAAATTATGATGTGTTTCATCTTCTTCGTTGTACTTCCGGCGCAAGACGTTATACTGCATTGCGCGTGCTTATGCAGGGTTGAAAATCCGCAGTGTCGCTGTTGGCTGCCGGACTGTTGTTTTGTTGTAAGTTTGTTTTGTTTTTATGTTTGCTTGCTCTTGCAAGCGCGTTCCGCATAGGAACGTAAAATCTTCCTCAACCCCGAAGGGTTGTGGTAGTGACGGTGGTAGTGGCTGTGGAAAGCAGCCATGTCAAAGCGTAGTATGTGAAACTTTTGTTCATTATCTGTGTTCTGACTTCTGCAAAGGTAAATAAAAGATATCATATACGCCAGTTTTCTGTCAAAAAATCGCTTTTCTCACGAAAAATCCGGATATTTTCCGAAATTTCTCCGTTGGCGTAAATACTATTGGGTGTTTTGTAAAACGGATATTGCAAAACGCTCATTTGCCGTACGATTTCGTGGGTTTGCCAATGCTTTTTAGCGTGAAAAAATCGGTTTGTGGAAAACGCTGTGTTTGAGATGGTTACAGCATGGTCTGAAATGTTAAAAACTCCAAGGCATCTAATTTAAATTCCAAGGCATCTAATTTAAATTCCGACGCATCTCGTAAAAATTATATCAGACATCGTAAAAACGATGTCTGATATTGTTTTTTTTGCATAATAAAGCGTCTTTTTCGGGCGGCTTTATATCCGTAAAATTCTTGTTGGGAAATGTCAGATATTTGCCACGCTCATGATATCGGCAAATACTCCTGCAGCAGTAACGTCAGCCCCGGCTCCGTAGCCCTCAATGTGCATGGGATATTCGCGGTATCGTTCGGTTGTGATGAGTATCACGTTGTTTGAACCTTCGAGGTGGTAGAACGAATGGTTCTTGTCAACCGCTTCAAGTCCCACGGAGGTCTTTCCGTTGTCGAGCCGCGCCACATAACGCCAGCGTTTGCCAGCGTTTTCAAGCTCCTTGCGGCGTTTTTCAAAGTCGGCATCCAGTTCGGGCAGGCGTTTCAGGAATTCGTCGAGCGGCATCTTCATGAAGTCGTCGGGAATGAACGGCGTGGCAACCACGTCTGTGATGTTTACGTCGTATCCTGCTTCGCGCGCAAGTATCACGAGTTTGCGCATCACGTCTTTTCCGCTCAAATCCACGCGAGGGTCGGGCTCGCTGTATCCGGCTTCGCGCGCTTTCTGAACGGCCTGGCTAAACGTGGTGTGGCTTGAAATTTCATTGAATACAAAGTTGAGCGTTCCGCTAAGCACTGCTTCTATGCACAGAATCTTGTCGCCGCTTCCGGTAAGGTCGTTAATTGTGTTGATAATGGGCAGGCCTGCTCCCACATTGGTCTCAAAAAGATATTTCACGCCTCTTGCGCGTGCGGTGTCCTTGAGCTTGCGATAGTTCTCGTATGGAGAAGACGCGGCAATCTTGTTTGCGGCAACCACACTTATGTTGTGTTCGAAAAGAGTCTGGTAAAGTCCTGCTACCTCCTCGCTCGCCGTGCAGTCTACGAATACCGAGTTGAAAATGTTCATGCCCAGGATTTCTTTCTTCAGGCGTTCGGTGTCGCTTGCGCCGCCTGCTTTCAACGCTTCCTTGTAGTTTTCGAGCGTAATGCCGTCGCGGCTGAAAACTGCGTTGTGCCCGCTCGCAATTCCTACGACATTGAGTTGCAGGCCGCGCGTCCGCATAAGTTTCTCGCGCTGCGACGCAATTTGTTCAAGCAACTTCGAGCCCACTGTTCCCACTCCGCACACAAATAGATTGAGCACCTGGTATTCGCTAAGGAAGAAACTGTCGTGGATAACGTTCAGCGATTTTCTGAGATAGTCTCTGCTCACGACGAACGACACGTTGGTTTCGGTTGCGCCCTGTGCCATTGCCACGATGTTAATTCCGTTTCGTCCGAGAACGCCGAAAAGTTTTCCGGCAACGCCCGGCGTGTGTTTCATCTTGTCTCCCACGACTGCCACAGTAGACAAATTTCCTGTCAGAGTGATTTGATTCATCGCTCCGGTGCTTATTTCTTTTGCGAATTCGGCTTCGAGTGCCTCCTTTGCACGCACCCCGTCTTCATCAGTTACGCAAAGGCTCGTGCTTGCCTCCGATGAAGTTTGTGCCACAAGGAATACGCTCACTCCGCTGTCGGCAAGTGTGGAGAATATACGGCGGTTCACTCCGATTACACCCACCATCGACGGTCCGCTGACCGTTACAAGGCTCGTGTTCTTTATAGAAGAAATTCCCTTGATGGCCCGTTTGTCGTCGATAGGTCCTTTGTGGATTATACTTCCCGGGGCCTCGGGGTGAAATGTATTCTTCACGTAGATAGGAATACCCTTCACGCGCACGGGATATATGGTGGGGGGATAAATTACTTTGGCGCCGAAGTTACAAAGTTCCATTGCTTCGTTATAGGAAAGCTCGTCGATTGTATAGGCATTGGGAATAACTCTCGGGTCGGCGGTCATGAATCCGTCAACGTCGGTCCAAATTTCGAGGGCTGCGGCGTCGAGAGCTGCGGCAACTATTGATGCCGTGTAGTCGGAGCCTCCGCGCCCGAGGTTAGTGGTTTCGCCATCGTTGAGGTCGCTTGAAATAAATCCGCCTATCACTGCTGCTTTGGGCATACGGGCAAAGGTTTGTCCGATAAGGCGCAGGGTGTTGTCGAAATCCACGAGATTGCGGTTTTGGCGGCGTGTGGTTTTGATGAAGTCGCGCGAATCATACCAGCGTGCCCCGTCGATGAGTGTGGCAACGATTTGCGACGACATTCTCTCGCCGTAGCTCACGATCACGTTGGCTGTCTTTTCGGTGAGGTCGCGAATGAGGTAAACGCCGTGGTAGATGCTGCGCAGTTCGTCAAACAATGTTTCTATTCTGTCGCAGAGTGCGTCGCGGCGTGTGCCGTCGGGAATCACGGCGTCTATCATGTTGCGGTGGCGCTCTATCATGGCGTTGAATTCGTCGCGGTATTTGCTGTTGCCAGCCGATGCCAACCGCGAGGTGGCTATTAGTTTGTCGGTGATTCCGCCCAATGCCGAAACCACTACTATTACCGGTTCGTCTACAGCCTCTACAATCTTTTTGAGATTGAGTATGCTTTCGGGCGAGCCTACTGATGTTCCTCCGAATTTAAGTACTCTCATAGATTTGTTCTGTCAAAACGACGTTTCGCGCCGCTATTTTGCCGCAAAATTAGTTATTCCCCCTAAACTAATGGTAGAAAAAATCACTTTTTTAAGTAGTTGTGCCTTTAATATTTGCTGAAATATGCATGCGCCTTGTCTGTGTGAAACCGTCGGGGCTTGAAAAAGCGTAAAGGGCGCACGGGGGATACATTATATATAATATGTATAGGCTGATTTGGCTTCGGAAAAATATGCCTTGCGCAAGGCGAAAAAACGAGATGGGAAATGTTAAAAACTCCGGGCCACCAAATTTAAATTAGATGCGTCGGAATTTAAATTAGATGCCTTGGAGTTTTTACGAGATGCCTTGTTGTTTTTCGCCCATGTTCACATGGTTTTTTCGCTATGGATTTCGGGGCGCTGCATAGGGCGAAAAAGCGTAACTTTGTACCGCGTAAACGGAATGATGTTATGAAAGGGACAGACATGAGCCATGCTTTTTTGAACGGAAACGCGGCGCGCGAGAAAATGAACCGCCTTGCGGCGGAGAATCGCGATTTTCTTTTCGTGATAGATTATCGCGGTGAAAACTGCATCGTGGAAGATTTTGCCGATGTGTGCCCGGAGTTCGTGCGGTTTGCGTTCTGCGGCGTGGGAAATGCGGTGGAGAAGGCCCCACTTACCCCTGGCGTAAATACTGAATGGCATGTTGATGCCCCGGAATACGCAGACTATGAGCGCAGTTTCAATATTGTGAGAAACAATATCATGAAAGGCAACAGCTATCTCGTGAATCTTACAGCCAAAGTGGGAGTGGAGACAAACCTTTCGCCGGAGGAGATTTTCGCATGTGCCGACGCGCCTTACAAACTTTGGGTGAAAGACAGATTCGTGTGCTTCTCGCCCGAAACATTTATAAGGATAAACCGTCAGGGAACAATCAGTTCCTTTCCGATGAAGGGGACGATAAGCGCGGAAATCCCCGACGCGGCGGCTGTGCTCGTTGCCGACGAAAAGGAGAGCGCGGAGCATGCCACGATAGTCGACCTTATACGCAACGACTTGAGTATCGTGGCGCAGAAAGTGAGTGTGGCGCGATACAGATACGTTGATGTGCTCGCAACAAACCGCGGGCGCATTCTGCAAACAAGTTCGGAAATCACGGGACGCCTTGACGCCGATTTTCGCAGCCGTATAGGCGACATTGTGTTTGCCCAACTTCCGGCAGGCTCGGTTACCGGCGCGCCGAAACCCGAAACGCTGAGAATAATAGCCGATGCCGAAAACTACGAACGCGGATTCTATACCGGCGTAATGGGCTGCTGGACAAACGGAATGCTCGACAGCGCGGTGATGATAAGGTTTGTGGAAAACGAGAACGGCAAACTTTTCTTCAAGGCCGGAGGGGGAATAACCGCCAAGAGCATCTGCCGAAAAGAATATGAGGAACTGATACAAAAAGTGTATGTGCCGATTTGTTGAAACCATAAGACTGCAAGACCATGTGCCACAACATATGGCCTATCACCAACAGCGTTACGAGCGCACCGCAAAGCATTTTTGGGGCAACGCCTACCATCTGGAAAATCTTGCCGACATTGCGGATAAATGGGCTTGCCGCAGCGGCGTGAACAAGATAAGGATTGTTTACGACCAATATGGAATTGCCGAAAACACTTGCGAACCTTACGAGATGAAGCGCGTGGAAACCTTGCGCCTGGTTTGTTGCGACGACATAGACTATACCTATAAATCCACCGACCGCAGGGCGCTCGATATGCTTGCGGCGCAAAAAGAAAACTGCGACAATGTGATTGTTGTGAGAAACGGATTGCTCACCGACACTTCTTATACCAACATCGCCCTATACGACGGAAAACATTGGCACACTCCGGCAAAACCATTACTGCCGGGAACGGCGCGCGCAAGGCTCTTGGACGAAAACATATTGCTCCCGCGCGAAATCACTCCCGACGAAATTCAAAACTATCGGTATATCGCCTTGATTAATGCTATGATTGGTTTGGACGATATGGTATTGCCGGTAAACTGTGTGAGATATTAGAATTCCAGCAGTGGGGCTTCGTTTGGCGCATAAGTGCTGCGTATTCGCCAAGGTGCGGGGTAGGAATTGTTCAACCGCATGCCCACATTGTTTGCAAAGCCAAGCGTAAGATTGCGATAGACCACAGCCACCCAACCTTTGGAAACGTTTGCAGGAGATGCCACGCTTTCGCCCCGAAGATACTTCACGGCGTCGGCATATCCCAGCTCAACCGTAGGGAAGGCCACTTTGTTGAACGCACAACTCATTGCGAGTTGCGGAGCCGGTATGTATTGCGGTTTTTGTTTGCGGTTGGGCGCGGAATGTCGGGAGTTTTTTTCGGCACATACCTGCACGCCCGCCGCAATCACGTTCAAATTTTGCGAAAGCAGGGCATAGTCGTCGGCAAACTGCTTGCGGAGCGCAAACACTCCGTCGTCGTTTCTGTAAAATCCGAAATCGTCGGCCCCGCAAAGCCAGTCCTTGAAACTGTCGGGCTTTGCGTTTTGCAGAGAAGCCGCCTTGTTTTTGCGTTTCCTGTCGGCGTTGCGATATTCCCCGTTCTTGCGCAGCAGAGCAAGGAAGAAACCTTCGCCCTTTGCCTTGTAGGGAAAAAAATGATAGACCGGCAACGCACGCCCTGAGGTGTCGCCCGAAATATTCCAGTTCTCGCAAGTATCAATAGCCACCGGCTGCGCACCAAGTTCGTTGCAAATCCATTCCACATTGCTTTCGTCTTCTCCTTGGTTGAATGTGCAGGTGCTATATATAAGGAATCCGCCTTCGCGGAGCGCTTCCCATACGTCGCGCAGTATTTCCCGTTGCCGCGCAATGCAGTTTTCCACATTTTCCAGGCTCCATTCTTCGCGCGCCACCTCGTCTTTTCTGAACATTCCCTCGCCTGAGCACGGCACATCGGCAGCAATTACGTCGAAGAAGCCTTGGAGTTTTGCGAAGGTCTTGGGAAAGTTCGACGTAACCGCCACATCGGGGTTCCCCCATTTGGCAACGTTTTCAGCCAATACGGCGGCGCGTTTCGCGATAGGCTCGTTGGCCACCAGCAAGCCGCCGTGCATTGTGCTGCGAATGAGAACGGATTTCCCGCCCGGCGCGGCGCACAAATCAAGTGCGCGGTTCACGGGAATTTCCTTGACCACGCGGCGCAGAGCTTGCTCCACAAACATCGACGAAGGCTCTTCCACATAATAAGCTCCCGCGTGGAGCAAAGGATCAAAGGTGAAACGCGGACGGCTCTTGAGATAGTATCCATTGCTTGCCCAGGCCACTTTTTCTGCACTGTCGGGAACGGAAAGGCCGGCTTTCCCGTATTTCTCGGGGTTGATGTGCACGCTAAGCGATGGCTCGCCGTTGAGCGCGGAAAGGAACGCGGCGGCATCGTTGCCCACTATTTGGGGCAGACTTCTGCTAAAATCTTCGGGAACGGGGATATTCATCGTTTGATATTCTTCGGCGGCAAAGTTACTACAATTTTGTTTCGCCGCAGCCGCGTTGCGCATCTTATAAAATGCCGTGCCGGGAATTCAAAAACAGAAATATAATATATCTGTAACACGATTGAAACATCTTGCCCCTACTTTTGCACTCGAGTTAGTAAGAAATACCATGGAAGGTCTGTAGAAAAACCGACAATCTGGTACGTACAATGAAAGACACAGGTTTTTAACCCCTTACATCCCTTTCCCCAATGATATCCCGCGGTTATTGACTGCGGGATATTTTTTGTGGGAAAAACGATATGGCTTGTTGCAAAAACGATGTCTGATATTATTTAAATAATGTCAGACATCGTTTGAATAATGCCTGACATCGTTTTTGCCATATTTGTTGTTTTTGTGTCGTGCTGTATTTGCAGAATTTACACAAGCTTGAAAAGTCCTTCTTCGCAGGTAACGTGGTGCTCCTTGATGCCGAGCTCTTTCATCCATGTGCGTGTTTTCACTGTTTCCAGGATACCGGTGTCGAATCCTTTGCCTTGGTCGTTGTTCCAAACCCACGATGGGGTGGGCCATAGGCAGGCGCGGAATTTTATGGAGCGGTAGAATTCGCAGCTGCAGCCTCTTTGTCCGTGATGCGCCATTTGCAAATATTCGCAGTTGAGGTCTTGGCTAAACTCTCCGCGCAAGGCAAGGTCGCCACATTCCACTCCCGCGTCGCCGAGAAACACTATGCTTTTTCTTTTGTCCCATACGCGCATTATCATCGACGAGTTGTTGTAGGCATTCTCGGTTATCTCGTTTGCCACGCTCAGGATTTTCAGGTTCATGCCGTCGAACGTGTAAACGTCGCCGGGTTTGCGTATGTCGGTAACGGGTATCGGCGTTTTGTCGATTTGATTATAAAAATCCTGACATATCGGAGAATGGTCGTGCTCGGCTGCCTGCACCGTTTTGCTTATTCTGGAATGATAGATATGCTTTATCTTCAAGTCTTGCTGGTTTTTCAGAATTTCTGTAAGCGCTCCCATGTGGTCGTTGTGGGGGTGGGAGATGAACCATGCCTCGACTTCGTTGCCCAAAGCTCCGAGAAATCCGCGCAGAGTATTGGCCTCTTCGCCGAATCCGCCGTCCATAACGATTACTTTGCCCTTTGCCGTCTGGAATATATAGGAATTGCCTATTGTATTGCTGTGGCTCGGAATTTGCCAAAGCGTGAACGCCGGTTTTTTCTTGGAGTTCCATTGTTTTTCGATGTTTTCCACAGCGTTGACATGGCTTGGATTTATCACCATAGCCCCTGCGAGCATGGCAGAATACTTTAGGAATTTTCTTCGTGAGGTCATTGTCGGTATTATAAGTGTTGGTTATAGTGCAAATTTAGTTTTTTTGTTTTTCCCAAGCCGTTTTGCGCCGCTGTATTTCGCTGAAAATTGCTACTTTCGCCGGCAAAATGAGATAATATATGCCCGGATTGAAAATCTTCAGGATACTTACGGCGCTGTTGCCGTTTTTGGCTTTGGCTTATGTGGTTTGGCGCTCATGGAAACTCGTTCCGTTTCCTTTTGCAGGCAAAATGGCGATGGCAACAGCAATGGTGGTGCTGATGTTGCTGGTTCCCGTGTGCATGCTTCCCGGTACGCTCGACAAATTGCCGCTCAACATTGCCGCAACAGTCTACAAAACGAGCCTTTCGTGGATTTTCGTAATGATTTACCTGCTCATCGCCTTCGTGATAATCGACATTCTCGGCGCGTTCCACCTTGTTGCGCCGTCGCTGCGCAACAACAGCCTCACGGGAACGCTTGTGCTCACGGCTACGATGCTCATAGTTTTTGTGGCAGGCAATATAAACTACCACCACAAGCACCGCGAGGAGATAAACATCAATTCTGCCAAACCTGTTGCCGCGCCCGTGAAAATAGTGATGCTTAGCGATATACATTTGGGCTATCATATTCGCCGCACGGAGCTTTCGCGTTGGGTTGACATGGTAAATGGTGAAAACCCCGACCTTGTTTTGATTGCCGGAGACGTGATAGACCGCAGCATTGAACCGTTGCTCGCCGACGGCGATGCGGCAGAATTCAAACGTATCAAGGCTCCCGTCTTTTCATGCCCCGGAAACCATGAATACTATGCCGGCATAGAAAATTCAAAGCGCTTTTACAGTATTGCAGGTATAACAATGCTTCGCGACACAGCCGTTACCGTTAATGGGATAAACGTTATAGGGCGGGACGACCGCACCAATATGCGCCGCAAAAGGCTCGGGGAACTTATGAAACTTGTTGATGCGAGAAACTTCACCGTTCTGCTCGACCACCAACCCTTCGCGCTCGAAGAAGCAAGGCAAAACGGCGTGGACTTCGAGCTTTGCGGACATACTCACTACGGGCAAGTGTGGCCCGTGTCGTGGATTACCGACGCGATATACGAGGACGCCTACGGGGCATTGCAGAAAGGAAACACACGATACTATGTAAGTTCGGGCATTGGCATCTGGGGCGGAAAATTCCGCATCGGCACACGCTCCGAATACGTTGTGATGACAATAAAATAGGCTTTCAAACCTACCTGTTCGCACTCCGAAAAAACTACACGGCATCTCGTAAAAACTCCGACGCATCTAATTTAAATTTGGTGGCCCGGAATTTAAATTACATGGCCCGGAGTTTTTTGCGAAAAGCCTTGCCGTTTTTGCGACATCTCCCACTGTTTTTATAAAGAGCCTAAACGCTTGTTATGCAAAGCGTTCCAGCAAAACAAAAAAAGCCCCGGCGCGTTTGCACCGGGACTTCCGTTATATTTCGCCCAATGGCGTTTTTCCTTCTTAGAGGTTGGGGTTGATTTCGCTCCACTTCTCCACTGGAGGAAGCGCACCCATTGCGATAACCTGGTCGCGCATGCTCTGGAGATGCTCGTAGCTTGCGTCGAGAGTGGCAATCTCTTCTGCAGTACCGATTACCGGTTTTGTGTAAACGCCGTCAGAAGTGATGCGCGAGGGCATAGCCATCATTACATGGTTGTAGCGTGCAGTGTCGGCGTATGTTCCTGCGGGGTAGTTGAACTCCTCACCGCCCATTGCGCCTTCAATCATTTTTACAGCCAAGTATGACGGGCTTTGGAACGAGCTGCGACGACGGAGCTCGATGATCTTTGCACCGCCCTGGGTTACGTCGATCTGCATCTGCTTCCATTCTTCTTCGCTGAGGCCTTTGCCGTTTACGGTAGCCTTGCCTGCGATTACGTCGAGCAACTTCACGCCGTCGATAGTGGTAGGCGATGCAAACACAGCCATTTTCTCGCCGTGTCCGCCGTAGGTGTAAGCATTTTTTACCACAGATTGGCTCACTCCGAAATGCTTTGCGAGAGCGCCTTTGAGACGTGTGGAGTCAAGAGCTGCGAGGGTGGCAACCTGATTAGGCTTCAAACCACTGTGTACAAGGGTTACAAGACCCGTGATGTCGGCAGGGTTGAAAATTACAACCACGAATTTTGCATCGGGGCAGTATTTCTTTATGTTTTCGCCGAGTTCCTGTGCAGCTTTGGAGTTTCCTGCGAGCAAATCCTCGCGTGTCATTCCTTCCTTGCGGGGAGCTCCACCCGACGAAATGATGTATTTTGCATCCGTGAACGCTTCTTTTGCATCTGTTGTGGCTACGATATTTGCATCGTCGAAACCACTTTGACGCATTTCCTCAGCCACGCCTTCTGCCGAGAACACATCGTAGAGGCAAATATTGGGCGTGAGTTTCAGCATAAGGGCTGTCTGTGTCATGTTAGAGCCTATCATTCCGGCTGCGCCGACAATGGTAAGTTTTTCGTTTGTTACGTATTCCATGTTTTTATGTTTTAAAATAGTTTGTTCCGTTGTAGTTTTTTTGACCTATGCAAAAATAACAATTTTATCGGTTTATGCACTCCGTGCGGGCGGTTTAATAATTAAACTTTCTAAAAGGAAATGCACATTTTGCCGTATTGTGCCGAAAGTGTGGGACGTTTTTGCGTTTCGATATCCAAACGTTGCATTCTTAGCGCAATATGTGCTTGGGAAATGCGTCGTTTTTCATTGCAGAGTCATTCCCGTTCGGCGCGTATCAGGGCGAGCAGATGCTCCACGGCTTCTTCTTCGGGAATGTTGCGCTCCACGCATTCTTTCCTGCGATACAAGCTTATTTTGCCGCGTCCTGCTCCTACGTATCCGTAATCTGCGTCGGCCATTTCGCCCGGTCCGTTCACTATGCAGCCCATGATTGCGATTTTCAGGCCTTTCAATCCCTGCGTTGCGGCTTTCACGCGTGCTATTGTCTCTTGCAGGTTGTATAGTGTGCGTCCGCAGCCGGGGCAGCTTATATATTCGGTTTTCGTGATGCGTTGCCGTGCCGCCTGGAGTATGGAAAATTCTGTTGAGAGCACATCTTGTGCGGAAAGAAGTCCGTTTCTGCCCTCATGATTCGGGTAAACGCAAATTCCATCTATGAGGCGGTCGAAAAGAAGGTTGCTCAAATCGGCGGCAGAGGCTATCTCGAAATCCTCTTTCTTGTCGGCGCCGAAATCGTATGCCTTGCAAAACACCACAGGGTTCTTCACGCCGGCGCGGGTTAGGGTATGGATTATTGCGCGTGCTTCGCCGAGCGAATTGCGTGAGTCGCTGCGTATGACAAGTACCGCATTGGGCGTTTGGCGCAGGCTTTCCAGAATTTCATCGTTGAAGAAAAACGGCACAACTGCCACGAATTTCAAAGGAGCTTGGGTCTTGGGCAGTTGTTTCAGGCTTTCGGTGGTGTAGAGAGGGAACACGTTGGCCCGTCCGTCGTAGTTAGGCGCGTCAACAATGTAGTTCATCGTGGGGTCGTAGGTCTTTGTGGGTTCGAAACCGCCTATGTAAACAAAGTCGGGGCGATTGTCGATTGTGTAACTGCCCGGCAGACAGTTTACGCCTATTACTACGGGCACGTTGTCGCCTCCTATATTTCCTATGGCGGTTGTCTTTCGCCGTTCGGGGTATATATAGTTGAAACTGTCGGACACTCGTCCGCTTATGTGCTTTTTGCCGCGCCGGTAGAGTATATGCCGTACGAGTTTGCGGGCTACTGGTATTTCCCGTTCGGGCTCTTCGGAGAGCGAAACACGTATGGTGTCGCCCATTCCGTCGTTTAGCAGAGCGCCTATTCCCAATGCGCTTTTTATTCGTCCGTCTTCGCCTTCTCCGGCCTCGGTTACGCCGAGATGTAGAGGGAACTGCATGCTTTCCTCGTCCATTGTTTTTACCAGCAGACGCACCGACTGCACCATGACATCGGGATTGCTTGCTTTTATAGACACTACCACGTCGAGGAAGTTGTTTTTAACGCAGATTCTAAGGAATTCCATGCAACTTTCCACGATTCCTGCGGGAGTGTCGCCGTATCTGCTCATTATTCTGTCGGACAAAGAGCCGTGGTTGACGCCTATCCGCAGTGCTGTGCAGTGTTCGCGGCAAATTTCGAGCAGTTGCGTGAACCGCTGTTCGAGTTTTTGCAGTTCTTCCGCGTACTCTTCGTCGGTATAATCTATGTGCTTGAACACACGGGCCGGGTCAACGTAGTTGCCGGGGTTTATTCTCACGGCTTCCACAACCTTTGCCGCTGCATCGGCAACGGCGGGATTGAAGTGCACGTCAGCCACGAGCGGTGTCTTGATGCGTATCGTGCGTAGGGTGTCGTGTATTTTCGCAAGGTTTTCCACTTCCCGTATTCCCTGCGTGGTAAGGCGCACATAGTCGGCGCCTGCGTGAATGATGCGTGCCGCTTGTTTAACGCTTTCCGCCACGTCGTTGGTTGAAGTGGTGTTCATGCTTTGCAGACGCACGGGGTTGTTGCTTCCCAGAGGTGTGCGGCCCACATGCACGTTATAGGTTGTGCGGCGGTGATAGTTAAACAAATCTGCGGTCATGCTCTTGTGGTTTTATTTTCCTCCGGCATAGAGCACCGGGTTGGTGTCCTTGTCGTTGTACATCTTCATCTGCTTGTAAACTTTCATGAACTTGCGTCCGGCTTCTATGTCGTCGAGCAGAGTGTCTATGGCAGAGGAGAGATCTTGTTGCTGTTCGAGCAAAACGTTCAGTTTCTGCTGGCAACGTTCGCGGTGCTCGTCCGACGCATCTTTGCGCTCGGCTTCAATTCTCATGTGATAAATTTTCAGCGCGAGTATTGCCAGACGGTCGATAGCCCATGCCGGACTTTCGGTATTGATTGTTGCGCCGTCGAGAGGCTTTACGTTTTGAAACTTCATCAGGAAATAGCTGTCTATACGCTCCACAAGGTCGGTGCGTGCCTGATTGCTGCGGTCTATTCTGCGCTTGATTTCGAGAGCCTTCTCGGGTTTGATTTTCGGGTCGCGGATAATGTCTTCCAAGTGCCATTGCACGGTGTCGATCCATTCCTTGGTGTAGAGTTCATATTGTATTTCGCCCTCGGGATATGGGTTGCGCATTGCAGTGTCAACGTTGTCGGATTGATGATAGTCTGTTATCGCCTGACGGAAAACCTGTCGGCAGATTTCGGTGAAAGTCATTAGGTTAAGTATTTATCGTTATAACTCATAGCAAAAGTAATATATTTCCATCGAAATTAGCCCCCGCAAAGGTAAAAACAATGTCAAATTTCCTTTTTATTGTATATCGCGGGCTTGTTTTGCCTGTTGTTGAAACCTGTTTCCGTTGTCCGAAAAACGGTGTGCGGATGTGTTTTTACGAGGTCAGATATTATTTAAATAATGTCTGACCTCGTTTGAATAATGTCAGACTTTGTTTTTGCGATAAGCGTTATTGTTTTTCCAGCCCCATATTGCGCACCATTTCCTTTATTATATTGACTTTTACGGTAGAGGCTTCTTCTTTGTCATAAATGAGCAGGAATACAACATTCCCCTCGAGTTGTTGCGTGAGAACGTTGAATGTTATTACACGTGCGCCGCCGGATTTTCCCTTGCCTTTCGATTTTATGGCCATACGTATTTTGCGTATGTTATTGGTGATTTCGTCTCCTTGCAGAGGGTTTTCCTTGATGCTTTCCAGGAAATCCTTGTAATCTTGTTTGAAACTCGGATATTTCTTTGCGAGGCGCTTTGCTTCTTTTGCAAAGTCGGTAGAAACCGAAACGGTGATATTACAACTCATCGAGCAATTTGTCGGCTGATAACAAGGTTTGTTTGCCTGCCATTGCTTCTTTTACTTCGGTCAAGGCGTTTTTGAGTTCCTTGATCAGGTCGCGGGGGGCATCAATGGTGTCCTTTTCTGTTTCAGGACTGATACGGAAACAGCCGCTACGCGATTTGAGTACAACGTATTCGCCCGACTTTGCCATATCCAGATACTTAGTCTGATTGGTGCGGAAATCTCTCGTGCTAACTATTACCATGATTAATATTCTGACTGTTATGCGGCAAAGATAAACAATTTATTTTGAATTTGGTAACCATTTGGGGTGTTTTGGTTACCAAACGGAGTTTTCGATGCCCCGTTTGTTCTATTCATATATGGTTTGATTTTTACCTGTTTCCGTTGTCCGAAAAACGGTGTGCGGTTGTGTTTTTACGAGGTCAGACCTAATTTAAATTCCGACGCATCTAATTTAAATTAGATGCGTCGGAGTTTTTGCGAGATGCCGTGTAGTTTTTTTCAGTGGAAATACGGCTGTTTTTAGTGCCTTGTCAGTTGCGCGGAATCTTGAATTTCATTTGGTGAGTTCCGGCTTTGAGTTCCGTGCCTCCGTCGATGTTGTTGCTCCATGGGGTGTAGAGTGTGGCAGTGGCGTTGGCGGGAATTACAGCCGTGTAGGTGAGCACGCTGCGGCGCTTGTTCCATTCCCATTTCGAGACTACTTCGCCGTAGGGAGTGTTGTGGCGCGCCTCGAAACTGCCGAGTTTTTCTATGAAGTTGGGGCGGAGAATGATATGTTTGAAGCCGGGCGCATTTTCGTCGGGATAGATTCCGCCGAGTCCCTTGTAGGGCCACGCTCCTATCTCGCCGAACATTATATGATTGTCGGAAATGTCGCGCGTTGCCTTCAAGTCCCAGTTTTCGAGCAGCGAGGTTGCGCCGTTTACTATCCACCAGCCCCAGGAAGGGTAGGTGTCTTGCACAGCTACGTCGTAGGCCACATCGGGATAGCCGTTTTCGCTCAGGGCATTGAGCAGGGCTTTCGCTCCGAGCACTCCGCAGTCGATATGGTTGTTTGCCGCCACCACTTTGTCGGCCAATACTTTTGCTGCCTGCGTTCTCATTTCTTCGGGAACCACACCCCACATCAACGGCATGCTTTGTTCGGTTTGCGAGCCCGAGGCATATTCGCCCGTCTTGCGGTTGAGGAATTTCTTGTTTATGGCATCGCGTATCTGTTTTGCGAGCTTGGAATAATAATCATAGTCGGAAGTTTTGCCGAACAGTTTCGCGGCTTTCGCAAGTATGGTGGCGTCGACATAGAAATAGATTGACGACGAAAGTTCTTTGTCGGAGCGTGTCTTTACGGGCACCCAGTCGCCGCGGCCCCAGGACGAAAGATGCGAAGGGCTGTTGCGGTCTACATAATCCACGTACCTTTTTATATTGTCGTAGCAATCGCGCAGCGGACGTTCGTCGCCGTAGAAAAGGTAAAGGTTCCAGGGAATGATTGCTATGGTGCTGGTCCAGTCGAGTCCGTTGTCGGTGCCGTAGCCCCAGCCGTCGGTAGGAATAATGTCGGGCAAAACTCCGTTGGGTTGCTGCTCGTCGCGATGGTCTGCGAGCCATTTTTCATAAACCGTGAAGCCGTCGTAATTGTAAAGCCCCGTTTCTATCGCAAGATGCCCGTCGCCCGTCCAGCCGTTCTTCTCGCGTTGCGGACAATCGGTGGGGTAGCCCATAAGATTGGAGATATACGCTTGGCGTGTGGCTTCTACGATTTTGTCAAGCAAGGCGTTCGAAGATTTTATGCTTCCCGCCGATGCTATGTCGCTGTGGGTGAAATGTGCAACCAAGCTGTTTTGTTCGAGAACTATCGGACGCGACGCGGAAACCTGCACGTATCGGAATCCCTTGTAGCTGAACGAGGCGGTAAAGCTATCCTCGCCGCCGCTAAGCGTTAGAATGTCGGTTTGGAACGGTTCAGTTTGTTTGTCGCCGCGATAATATACGTCGATATTGCTTTGGTCGAGTGTGCCGTCGGTATGCAGGCGTTCTCCATGCGCTATTCTTACTTCTGTGCCGCTTTCGCCGCGAAGTTTCACGGTTGTTACGCCCGCCATGTTCTTTCCGAAATCGTAGATATACGTGGAATCGTTGATTTTCTTCATTGATTTTGCCGCGATGTCTTCAATGAAACGTATGGGCTGCATTGCCTGCGCGCTCACAACAGGTGCGGGAGCTTGGCGAAGCCTTACGCCGCCCCAGTTGTCGTCTTTGAATTGCGGGGTGTCCCAGTCTTTTAGGCTGACACGGAAATCAAAATGTTCGCCCGTATATATATTATTGTATATAAGCGGTACGGCAGTGGTGTAACGCCAGCTCAGGTCGGTGGGAACGGTTTCGGTGGTGCCGTCGTCGTATGTGATGCGAATGTCCATGCACACCGTGGGGCGCTGACGCCATGGCGCGCGCTCGAAGTCCCACACCGCAAATGCCTGGTGGTTGTACCAGCCGTTTCCGAGCACTACTCCGGCGGCGTTGATGCCGTCGTGGAGCAGGGAGGTGATATCAAATGTAACGTATTTGCACCGGCGGTCGTAACGGGTGTAGACAGGGTCGAGAAAATGATTGCCCACGCGTTTCCCGTTTATGGAAAGCACAAAAAGCCCGCCTGCCGAAATATACGCACGTGCCTTTGCCACTTTTTTGCCCACAGTGAAAGTCTTGCGCAGATAGGGAACCGGTTTCACGTTGCAGTCAATGCCGTCGGAAATCCACGACCCCTGCCAGTTTTTCTCGTTCATCATTCCGGTTTCAAACGTTGCCACGGGGGAGTAGTGGCTCTTGCCGTCGTTGTCAACCGATGTAATGCGCCAGTAATATGTGGTGAACGGCTGCAGTTGCTTTCCGGCGTAAACGGCGCTTTGTGCCGCCGATTCCACAGCGCCCGTGTTCCACATGTTGCCCGTTCCCGATGCCACTCCAAGGCTGTCGGTGCCTACGCATAGCGTGAATTGTTTTTGCGATGTGCCCGAAGTTTGCCACGAAAAGCGCGGCGAGGCATTGTCGATACCGAGCGGAGAAACCATGTGGTCGGTTTCGGGATTTACAACTTGCGCCGTTCCAGCAAGGGCAACCAAGCATAATGTTATTGACGAGAGTATATTTTTCATGAAAATCTTTTTATGCACACGAAATATTGCACGCGGCCGGAACAGAAGCCCGGCCCGTAGCGAAAAACTTTGTAAAGCTACTGATTATATGCGACACAGACAAACTTTTCCCGCATTTTGTGAAACCCTTTTGCCTTGGGCTAAAACCGATGTCGCATCTTGTGAAAATTCCGGGCCATGTAATTTAAATTAGATGGCCCGGAATTTAAATTTGGTGGCCCGGA
>CAVKYH010000002.1:0-241733 GCA_963660485.1 bacterium | reverse complement strand
GGCTCGAACCCAAGACCCCAACATTAAAAGTGTTGTGCTCTACCAGCTGAGCTAACGAATCAGCCTCTTTATTGCCGTTAAGCGAGTGCAAAAATACAGACTTCTTCAATACCAGCCAAATTTTTCACCGCATTATTTCGACTTTTTGCGCATTTCGTTGCGATTTTCCGCGTTTTCAGCCCTTCGAAAAGCAATTTCAGCGATGCGATGACTGCTTTTCTTTTTTCTCCTTGTGCTTTTCCGTCCGTTCTATTTCGCTGTCGAGCGGATCTTCCACCACATAATATCTATAATATGAAATGAGAATCTGAGTGAGAGGCAATGCAACGATAAGACCTATGATGCCGAGCAAATATCCCCATACCGTGAGCGAAAGAAGCACCACCGCCGGGCGCAGGCCAAGTATCTTGCCCATAATGTGCGGCGTGATAATGGAATCCTGAAGTATCTGCACCACTCCATATACCGCCACAATTCCAAGCATAAGCATCCAAAAGTTCCGTCCCGTGTCAACCGCGCAAAGCACAGCAAGTATCGTGGCGGGAATAAAGCCCAACAACTGAACGTAAGGGATAAAACTTATGATTCCGATAAACACTCCCAATCCCACAGGCATCGGAATGCCGAGAATGACAAAGCCTATTGAAAACAACACGCAGTTGGCGAGAGCCACAAGGGCCTGGCCGCGAAAATAGCCGCTCATTCCGTTGTCGACATCGCTCACCACCTTTTGCGCAAGCGTTCTCTTGCTGCGGGGAACAAACCTTATCCAGCCTTTCTTCACTCTGTCGTAATCGTTGAGCATGAAAACGAGATACAAAAGCGCCATAAGCGACGACACAACGCTTATTATCACATTGGCAGTGGACAACAGCACGCGCCAAACCTTGGGCAGCGTTTCCTTAAGCCCCGCAAGCATGTCTTTCTCGTTGAGCAGCCGTTCCACACGCAGTTTGTCGAAATTTTCCTGCAAGAACTTCTGCACGGCAGCAGGTACGTTTTCCGCGCCGGTGCTTCCCGAAACATATGCAACCGCTACGTCCTTCAAATGAAGCAACTCGCGCCCCATTGCAGGCACAAAGAAATAAAGCAGCAACGATATCGCGCCAAACACAAGCACGAGCGTTAGCATTATACTCAACATGCGGAAACGCAGGCGGCATTTGTATTGAAAAAACTCCACCAGCGGAAAAAGCATATACGCCAAAGCCCACGCCACGACAAACGGAATAAGCACAGGACTAAGATAGCTCACGAGGAAATAGCCCGCCACAACAACGCAAACCATTATAAGCCCCCTCACAAAGCGGTCGAAATTTATTTCTTTGCCCAACATTTTTCTCAGTGTTTATATTCGCGTCAAAGTTAAGATTTCTTTTTTCAACCATAAGGCACGCTGGCTGCAAAACTTCCCGTAAGGGCACAAAAAAGCCGCACCTTTCGGCGCGGCTTCGCGTTTTCATCGATACGGCATAGCATCTGTGGCGTTCTATCCCAACCAACGTTTTATTATTCCCGCTTGGTTTTGCGTCAGCAGCCGTTGTCCTTTGGCGTATCCGCGTCGTGCGAGCCGCCGTTTGAGTTCCTGGTCGCCGCATATCCATCGCCGCAAGCGTTGCGACGCACTTCGGGGCGACAAGTCGGGGAATATTTTCACCGCCAAATCACACAGTTTGATTGCATTCAAAGCAAATCCTCCCTTCCTGCCGCGAAATTGGCAAACCATTCGGCATTGTCGCGCCAAAACAGGTTGGAATACCGCCGTACTTCCTCGTCGTTTATTTTCTCGGGCGTACACGCCGCGCCTTGTGCCGCATAAACTTTTCCGCCCGGCTCCACTTTCACCACACATGCCTTGCCAACGTTTCCGGCCGAGACATAAACCGCACCATTGCGCTCAACAGTAACGGTATGTGCCGAATAGCGGAGCGAAGATACGCAATCGGTAAGGGCGAAAAGGTAGGTAAGGCGCAGCCCGTCGCATTCCGTTCGCGGCAGATGGGCATTTCGGGAAACGAGCGACATAAGCCGTAGGTTGCAAGCCAGGTTTTCGGCGTACAATATGCCGTAGAGGCAGCGCGTCTCGCGGAGCATAAACAGTTCGCGCCGGTTGTCGTGCAAAAATTGTCCCATCAGTTTTCCACGCTCTGCGTTGTCGTTGTGCTGCATGTCGCAGAGCGTTTCAACGGGGAGAAGATTCAGGCGGAAACTGCGGCTTTTGTCGCTCACCGCAATGAGTTGTCCGTTGTCGGAGATGGTAATTCGTTGCACCGTGGCACATGGATAGTAGTTTTTGTAGAGCTTGAAGATTGAATTCAGTTTCATGGTAAACAGGTTTTTCTTGATTGGTTGTCGAATTTGTTTGTTGTCTTTACCGCGGATATTGTTTTCGGATATGCTATCTTTGTCGAACGACAGTGCAAAGTTATCTTCGGCGAGTCCGAAAATGTCGGAATGCGTATGGCATGCCGCAAAAATTTTTCGATGTCTCACGCCGCAAGGACTTCAAGCCACCCAATTATATCTATATGAGTAGAAACAAAGCCATATGGCTTGCAAAACTATTATTCAGGCGCGGGCAGCTATCGCGCAAGGAGATATTGGACGCATGGGCAGCGTGCGACGAAAAAGCGCAACCCATGGCGTCGTCCACGTTCTACGACAACCTGCATCTTTTGTGGGAGCGCTACGGAATAAGCGTGCGTACCGACAACGGGCTTTACAGTCTGGAACTTCGTGAAGGGCGAGAGCAAGTGTTTTTGCGGCAGCTGTTTTGCGAGGAAGAGGACAACGCGCTACCGCCGACCGTTATCCGCGAACCGCGTCCCGCAGGCTATATTTATATTGCCTCAATTTCGCGCGCCATGGAGGGACATACGTGTGTGGAGGTCGTTTATGCGCCGTTCAACAAGCCTCAATATTCCATGCTTCTCGCTCCTTATTGCCTGCGCGTCTTTCGCGGGCGTTGCTATGTGGTAGGTTTTTCGTCGTCCCACAGAGAAGTGCGCACCTTTGCCCTTGACCGTATCGTAAACCTCGCGCCTACGCCGAAGCCGTTCCCCCGCGCGCCGAAATTTGACGCACGCGAATATTTCGCCCACAGTTTCGGAGTATACGGAGGCATGAACCAGAAAGCGGAACATGTCGTTTTGGAAGCCGATGCCCTGAACGCGTCGTTCCTGCGCACGCTCCCGCTCCATTCTTCACAGAGGGAATTTCCGCAAAATGCCGACGGAGGAAAATTCACGTCCCGCTTTGAGCTCGACATATGCGTTACCGCCGACTTTCTTCACGAACTTCTTTATTACGGTGCTGGAATAAGGGTGGTTTCGCCCGAAAGTCTGAAAAACGACCTGCGGCGCGAGGCCGACGAGATGCTTCGCGCATACACTCCCAAGGGTGATTAAACAAGCCGTTTGCCGCGCCGTTTTCAGCACACCGCATCTCGTAAAAACTCCGGGCCACCAAATTTAAATTCCGACGCATCTAATTTAAATTACATGGCCCGGAGTTTTTGCGGCAAGCCATGACGTTTTTTCCACTACAAAACACGCCCTGAACAAAAGGCTTGCAACACGCCGCAAAAGGCCCGGAATGGGAAAATGGTTGTACCTTTGCAGACGTTTATGCGACATGACACAGATTTTACATGCTAAAAAGACAACGACACCACTATAAAGACATTCTGCTTATAGGAACGCCAATCGTAATAGGGCAACTCGGGACTATAATACTTGGTTTTGCCGACACGCTAATGATTGGACACCACAGCACAAACGAGCTTGCCGCCGCCGGATTGGTCAACAATGTCTACGGACTTGTGCTGCTTTTCTATCTGGGCTTTTCCTACGGGCTGACGCCTATTGTGGGAAAACTTTTCGGCATGAACCGGCAAACCGAAATAGGCGGAAAACTGCGCAACTCGCTTCTCGCCAACATGCTCGTGGGTATAATGCTCATGGCCGCGATGACCGTGCTCTATTTCTGCCTTGGCAATATCGGGCAACCCGATGAACTTTTGCCGCTGATACGTCCCTATTTCTTGGTAAACCTCGTGAGCATTCCTTTCGTGGGACTATTCAACACCTTCAAGCAACTCTTCGACGGGATAACCCGCACACGCGTGCCGATGTGGGTAATGGTGGGCGGAAACCTCGTAAACATTCTCTTCAACTGGCTTCTCATTTACGGCGCATGCGGTTTTCCGGAACTCGGATTGCTCGGCGCGGGAATTTCAACCATGGGCTCGCGCGTGCTTATGGCCTTGGCGCTTGGCGTGATACTGTTTTCAGACAAACACTATGCGGTATACAAAAAATCATTCCTCGAAAGCCGCATCAACAAAAGCGACTTCAAGGAAATGAACCGCCTTGGCTGGCCTGTGGCATTGCAACTGGGAATGGAGACAGCGGCTTTCAGCCTGAGTTGCATCATGGCAGGGTGGCTGGGAACGCTTTCGCTCGCCGCGCATCAGATTATGATTACCACTTCGCAGCTATTCTATCTTGTGTTGTCGGGACTTGCATCGGCAGTGTCAATACGCATAAGTCTGTTTTGCGGAATGTGCGATTTTGCAGCGGTACGCGCCAACGCCGCCGATGGTTTCCGTTTGGTTTTATTCATAGCTGCAATGATGTCGGTGCCCGTATTGATTTTCCGACACGAGATAGGCGCACTTTTCACAACCGACATAGAAGTGCAGAAAATGGTTGCCATGCTCTGCATAGTGCTTGTAGTTTTCCAGTTCAGCGACGGCCTGCAATATAGCTTTGCCAATGCGCTGCGCGGAATAGCCTGCGTGAAGCCAATGGTGTATTACGCCTTTTTTGCCTACTTCATCGTAAACCTTCCATTGGGCTATATTCTTGGCTTCCCGTTCAAACTCGGAATTCTGGGCGTTTGGCTCGCCTTTCCGTTCGGACTTTCGGCGGCGGGCATACTGTATCTGCGAAAATTCCGCAAACAACTGGCTATTATGGAGCGTGAAAATATGACCGAAAACAAATAAAACCACAACTACCATGCAGAAGATTCTTTTCGTATGCCACGGCAACATTTGCCGAAGCCCTATGGCGGAATTCATATTCAAGAAAATGGTGAAAGACGCGGGACGCGAAAACGATTTCGAGGCCGACTCGGCAGCCACTTCCACAGAAGAAATAGGCAACGACGTTTATCCGCCCGCCAAAGCCTGTCTGCGCCGCCACAACATACCGTTCACCCACCGCGCCGCGCGACAAATCACCGACGCCGACCTTGATTATTACGACCAGATATACCTTATGGACCACAACAACCAGAGGTGGCTGAAATATGCGGTGAGCAATCCGGAAAAGGCCGGCGAGAAAATCAAACTGCTCATGTCGCTTGCAGGCGAAGACCGCGATGTGGCCGACCCATGGTACACGGGAGATTTCGAACGTACGTTCTCGGATATAAGCAAAGCTTTGCCGTATATTTTGCAAGGCACGGAGAAATTCTAAAAAGCACAAACATTCAGCGCTTTACGCTTCGCCAAAAAACAACTCGGCATATCGCAAAAACAATGTCTGACATTGTTTGAATAATATCAGACATTGTTTAAATAATGTCTGATATCGTTTTCGCGATGTTGGGTTTTATTTCCGTTGGAATTTGAACGGAATTTTCTACCTTTGTAATTGATATAAAAAATAACATGAAAAAATATATTCTCAACCTGAAAGTAGTTTCCAACGAGCAATTCGGCAAAGGCTATTCGCTACTCCGTCTCACCGACGAGCACGAGGCACTTCCCGACATGCGTCCCGGGCAATTCGTTCAGGTGCGCGCGTGCGACGAAGGTGGCTTGCCGCTTTTACGCCGTCCCATTTCGATAAACTTTCTGAGCCGCGAAAAAAACGAGTTGTGGCTTCTCGTCCACAATGTAGGCCAGGGTACAAATTATATATGTTCACTCCGTGCGGGCGACACGGCAAATATTGTGCTGCCCCTCGGCAATGGTTTCACCCTTGCGCCCAAAGGCGATGAACGCGTAGGCAAACAGTTGCTCGTAGGCGGCGGAGTGGGCACAGCACCTCTGTTGTTTCTCGGCAAAGAACTGCAACTGCGCGGCATAGAACCCACATTCCTGCTCGGCGGACGCTCGGCAAGCGACATTCTTCAGCTCGATGAATTCGCGAAATACGGGCGAGTTTTCCTTACAACCGAGGACGCTTCGGCGGGAGAGCAGGGATTTGTAACGCAACACAGTTTGCTGCAACGCGAAAAGTTTGATTTCATAGCCACATGCGGACCAAAACCGATGATGATGGCTGTGGCAAAATATGCAGCGCAAAGCGGCACCCCCTGCGAGGCATCTCTCGAAAACATGATGGCCTGCGGTTTGGGCGCATGTCTGTGCTGCGTGGAAGAAAACGGCGAAGGGCACAACGTATGTGTGTGCAAAGAAGGCCCTGTGTTCAATATAAATCAACTGTCATGGCTCAACTAACAACCAATATCGCAGGCATTGAATTCCGCAACCCAATATTGACCGCCTCGGGTACGTTCGGATACGGTCCGGAATTCGCCGATTTCGTGGACTTCCGCAAAATGGGCGGAATAATAGTGAAAGGAACAACGCTCAAACCGCGCGAAGGAAATCCCTATCCGCGCATGGCGGAAACTCCGGCAGGCATGCTTAATTGCGTGGGGCTTCAAAACAAGGGCGTGGACCATTTCGTGGAAACCATATATCCCGAAATCAAAAATCTCGACACACATGTTATCGTCAATGTGGCCGGCTCTTCGCCCGAAGACTACGCGGAATGTGCCGCACGTCTGAAATCGCTTGAACGTATTCCGTGTATCGAGCTCAACATATCCTGCCCCAACGTGAAAAACGGGGGTATGGCGTTCGGCGTAACGGCTGCAGGAGCGGCGAGCGTGGTTGCGGCAGTGAGAAAAGCCTATGACAAACCTATTATAGTGAAACTGTCGCCAAACGTAACCGACATCACCGAAATTGCACGCGCTGTGGAAGACTCAGGAGCCGATGCCGTTTCGCTGATAAACACCCTTATGGGAATGGCAATCGACATTGAACGCCGCAAGATGAAACTTAGCATAAAAACCGGGGGACTTTCGGGACCCGCCGTCAAACCTGTTGCAGTAAGAATGGTTTGGCAGGTGGCTCATGCGGTAAAGATTCCTGTTATCGGGCTTGGTGGAATTTCCTCGGTCGAAGATGCGGTGGAATTCCTCATGGCCGGTGCAAAAGCAATAGAGATAGGAACGGCAAATTTCCTCAACCCGGCAATCGCAGGTGAGATGGCAGACGGAATAAGTGCCTGGCTCGACAAACATGGTTGCAAATCGGTGGACGAAATAATAGGCGTGGTGGATTAAACAAGCCATGCAGAAAGAACGAGAACAGACAAAAACACAAAAATATGGACTTGATAGAACGTTTTTTAGATTATGTGAGCTACGACACCCAATCGAGCGAAACAGCAGACGGCACTCCGAGCACACCAAAGCAGTTGGTGTTTGCTGAACATTTGAAAGAGCAACTCGAAGATCTGGACTTCGACGATGTATATCTCGACAGCCACGGATATATATACGCCACATTACCGGCGAATACCGACAAAAAAACTCCTACAATTGGTTTTATCTCCCACTACGACACGAGTCCGGATTGCAGCGGGGCGAATATCAAACCGCGCATCGTGAAGAATTACGACGGCGGCGACATTCTTCTCTCCGAGAGCAGCGGCCGTGTGCTTTCGCCCAAGATGTTTCCGGAACTTACGCCACACAAGGGGGAAGACCTCATAGTTACCGACGGCAACACGCTTCTCGGCGCGGACGACAAGGCGGGTATTGCAGAAATTGTGCAGGCTATGGTGTATCTCAAGCAACATCCCGAAATCAAGCACGGCAAGATTCGCGTTGGCTTCAACCCTGACGAAGAAATAGGTATGGGCGCGCATCTTTTCGACGTGAAAAAATTCGGCTGTGATTGGGCCTACACGATGGACGGAGGCGAAGTGGGAGAAATAGAATACGAGAACTTCAACGCAGCATCGGCCAAGGTGAAAATCACTGGCGTCAGCGTTCACCCGGGATACGCAAAAGGAAAGATGAAGAACGCAGGGCGTATTGCCGCAGAACTGATAGAGATGATTCCCAATGCCGAAACGCCCGAAACAACTCAGGACTACGAGGGTTTCTACCACCTTACGGGAATGGAGGGAAACGTGGAAAACGCAACGGTGAGCTATATCATTCGCGACCACGACCGCAAGAAATTCGAGGCACGCAAGGATTTTTTCCGCAAGCTTGTTGACAAACTTAACGAGAAATATGGCGAAGGCGTGGTGAGCGTGGAAATAAGCGACTCATACTACAACATGCTCGAGAAGATTGAACCCGTTATCCACATTATCGACATCGTGATAAAGGCAATGCAGGAAGTGGGAATTTCGCCCAAGGTGCGCGCAATAAGAGGCGGTACCGACGGCGCGCAACTCTCTTTCAAAGGTTTGCCATGCCCCAATATCTTTGCTGGAGGCATCAATTTTCACGGCCCCTACGAGTTTGTGCCGATACAGTCGATGGAAAAGGCGATGAAAACCATAATAAAGATTTGCGAACTCACTGCGCAGTATAACGACTGACCTTTCCGAGGATTGCGCAACTGCTTTGCGGCGGCGCGAAACGGGAAAAGAGCGATAAGAAAGGGACTTTGCCGAGGCAAAGTCCCTTTCTGTTTTTGCGATATTTATCGTTGGAAAAACTACATCGCATATCGTTTTTACGAGGTCAGACCTAATTTAAATTCCGGGCCACCAAATTTAAATTAGATGCCTTGGAGTTTTTGCGAGATGCCGTGTAGTTTTTTCGATGAAATATTATGGATTAATTCACCGTCTTGTCAAACTGATAATCGTCGTTCAAGGTTATCGTAGCCGACTTGCTGCGCGTGGAAATTCCGTCGAGATTAATGGTCTTGGCTTTCTTGCCGGTTGCATTAATGGTAAGCGTTCCTGCAAGCACGCTCAAATCTCCGTCAACCTTTATGCCGCGCGTTTTACTCTCCTCCGCCGTTGTAGGATCTGTGTACACGCCGCCATTTATAGTGATATTGATTTTTGTAGTTCCCGTTGACTGGTCAATCACAAGCGAGCCGTCGGTGGCAATACCCTTTGTTCCGTTGCCCTTGACGTTGATAGTGATTTCTCCGCCGCTTATGGTCATGAGGCTGTCGCAACGCAACGCCTTGATGTCGTCGGCCTGGGTGTTGATGTCAATTGTTCCACCCTCCACTATCAGTTGTCCGTTCAATTCGTCGGTAGCGTCGTTGGTTACATCGGCTTGTATTCCGTCGCCCTTGGTATTCTTGACGGTTACGTTGCCCGCGCTGATTTTAAAATACTGCCCGGCGTGGATACCATCATTGGCCGAAGAAAGCACATTTATGTTGCCGGATTTCACTTCCATGTATTCGCCCGTGGAAATGGCGTGGGAGTTGTTTCCGGTAACGTTCATCGTTCCGTTTCCCTCAAACTCGGGGTGTCCCTTGACATAGAAACAAGATTTCTGCGCGCCTCCAGCAAGGTCGGAGAAGGTATTTGTTGTTCCGTCGGCCAGAATCACTTTGATGCGTTTGCCGTTTGCGATGCTCACCGCCGCACCTCTTTGGGACGTTAGGCTCACACCGTTGAGATTCAAAGTGCATTTGTATTTTCCTTCCTGCGAGAACGCTCCGTCGTTGCTTGTTCCCGAAAGCGAATAAACTATTTCGTCGCCGTCGACAGCCGTTGACGTAGCTGCCACATAGGCTCCGTCGATTGCGACATTCACTTTGCGCGCAAGGGCAAAGGGAATCACCGCCGTGGCATTCGCTCCCTCATACGCTACGTTGACTGTCTGCGCATCAACGGGCGTTCCCATCGTAATACTGTCTATATTCTGCACGCTCATCACGGAGTCGATAACCGTGAGAGCCGTTCCGTTTTGGCTGTAAACCATATCCCCGGCAGCCGACGCCTCAACTGCGAGCGCCACATTGCCTTTCCAGAAATACACGGTTTGAGCTTTTGCAGCGGAGACCGCCAACAGAAAAACCGGTATCAAAAGAGTTTTTTTCATTTCTTCTCGAATTTGAGGGATTGTCCGTTAACTTTCACTATATATATGCCATTAGGCAAACCCGAAAGGTCGACGCGCGTTTCGCCGGCGCTCGTCGTTGAAGAATAAACCATTGCGCCATTGGTAGAATAGACTCTCAGCGTTCCTGCCTGCCCGCCGGTTACAGTAATAACGCCTCCCGCACCTACAGAAAGCATTGCCTTGACGCGCGGCGAGGATATCGATGTGGGATTCTCCGTGAAATTCATCTTTACAATAGTAGCCGTTGGAATGGTATACTTTTCTCCCTCGCTTTCCACGTATGTGTTTACGGAATCATAGGTTATAATGAATCCGTTGAGGGAATAGCTCACTTCGCTACCGTCGGTAAGAGTAAATGTCATGTAGCGGAATTCGTTGGCAACGTTTGTTGCCTGCGACACAAATGCCGTAAACACTACGGCAAACACCATCAGTAGAAATTTCTTCATGACCAGATGCTTTTTGTTTGTTAGAATTTATATTTGTAGGATATGTCGATCACATGTTCTATGCCGTCGAAATCATCATCATGGGAATTTTGGTAAACATATCCCATGCTGACTTTATTCTTCTTGTTTATCTTGAATTCAGTTCCCACTCCCACGCGCGTTTTCTGCAAACGCATCTGACTGCAAAGGTTGTTGGTCAACTCCACATAGGCATAGGGCGTAAGAGGACAGTGGCGGATATTATATTCAGCCATGAAGCGCGAACGAAGTCTCGAATCATCGTCAGCATCGTGCATCTTGTCTTCCGACTTCTTGTATTGCGGCACATCATTTCCCGACACGAGACGATATTTGTCGACCACGGATTTCACATGGTTCGCATGGGTGTATTGATAACGCTCGCGCAACGAAAAAGTAAAGCGCCCGACAGGAAGTTTTCCCGTTACGTCGAAATTCAAACGGTTCTTGCAACGCCAATATGGCTTCTTCAAATTATAACCTTCGTAATCGGTTACCGTAATCTCGTTGCCGTCGTCGTCCAAGTCCTGGTAGGTTTCATATTTTGCCTCCTTGCGTTCATACTTATAGTTGTAGAGAAAACTATATGAGGCCCCGAGCGAAAAATATGCGGACGGTTTGAAATCCACACCGAATCCCAATTGCCAACGGTCGATGCTGTTCCAATTGTTTTGCAGTCTCACGCCTCCTTCGAGCGAGAAATTAAAGAGTCCCACCTTTTTTGAAGCGCCCACATCGGTCCACAATCCGAAATCAGAGGCTTTTGCTGGAACGAAAGCAGATGTAGCGGCAGCAATAAGCGCCATTGTCAAGAATTTCTTCATTGTCATAGGAATTTTTAGGGTTAGTATTTGTGCGGGTCTATGATTCTTCGTATTTCTTCGGCATCTTGGGCATTGTGTCTACGTCGTTTTCGTCCTCGTTCTTCGAAACGTAATACATTTTAATGAGCGCCGTGTCGTTCATAAAGTCAATCGAACCCACTTCAACGCGCAGCACATGGAGTCCGGTGCGTTGCGTGAGATCTTCAATGAGTTCCGCGTTTCTTTGCGGCGTTATCAGTTTGATGTTGTCGTATCTAATGTATTTGCAGCCCACTCTTTTTACGAGCTTGTTGCTTTCGGCCACTGCCACAACCACCAGGAAAATCATATTGGCCGCCAGAAGTTCCACAAGGCTCAGTTTCGCGGCAATACCATTTATCACAGAAATTGCCACGACAAAGAACAAATATGTCATTTCGCGGATTGGAATACTTTCTGTGCGGTAGCGGATAATTCCGAACACGGCAAAAAGTCCGAGGGCTGCGCCTATTTTTATCTTTGAGCCGTCCATGAGGTAAAGCATCATGAATATGCTCACCGACAGAAGCAGGAACGTGAAATAATAGTCGCGCCTGTGGCTGCGGGGATAGTAGAAGAAATGTATTACAGTGAATGCAAACACGGAGTTAAGCAGGAATCTTGCGAACATTTCCACAAGTCCCGGCACATTGATCAATTGTACTCCGAAGAGTGTGATATCTGAGATGCTTTCTAATAGTGCTATCATGATACTTTTTCAGGATATTTTAGTTGTTGTTGTTTGTAACAGGATTATTCTTCGTTGTTGAGCCGGTTCATCACCACCATTTTCTTTTTGAAACGGTTGTGCTTCACTTCGGGGTTGGTAAGATACGTTCCTATGCAGTATTTACTGAATCCCTGTGGCTTGATACGCAGTTTTATGAGCGCGTCGAATGCCGGCGAGTCGCTTTTGCCCGAACGTTTCAGTTCCATAATCACAATGTCGTCCAGCTGCGCGTTTTTTTCTGTCTCGACATTCATAAACGATACGTCGAAATCCACCGTAAGTCTCTCGGTGAATCCTTTGTTTACGAGAGTGAGCCGCGTGAAGCGGTTTTTAAGGCACGGGTGAATGTCTTTCATCGAAACAGCTGCCTTGTCTTCAAGAAACTCTTCGTCCTCGCTGTTGTTTATCTCGTTGGGCGACACAAGTTCCACGCGGCTTTTGCGAGTCTTGTTGTGATTGTCCTTGTTTTTCACCTCAAGAAACGTAGTGTCGGTGTCAACGTAAGTTCTCACCCTCACTTTGGTGCGCGGGCGCATGCCGTTGTGATGATTCATATAGAAAACGTGGTCGTCGGTATCCCAGTAAGTAGTGGAATAAACCGACACAGGACTTTCCGAAGCCACAAGCACCATATAATCGCCCTTTGTGAGTTCCAAAAATTTGAGGAGTTGCTTTTTATTGGCAAGATATTTTCGGTCGGTGCGGTTCATAAGCCTCACTTTTCCCGTTTCGGCAAGCCCTATCTTGGGCATGTCGGCCAACACTTCCCCTAACTTTTGTCTAAAGTCCATTTCCAAGCGTTAGTAATTTGAGTTCAAAGGTAGAAATATTTTTCAGAATTACAAAATATATACAAATTCAAAAAAACGCGAGCCTTCGAAGTAAAACGTAAAATAGGGAAAAAACGCATTTCCCGGCTTGTTTTGCAGAAAATGGCGCATGAATTTTGCAAAACATAGGCTTCTATTTTTCACGGCATTGTGAGGGGCAAAAATTCCAAGGCATATCGTTTTTACGAGATGCGTCGGAATTTAAATTAGATGGCCCGGAATTTAAATTACATGGCCCGGAATTTTCACGACATCGCATGTAGTTTTTTCGCCGTTGTTTCGGGCACATTGCGAATGGGGAGAAAATGGCAGAGAAATCCGGATTTTTGTGTTAAAACACCACTATATATATACGCGCGTGGCGGCTTTTTCTTACTTTTACCACCGCTAAGGGACGCCAAAAGATGTTCCGCCTTACAAAATGGATTGCAAATTATTTGTTAAACAACTTATTAAATTCAAGAGTTTATGAAAATCAAACATCTTAAAGTAGCCGCGCTTCTCATGGCGGCAAGCGTTGTTACATCTTCGTGCGTGGGTAGTTTCGGACTGTTCAATCATCTTGCACAATGGAACAAGAAAGCCACAGGTTCCAAGTTTCTCAACGAGATTATCTTCCTGCTCATCACTCCTGCCTATGCAGTGTGCAGCGTGGTTGACGTGTTTATCCTCAACACCATTGAATTCTGGAGCGGAAACAACCCCATGGCATACAAAGCAGGCAAAACCGAAAGCATAATGGGTAAGGACGGACGCTACTACGCCCTCACATACCTCAAAGACGGATACCGCATCACTGCTCCCGACGGCGAAATCACAGAACTCATTCACAACGACAAAACCGACTCGTGGAGCCAAATCAAGAACGGCGAGAGCAAAGAACTCTTCCGTTTCAACGGCGACGGCAGCATAAAGGCCAACGTCAAAGGCAATATCATGGATTTCGCTCTCAACGACGAGGGAGTTTATCAGGCACGCCTTGCTACACAAGACGGATATTTCTTTGCCGCAAGATAATCTCAAAACAAACTACAACCGACCAAAACTACAAAGTGTCCCGCTTGTCGCAAACGCCATAGGGCGGCGGCAGGCGGGATTGCTTTTATATATGAACGGGAAAGGACTCTCTGAAGAACAAGATTTGTTTTCATCGTTTTGGGAAAGCGAAGAAAACTCACAGCAAGGCACCTCGGATTTCGAAGATGCCGACACCGTTTTGGCAAAACTCCGGAAATCGCAGTTTCGCAGCCGTTTCTTTCTCAACAAGTCGGAGCGCGAATACGTGATGTCAAAAGGCATTGAAACAATAAGGCAACACGCCGCCCAGATAATCCGACAACGTCTCGCCCCCGCCCATATTCCGAACGACGGAAAACAGACCCCGATGCGCCACGGTGCCCACCCCGTGTTTCTCGCACAGCACGCCACCGCATGTTGCTGCCGAGGGTGCTTCCAGAAATGGCACGGCATTCCACCGGGACGCGAGCTAACCGCAGCCGAACAGCACTTCGCCGTAAACTTGATAATTGCATGGATAACGAAACAGGTAGAATAAAACGCGCGCTGCTTTGCGCCGCAGCCGTGCTCCTATTTCTTTGCAACGCCAAGGCACAAAGCGCAGACATTATGCCGCCATGTCAGGATTCCACGGCACAATACACGAACAAAGTGCCCCACCTCGGCGCCGCCGTTTCGTTTGCGCCCGTCAGAGCCCTTGCCACCGACGAATACCAGCGCATGTGGCTGAAAGGCAAGCAGGCTTATTCGCTCAACGCAGCCTTGCTTTATTCCCCCTTGCCCTCCGACAGCTGCGGATATGCCGAGGATTTCAATTTCCCTACGTTTGCCGTGGGGCTGCAATACGACTTCGACCACGGGATAACCATGCACCGTTCGCCCAGCCCGGCTTGGGGAATGGCCGAAACGGTTGACTATACTTCGCGCATGGGAAACATTCTCACTCTCTACGGCTCTTTCATGCGCCCCGTGGTTCGCCGCGAGAAATGGGACGCAGGCTACACCCTCGGCATGGGACTCGGATACAGCCACACCAAATATAATCCCTACAACAATGTGGACAACGAAATGATAGGTTCGAGATGGTTGGTTTATTTCACGGCCTACGTTTACGCCACATGGTATTTCGCACAAGATTTCGGGCTTCGCGGCGGAATGAAGTTCTTTCACCACAGCAACGGAGCGCTCAACCGCCCAAACAAAGGGGCTAACATGGCCGGGGCATTCCTCGGAGTGGTTTACGCACCCTGGCACGAAACGCTGGCAAGGCGAAGCAAATCTCCCCGCCGGGACTTCAAAAAATACATATACGCAAACTTTACGGCCGGCATAGGAGGAAAAACGCTCAACGAGGACTGGAAAAAAACGCAGCACCATACAAAACCGGGCGCCCCGCGCTATCGCACCGGACGTTTCCGCCTCTACGCCGCCTATTCCCTGCAAGCCGATCTAATGTTCCGCTACGCCCGACGCTGGGCAACGGGTATAGGCTTCGACATGTTTCGTGCCACCTACGCAAAACGCGTGGAAGAAATCGACAAAGCCGACGGGCTGAACCTCAAACACGACAACCTTTCCTACGGAATAGCCCTGAAACACGAGGTGTTCTATCGCCGCCTTTCTGCAAGCATGGAAATTGGCCACTATCTCTATCGTCATCTCGGCAAAGACGATGACGTTACGCGCAAAGGCTTTCCCTTTTACGAGCGCATAGGATTGCGTTACAGTTTTCCCCAACTCGGCGGAATGCAGATAGGGCTGAATGTAAAAGCCCACAAACTAAAAGCCGATTTCACCGAATTTACCGTAGGCATTCCCGTAGTTCTGAAAAAGCTCTGAAAGGGCGAAAAAAACTACAAACTATACCGTTTTTCCAATGTTTGATATTATTCAAATAATGTCTGACATCGTTTAAATAATGTCTGATATCGTTTTTCCCGAAAACCGACATTGTTTTTTCGACATAAAACCGCCTTTTTTCGAAATCCAACGCTGCGCCCCCTAAATCGCATATACCTTTCGCAATAAGCCATTTAGCCAAAACGCCACGCGAAAGCGAAAATCTTTTTTGCCGAAAAGTCGAAATTTTTGCCCCAAAAATTTGCACGTTTCAAAAAAACTCCCTACTTTTGCACTCGCAATTCGGAACTAATCCGATATACATCGCGGAGTGGAGCAGTTGGTAGCTCGCCAGGCTCATAACCTGGAGGTCGCTCGTTCGAGTCGGGTCTCCGCCACTACGCAAAGGCGATCACAAATTGGTGCGTTAGTTCAGTTGGTTAGAATACATGCCTGTCACGCATGGGGTCACGAGTTCGAGTCTCGTACGCACCGCAAATCATCACAGCATATCGTTGTGATGATTTTGCTTTTTATACCCCCTATATCTCATTTCCGCCTCTCCTTATGCGCAACGCCACATACGCAACGCCACCAAATTTCTACTATAGCAAAAAAAACAGACTGCATGCCGCAAAAGCAACACACAGTCTGAAACAATATGAAAAATTCGCTATGTCAAATCATAGACTTAATGCGCTCCATAGCTTCCTTGGCGTCCTCGTGGCTGCCGAAAGCCGTTAAACGTATGAATCCCTCGCCACTCGGTCCGAACCCTACGCCGGGCGTGGTAACCAATGCGGCATTGCCGAGCAATTTGTCGAAGAACGACCATGACGTTTCGCCCGCAGGAATCTTTACCCACAGATATGGCGAATTCACTCCGCCGTAGACGGTGAGCCCGAAAGCCTCGAGCGAACTCTTCATAAGGGTGGCATTCTCGTGATAGAAGTTTATGTTTGCTTCAATCTCTGCCCTGCCCTGTTCTGAATAGATTGCCTCCGCGCCGCGCTGCGACACATACGACGCTCCATTGAACTTCGTTGTCTGCCTGCGCCGCCACATTTGGTTGAGATACAACTTCTCGCCGCCGTCAACCGTTACCGCAAGATTTTTGGGCACTACAGTATAGCCGAGACGCACTCCCGTGAAGCCCGCAGTCTTTGAAAAACTCCGGAATTCTATGGCGCAGTCTTTCGCGCCCTCTATCTCGTAAATCGAACGCGGCGTATCGTCGGTAATGAATGCCTCGTAAGCCGCATCAAACAGAATCAAGGAATGATTTGCAAGGGCATAGTTCACCCACGCAGTGAGTTGCATTTTCGAGAGAACGGTTCCCGTGGGATTATTGGGGTAGCAGAGATAAACAAGATCAAGCATGCGGTCGGGTATCTCGGGAGAAAAACCGTTTGATTCCAGACATGGCAACGTTACAATATTACCATAGGAATTACCGAAAGCCTTGCCGGCATGACCACTCATGACATTGCTGTCCATATATACGGGATAGACGGGGTCGGTAAGCCCTATCACATTGTTTTCGTCAAAGAGATCCGTGATGTTGCCCGTATCGCTTTTTGCTCCGTCGCTCACAAATATTTCGTCGGGCGCAATGTCGAGCCCGCGTTTGCGGTAATCGAATTCCGCAATCTTGTCGCGCAAAAAACCATAACCCTGCTCAGGGCCATAACCATGGAACGTTTCCGGAGAAGATTCGTCGTCAACCGCGCGATGCATGGCCTTGACCACCTCGGGAACGAGGGGGCGCGTAACATCTCCGATGCCCAAACTTATAACATGCTTGTCGGGATTCGCTTCCTTGTATTGTGCCACTCTGCGGGCTATCTCCGCAAAAAGATAATTCTGCGAAAGTTGAGTAAAGTTCTTGTTTATGCCAATCATTCTGTGTCGTTTTTTTTTCAAATTTCAATTTGTCCTTCAAACACGGTTTCTGCGGGTCCCGTCATCAGTATGTTTCCCTCCGCCGTGGTTTCTATTTCGAGCGTTCCGCCGTCAAGAATTATCGAGGTGCGTCCCTGTGTGAGTTTGTTGGCTTCTGCCGCGACATACGTGGCACATGCCCCCGTTCCGCACGCCATTGTTATTCCCGAGCCGCGTTCCCAGACTCGCATTCTTATATTTCCGGGCGACAATACCTGGGCAAATTCCACGTTGGTGCGGTCTTTGAACCACTGATGACGCTCGAAAAGCGGACCAATTCCCGCCACGTCGAAACTCTCTGCGCTTTCCACAAAAAATACAATGTGCGGATTTCCCATTGAAACCGCTGTTCCGCGCATGGTAACGCTTCCTGCCGTGATGGGGCGGTTTATGAACGGCGCCGTGTCGCCTCCGAGCGAAAGTATCTGGGACTTCCCCATGTCAACACTCACCGTCTTTACTTTTCCGTCGGTTACGTACAGATTGAGAACCTTTATTCCCGAGCGCGTCTCCAATGTTACGCATTCCTTGTCGGTAAGTCCTTTGTCGTAAACGTATTTTCCTACGCACCGGCTGCCGTTTCCGCACATCATCGCCTCACTTCCGTCGGCGTTGAATATTCGCATTTTGAAATCCGCCTTATCCGAGCGGCTTATCAATATGAGTCCGTCGCTGCCTATTCCCGTATGGAATTTGCTTAGCCGCACGGAAAGTTGTTCGGGATTGTCAATGGGGAAACGATCTGTGTCAACATATATATAATCATTGCCCGCGCCGTGCATTTTGGTAAACTCTATCGTCCTGGCCATGGTTCTGTCAAGCGTCGATATGCACATCTTTCACCGCACGTCCCGAGGGCTCGTTCTGATTCTTGAACGAGGCGTCCCAAGCAAGGGCTTCAGCCGTAGAGCAAGCCACACTGGGAACGCTGGGAACTGATTTCGCAGCACTTTCGCTGGGGAAATGGCTTTCGAATATGGTTCGGTAATAATATTCCTCCTTGTTTCGTGGCGGATTTATCGGGAAACGCTCCGCAGCATGTGCCATCTCGTCGTCCGAGACTGCCGCTGTAGTGATTTCCCTAAGGGTGTCAATCCAATTATATCCCACTCCGTCGCTAAACTGTTCCTTTTGTCTCCACGCCACAGCCTCGGGAAGAATGTCGGAAAAGGCTTCGCGCACGATTTTCTTCTCAATTGTATTTCCCGGGCACATTTTTGCTTCGGGATTAAGCGTCATTGCTACATCCAGGAAGTCTTTGTCGAGAAACGGCACGCGTCCTTCAACGCCCCATGCCGAGAGACTTTTGTTTGCGCGCAGGCAATCGTAAAGATGAAGTTTGCCCAATTTGCGGATTGTCTCCTCGTGAAAAGCTTTTGCGTCGGGTGCTTTGTGGAAATAGAGGTATCCGCCGAAAACTTCATCGGCTCCCTCGCCGCTCAGCACCATTTTTATTCCCATGCTCTTTATCACGCGCGCAAGCAGATACATTGGCGTTGATGCGCGCACGGTTGTTACGTCGTAGGTTTCTATATGATAAATCACGTCGGATATAGCGTCGAGCCCTTCCTGTATGGTATAGTTTATTTCATGGTGCACGGTGCCGATATAGTCTGCCACAAGTTTTGCCTTGGCAAGGTCGGGCGCGCCTTTGAGTCCTATTGCAAACGAATGGAGCTGCGGCCACCAGGCGGCTGTCTTGCCGCTTTCTTCCACGCGCTTCGCAGCAAATTTCTTTGCCACGGCGGATATTACGGAACTGTCGAGACCTCCGCTCAACAACACGCCGTAGGGCACATCGCTCATCAGTTGGCGTTTCACTGCGTCCTCGAGCGATTCGCGCAGTTCCTCAACCGATGCTCCGTTGTCCTTTACGTTTTCGTATGAAGTCCAGTCGCGGTTGTACCATTTATGGAACTTGCCGTCGCGGGAGTCGTAATAATGTCCCGGAGGAAAGGTTTGGTATTCGTCGCAAAAGCCTTCGAGCGACTTCAACTCCGAGCCGAAATATATTTTGCCGTCTTTGTCGCCGCCTATATACAATGGTATGATTCCTATATGGTCCCGGCCTATCATGAAGCAGTCTTTTTCTTCATCGTAGAGCACGAATGCGAAAATTCCGTTTATATCTTCGAGGAAGTCCATGCCTTTGTCGCGATACAACGGCAGTATCACTTCGCAGTCGGAGCCGGTTTGGAAATCGTATTTCCCTTTGTATTTCTCACGAATGTCCTTGTGGTTGTAGATTTCCCCGTTCACGGCCAACACTTGCTTGCCGTCGGGCGCAAACAAAGGCTGTTTGCCCGATTGGGGGTCAACTATCGACAATCTTTCATGGGCAAGAATAGCCGTCTTGCCGCAATATATGCCCGACCAGTCGGGACCACGGTGGCGCAGTCTCGATGACATTTTCAAAACTTTCGAGCGGAGGGCCTTGTCATGCCCGTTGCAATTCAATATACCAGAAATTCCACACATATTATATATGCATTATATTTTTCTTCGCGCCGGGACTTTCCGCGGGCGCTTTCTTACTTTATGTCGCAAAAATACGAATAAACTTTACAAGTTGTTCGTATTTCACCCACAAAGTTTACTTTTTTGTATTTTATTTGCAAAATTGCAGTCTACACCTGTTATTACGGCAACAAAATCCGCAAGCAAAAATTCCTTGTCGGGACATCGCAAAAACTCCGGGCCATGTAATTTAAATTTGGTGGCCCGGAATTTAAATTAGATGCGTCGGAGTTTTCACGACATCCCATGTAGTTTTTTCGGCCTCGGCACGGCGTTGAAATTATATGGCACAGGGGCGGTACGGGTTCGCTTGTTTTCCGTAAATTTGTAGTTCAAGAACAAACGAAATACTCAAAATATGAAAACAAGAAACATTCTCGCGGCTGCTATCATGCTTCTCGCCTCAGCCGCGACGGCAAGCGTTACGCTTCCGCCCGACGGCAAATGGATAAAACCCAACGACAAGTCGATAGTCTACGTAGGACGTGTGAGTTTCCGCAATCCCGACGCACCTATGTTCAACTATCCCGGCACCGAGATACGCGCCGGATTCACGGGCACCTCGCTCAAGATGATTTGCAAGCCCAACACGGGCTACTTCATGGTGAGCATCGACGGCCACAAGGCTTTCAAGGCATGCTACAACTCGGCTAAAGATTCCATTGTTACTCTTGCTACTGCCCTGAAGCCGGGCAAACACACCGTGAGGGCGATGTATGTTATCGAGGGGCTTGACCGCAAAGGCGACTTCCGTGGATTTGTAGTTGACGAGGGGTGCAGTCTTTTCACTCCCGAATTGCCGAAACACCGCATCGAGTTTATCGGCAATTCCATCACCTGCGGTTTCGGCAACGAGAGTCTCAAAAATTCCGACCCCTTTGAATTTGAAACCGAGAACCACTACTACACCTACGCCACCATAGTGAGCGACAAGCTCAACGCACTCCACACCGCCATTGCCCGCAGCGGAATAGGCGCCTACCGCAATGCGGGCGGCCCCGGCGAAGGTTCGCCCGACAATATGCAGATACAATATCCCTACACCATATTCAACGACCACTCCGAGCGTTGGGATTTCTCGCGCTTCACTCCCGAAGTGGTATGCATCAACCTTGGCACAAACGATCTCTCTTCTCCCGGCTACAAGATAGAGCTTTACGAGCAGGCCTACCGCAATTTTCTCGCCACCGTGCGCGGTAAATATCCCAAGGCATCGATAGTTTTGCTCACCGGCAGTATGCTTCAAGGCGAGGTCAACGAGTTGCAGAAACAAGTGCTCAACCGCATAGCCGACGACTTTCACAATGCAGGCGACAAGGCAATCTACCGCTTGGATTTCAGCCCTCAAACGGGCGATCTGGGATATGGCGCATGCTGGCACCCGAGCTACGCACAACACCAAAAGATGGCCGACGAACTGTTGCCGCTTCTCAAAAAACTATTGAAGTAATCCCATGACGGCATACGCAGAAAAGTTTGCCGTCAAGCCACAAAAAAGGACGCATTGCGGTGCGCCCTTATTTGTTTCCCCTTATCCGGCCTACGATTAATGATACCGACAATAGAATATATAGAGCAAAAATTCCGCGAATACAACGCCACGATTTTCAACTCCGAGCTTGCGCCGCTGCCAATAAAGTTGAGCCGCGCGCGGACGTTTGTGGGCATCACGAGCTACAAGCGCAAGCGGAAACTGTTGGGCGGAGAACGGAAATATGACTTTTCGCTGCGTTTCAGCACCTGTTTCGACCTCACGGAAAGCGAATGGGACGATGTGATAATCCACGAAATGATACACTATTACATCGGCAGCCGGCAGATAAGGGACACATCGGCTCACGGGGCGGTTTTCCGCAAGATGATGACCGACATAAACCTCCGGTTTCACCGCAACATCACGATTTCGATGCGCAAGGCGCGTCTCGCAAGCACTGGACAGACCACAAGCCCCGTTTATTTTTGCGTCATAAGGCTACGCGACGGCCGCACGGGCGTTGTAAGCGTGGCCAAGACGCGCATCTTTGAAATTCACCGCCGCATAGCGATGCTTGTTTCCGCCGATAGAATTAAATGGTACGTATCGCGCGACGAATACTTTGCCCGATTCCGTCGCCGCCGCAGTCTGCGGACAATTTCCATCGCACCCGCCGAAGAATTGCAAAGGCATCTTGCAAACTGCCGCCCTCTTGTTTTTGAAAACTAATGCCGTTACGCCCTAATTCCAAGCACTTTGCAAAGACAATCCAGCACTCCTTTTTAGCGGTATGCGCACCATGTTTTTTCATAACCGAATTCGCCATAAACACAAGGCTTGCACACACATTTTGGAGCGTTATGGCGGTATCGGCATTTTTTCCTAACTTTGCATTATCATGAGATGTGAAGTTGATATCGACATTAAGGCATTGCAGGCGGCATGCCTTAAAATTCTTGACGGCTTCGATGCCGTTTGCAGAGCACACAAACTGCGCTACTACATGGCTTGCGGCACTATGCTGGGAGCTGTGAGGCACAAAGGTTTCATTCCGTGGGACGACGACATAGATGTTTATATGCCGCGCCCCGACTACAAGGAATTTCAGAAGCATGCGGCGGAATGGCTGCCGGGAAACCTGAAATTCGTGGACTATTACAGCGACCCCACCTTTCCTCATTACTACGGCAAGGTGGAAGACCTCAACACCACGCTTATAGAACGCACCTATTTGGGACATTACGGCGGCGTTTGGATAGACATTTTCCCTATCGACGGAGCATCAGACAACGCCAACGAGCGAGAACGCCACCGCAAGCGTTATCATCATTGGAGACACCTGCAATATTTTGTCTACCGCAACCCTTGGAAACACGGGCGCACTCTTGGCGGAATGCTTGTATGGCTCATTCAGAAACTCTACTCGAAAGACAAGGTGAACAACCGGCTTCAGGCAATTTTGCAGGAACAGGATTTCAACTCCTGCGACCTTTTGATGCCCCACAGCGACAACCAGAAAACTTTCACCAAAGAAACTTTGGGGCTTGTGCCTACGGAATATGAGTTTGAAGGGCGGAAATTCTACGGAGTGAAAGACTACGACAAATATCTCACCACTATTTTCGGCGACTACATGACTCCGCCACCCGTAGAGCAGAGAGTGCTGCACCATAATATCGTATGTTTCGACCCAAATATGCCCGTAGCGGAATATTTGAAGAGCATCGGGAAAAAGAAATAAGACATACCGCAAAACAAAAGAAATCCGCCGCGCCCCAAAAGGCACGGCGGATTTATTGTTAGGCACAGCCCAAAAGCCTTAAGCCTTATTCGTAAACATCGGTGGCATATCCGCTTTCGGGCGCCGTTTTCAATGTGGAATAATCCTCGGAAGAAACCTGTATTCCCCCTTGTCCAATGCCCGAATCGCCACTGTTTGTACGTATCAAGTCGCCGCAGACAGCAATATCCCAGTCGGTGCGCGCCGCCCATTGCTTGTCGGCAATACTGTCGCTGAAATTGCTCGTGCCAACCGGCTTGTTGTCCTCGAGAGAATAGTAAGTCCATTTAGTATCTGCGTTTGCAATAGGCGTGGCAACGTTTTCCTTTCCCTTTTTCACGCCTCCCGATTCGGGAGAATCAGACGAACAGGCGCTGACAAGCAACGCAAGCGAAAGAATTGCAAACAGAAAAATATTTTTAGCCTTCATCATTTCAAGAATGTATAGTTCATGTTGAGATTGTCTCGGCTGCCTGAGAATTTAAGCTTGGCAACATGTCCGTTTGCTGTACGTACGAGAAAAGTTTTGCCGCTTACATTTCCATTATCATCGAGCGCGCTTGCCGCACTTGCCGAGAAATGACCCGGGTGAAGGGTTGACATGCTGAACTTGTTGCTTCCCAACTGCAAAGTCTGCCCCTTGATGTTGCGGCAAACGTATTCCACCGGTTTTTCACCGCGATAGTCGAACACGGAAAGGTATTCAATCGTTCCTTCGCCCACTTTCCCGCGCTGACTGCGCACTATGTCGAGAAAATAACGCCCGTACTGCGCATTTTCTGAAGTCATGTGGTCGGTATAGTCAAGTCCGAATTCAAAAATACCCTTTGTCGCCTCGTCGCCATAGCTTCCCGTCATTGCATGGTCGCCGCCCTGGTTTGAAACAATTATGCTGTTGTAATTATTTGCCGAAGAATGGGAATACGGATTGGCTTCGGCGGCATAAGAGAGACGCAGATCGTTTCGAGAAGAATAGTTCACGCGAATCTTAAACATGATTTTAGGTTCATGCACATATACATCGCAGCCCTGCATTGTAGAACTTAATTCAATTTCGCTCACGTTTTCGCGGTCGGTAAAGTAATAATAGGGTAAATAGAAGCGTCCACTGTCGCTCCACCAGCGTCCCCATGTATTCACCACGATAAATGCGCCGTAATGTGTATTGCCTTGTTCGTCCGTGCTCTCCACCGTATCGTCATAACCTGCGATAGTAAGCGCATGAGCTCCGCGTGTGGCAAGTTTCGTAAGTATCGACTTGTATCCCGTAAGGCTCGGGCCACAGTAATTGTTGTTTATCGTCCAATCGGTTGACCGGGTTGAAAACGTCAAGATGCCGCCTGCCTTTGAACCGTTGCCGTGGTCGTAAAGATATTGTTTGATTTTCTCCACGCCTTCATCGGTGGAATCGTCAAACTTTACGATTTTCTTTACACGATAACGGGCCGCATTATGATATTTCTCGTATCCCGACGCCCACTTGAACTGATAAACCGAAGCATAACCGTAGTCGGCCTCAGACATAACGCCGAAATTTTTGGCAATCATCAATCCCTCGTCAACGAAACCGCCTGTATCATCGCCGTCGTTCACCATATTCCATGTGAAAAGATACGCGAACTGATTGGCTGTGCTTGCCGAAGCATTGCGGTCGAGCAGACAATTTATTTCATAGGTAAACATATAGCCTATGCCCGAAGCCTGCGCACACGAACCGCCCTTTTGGTCGATTATCGGAGGGAAATAGGTAAGTTTTGAGTTGTCGACGAACGAAGGAAGTGCGGCTGCGTTAAGTCCACAAAGCATTACCGCGACGCCGACAACGCCTTTCTTTATACGCATAAGGTTCATCGTGGCACTACTTTACGCGATTGTATGTTTTGAGAGCCTCCTCGCGCACTTCTGGAGAGTAACTGCTGTCTTCGCTAACCTTTTTCGCAAATTCGGCAATTGTTGCAGCCTTGCACGAATAGTTTCTCCAACCGAGCGACTCAAGTATCATTTGTTGTATCTCGGCATCTTTTGTAGTTTTCACCGTTTCGATTAGGCGCGGAATCTCATATGCGGGAGTAAAGTTGCGGGTTGTGCGGATTGCCAAGCGGCGGTGTTTGATTGATGTAGTATCGCTGCACGCTTCATCTATGTTCTTGGGCCAACGGGAAGCACTTACATGTATAGCATTGGCGATCTTTTCACGCACATCGGCCTTGTTGAGGTAACAAATACTGTCGTTGTCGAACTGGCGTCTGAACTCGTCCATAAGTTTCTCCTCGGGGAACATGGCAAGTGCGTTCTGCGCGCTGAAATTACAGCGTTCCGAAGTATTGTTGCTTATTGAAATTTTGATGAGAGAGGGTATCAAACGAAAATCGCCGCTTTTCGCGATATCGTTAAGGGCGTAGCGCTGCACAAGCTCGTAGCTGTCTTCAACGCCAAGCTTCACTGCTTCGATAAACTCGTTGCTGTGAGTGCCGGCAAGCGATGTCAACGCCTGCACTCTCACAAGTGCGGATTTTGAGGTGCGGAATATTTTGAGCAATTCGGCAGGAGATATTTTTCCGGCCTGACTATATTGTTCTATTGCCATACTTCGCAAGTCCACAAAGCGCTCGTCGTTCAAATATTTCGCCCAAACTTTGTAATTGTTGGCGGCGAGCAGGGCATTGATATCGGGTGCATTTTCAGCAGGAGCAAACGAAAACGTGGGGTCGCCTATTACCTGCGATTCAAGATAGCCGCTAAAACGGGGGATAAAGCCCACATTCGCACCAAGACCAAGCAAACCCATGTATCGGTCGCTCCATTTATCTTGCAAGACGTTTACAGAATTTGCGATAACCGCTACTGTTTTTCCCGGGTTGAAGATATATTCGTTGGCAATGCAGTCGTCGAGATGAAAAGAACCGGTGAAACACGCATCAATCATGACAACGCGGCAATTGGGTTTGTAGCCGTGCGCCTTGAAATCGGCAATGGTGAGATCGGTATCGGCGTCGTCTACGGAATCTTGCTTTACGATTTCCTTGTCATAGGCATTGGCAAGCCAAGATGCCGGCACGTCAAAAAACTTAGTGAGTTTGGCGGTAATGCTGTCCTTGTCTTTTCCTTTATCATCGACGGCGTGGTGAAGATGTGCCCTCATGTATGCCTGAATAAACTCTTTGGCTTGCTGAGGAGTGTTTACTTCCGGCAGACCGTCGAAATATTGCGTATCGGGTGCGCCATGGTGGTGAAGAATTGCGTAGTCGAGGTCAAGACGTTGGAGTTCGTTCATCAGCAAATACTTTGTAACCGGCTGTTGGTCGTGGGAAATGTAACCTATTCCGTTCTTTTGCTGACGAAGCCAGGGGAAATGTTCATATAGTCCGAGTTTCTCGTCAATGCGAGCCATTACAGAACCCGAAACATAGCCATGGCCATTAAAATATAGCATTTGGTCGAGAACGTTGCGGCTTCGTTTTTCGGCTACCACCTTACGCAAATATGCGCGGAGCTTGTCGTAGCGGCTTGTTCCTCCGGCATCGGTGGGACGAACACGCCCCGAATAAATTGCAGGACGCAGATATTGGCGCGAATCGGCGGTAAGGGAATAATAGAAGTAATGTTTGAGCGAATCGTCCTGGTCGATGAATTTGAATTTCAGGTCGAAGTCGTCGTAATAACGGTCGGAAGGAACGGAAGAGTCCCTGCGGTCGTTGTTTTGGTTCATTTTGAACGCCGAGGTCATGTGTTGCGCATCGCGAATCATGGCTATGGGAATATCTCCAAGCAGAACGGTTCCTTCGATAGGGGCTGTTTTCTGATTGTAAAGACTTTTGAGCGTAGCGCGAATGGAATCTGGCACTCCCCAACGGTCTTGCACGATATAAACTTTGAGTCCGTTTACATCTTCTATGGCTTTGGCGTAGTTTTCTATTTCGATTTTTGCTTCTTGATAGCTTTTGGGGTCAACCACAATGGCGAATCCGCGTTTTGCGGCGGCATTTGCTTGAGCAGAAACCGCCACGGCGATTGCCAGGGTCAGAAATTTTGCGATTTTCTTGTACATATTGTCTATTTGGGTTTGGAGTTATTTTTTCTGATTAGTATTGTTTTTTCCGTTATAGGTTATGCGGTTATAAGTTTTGAGCGCTTCGGAGCGCACGGCTTCGCTTTCGTTGGGATTTTCGCTTATTTCCTTTGAAATCTTTGCGATCACGGGTGCCTGATACGAGTATTTGTACCAACCCATTGCCTCGAGCAGAGCCACGCGGCGCACTTCGTTGCTGCTTGTCTTGATATAATTCATCATGTCGGGGATACGCACATGGGGGCAATAGAGACGCATGCAAGCGGCGCTGAAATTGAATGCCTTGTCTTTGATGGTGTCGGCTATTATCTCGTCAACTTCTTTCTCCCAATAGTTTGCGTATTTCGTTATCACGCTTTGATATTTTGCTCCGAGCGAGTCCTTGTTCACATAGTTTGCCTTTGCCCACACTTCGTCGTAGGCTTTTTGCAGCACGCTTTTCGCAAAAAATTCCACAGCCATTCTTGCGTCGGCATAAACGCGTGCCGATGCACTGTTGTCGGTCCATGTTTTCACCAAAGGCTTTGCAAGCTCCTCGCTGCCGTTTGTCTTGGCATAATTCACGGCAAAGCGCTGCACCATTTCGGCTTTGTCGGTTAGGGCTACGGTTATTCCTTTCACGAAATCGGCACCTCCTACGCGGGCGAGCAGTTGCAGGGCTTGCATTCTCACTTGGTCGAAAGGCGAGGTCTTCAATGTTTCGAGCAACTGTGCCGAAGACACTTTGCCCTGGCCGAAGCGTTGCAACAGTTTCAGGGATATTCCGTCGGCTGTGGCGCTCTCCTTGATAGTTGTCTCGGGAGCGAAGAAAAATGTGGGGTCGCCGATGATGTGGCTTTCGAGAAGTTCCTGATAGTCGTTGATTTCGCCGATGGTATGCGAATAGGCGAGCAAACCGATAAGGCGGTCGTACCATTTGTCTTGTATCACATTAACGGTGCCGCCCATGCAGGCCACGGTTTTCCCGTCAGAAAAAATATACTCGTTGGAAATGCAGTCGGGATTCTGGAAAGCAGCGTTGAAACATGCGTCGAAAATCACGATGCGCGAGTTGGGGCGATAGCCGTATGCCGCGAAATCGGGCAGATGCAGGTCGCGGTGAAGGGCATCTATCGAGTCGGGCACATCCTTGTTGGCCTTGCCGAGATACTGTGTGTCGAAATCGCCATGATGATGCAGAATGCTCAAATCAAGGTCTTCTCGCTGCAACTCATTCATGAGAGTGGCCTTGATATATTTCTCCTGAGAATGATCGATGTACTTTATGGATTGTTCACGGGAGTTCTTGAGCCAAGGAAAATGCTCGTAGTATTGCGCTTTCTCGTCCATGGCAGCCACGCGGCTTTCGTTGAGCGAACCTTGACCGGTGAAGAAGAAAATTTGGTCGAGCTTGTTGCCGGCAAGTTTCTCTGCCACGGCTTTGCGAAGGAACTTGCGCAGTTTTTCGTAGCGACTTGTTCCTCCCGCGTCGGTAGGACGTATGCGCCCCGTGAATATATCGGCTTTTATATATTGGTCGCCGTCGGCACGGAGTGAATAGTAGAACAAAGTGGAGGTGCTGTCTTTTTCAAGATAGCGGAATTTCAGCCCGAAGTCATCGTAGAAGCGGTCGGAGGGAACTGATGATTTTTCCTTCGGCAACTTCTGGCTCATCTTGAAAGCCGATGTGAGATGCTGGGCGTCGCGTATCATGGGAATCGGAATGTCGCCTATGAAAACAGCTCCCCGTATCTGTCCTTTTTTATACATTCCATAGAGGCATGCGCGTATGGAATCGGGCACTCCCCAACGGTCCTCGATAGTATAAACCTTCATTTTGTTTACCTGCTCTATGGCGCGGGCGTAGGCTTCCACCTCGGTTTTTGCCCGGTCATGGCTTTGGGGGTCGATAATAATGGCAAATCCTTTCGCTGCCCTGATTGGCTGCAAAAGGACAAGCGTCATCGACAAAAGGATTACGATTCTCTTTTTGGTCATATTGTATCTGTATCTTGTTTCATGCGGAATTGCCCGCTTTTTCCTGTTCATGCAATTAACTATAACACAAGGCGTTAAAACCACAACGTTTTTCGCAAAAACGAGGTCTGACATAATTTAAATTCCGACGCATCTAATTTAAATTCCGACGCATCTCGTAAAAACGATATCCGACATAGTTTTTCGAGCATCTCAAACCGGTTTTTCCACGTCTGAAATGCGCCTCATTCCAAGGCTCGGAAATCAGAGCGTAAGGTTAAGTCCGAAGTCCATAAAGGTCCTCGACTTTCCGTCGTAAAGATTGCTGTATTCGTTGCTGCCGTTGTAGAATCGGCTCGTGCTTTGCGCGTAGACAGTGAGCCATGTGGGAGTCTTGTAGATATGCACCGGAATGTTAAGAGCGGCGCGCACATTGAAGCCCGCGCTTTTTGCCGTGGCATACTCAAACATTGGCGCAGTGTATTCGGTATACAGTTTGTTGCGCACCGTGCCGAATGTGGGCGTTCCCAGGCCAAAGCGGTAGAATGCACCGAGTGAGGTTTCGAGTCGCAGGGAATTGATATTCCAATATTTGGTGCCCGCTGCAAGCACATCGGCCATGGCATATTTTTGATTGTTCACGTCAACCTCATACTGCGTGATATCGGTATTGTCAACGCTTGCCTTTACGCGCGCAGACCATGCAGGCAATTCGTCTTGCAGACCGTCGATGCGATATTCCAAAGATGCGCCGGAATATATCGACTCGTGCACCTTGTCTTTGCTCAACACGTCGAAATAAACCCGGTTGGCATGCTCGATATCTACCCTTCTCTGCTGATCATACCAGTATCCGTTGCCGGAAACAAGGTAGGCATTAAGCATAATATTGTGGCGCAAGGCTTCGCTGCCGAATGTAAGGCGGTCGTAAAGCGACAATTTTATGTCGTCGTAGTCTCCGCCCTTGAACGTATAGACCGAACCGCCGTCTTCAGCCTTTTCAGAATTGGCTTTGAAGCCCAGTTCAAGCAAATTGTCAAACCCGCCGAATTTTGCATTCCATTGCGCGTTGACGCCAAGGCGCAAACCCTTGTAGTCGCGGGCATAGTTATAATTGTCGTTTGATGTAAACGTATGGTAATCGCCCATACCTTTCATGAGGAAGTAGACATTTGTAATCAAGCCGTTGATAATGGTATGCGAAATGCTTGAACGGTAAATGTCAACGTCTGCCGAAAGACCCACATTGTGGTTGTCGGAAAGTTTGTACCATGCGCCCGGATTAATGTCGAAATGCATTGAATTTGTCTTGGGGCGCGGGTCTTCCTGGTCGGACAAACTTCCGGTGGTATACTTCAGTTTCAAGCCGGCAACAAACCTGTCGTTGAATTTATAGGCCGAACCCATGTGCAGGTCGAATTGCTCCGTGTTGACGTTGCTTTCAATTGAATCTCCAAGCACAAACGGATTTTCGACACTCATCATATATGCGTTGCTCCAGCGATGATTGTAATCTTTGCTGTTTATATACTTGATATTTCCTGACAAGCTGAATTTTCCAATCTGTTTTAATCCGGAAATATCAAGGCTGAAATCATTATGCTTGCTTGACGCATTGACGGCATTGAATCCGCCCCGTTCGAAATGCCCGTTAAACGTTACGTCGGCCAATGTCTGCACTTTGTTGAACGACAATGCTGCGGGATTCTGGCTCTCGCTGTAAATATTGTTGAGAAAGTTCAGTTCTTTGTAGTTAAGTCGGTCGGCGCGTGCGGTATCACTGCCAAAAGACGCGGCTTCTGCTTTGGCTGAAATCGCTAATAGGGTGATAAAGAAGAAAACTTTTCTCATTTTGGTGAATGTTTGTAGGGATTTGGTTTGATGAAATTTATAATCAAAGGGGCGGCGGTTGTATTTGCCGCCCCTTTGTGTTTTTAGAATGTAGGATTAATTTTCTGTGAGAGGTTGGTTTGTCTCGAAGTCCTCAGAAGAATTGTTTGTATCCTGATAGTATTTTCTGCCGTTCACAGTCTTGGCAACCTTGCGGCGTTCGCATTTGCCAGCATATGAGTCGCTGCAAAGCACACCTGCCTTGTCGTCTTTTGCAAGGAAGAAGCCGTAGTGTTCAGATGCTTGGGAATTCCAAACGTCTACTGCATCGAGCACATACTTCGAGGGAATCATCATATATTCCATGGAAGCGGTTGTTCCGGGAGTGGTCTGGAAATTGTTTGCATCGGCTGCGAAATCTTCGGGAGTGATTCCGTCGGGAAGTTTCACGAGCGCGAGTGCGATAGACTGCACGCCGAAGCCCCACATAGGCATGTATTTGTTGTTTGTAAAGATAACCTTGAGGTTCTTTGCGGGATTGTCAACTTCTTGTGAGTTGTAGTCGAGATAAACTTCCCAGTCGGCGTTGCTCAAATCGGGGCAGTTGGGATCGTTAGCGTGCTCAGCGTCGGAGTGGTTGGTAGCGTCGTTAGCGATAAGCACGCTCTCGCCCGGCTGAATGGGATAATCTTTTCCGCTACCGGGGAATGCGAGCACTGCACCGTTTGCCATGGGGTAAAGATCGGTTATGCCGTTAGCCTGCCATGCATTTTGTGTGCTCTGTCCTGCGAGTGCGGAAGCGAGAATAAGGTTGTCGAGATACTGAACTTCGTCGCTGTTGTTCACGATTTCAAAGAAAGAATCTTTGATGTAGTAGAGTTTACCGCCTGCATTGTAGATAGTCTTGAAGATAAGGGTAGACTGGTTTACTTTGCTGAGGTCGATTTTAACGTCGGTCTGAGCATAAACGTTTGCCTTGGTGAGACCGCTTACAGAAGCTGTGGCTTCGTCGATCACCTTACCGCTTGCGGAGAAAGTGTATACGCCTTGTTTGAGCACAAACGAAGCAGAGTTGCCTGTAACTGCCACTGTGTCGGAAATACCTTTGTCGCTTGTTGCAACAATCTTGAGGTCGGAGATGTTGCTGAACTCTACGCCGTCAACAGAGTTGAGGCTCACGGTTACGGGATAGGACTTCAGTCCTCCGTTGTCGGAACTGCAGGCTGAGAAAGCCACTGCTGCGCCGATGAACAGCGATGCTGCGAAAAGTTTGTTGATAAATTTCTTCATTTTGTTTGTTGTTTTTTGAAGTTGTTTATTTGTTGTTTTTGTTATGTCTTTTGCGGTTTTTACGAGGTCTGACCTAATTTAAATTCCGGGCCACCAAATTTAAATTAGATGCGTCGGAGTTTTTACGAGATGCCTTGTCGTTTTTTGCGCCGTCAATTCTCGTTTTTCAGAACTTCAATTTCAGCTCTGCGCCAAAGTATTGGTCGGGATACAACTGGCGTTTCGTCATGGAGTTCTTGTTCACGTGATATTTTTTGAGCCCGAGGAAATTGTTTGCCATAAACGAAACTTCGGCAATCTTGCCAAGCTCTTTTGTGAGACGGAAGTTGAGCAACGCCCAAGGCTTCACATGATCGCTCTTGAAAGCATATAGCAAGTATCTTCCGTTCATCAGATAGTATTCGCTCTTGTCTTCGAATTCCTGTTTCCACTCCGTGAAATTTCCCTGTCGGTCGTAGAATCCTATGGGCGAGACAATGTATCTTGTGCCGTCGGAAGAAGTGTGATAAAGTTTCGTGCCGTTTTTGCTTTCGTATATACTGCGTTCGTTTTCATACCATACCACTTGCACCGTAGTGGTGAACACAAGATTCACGGCGGGAATGTGGGTGATGAAACGGAAGTTTGAATTCACACGGTCGTTTATCGTTCCGCTGCCTGCGGGAAGCATTGGAATATAGTCGTAGTTGTAGCTTATATAGCTCAGTTTTGTAGCATCACTCTTGCGTTTGATGTGAAACCATGCGCCGTCTACCACAAGCGATGTGCGGAGTGCCTGCCACGTGCCGAAGTCCCAGGAATATTCAATGCCGTACTTGTCGGTGCGCGAAGTGTTTCCGGGGCGACTCCAAGTGGTGATTTCGTTTCCCAGCGAGGTTGCAGCCGTCTGTTGTACGCCGTCGTAGGTATAAGTAACCTTCTTGTCGGCATAAACAAGGTTTGACGCGCCGCCGGGCACGGTGTATTTTGTATAGTTCAAGGCAATGAATTGCGAATTAAAGCCGAATTCGTCGCGATGACGCTCGCTGAAGAAATTCACATAGCCTTTCATCTGGCCTATACGGGCATTCAAACCAATTTCCCACTTCAAACTTCGCGCAGGCTTGAGTTTCGGATTTTGCGTATCGTCTACCACGCGCGTAGTCATCACTGCCAAACGGGAATTGTCGGTTCCAATCGCGCTTACACTCACGTTGTCGAAGTACGCCTTGTCGGGATAAAGATATAGAAGCGTCGGCATTTTGTTTGAAAGCCCGAAACCGCCGCTGATGCTCAATTTGTCGAACACGCTGTTGTTTTCCTTTGTAAGGAAAGTGAACTCCGTATTCACGCGAGGCTCTGCCACAAAAATATCGCCGCGTTTAGATTTCTCCTTGTCAAGGAAGAGATTGGTGAGACGCACTCCAGCATCAAACTGGAGGTTTGTCTTTCCGATATTGAACGACGACACATCGTTCACAAACCATGAAAGATTGTGGAGAGCGGGAATATCCTTGAATTTACGGGGTCTGTACGATTGCGCCTCGCCTGCTTTTGGCGGGAGGTCAAGATTGAATTTCAATCCATAGCCTTGGTTGTCGTCAAGACGATATTCCAAACCGGTTTTGATGTTTGTAAAATCGCGTCCGTTCAATTGAATGTATTTGTTGGCCTTTACCTGCGCAAACACATTGATAGGAATTCCCTCTATACGGTAGTCGCTGTAATATACCTTGGTCAACATTTTTGCCACGTGCTCTCCAGTTTCCATGCTTCCCGATATCACGCCGTCGGGAGTGGATATCCTGTCGTGATGAGTGTCGAGAGTGCGCGCCACTTGTCCCGAGAAATCGTAATCAAGTCCGGTGAGCCAGCCGTTCAATTGGGCGTGTCCGTGAATTGCGAGCCTGCCGCCGGTATTTTTGTTCTTGTAGGTCAAATCAAGTTCGCTCATCTGTTTGTCAAACTTGTAGTTGTTCACATTGCTATAGAACGAACCGTTAACGTTAAAGGTTACAGGGCGATCGCTGTTCTTTCCAAAAACATTTGAATAGCCCACAGTTCCCGTGATACGGTCATAACCCATATATTTACGGCGTGTGTCGGCGTAGGACTGCGACCAATCCACACCGATATTCATTGTTCCGCTTCCTACACCAAATCCTTTTCCGGCGTAAGCAAGTTTAGAAAATGGGTCTGCCTTGAATTTTGCTTCGAGCGGGCTTCTTCCGGCTTTTGTCTTCACTACCACAACGCCCGATGTTAGGTTTCCGTATTCCACAGATGGGATACCGCGAATAACTTCAACGCTTTCAATATTGTCTGCAGAGATTGTACGCAAGTCTGCGCCTCTTCCCGCGGTGGTTTGGTTGTTTGCGCCGTCGCTGGTGGTGCTTGCATCTTTTCCGTTGCGCGTGGGAGCTATCGCTTGCAGGTTTGCGTCGTTGCTTATAGGCGTTCCGTCAAGAATCACAGCCGTTCCGAGCGCGTTGTTGTCGTTGCTGCTGATTTCCCTGACGTTTGCCTGGGCGAGGTTGTTGAGCGAAGGATTTGTGGTAAGCGCACCTGGCATGAGCTGCAACATATCTGCGAGGCTCTTGGGCTGTATATGGCGCACGGCGTCTTGGTCGATTATCGATTTCGAGCCCATGGCCTGCTGTTTTGCCGTAACGGTAACGCCTTTCAAACTGAGCGAGAGGCGCTCCAACTTGATGTCCAGACGATTTTGTGCGCCGCTTTTCACCGTAACCTTGCCGCGCACTTCCTTGCAGCCGAGACACGACACATAGTAATCGAGTTCACCGGTAGGAGCATTGATGAATTTGAAATTTCCTTTCTCATCGGTGAGAGTAAACAGAGAATTGTTGAGAATCACCGTGGCAACTTCCACCGGCTTTCCGTCGGTATCGGTAACTGTTCCCTCTATTTTTGCAGTAGCTGCGGTTTGCGCATTGGCAAAGTTGCAGAAAAGCAAAGCGCTTACGAAAAGCAGCGAGAAAACGAGGCGGAAGTTCAATGTTTTTTCTTTTCTTACCATGTTGTGTAGGCTTGCAATAATATTTAACTGCAAAGTTACCCGCTTTTGGCTTTATAGTGATACCCACATATAGGTATTTTGCTTCACAAAAGGAAATTATATACACAATTGCTACCCACAAAGTAAAAACCATAGCTTTTTGACACATAAAGCGCACAATTTCCTGATTAAAGAGAAGTATTCTCGGGGAGAGACACAACTTTTGCAATTTTTTGCGCATTCCGTTTAGTTTGTCGGGCACGGCTTTTCATGCGGCAAAAAGCAGGTATAAGGCAGATTTTTTACCGCAAAATCGCAACCTATGCACATGCTCCACAAAGCAAGATTGTAGTGAGGGTGATTTTGCCCGGTTGCAGGGGGAATAATCCGGGAAAAAGAAAAAAATTTCCGGCATGCAGGCAAGGTTTTCCCGCATTCGGGATTTACCATACAGAACAACGAAAAATATTCGTACAACAAATTTCTAACAATTCAAAATTAAAAAATTATGAGAACGAAAAACATTTTCAAGACAATGGTTGCAGCTACATGCTGCTTGGCCGCGGTTGTATTTGCATCGTGCGACAACGACGACACCAAGAAGACAAGCGGTTTGAAATTCAGCGCAACCACAGCAACAGTCAATCCCGGCCAAAGCGCGTCAATCGTGGTGGGCAACGGAACTGCTCCCTACAAGGCCACTACGAGCGACGAAAAACTTGCAACCGTCAAGGTGGACCAGAAAACCATTATCATCACGGGCGTAAAGGTGGGCAGCGCATTGATAACCGTTACCGACACAAACAACCTTAAAGGAAGCATAGCTGTAACCGTGAAAGAAGCTGCAAAATCGCTCACACTCGACAAATCATCGGTTAGCATCGAAAACGGAAAGGAAGACGTGGTAACGGTAAAGGGCGGCACAACTCCCTACACCGCAACCGTGAAGGATGCAAGCATTGCGAGCGCAACCGTGAAGGACGCTACAATCACAGTCAAGGGACTCAAAGCCGGAACAACCACCGTTACCGTTGCCGACAAAGAGAATATCACGGGCTCATTCACTGTTACCGTAAAATAACAGCATACAAGCTGTAAGCCATAGGCTATTTCATAAAGACAAGCCGAGAAGGCTAAAAGCACATTAATTTATCCCCAAACCAGGCTGCATTTCCGCAAGGGCATGCAGCCTAAGCCCGTAAAACGGGCAGTTTTCACGTTCTCAAAACCATATAAATACTTTTTGGGGAGTGTGTTTTTCAGGGCAAAATTGTATATTGAAAATCAAGCATATAACTTTGCCTTTACGAGGTCAGACATAATTTAAATTCCGGGCCACCAAATTTAAATTAGATGCGTCGGAGTTTTTACGAGATGCCTTGTCGTTTTTTGCGCTTTGCTTTCGGAGGGAAAACAGAACCCGTTTGCGCAGATTTTTGTATTTTCGCAAACGCAATGAAACGTATTATCACATATATCTTTGCGCTTGCAGCAGGAACGGTTTCGGCGGGCGCGCAAACAATGGAAAAGCTGTTTTCCTCCATGCCCGACAGCATCGTGCCCGTAATGTCGAAAAACAACCGGCTCGACTGCATAGATTTCTATAAAAGCAACATGAAATCGAATGTGCAGAATCTGTTTGGCGGCAAAAGCAGCATCAGCGAAATGACCGACGACTACATAAAACTCTTGCCCACGGCCAGTTCGCAGACAGAGATAAAGATTCTTGCCACAACCGGCGGCGAAAAACTGATAATGGTAGCCTACACATTTGCAGCCCCAGGCAAAGAAACCACAATGGCTTTCTACACACCACAATGGCAACGGCTCAAGACGTCAGACTATATAGAGATGCCCCAAGCCGGGGAATTTTTAGCGAAAAACGACACTGCCAACGAAGAAACCGCCGAAAAGGCAAAAAACCTTATCAGCGCCGCATTCGTATGCGCCAAGGTGGACAAGCAAAACGGCAACATTTCGTTCGGTCTCTCAACCGAAGGATTTTCAACCCAAGAGCAGGAAACGGCAAAGCCTTTCATCGCCCCCGACATCACATACGCGTGGAACGGCAAGCGCTATGCAAGGCAATAAGACCAAACATTATCACCGGAATATCAAACTCCCTAAAAATAAAATCATGAAAAAACCACTCCTCGCAGCCTGCCTGTTTGCGGCAGTAGCCATATTGGCAGCATGCACAAGCACACCAAAAATCCAGACAGCGCAAATCAGCAACCCTCTGCCCATGAACTTCGGCGATCCGTTCCTTCTCCATTCCTCCAACGGCAAATACTATATGTATGGCACCTCACTCGGCGACGGTTTCGAGGCATACGTTTCCACCGACATGCAAACATGGGAAAACTGCGGGCAAGTCTACAAAGGCGCAACCGCCAACCAATGGAACGTTAACTGCTTCTGGGCGCCCGAAGTGTATGAAATAAACGGAAAATACTTTATGTTCTACAGCGCAAACTACCGCGAAAATCCAACCAACGAGGGAGAAAACTTCAAGATAGGCGTTGCCGTGGCCGATTCCGCCGCAGGACCTTTCAAAGATCTCTACAACCGCCCGATTTTCAACCCCGACTACCCCATCATCGACGCAAATGTGCTGCACGACGAAGCTACCGGGAAATACTACCTCTATTATTCGCGCTGCTGCTACAAACACCCCGTGGAAAGCGAAGTGGCCGATGAAGCACGCGCCAAAGGAACATTCAACGAAGTGGAAGAAAGCTGGGTTTACGGCGTAGAACTGAAAAACGATTTCTCGGGCATAATAGGCGAACCCAAACTGCTGCTCGCCCCGCCCGCAAAGAAATCCGACCGTCAGGCAGAATGGGAAAGCCGCTCCGTAACTTCGGGCGACGTGAACCGACGCTGGACCGAAGGCTCCTTTATCTTCAAAGACGGCGACACATATTATATGATGTATTCCGCAAACTCGTTCGAAGGAAAGTATTATGCCGTTGGCTACGCCACATCAAAAAATCCCCTCGGGCCATTCAAGAAAGCCGACAACAACCCCGTATTGCAGGAAAACGTATCAAAAGGCGGCGATGTGATGGGCACGGGACACAACATGGTGATAAGCATGCCCGACGGCACACGCTATTGCGTTTATCACGGACGCATGAAACAAAATCCCGGCAAACGCGTGGTCTTTATCGACAAACTGAACATAAAAGACGGCATACTGACCGTAGAAGGCCCCACAACAAGCAAACAAAACGTCAATTTCTAAGCCTCCAAAGCCATGCTATGCAATGCAGACTTTATAGTTTTGGAAAAATGTAAAACCTAATACAAAAAATTAGGCACACAGCATCGCCGCGCCCCGAAAAAACAACCCAGCATATGCGACAAATAACAAAGAATAAGTATCTTTGCGGAGAAAATAATAATTTACATATCAAGTATCTAAAACGTTAAGATTATGGTAAACTACAAAGAAATCGGCTTGGTAAACACCCGCGAGATGTTCCAAAGAGCTGTAAAGAGCGGCTGGGCTGTTCCCGCGTTCAACTTCAACAACCTCGAACAACTTCAGGCTATCATCACAGCTTCTTCAGAACTCCGTTCGCCGGTAATCCTTCAGGTATCGAAAGGCGCGCGTAAATACGCAAATGCAACCCTTCTTCGCTACATGGCAGAGGGAGCTGTTCAGTTTGCAAAGGAACTTGGCTGCAACCATCCCGAAATAGTACTTCACCTTGACCACGGAGATAGTTTCGAACTCTGCAAGAGTTGCGTGGATCTCGGCTTCTCTTCAGTTATGATCGACGGTAGCGCACTTCCTTACGAGGAAAATATCGCCCTTACCAAGAAAGTTGTTGACTATGCCCACCAGTACGACGTTACAGTAGAAGGTGAACTCGGCGTGCTCGCAGGCGTGGAAGACGAAGTTGCTTCTGAGGAAAGCCACTATACCCGTCCCGAGGAAGTTATTGACTTCTCTACTCGTTCTGGAGTTGACTCTCTTGCAATTTCTATCGGCACATCACACGGAGCATACAAGTTCAAGCCCGAACAGTGTACGCGCGATCCGAAAACAGGTCGCCTTGTACCTCCTCCATTGGCATTTGATATTCTTGCTGAGATTGAGAAACAACTTCCGGGATTCCCCATCGTGCTCCACGGCTCCTCATCTGTTCCGCAGGAATATGTTGACATTATCAACAAATACGGCGGCAATCTTCCCGATGCTGTTGGTATTCCCGAGGATCAGCTTCGTCAGGCTTCCCAGAGCGCAGTTTGCAAAATCAACATCGACTCTGATTCACGTCTTGCCTTCACAGCAGGTGTACGTGAGACCTTCGCAACCCACCCCGAATACTTCGATCCCCGTCAGTATTGCGGAAAGGCTCGCGAATATATGGTTGAGCTTTACAAACATAAGATTACAGACGTTCTCGGTTCGGAAAACAAACTCGCTAACTGCGACTAAAAACTGCCGAAACAGAATAACAGCAAAAGGCTGCACGCGGGAAACCGCAGTGCGGCCTTTGTTTTTTCTGCAAACTCCGGGGAATTTCAAACAAACTTCAGAGATATACAAACAATCTTCGGAGATATACTAACAATCTTCGAGAAAACGCAAACAATCTTTGGATATATACAAACAAGTTCCCCTGATACACTAACACGCTCCAAAGAAACGCGAACAAACTCCGGAGAAATACGAACATCCTCCGATGCCTTTCAAACTGTTCCCAATAGGTTTCAAGCTATACCGGAACTCTTTGCGCGCAGTTCCTGGGCGGGCAAGATGTTTGGGGATTATGGAATTTTCAGAAGGATTGTTCAGATAAACACATGAAACATGCTTATCACTGCAATGATTGCGGGCGTGGCTATAGCGGCTATCAGCACCACGTTGTGGCGGTCGGGAACGATGCAGCCCTTCAAGCCCATGAACTTCACGCATATCACATAAACCAGCGCGCCTATGATATGTCCCAGGCAGGCTCCCGCGAGCACGTCGAGGGGATAGTGAACTCCAAGATAGATGCGCGAATAGCATATAAGTATCGAAAGGCAGAACAGAGCCACACTCACGGCGCGTCGGCGCAACAGCAGCATGAGCCAAACGCTTTCGCCGAAGCAGTTGGCGGCATGACTTGAAACGAAACCGAACCTTCCGCCGTGGTAGTTGTTTACATAATGTAGCAGATAGGATATCTCGTCGTTATGCGAGGGTCGCGGACGTTCCACAGCGCGTTTTATCATTCCCGAAACCTGATCGCAAAGGGCCACGATTGCCACGCTTACGAGAATTAGCACTATTGCCTGCCGTTTGTTCTTGCTGCCTTTCAAAATCACATAGACTATCGACACTATAAGCGGCGCCCAAATCATTTTGCTCGACAGATTGTAGAACAGATAGTCGGCATATTCGGGACCGTAAAAGTTGGCGCTCACCATGGTGAGCATGTCCATCACATGAAGGTTGTAGAAAACTTCTCCCGAACGCGTGCGCAAAAACCACAGGGCTATCAGAATATTGAGCAGCATGCACAGCGCGTGCATTCCGAACTTCTTATGCCCGAAAGAATAGGTTGTATTGTTTTTGTTGCCGTTCATTTTTCAAAAGTTTCCGCAAAACGTGCTGACTCTCACGCAATCCGTGCAAAGATAGCGGTTTTGTGGAAACCTACGCTACATATACCGATAATATAACGCGGTTTTTCAGGAAGTTTAATGCCTTTTTCATCTTGCCTATATATGCCAAACAAAAAGTGGCCGTCTACCCCGTTTTTACAACAAGGCATCTCGTAAAAACTATGTCAGACATAATTTAAATTCCGACGCATCTAATTTAAACTAGATGCCTTGGAATTTTGCCCATCTGCAACAGCGTGAGAATCAGCACTTGAACAATGCCAAAAAACGAGCGTTTTGCACCGGGCAAAACCTATGCCTACAGTGCAAAACGCCTTATTTTCCGAAATTCATCGCAGGAGTCCGTCATAGCGTGCGTTGGTTTCTGTGTTTCAGCCCATTGCGCAGCCACATTGGCGGTTTCCCGAAAATTTTTCAGCTATCTTTATTTGTTCAGTTTCCAGGTAGCACCGTCCTTGGTGTCTTTCACCTCGAATCCCAAACGGGCAAGTTCGTCGCGAATACGGTCGCTCGTTGCCCAATCTTTGGCCGCCTTGGCCTTTTGGCGCGTTTCGAGCAAAAGATCCACCGCGCTGCCGAAAGCTTTTTCCCTGCCCTCGTTTGAAGATGCCTCCTTGCGCAAGCCGAGAACGTCGAACGCAAACACTTCAAACGCTTTACGCAATTCTTCGAGCGCGTCGGGCGTAATGGTGTTCTTTCCGTCTACGATTTGGTTTATTGTGTGGCACGCATCAAACAAGTTGCTTATCAATATCGGCGTATTGAAATCGTCGTTCATGGCCTCGTAGCACTTGTTTTTCAGTTCTTCCACCTCCTTCATCGTAATCTTTCCGTCGGCAACGCCCGATATTTTCTGCAATGCGGCATACGCGTCCATCAATCTGTCGAGTCCTTTTTTGCTTGATATCAGGGCTTCGTTCGAGAAGTCCACGGTGCTGCGATAATGTGCCTGCAAGATAAAGAAACGTATGGTCATAGGCGTGTAAGCCTGCGTAAGTTTTTCGTGGCTTCCCGTGAAAAATTCCTCGAGAGTGATGAAATTTCCAAGACTCTTGCCCATCTTCTGCCCGTTGACCGTTACCATGTTATTATGCATCCAGTAGTGCACCATTTCATCGCCTTGCGATGCCACGGCCTGGGCAATCTCGCATTCGTGGTGGGGGAATACCAGGTCGAGGCCGCCTCCGTGAATGTCGAAATGCTCGCCAAGATATTTTCTGCCCATTGCCGTACATTCAGCATGCCAGCCCGGGAACCCGTCGCTCCAAGGCGATGGCCACCGCATGATATGTTCGGGCTGCGCCTTCTTCCATAGTGCGAAATCCACCTGGTTGTGCTTTTCGCCAATACCGGCAAGGTCGCGACTTTCGTTGATGATGTCGTCAAGATTCCGGCCCGAAAGTATACCGTAATGGTGCACCTTGTTGTATTTCTCTATGTCGAAATAAACGCTGCCGTTGCTCTCGTAAGCAAAACCGTTGTCGAGAATCTGTTTCACCAGCTGCACCTGCTCAATTATGTGGCCGGTGGCATGAGGTTCGATGCTCGGCGGCAACACATTGAGGTCGTGCATCGCATCGTGGAAACGGTTTGTAAAATACTGCGCCACTTCCATCGGTTCAAGCTGCTCGAGACGCGCTTTCTTGGCTATCTTGTCCTCACCTTCGTCAGCGTCGTGCTCAAGATGCCCCACATCGGTAATATTCCTCACATAGCGCACCTTGTATCCTATATGCTGCAAATAACGGAACACCACGTCGAACGTGATTGCGGAACGCGCGTGTCCGAGATGCGGATCGCCATAAACTGTAGGGCCGCAAACATACATTCCAACCCTTCCCGGAGTGAGCGGCTTGAACTCCTGCTTCATTCGGGTGCGTGTGTTGTAGATCAAAAGCTTCTGAATCATGATTCTGCTTAGTGTTGTTTCGGCTACGGGCTGCAAAAATCCCTGCATATCCCTTTGCCGTGATATTTTATTCGATTGTTTACATACGGCAACCGTTCCCTTTCAGGCAAAAAGCCACCGATTACGTTCGCAAAGTTACAAAATTATATTTTTACCGGCTTTTAATTGCCGTTTGTTTGGCTTTGGCGAGACAAGAATCCACGTTTTCCGCACAATCCGCCCCGCGCCGCCGCGCTATTCAAACAACGTAGGATTGTTGTCGGCATCTCCGTCGGGCACATCGGTATCCGGTTCGTCCGCCACGCCGTTTTCTTCTGCCGGCAAGCCATTTTCCGTTTCCTCCGCGGGACTTTCTTCGGGTTTCAACAGCGACGGAATCTGCTCCACGCCTTCCACGTTGAACGTTGTTACACGTTTTCCGCGCGCCTTGAAACTCTTTACTCCCACAAACTCGGTAGATTCAATCTCCAACGGTTCGCGATATTCGTCGGTGCCGCCAAATGTGATGCGGAAGCGGGAATATTCGTCCGACGTGAGACACACAAGCTGCGACTTCGCCTCCTCGCCCAAAAAGTTCTGCCTCTTGGACGAACGTTCAAAGTTGAAGCGTTTGAGATAAAGGAAATCGTTTTGCGTGGCATCGTAAAGAAGCGCCGTCCATACCTTTGCCTCGTCAAATTTCTCCATCTTGACGATACCAGGCTCGTAATGATTGTTGAGATCAAAGTCGGTGGTATAAAAAGTTCCGTCGTCGAGCACCACAAGTATCCTGTCGTCGCCACGATATTCGCCGATATATTCCCCGCGTCCGTCGATATTCAAACGATTTATGTCCTTGTCGAACCAAATCTTGCACCCCCCGAGTGTTGAAACGCCGTGGCTTTTCAACGTGATGCGGTAAACGTCGTTTTTTGTAAGGGTATTGCCCCGACTCTGACGGCCTTTGATTTGCAGTTCTCCGAAATCGCATTCAAACACAAGCTTCTTGATTTTCGGACTCGGCTTCAGCGCCACTCTTATAACCTCTGCCTCGCCGTTGGAATTGGCTGTAAAATAAACCACACGGCTTCCGGCTTTTCCTTGGGTGAGATCGTATTCCCTGTCGTGGGTCATCGAGGTTACGTTGAAGCGTTTGTAGAAATACGTGCCGGCCTTTCCGTCGCGATACACCACATTATAAGTTGTGCGTTTGTCGTTTTTTCTAAACACGGCCAGATGTATTATTTCCGCCTTGCGCTTTTCCTTTTTCGAACGTTCGGTCTCGCCCACAAAAAGTTTGTCTGCAATACGCGTAACCTTGTATGTGCCGTCGCGGTAAAAGAGTATCACGTCATCTATATCGGAGCAATTTTCCACAAACTCGTCGTGTTTCAGTCTTGTTCCTATAAATCCGTCGGCGCGGTTGATATATAGTTTTTCGTTGGCCTCAACTACTTTGGTCGCTTCTATGGTGTCAAACGAACGAAGTTCGGTGAGGCGCGGATGATCTTCGCCATATTTTGCCTTGATCATGGAATACCAATTGCTCGTAACCTCTGTCATGTTTTCGAGGTCGCGGTTTATTTTGGCAATATCCTCTTTTATTCGCGCGATAAGTTCATCTGCTTGATCTTTGTTGAACTTTGGAATGCGCTTCATCTTGATTTCGTACAGACGAAGTATGTCGTCGCGCGTAACTTCTCGGATAAAATCTTTTTTGAAAGGCTCGAGTTTTGAATCTATGAACTTCACAGCCGTATCACTGTCGGTTGCCTGTTCATACTGACGCTCCTTGTAGATGCGGTTCTCGATGAAGATTTTCTCGAGTGAGGCGAAAAACAACTGTTCTTCGAGTTCGTCGCGTCTGTTCTCAAGTTCCCATTTAAGCAGGTGCTTTGTGCGGTCAACGCTGATGCGCAACACATCTCCCACGGTAAGGAAGCGCGGTTTGTTGTCCTCCACCACGCAGCAGTTGGGCGATATGCTCACTTCGCAGTCGGTAAACGCATAAAGGGCGTCAATTGTTTTGTCGCCGCTTGTGCCCGGTGCGAGATTTATGCGTATTTCTACGTTTGCCGATGTCATATCGTTTACGCTCTTTATCTTGATCTTGCCTTTCTCATTTGCCTTAAGAATCGAATCAATTAGGCTCTGGGTGGTTCTTCCGAAGGGTATTTCGGTAATCACGAGCGTTTTGTTGTCGAGCTTCTCTATTCTCGCCCTCACCTTCACGTTTCCGCCGCGTGCGCCGTCGTTGTATCGCGAAACGTCAACAAGTCCGCCCGTGGGGAAATCGGGATAAAGTTTGAATTCTTCGCCGCGCAGGTATTTCAGTGCGGCATCGCAAAGTTCGTTGAAGTTGTGTGGCAGGATTTTCGACGAGAGTCCCACGGCTATACCCTCGGATCCTTGTGCCAGAAGCAAAGGAAATTTCACCGGGAAGCACACCGGTTCTTCGTTGCGTCCGTCGTATGACAGTTTCCATTCGGTGGTTTTTGCATTGAACAGCACATCGAGTGCAAACTTCGAGAGCCGCGCTTCGATATAACGCCCGGCGGCCGCCGAGTCGTCGGTAAGAATGTTTCCCCAGTTGCCCTGAGTGTCAACAAGCAGGTTTTTCTGCCCGAGTTGTACGAGTGCGCCATAAATCGAAGCGTCGCCGTGAGGGTGAAACTCCATTGTTTTTCCCACTATGTTCGCTACTTTGTTGTACCTCCCGTCGTCCATTCGTTTCATGGTGTAGAGTATTCTTCTCTGCACGGGTTTCAGGCCGTCGCCTATATGTGGCACGGCGCGTTCGAGTATCACATAGCTTGCATAATCCAGGAACCAGCGTTCATACATTCCCGGAAGTCTTTTCACGTTTCCGCTGTCGTCGTTGCTTTCGGGGACATATTGTGAATGGAGCTCTATTTCGTTGTTTTCGTCGGACATATTCTATCAGTTTTGCTTGCTTTCTTGCAAATCTTTGCAAAGATAGCAAATTTTGCGTTATACATTCGGCGCAAACAAACAATAAAGAGGCGTATCAAGCGTTATCTTTGATAGGTTATGAACGCTAAAATCAAACATATTGTGCTTCTTCTGGCAACCGTTACGGCATTTGCTACGGCTGCCGACGCACAGACGCGCAAAGTGCAGAACAAACCGTACATCGACAACCGCATGTTCCACTACGGATTTCTGTGTGCCGTGCATTCCCAAGGGCTTAGCCTTGAAAACAGCGGGTATATCAACCCCGAGACTGGCGAGCAATGGTATTCTGTAAACGACCGAGGGGATTTCGGTTTCAGTTTTGGTGTACTCGGAGAGTGGAGGCTGAACAAATATTTTGCCTTGCGCAGCACTCCGACTATACATTTCGGGCAACGCCACTTCACATTCCGCGAACAGGTGTCGGGCAAGGAAACGTCGGAGTCAATCAAATCCACCTACATATCCATTCCCGTGGACATCAAGTTCAGCGCGCTGCGTTTCAACAACCATCGTCCTTATCTTCTTGCGGGAGTAAATCCGATGTACGACCTGGCGGGGCACAAACAAGATGCCATACTCACCAAACCGCTCACGCTTTACGCCGAATTTGGTATGGGCTGCGATTTCTACATGCCGTTTTTCAAACTCATTCCCGAGATTAAGTTTTGCATAGGTCTCAACAATATTCTCAACAAAGACCGCAAAGACCTTATCGACAAGACCAAGGCCGTTTACACCGAGGGTTTGAACTCAGCGAAGAGCAACATGGTGATTCTTTCGTTCTATTTCGAATAATTCCGCTCAAACTTACGGATTTTCCCCACGGTTTCCAGCCATTCCATATGGCGTTGGAAATGCTTGACAACGCCTTTTGTTTTCCAACTTTACCACCTTGTTAAAAACACATCGCATCTCGTAAAAATTCCGGGCCACCAAATTTAAATTCCGACGCATCTAATTTAAATTAGATGCGTCGGAGTTTTTACGCAAAAACGGCGGAAAGAAACGATATCCTTCCGCCGCTTGTAACAGTCTGATTATATTCTTGTTATTTCAGGTTTCCCGATTCTATCAAGTACTCGCCAATCTGCACGGCATTGAGGGCAGCGCCCTTGCGTATCTGATCGCCCGAAAGCCAAAAGGTAAGGCCGTTGGGATTTGCGAGATCCTCGCGGAAACGTCCCACATAAACATCGTCTTTGTCGGCTGTGAAAAGCGGCATTGGGTATTCGCCGTTTTTGGGGGCGTCAACCAGCGTAACGCCGGGCGCTCCCGTCATAGCCTTGCGGGCTTCGGCCACGCTGATAGGCTTTTCGGTTTCAATCCAAACGCTTTCGCTATGCGAGCGGAGCGACGGAACTCTCACGCAGGTGGCACTCGTTACAACGTCGCTATGCATTATCTTGCGCGTTTCGTTGTACATTTTCATTTCCTCCTTGGTGTAGTCGTTTTCCTGGAACACATCGACCTGCGGAATCATGTTGAAAGCCAACTGATGCGGGAACTTGTTCACCGTTATCGGCTCGCCGTTCAAAGCTTGTCGGTATTGCAGTTCGAGTTCCTTCATTGCCGCAGCTCCTGCACCGCTTGCAGCCTGATAGGTAGCAACATGTATTCGTTTGATATGGCTTATGTTTTCCAACGGCTTCAATACCACAACCATCATTATAGTAGTGCAGTTGGGATTTGCTATGATGCCGCGCGGACGGTTAAGGGCGTCTTCGGCATTGCATTCGGGCACAACCAAAGGCACATCGTTGTCCATGCGGAAAGCGCTGGAATTGTCGATCATCACTGCGCCGAATTTTGTAATGTCGCCCGCGAAATCTTTTGAAACTCCGCCGCCTGCCGACGTGAAAGCTATGTCAACGCCCTTGAAAGCGTCGTTGTGTTGCAGAAGTTCCACTTCGTATTCCTTGCCACGGAAAACATATTTGCTGCCCGCGCTTCGCTGCGAGCCGAAAAGCCTGAGATTGTCAATTGGGAAGTTTCTTTGGTCGAGAACCTTCAAGAATTCTTGTCCCACAGCGCCACTTGCGCCTACTATTGCTACATTCATATTTAATGTTTCTTTGTTCGTTGTTTTGAAATCGCACTTTCTCAAAAGCGCAGCCATGCACTTTCTTCCAGCATCTGCAAAAATATATCTTTTTGTTGGAAAAACAGCAAAAAGAACCGCAAAATGTCAGATTTTACGGCATTTCGAGCACACGCTCCCCCACTCCGCAAAAGGCATATTGCATATCGCAAAAACAGCAAAGCATCTTGTTTTTGCGAAGTCTGATATTAATTAAATAATGTCTGACATCGTTTGAATAATGTCAGACATCGTTTTCACAAAAAGCGTTATTGTTTTTCCTCGCTCTGCAAGTGTTTTTCCAAGTCCTTTCGGCTGCGGCTTATTGTTACGAGATATACGCCGCCGAAGATGAATGCCACGGCTATTATCTTGACAAAATTGAACGAGTCCATACCCCAATAAACCGCCACCGCACATGCCACAACCGGCTGCACGTAGTTGTACATTCCAGCTACGGTGGGACGAAGGATTTTCTGCCCCACAATAATCAGCATATAGCTGAAAAACGTGCCGCCAACTACTATAAAAGCTATTTCACCCACTTGCGAAAGCGGAATGTCGGCCCAGTCAACGTTCATAAGGTCGTTGGCCGAAAATGGAATGGTGCAAACAAATGCGTAGGTGAACATCCATTTCATTATGGTAACGAGAGAATATTTGCTGACGAAGTTCTTGAATTTTACGATGTAGAACGCGTAGCAGAACTGGGCAAACAGCACAAGCATATCGCCCACGCGCGCAAGGTTTCCGGTTGAAGTATGCACGGGAGCGTTTTGATTGCTGCCGAGAATGAGCATCAGCGCGCCGCCTGCCCCGAAAGCTATGCCGAGAACCTTTTTGCCCGTTACGGGCTCCTTGAGAATAAACGCCGCAAGCACCATTGCCCACAGCGGCATGCTTGTGGTGATGATTGAAGCCTCGCCCGGGGACGTCATGCTCACTCCGAATATGAAACTGCCCTGATTGAGCACTATCGCAAACAGAGATGCAAAAAACAATGTCATCATGTCCTTGTGATTCACGTGCTCGGGCTTTTGAAACAATGAGACAATCCAAAAAAGAATCATAGCCCCGCCGATGCGGAGGTCGGTTACAACAAGCGGAGTAACCATTCCGCCGGCCATCACAACCTTTGAAACGGGCGACATAAGCCCCCACATGGCATTTGCGCCCAACATTGCCGCGTGGCCTTTCAACTTAAATTCCATCACTTCCTGATTTTAGTTGTGCAAAATTACTACTTTTGTAAACGCCATGGCATATCAGGCGTTTGTAATACCATTTTCCAACAACACAAAGCATGTTTCGCCTCACAATTGCAATCTTCATTGCGCTTACACCGCTCATTGGCCACGCCCGTTCCCTTTCACGCGACACGATATACTACCGAGTGGAGAAGTTTGGCGTTAGCGGCGACGGCAAGACCGATGCCCTGCCCGCGCTCACGCGTCTGTTTCAAAAGGCATGCGCCCAAAAACGCCCGGTAAAGGTGGAGTTCGCCCCGGGAAAGGTTTACCGCATTGCGCAACACCTTGAAGACTGCAACGGACGCATTCTCATAAGCCGCGCAAGCCACATGGTGGTGGAGGGAAACGGAGCTACGCTGCTCGTTCACCCGTCTGCGCGCGCCTTTGCGCTATATCGTTCGCACAACATCACCCTTAGGAATTTCAAGATAGACTATTCGCCGCTGCCCTACACACAAGGGCGAATCCTCAAGGCCGATGCCGCAAACTATTACCTGGAATTCAAAGTGGACAGCGGTTACGCGCCGCCCGTAGCGGGAGACGAGTCATACTACAAAGGCGGGAAAATGGTGGACTGCATATTTGCAAACGGCGACAACCGCAAATTCTATCAAGGACATTCGTGGGTGAAAAAAGTGGAAAGCCTGGGAAACGGGACATACGGCGTTACGTATGCCCTGAGAAAGCAGGAACAACTCAAGACGGGCGATTTCTTTTGCATGAAGATAAGCTTTCCCGAATCAAAACTTCTTCAAAACAAAACCACAACCGACCTTGCCGAAAAAGACGAGTATGTCTACACCAACACAGCCAACATAGCCGCACAGCAATGCGACAGCGTGGTGATAGAAAACGTTACATCCTATGCCGCGCCGCTTATGACGGTGGTGATGAAGGGTTGCGCCCACCCCACAATCCGCAACCTGTCGATCGTTCCCCTCGGCAACAGAATAGTGGCAGGTTGCAGCGACGGCATTCACCTTAAAGGCAACGACTTTCAGCCACGCATCGAAAACTGCCACATAGAACGCACGATGGACGACGCAATTCATATAAAAATGTCGGGAGATGCGATTACCGAAATACTGTCGCCGCGCAAATTCCGTATAACACACAAAGACATTCTATGGGACAACACCAACCTAAGAACGGGCAAAAAAGTGATGCTGTTTGACCTTGAAAAAAACAGGCAGCTTGCCGAATGCACCATACAGCATTACCAACCTATTAACTACCGCGAAGGAATCGTTACGCTCGACAAAGACGTGGCGCAAGCCGACAAAAACACCGCCATATACCTGCAAAGCGACGAAGAAGCCGTGATATCGCATTGCACATTGGGCACACAACTGCAAAGGGGCATTCTCACACATCAGCCCACAAGAGTGGAAAATTGCATAATCGAAGACAACGGGCTGGGATTTGAACTCGCGCTGATGAGCGGCGGAATAGAAGGACCGCCCACGCAGAAACTCACTGTGGAAAACTGTATAATGAGAAACTTGGTCTGGGGTGCGTTCAACGTGAACTGTCCCTCGCACGACTACAACCAGAAAGGCACGCCACAACTTGTGGTAAAAAACTGCACATTCAGCCTTCCCGACGGAGTGGCATTGGTTACAGCAGTAAATTCAAACGGCATATCTTTCACCGACAACATTGTGCGCAACGCCAATACCCCTGAAAACGCATCACTGTTTCGTTTGGTCAACACCCCGATGCTCGAAAACCACGGCAACCGGTACATAAAATAACGCCCCGCGCATATAGCACAGGGCAGATGCCGGCCGCAAAAAACGGCATCAAAATACCGTCTGAACGAGATGCGTCGGAATTTAAATTAGATGCGTCGGAATTTAAATTTGGTGGCCCGGAATTTTTACAAGATGCCTTGTAGTTTTTCCGGCATCAAACTTCACTAAAAAAACATCGTCCACAGACGCTTCGTTTTACGCCGCCGTTTCGGTCAACCGCGTTCAATTCTCTAAAAAACAAACAATTTATCGCATTTTAAGCCAACCACCACACATACGCTTTGTTCTGTGCCCTATATTAGCAATCCCTAAGTCCGCTTCCTTTCGTTATTCTTGTACATTGTTTCCACCTAACTATCTCTCATTGCCACTTTTTCTTCTACAATACCTTCCCAATGGTCAATTCGTTTAGCAAAAAATCGTAGACATAGCGTGGACTTTGATAGTAAAGTGCTGCCTTGTCGTCCACTAACCTTTGGTAGGTCTCGGAATTGATAACAGTATCGAGCGCCTCCGTCATGGTTTTCGCCTTATCGTCTTCTATGAGCAATACAGCAAGTTTCGTTACCATATCGTCCTTCATCATTTCTTTTTCGTCAATCATTTTCCTGCTCGTTTTAATAATGCCAAAGCCTTTTCCGTACCAAAAAAATACTGCATGGTCATGCCTTTCATATATTTCAACTTGCCGACAAGCGTAGGCAAATCTATCAGTTGGTTTTCGTATTTCCACAACTGCAAGCCCACACGGTCGTCAGCTATCGGGCCAATTACGATGTCGTAGTCATGGGCAGGTCTGCCTGTACTATTATTACGATTGGCCAAGATAAACTCTGCCCACAGTTCACTATAGTCATCAAAGCGAAGCAAACGCAGCGCATTCATGGCCTCTTCGTCAACATCAAATTCAATGACAAGAGGAGTGCCTTGTTGTTGTTGCTCAACCTTGATGCGGGCCATATTGAGAGCCTGTTCGTAATCGGCAGACAGATAGAATCCCTTGCCGAAGTCCTTGTTTGGCTTCGATATCTGCAAGTCTATTACATCAAAAGTCTGATTGGTGCCGTGGTATAGTTTCATCGTATGCCTCCTCCCATTTTGCCGCAATACTCGGTCATATCATCTACCACGGAAGCAAACGACTGGGTATGCAGATAATCGTAATGCCGCTCCACAAAGTTGATGCCTTTGTAGCGCAGCAAATAATTAAAAGCTTGCTTGAGCGTCAGCTCATGCCGTTTCCCGAACTCTGCGAGAAAAACCACAGTCCATTCTATTTTGTCTTTGATATTGTACTCCATTTCCATACTTCTAAAAACCCCAACCTCTTACCATTGCTTTTCATCTATTAAGCGTTCCTACTTATTGTATTCGCACGTCCTTATTATTCTTCATGAAAGGTCTATTCTGCAATTTCTTCATAAGACGTAAAGGTTGGAAGATACATATATAGGAATTCAACCCTGCATTTTTTTGCAGGCAGGCTTAAACACCCTCCCACCCAACATGGTGGTGATATAAGTTTCTGACTCATCTACGACTGGTTTGACATTGCTCATAACAGACAACACAATATTACGTTCAAATATAATCATATTCTTCTGAAAGCCTATACAGAAAAAAGAAGATTTTTAAGAATTTGCCTGTAAAAAGGAAACATCGCCCCAAATAAGCATGCCCAACAATTCTGCATCGGGAAAAGTATTGGCGCGCTTGGCGAAACAGGTAAATACTTTGCCATTAAGGCAAAGATTCACTACGATGGTTCAAAACCCAAGGATAAATGTCTTACCGCCAAATACAAAATAAAATTGCTCAGCGAAAAAGATTTTCCTGAAAATAAAAGAAAAAGGAAATAAAGCATGGAACGATTAAAGCAGAGGCCGGGAATGTGGGGGTTGTACCAAGGGGAATTTTCAGGGAACTACTTCCTGTAATTCTCGTATTTGCAGCTATACATGTTTACGCCCAAGAAAACAACTACAAATTGGTTGACAAGAAAGATTTTCCCGACTTATCGATACTCCAAGTGATTCTAAAACAAATACGTCCGCCGTCAAATTGACAGCGGACGTATTTTATATTTTTACGTCGGGATTACTTGCCGCAGCAGCATGAAGCCATTGCTGGAACATCAATGCCATAACTGTTGGCATCGATGATTCCGTAAACACAACTTACTACTCCAAGAAGCAGAACTCCCGCAATACAAAGCACAAGGGCTACGCGCGTGTAGTTGTCGCTGCGGAACGTTGCTATGGGGCTTTCGTTGGGGCAGATATACATTGCCTTCACAATCTTGAGATAGTAGTAAAGAGAAATGATTGTGTTGACCAACGCAATGAACACCAACAAATGGAATCCCTGGTGGAACGCTGCCATAAATACGAAGAACTTCGAGAAGAAGCCAGCAAACGGCGGAATTCCTGCAAGAGAGAACAAGCAGAGAGTCATGAGGAACGACAACTTAGGGTTTGTCTGATACAAACCGTTGTATTCATCAAGATTTATCTTTCCACTCTTTTGTTCTATCACGTTAATCACAGCAAATGCACCAAGGTTGGCAGCAAGGTAAACCAGGAGGTAGAACACCAGAGACGTCATACCCTGAGCAGTTCCGGGAATCACACCGAGCACAAGGTAGCCAGCCTGAGAGATAGCCGAGAACGCCATGAATCGTTTGAGATTCTGCTGACGGAGAGCAAAGAGGTTGGCTATTGTAATCGACACGATAATAATCCAGAACAATATTTCCTGCCAATCGGCAATCATCGGAGCAAATACCTTGACAAGCGTGGTGAGGAGAACAAAGCCTGCTGCTCCTTTGGAGATTACGCTTAGATAACTCGTGATTACAGTAGGCGCGCCCTCGTATACATCGGCTGTCCAAAGGTGGAACGGAACAAGAGAAATCTTGAAGCCCATGCCGGTAAAGAAGAACACAAGGCCGAGAATATTGAGCATTCCGCCGTCGAGTTTACAAGCAAGATCGTTGAAGTACATCGTGCCTGTAGCGCCATAGATCATTGAGATGCCATAGAGCAAAAGCGAACTCGAGAACAATGCCACGAGGATATACTTTGCTCCTGCTTCTGCAGAGGTAGAACGCCATTTGTCGAATGCCACGAGTGCTGTCATCGGAACAGAAGCAAGTTCCAATCCTATGAAGAACATTATGAAGTGTCCCGCAGAAATCATGAAATACATACCGAGAAGGGTAGACAGGGTGAGAATGTAGAATTCACCTTGTTTTACATGATTTTCGTCGCGTCCCAGATAGCCTTTCGCCATAAGGAACACGATGAGCGTACCAATATTGAGAACCGTTTTCATGATTGTTGTCATGGAAGTGGTCTGGTACATTCCGCCGAACACTTCGCCAGTAGGCATGCAGGGAATGGCATTGAAAATTGTGAGGGCCGCCATCAACACTACAGGAACGGCAGTGTTGAGTACGGGCTTGCCGCCCTTGCGGTCGGTGCACACTATGAGGTCGTAGATGAACATTATCACGATAACTGCCAACAGGGCAAGTTCCTCGTGCATATAGAGAAATTGAGTGTAGTTCATATCTTTACGGAATCAAAGATGTTATCGATGTTAATTGCGTGGTGGCCGACTGAATGTGGGTTACAATCGGTTCAACACTGTCGCTTATCATATTGCTCATCCACAACGGAGCAAAACCGAGACCTGCAATGCAGACAACAAGGACGGTGATTGCCACTTTTTCGTCCCACGAAGCATCGTGAAGCTTGAGATGATTCTCATTGGTGCAGACACCATACATCACCTTGCCCACCATTCGCAAAACAAACACAGCGGTTATCACGATACTTGTGGTAGCAAGAATTGTGAGAACGCGGTGGAGTGTATCGGCCTGCTGGAACGAACCTACGAAAATTGTCATCTCGGCAACGAAACCGCTGAATCCGGGAAGACCAAGGTTTCCAAGACCGGCAATCACGAAGCAGACACAAATGAATGGCATGATGCGGATAAGACCGCTCAACTCACGAACGTCGCGAGTATGGGTACGATGGTAAATCATACCGATACAAGCAAAGAACAACGCTGTGAGCAATCCGTGGGAAAGCATCTGAAGAATTGCGCCCGTAGCTGCTGTGCGGTTGATCATAAGGATTGCAAAAAGCACAAGGCCGCAGTGGGAAACCGAAGAGTAAGCGTTTATATACTTCAAGTCGGTTTGTACGCAAGCAGAGAAAGCTCCGTAAACCACGCCGATGCAAATTACAACCAAGAAAATCCAGCCAAGAGTCTGGGCTGCCTCAGGCATAAGGAACATGGCTATGCGGAAACAACCGTAACCTCCAAGTTTCATGAGCACTCCGGCATGGAGCATTGAAACTGCTGTAGGCGCAGAAGCATGGCCATCGGGACTCCATGTATGGAACGGGAACATCGCACCCAACACGCCAAAACCTACAAATGTAAGCGGGAACCAAATGTATTGCTGACCTACAGGAATAGCGTGTGCACCATTGGTATGGTTTGCCAAATCAAGAACATTGAATGTTTGACCGCCTGCACCATAGAATATTCCGAAGATGCCACACATCAAAAGCGCCGAAGCACCCATAAGCATAAGGGTCAACTTCATTGCAGAATATTCTTTGTGTCCCGAACCCCAGTAACCAATGAGAAGATACATCGGGATAAGCGCAATTTCATAGAACATAAACATCATAAAGAGGTCGATTGACACAAAGAAGCCAAACACACCCAAAGACAAAAGGGTGAACCAGAGGAAATATTCTTTGGTAAGAGGTTTCATTCGCCATGATGCAAATGTACCAGTAAATACTATTATTGATGAAAGCAACAACATTGCCACAGAAATTCCGTCAACGCCAACCGAGTAGTTGATGTGGAGCGGTGCGAACCAGGTATAGTTCATTGTATAAAGCATCTCTTCGGTAGCACCTGCATGGCGCGCCTTGAGATACATAACTACCAAGGTGATGGCGCTGACAAGCAGTGCACTCGCACCTGTAACCATAACACCCCTTACAGCCTTCACTCCCTTGGCTAACCAAAGGAAAAGAAGCATCAGAACAGGTATTATTATAAATAAATGTAATGGAAACATATCTATATTAACGTTTTATCAGGGTTAGAGTATTAATATCAACACGAGTACGAGTGCACCTATCAAAAACACATAAGCATATTGCTGTATTTCGCCGCTTTGGAAACCACGTATAAGGTAACTCACGCGATGAGACCCTGTGGCAAGACCATTAAGAATGCCGTCTACGACGTGTTTGTCAAACCAAGCGAACGGTTTGGAGATATGAGCGAAAATAATACGGTGAGTAACAAATTGATAAACTTCGTCCATATAGAAACGATGGTATGCCCATTTGTGGAGCGAAGAAAATTTGGTAGCAAGAGCTTCTGCAACTGGCTGTTTCTCCCCCTTGTAGATGTAAGTAGCAAGAAGAATAGACACAACTGCTATTACGATACTTGTACCGGCCACCGTCCAATTGAGGTGAATATCATAAGACATACCGTCTGCACTCACAAAGTGTCCAAAAGGAATGAAACCGGCCACGCACGTTACAATCGCAAGGAAAATAAGCGGGAATGTCATAACCTTCGGAGCCTCGTGCATGTGCATTTCCTCGTGAAGTTTCTTGTTTTCCGTACCCCAGAAAATACCATAGTAGAGACGGAACATATAGAATGCAGTCATAGCGGCAATCACGGTCATAATCCAACCCATCACAGGACTGAAAGCGAAACACCCTGCAAGTATCTCATCCTTGGAAAAGAATCCCGAGAACGGAGGAATACCAGAGATGGCAAGGCAGGAAATAAGAAATGTTATATGAGTAAATGGCATGTACTTGCGCATTCCGCCCATGGCTGACATTTCATTGCTATGAACCACATGAATAATTGCACCCGCACAAAGGAATAGGCAGGCTTTAAACATTGCATGGGTAAATAGATGGAACATTGCTGCCATATAGCCTACACTACCCGGATGTTCGTGTCCAGTTACATATTCCGTGCAAACACCGAGAGCAACCATCATGAACGCTATCTGCGAAATCGTTGAAAATGCCAAGACGCGTTTGATATCTGATTGGGCACAAGCCACAGCGGCTGCATAAAATGCAGTAAACGCACCAACATAAGCTACTATATGCAACGCATCGGGAGCATAAGTAATCCAAAGCGGATACATACGTGCTACCTGAAACACACCAGCAACAACCATTGTTGCTGCATGAATCAAGGCACTAACAGGCGTAGGACCCTCCATTGCATCTGGCAACCATATGTGCAACGGGAACATTGCACTCTTACCTGCACCACCCACAAACATAAGTAGCAACGCAGCAGGAAGCATAAACGCGCCTGCGGCAATTTTGTCGGAATTGGCAGTGAAGTCAAAACTGAATGTCTGGCAATAGTAACCGTAGATAAGGATGCCTATCAAGAAACCAAGGTCTGCAAAACGCGTCACGATAAATGCCTTTTTCGAAGCAGCAACCGCAGCAGGCTGAGTATAATAGAAACCTATGAGCAAATACGAAGACACGCCGACGAGCTCCCAAAACAAATACATCTGGAAGATATTGGTAGCTACGACAAGTCCGAGCATAGACATAGTAAAGAGGCTCAAGTAAGCATAGAAACGTTGAAAACCACGCTCCCCGTGCATATACCCGAAAGAATATATGTGAACGCCGAGAGAAACAGTACCGACAACCACAAGCATCATTGCGGAAATCGGATCTATCATAAAGCCAATGTCAAAAGACAAACCGTTATAGAAGAACGGAAGCCATGGGAAATTGAACGCTATGATCGTTTCGTAAACGCCTTCTGCTGTACGCGGAGTCGTGAAATAATTATATGCCGTATAATAGCAAAGAAGCGCAACCACTGTGAGCACTGCTGTTCCTACAAGTCCCGCAGTACGATGGCTCAGATATTTGCCAAGCAATCCGAGAAAGAGGAACGACAAGAACGGCAGTAGTAATATCAAAAATGTATACAAGTATTCCATAAGAATTATATGCTTTTAGATTAATACTACCATTTCAAGTTTTTGATGTGATTGAGCTGAATGCTACGCACATTGCGGTAGATGGCAATCATTATTGCTATCGCGACAGCCGTCTCTGCTGCAGATATTGCTATAGAGAATAGGGCAAAGAAATACCCTTCATGACCGGCAGGATAAAGAAGTCGGTTGAATACCGCGAAGTTGATGTCGGAGGCATTAAGCATGAGTTCCACCGAAATCAACACGGCAAGCGTACTACGCCGTGTAAGAAAGCCATAAATACCTATGAAAAGCATAATGGCTGAAAGTATCAAGAAATATTCCAAGTGTACCATTATAAATCCTCCTTATTATCTTTTACGTGCAATTATCAATCCAGCCACAATACACGCCAAAAGCAAGATACTGACAGCTTCGAACGGAAGTACATAACCATATTTCTCAAAAGAGAGCATGTTCTGTCCGATTGTTTCTATTGATGTAGTATTTTCATCTGGAACAAGATTGGTAATAGCGTCTTTGAAGTTGTGGGTGATGATTATGAACAGAACGATTGCTGCTCCGAGAAAACTCGCAACTGCCGCCGCAAAGAGTTTGCCAAGTTTAAACTCTTGTAGTTTCTCATTGTTGGCACTTGTAAGCAATATCGAAAACACAAAAAGCACCACGATACCACCAGCATAAACCATCATCTGAACAGAGCCCAAGAAAGTATAGCCCAAAAGGAAATACAATCCTGCCGTACCCAACAGGGTAAAGAACAAGAACATTGCCGAGCGGATTATTCGCTTTGTTGTAACCGTGAGCACGGAGAAAGCAAGAATCGCAAAGGCAAGTATATAAAATATTACATTTTCTGCATTCATGATCTATATTGTTTTAGCTATTGGCTGCCGATTGTTTGTTACTGTCTGCATTGTCGGCTGTAAGTTGTGCCTTAGGCTCAACTGCAGGCTTAGCCACTGCCGGACGAACAGGCGCAGGACGTTCTTCCAATCTGCTACCTTCATGATTGAGACGAAGGTTCAGTTTGTTGCGGTCAAACACAGCATTTTCGAAACTTTGGTCAAAGGTTATCGCGTGATGAGCACAAGCATTTACACAAAGCATGCAGAACATACATTTGCCCAAATTATAATCGTACTCTTTGAGAACACGCTTTTTCTTACCGTCCTCAGTTTCCACCATTTCGTGAACGATATGTATAGAATCGTTGGGACACGCCATTTCACAAAGATGACAAGCCACACACTTATGTTCATTCTTCTCGTTATGAGGCATTGTGAGGCTTCCACGGAAACGGTCAAACATCTTGAGTTCGTTACGATTTTCTGGATACTGTTCCGTTATTTTCTTTGTAAAAAGTTCCCTCATCGTGGTCTTCAATCCCACGCAAAGGGTTTTAACACCCCAAACAATTCCTCCTATATAACTTCTATTTTGCTTCATATCAAAATCATTTATAGGTATTAAAAATGAAGTCCAAACTGCGACACGAGTGCCATCAGCACAAGATTAGCCATGGAGATGGGGATAAGATATTTCCACTCAAGATTGAGCAGTTGGTCAATACGCAAGCGCGGGAAAGTCCAGCGTTCCCACATCAAGAGGAACGTTACAAACACAGCCTTAGCCACGAACCATACAACTCCGGGAATCATGTCCATAACGCTATCGAAGCCTTCAACGCCAATATGCAAAGGCATCCAACCGCCAAGGAATATGGTAGCGGCGATACTCGCGCATATAAACAAGTTGAGGTACTCGGCAAGATAATAGAAGCCAAAATTCATACCGGAATACTCTGTATGGTATCCGGCTGTAAGTTCGCTTTCTGCTTCAGGTTGGTCAAAAGGACCGCGGTTACACTCTGCATTACCGGCAATCAGATATATAATGAATGCGATAATGGCAGGCACATGTCCTTTCACAATGTTCCAGCAATCAGCCTGGCTCTCTACAATTCCAGAGAACTGCATAGTACCAGTCAGGGCGATTACCGTAAGCATGGTCATGCCGATTGAAAGTTCATAGCTGATTATCTGAGCACCGGCACGCATTGCACCGATAAGAGAATACTTGTTCTGGCTACCGATACCGGCAAGCAGAATACCTACAATTCCGAGCGATGAAGCAGCAAGGAAGAAGAATACCCCCACATTGAAGTCCAACACTTGCGCTCCCTTGTTCCAAGGAATGCACGAGAATGTAAGAAACGAAGCAAGGATCACCATGACAGGAGCAATGGCGTAAGCCAGTCTGTCGGTGTTTTTCAAGAAAATGATTTCCTTCGTAAGCATCTTGAACACGTCGGAAAACACCTGCAAGAGTCCCCATTTACCTACACGGTTAGGCCCGAGGCGGCATTGGAAGAACGCGCAGAGTTTGCGTTCAAAATATATAAGGAATATTGCAAAGAGGGCGTAGAGCGTGATTACTGCCAACGCCACAACGACACACTCCACGAGCAGCGCGCCCCAACCGGGGAGCACCGAGCGCAAAAGTCCGTCGAACCAGTTTGTTATTATACTAAAGTCAAACATATCTTTTCTTTATTAATATGTTAGCGGTCGATATCAGGCACCACATAGTCGAGTGTGCCGCCGATAGAAATCAAATCGGCAATCTTCTCGCCTCTGCAGGCAGTATCCATAATAGCCACAAGCGGCAATCCAGTGGCACGATAGTGCAGACGATAGGGTGATTTGTCGCCATGGCTTTCAAGGAACACACCGAAGCGTCCGCGCGATGCCTCTACCGCATTATAATATGTACCTTCGGGCACCTTGATTATAGGCTTGGTCTTCTCGCGGAAATTACCCTCGGGAATATTGTCTACAAGTTGCTCGATAATCGAAAGGCTCTCCAAAATCTCACGCAGACGAACGATAAGACGAGCATAGCTGTCGCCGTCCTCAAGAACGATTTCGTTGAAATTCACACGGTCGTATGCGCCATAGGGTTCGTGCTTGCGCACGTCGTTGCTCCAGCCCGAAGCTCTACCGCTACCGCCGGTGCAACCATACGAAATCATCTGTTCCTTTGTAAGCGTTCCCACTCCGTCGAGACGGTTATGGGCAATCACGTTGTCGGCAAAGATATCATAGTATTCCTGGATATTCTTGCGCATTATCGTGATGAATTCCTTAACACGGTTCTGGAAATTGGGGTGCAGGTCATACTGCACGCCGCCTATCATATTGTAGTTTATAATAAGGCGTCCGCCGCAAGTTTCCTCAAAGATATCGAGAATCTTCTCGCGGTCGCGGAATGCGTAGAGGAATGCCGTAGTAGCACCGAGGTCCTGGCAAAGACAGCCAAAGAACAAGAGGTGGGAATCGATACGCTGAAGTTCGTCCATTATGGTGCGGATAACTTTCACGCGGTCGCTTACCTCGATTTCCATAGCCTGCTCAATGCAAGCGCAAAGGGCATGGCGGCTTTGCTGTGCCGAGATATAGTCGAGACGGTCGGTGAGCGCAAGCGTTTGCGGATATGTAAGAACCTCGTTGAGCTTCTCCACGCCGCGGTGGATATATCCCAAAACGGGATCGATACGCTTGATAAGCTCGCCGTTCAATGCCACGCGAAAATGGAGCACACCGTGGGTGGACGGGTGCTGGGGACCGATGTTCACCACGTAGTCGTCCTCGTCGAAAATCACATTTTCCTTTGTCTTGAGTGTGCCGTCGGGCAAAAGTTCATACTCTTTCGTCGTGTCGGCAAGCGGCTCGTTGGTCATGTGTTTCGGATCAAACGGATTGTCCTTGATAGGATCGTTGTCCTTGCGCATGGGATAGCCCACCCAGTCTTCGCGCAGGAAAATGCGTCGCATGTCGGGGTGTCCGGCAAAGATTATGCCGTAGAAGTCATAGGCTTCGCGCTCGTAGATATTGGCAATGTCCCAAAGGTCGCTCACGCTCGGAATCACGGGCTGGTTGCGGTCGGTGGTTGCGCAGCGAATGTTTTCGCGCTTGCCTGTTACGGTAGACATGAGCATGTATACCACGCCCAGTCCGCCTTCCTCGCCCCAGTCCATACCTATGAGGTTTTCAAGGAAATCCATTTTCTCCTCGTTGCGCAGGCGGAGCATTTCAGCCTTGAGCTGTGAGGGTTCTACAGTTCTTATATCTATTTTCATGCCTTGTCCTCCTTGGGTCTTTTTTGTTTGCGGTTGGTAGTACCGAAGAAGTTTTCAATTTTCACGATGCGCTGTAGCTGCATCATGCCATAGAGAAAACTTTCGGGACGTGGGGGACAGCCCGGAACGTAAACGTCAACGGGGATAATCTGGTCCACGCCCTGCAACACATGATAGCTCTTAGTGAATGGTCCGCCCGATATGGAGCAGCCGCCTATGGCCACAACATATTTTGGGTCTGCCATTTCATCGTAGAGACGCTTCAATACCGGAGCCATCTTGGTGGTGATTGTTCCGCACACCAGGATAACATCGGCCTGACGGGGGCTGTTTCGGGTTACCTCAAAGCCAAAACGTGCGATATCGTAGCGGGCTGCACAAACAGCCATAAACTCGATACCGCAGCAGCTTGTGGCAAAGGTGAGAGGCCACAACGAATTGCTACGTCCCCAGTCAATCAGGTCGTCTAAGGGTTTCACGAGAACGTTCACGCCGCCGGCGTTGAGTTCCGCAACTAATTTTTCGTAAGTCTCGTTGTCCTTGAAGTCATTGTAAGGAATAGACTTTATCTTGGCACGCTTCTTTATTTCCATTCCAAAGCTCCTTTCCGCCAGGCGTATGCCAAGCCTAATACCAAGATGAACAAGAAAAACAATACGCTGACTATTCCTACTCCTCCGAGTGTGCGCAAAACTACCGCCCACGGAAAGAGAAACATTGTTTCAACGTCGAACATGAGAAAGAGAATTGCGTAAAGGTAATAACCTATACGGAATTGCATCCAAGTCTTGCCGCGCGTAGGAATACCGCATTCGTAAGGCTCTTCCTTTTGGGCATTGAACGACCTTGGCCCGATAAGCACTGCTATCGTTACTACCAAAGGCACGAACAACAGACCCGTGAGGGCAGCCGTTACAAGCATGGTGAAGTTCATTGTAGTATGTTAATAATTTATTAAAATGAAAACTAGTTTTTAACGGCTGCAAAGGTAACAAAATTCATTAAGACGAGTAGCAAAAAGGTTGAGTTTTTGCACACTCCGCGCCGGAATGAGCCGTATTTGTATCTGCGCCGCGCCCGAGGGCGTAGTTTCTGCCACACGGAGCATATAATCTGCGCTGTTTCCGGCCTTGTTTGCATGCCGCCTGATATAAAACGAAAGATGTCTTCGTTAGCCTGTTGGGTTGCCGAAGACATCTTTCGTTATGGAATGATTGATTTTATTTTATCTCGCCTATATGCTGCAAAGTGTTCACAATAGCTTTCAGCAAAGGCTTCACGGTTGTTACGTCGAGCGATTCGTCTATGGAATGTGCGCCGTCAACCTGCGGGCCTACCGATACGGAATTTATCGTGGGGCGCTTGAGTATGAAGTAAGCGCATTCCAGTCCGCCTTTTGCCTTGTCGGTGTAGGCTGTGGGGTAGGACTCCTTATAATATTTGAGCATCATTTCTTTGAACGGGCTTACTCCCGGAGTGTCCCAGGCGGGCACGCTTCCGTTAATCCCGGCGTTCATGCCAATGGCGTTGCCTTCTGAAATCTGACGCGTCTTTTCTTCATCGAGCCAGTCGTCGCTGTAAGAACGTATCATGTTGTCGATAATCAAGTTGCCGTCAGCAAGGGTTATCTTGCCTATGTTGCCTGATTTTGTGGGCAGCGTTCCTTCTTGCTCCACAACTCCCTGGGGCATTGTCTCGAAGAATTTCGCCAAATCCTCGTTGAACAGGGCGGGGCAAGCCGCATCGCCGGAAGTCAACTCTCTGGAGACAATTTCATAAGTGAGGCCGGGCTCATCGGGATATTCTTTCTTGAAATCTGCTATCACTTTGTCGATTGCCTGTTTGCATTCGTCGGCCTTGTCTGCCGCCACGGCGAAATGTATCTGGGTGATGTTGGCAATTGCATTCACTGCTATGCCGCAGGTGATGTTCAGAACATTTCCGCCAACGGGTGCAATGGCATTTTTCACCACCGAAGCGGTCATTGTAGCGGCGCTCAAATGGTGCTCGCCTATCATCACGCCGCTGTGTCCGCCGCGAAGTCCGGTTACGTCAAGCACAAAAACCTTGCTGTCTGACGGGATTGCTACCGGAATGTATGCTTTGGTAAACTCTATGGTGTAGCTTCCGAGGCAACCCACGGAAATTTTTCCTACCTCCTCCTCGTCGATATTTATAAGGTAGTCGGTGTCGAGCACTTCGGGCGCAAGACCTATCGCGCCTTCCATACCGTAGTCCTCGTTTGCGGTGAAGAGCAAACGCAGCGGGCCGTGGGCGATGTTGGAACTGGCAATGGCAAGCGCCATGCCCACGCCGATACCGTCGTCAGCGCCAAGATTTATGCCGCGTCCTTTAAGCAAATTGCCTTCGTAGTAGGGAGTGCCCACGTCAACGGTATAGTCGTAAGACTCTCCGGGAAGCGATGCGCATACCATGTCGGTGTGTCCCTGCAATATCACTTTGGGGAAAGATTCCATCGACTTTTTGTTGGCGGGAACGTCTATCCACACGTTGTCATACTCGTCGGAATTGAAAGTGAAGTTGTGTTCTTCAGCCCAGGCTTTGAGATATGCCTTGGCTTTTTCGAGGTGGTAACCATAGCGTGGGTTCTTGGCATAAGCCAGAAACTCGCTGATAGAACTGTTGGTCAAGGCTGTAAACTGTTTTTCGGTAGGATTAACCGAAGGTGAGGATTCAGACGTGTCGTCTGAGCACGAGCCCATCATCATAGCTATTGCAGCAAAAGCTACAAGCATCAGGTGTTTTTTCTTTGGGAACATTTGTCTTATTGAGTTAGTTAGATAAAAAATTAATCCTTTGTAGTACTAGAACGAGTTGCAAATATAAAGAAAATTATTTAATTACAAACAAATAGCCCAATATATTGGCATTTATTTTCGGGACGTGAAAAACGGGACAAAGAAGAGCGTAAAAACTCCGGGCCATATCGTGAAAAACAATATCTGATATTATTTAAATAAAGTCTGACATTGTTTGAATAATGTCTGACATCGTTTGAATAATGTATGACATCGTAAAAACGATATACCCACTGGCTTCCCGCACGCCTTGTTTACGGCGTTTCGCGAGCCTAAACGTAAGCATTTTTCCGCATGTCAGACGCCTCGTGCCGCAAGCCAAAAACCATGCTGCGCATGGCGGAAAAACTCCGGGCCACCAAATTTAAATTCCGGGCCATGTAATTTAAATTAGATGCGTCGGAGTTTTTGCGAGATGCGGCAAAAGATTTTCGGCATATATTTCTGTTTTTTCAGTATGCCGTCTGCCGCCGCCAATACGGCAATTCCGGGGCATAAAAACAGTCAACCTCTCCACGCCATGACTTGGCGCAGAAAGGTTGACAGCTACATTTTAAGTTTTACCTCAGCAGTTATTCCCAACTCCAGGAATCGCCTGTTTCTTTTTTGCGGGAATCTGCCTCCATACCTTCTTTGTCTACTCCTCCACTCTCTATCTTAGAGCCGCCGCTACTGCTATCCACCGTCAAATTCAGCATAAAATCGGTATCAAGCTGTATGGCGTTCACTGAAGGAACGTTATATTTCTTTTTGCTCATATTCTTTTTATTGTGTGGGTTATTTTGTAATCACTTTCTTGCCGCCCTTGATATACACGCCCTTTTGAAGTTTAGCCTTCTCGGAAAGTTCTATACCATCGGTGGTGTAAACCGAAGCGGGGTCGTTGTCAGAGATAACAACTTGGTCGATTCCCGTGAGCGTTCCGTCAACATAAAGATTTAGCTTGGTAGACGCGCTTGCGCTGTGGGGACGGATATACGCGCGATAGCCTTTCATTTTGCTCAAACCTATTGACTGGTAAATCTTGTTTGAGTTGATGAAATACGTACCGCTTGGCAAAAGAATCGAGCCGGCGTAGTTTCCCACAAAGTCATAGTCGGTACCTTCGGTAACCGGGTCGCCTTCAACAAGAGTTACGTCGGTAAAGCGGAAAGTGTTTGAAGTTGTGGAAGTAGTCATTAGAAACGGGACGTTGGCCTTTATTTTCTTTGCGCTGTAGAAGTAAATGTTTCCCTCGCTGTTGTTGTTGCTGTAAACATATACCTTGGTGTCATCGCCAAAGGCCGCCTTGTACTGTTCCTCGGTGAGCGAAAAAGGGAGGCACACGGTGTTGTAATTTTTTGTACTGAAGGAGCGCGAAAATACTACGTTCTGTTTGCCATATTGATCGGTGGGCATCGCTTCGGTATCGTAGAGCGAAAGATATTGCTGCTCCACGAAATTTCCAATCAGGTTCACCTCGCCGTCAACAGCCTCGGCCGGAATGGTAACAGAGCCGTCGCTGCCGAGCAGGTCGGCCGTGTAGGTGATTTGCTGCCACTGGCGGTTGTTGTTCACGTATTGTTCGCCGCTAAGGTTGTATCCGTGCTTCACAACCAAGGTTCCGTTTTCAAATCCGGGCGCAGGGCTTACCAAAACGCCGAACGATTGGTTGAACGTGGTGGTAGAGCGGAGATCCGAGCCGTCGGATTCGGTAATCGAACCGTTGCGGTGTTGCGCCGAAACCGCCACATTGTCGTCATGAACGTTGAGAAGAACGTCCACGATGCCGCCGCCGTTGTCGATGATGCTCTGCATGTTTACCGTATTGCTTCCGTCGCCGCCGCCGGCGTCAATGCAGTTCCAGTCTACCTTGAAACGCATGCGATAGATACCGGGCTTGGTTGAAGATGGAATGGTGAAAGACGGCATGCTAAGCGTGTTTCTCGAACTTCCGGTCATTGTCGTTCCGCTGCTGTTGTATATCGTGTTCTCGCTGCTGGGATTATATCCGGAATACGACACAGCTTCGCTTCCGCTTGCGTTCTTTCCGTTGGACAACACGGGAGTAAATTGCCCGTCATTGTCGTAGTCGATATAAGCATATGCGTGCATCCAGTCGCCTTGGTAGCTTACAGACGGTGTGTAAGTGCTTCCGGCTTTCACGTTGAACGTTACAGTTTCGGCGGCATCCTTGTAAACCAAATGGTAAAGCTCGTCGGTTGTATCTGGAGTGTACGACTGCGTACCTTCGTCGCCTGCCAGGCTCACGCCCTTGAGGTAGCGGATTCCGCTGCCGTTGTCGGTTTCGCGGGTATTGGTCTGGGTTTTGTCGAAGTTCACTCCGTAGATTGCCGTAGTGTCTTCACTTGGGTCGGGGTCGGGAGTAGTGTCGCTGTTGAACGGTCCCGTGCGTTGCGAAGAGCTTGAAGTTACCGCAATCTGGTCCACATAGCAGGCGTAGTCGCTTGTGAGCGTGTGGGGAGACGCCAAGTCGGGCACGATGACCCAGCTGTAGATTTTCACGCCCGTTACCGTTTTAATCGGGAACACCATATCGCACCACTGGTTGGCTTTGGGTGTATATTTCGATGTTACCCAGAATTGCTCCACCGTAGTAGGTTCGTCGGAGAACGATTCGCGTTTGCCCAATCCCACGAGCATTACCGACGAGGTGTTGGGTTTGTAGATAAGGGCATGGACATACTGCGTAGTTTCCGAGGTGGCGATTGCGCTGTTCAGGTCCACGCGCACACCGAAGGTGTTGCTGCCGAAACGCGAACGCTGCACGCCGAGAATGCTGTCGGTAGAGTTTTGCACGCCTGTGGTAGAGGTGAAAGGATTCTTCACCACTTTTGCATTTCCTGCGAGCGCGCCTGTGCGGAAAGGCGATTCTTCCCAAGTGTCATACACTCCCACGCTCTTGTAGTCGTTGCTGTCGAATGTGATATCGGTTTGCGCCGCAGCGTTAAGCGACATTGCTGCGAATACCAAGGTCAATATTTTATTTTTCATGCTTTGTCCTCCTGATTAAAAGATTGATATGGTATGGAGCAGCGGACATGCCTTGCTCGATGTGATATTTACTTTTACGTAGCGCGCATTCACTCCGCTCGAGTAGCTGTTTGAAGTGCTGCCGTTGGCGGGAATGATGCGTTTGTATCCTATGGTAGTCATCGTAACTCCGCTGCCGAGTGTTTTCCACGAGGAGTTGTCGGTGCTGTATTGGATATTGAATCCCTTTACGCGCTGTCCTTTCTTGATATATTCCTGCAAGGTAACATAATGTATGGTCTGTGTGCTCCCCAAGTCCACTGTAACCGAAGCCGAAGTAACGTCGTCGTCGGTAGCCCAGTAGGAATCCTTGTCGCCGTCGCACACGTTTGAAGCATCATAGCTCTTGCTTGCCCCCGACTGCCTTGTGGCGGTAGCGGTGGCGGTCTTGTTGAGCGCGAGGTCTGTGCCGAAGCGCGTGGTCATCATCTCGCCGAGTTCAGTAAGCACATTCACGTCGGCATCGGGCAGCACGCCGGCCTTGTTGGGCGGAAAGTTGAGAATGAGAGTGGAGTTGCGGCCCACGGTCTCCATATATATTTTGAATAGTGCGGACGCAGATTTCACGCTCTCGGTGCTGTGCCAGAACCAGCCGCCGGTAGTAGCCTTTGCATCGCTCTCGCCGGCATTCCAAAGCCAGTAGTCCTCCACACCGTAAGGGCATGTGCTCGTGCTTTCCTCCCAGGGGTGCATTCCCCAGTTGGTTTCGCCGGCCACGCCGTCCTCGTTTCCTATCCAGCGGGCCTCGCCTCCCACGCCCCACATCACACAGTTTTTGGCCAGGCTGTGCACCTTGTAGCGAAGATTGGGCACGTCGTAGTAAACATAGCGGTCGATGCTTATCGTGGTATTCTTGCCGCCATAGTATCCGTTGCCGCCGTTTGCGCCGTCAAACCACATCTCAAACTGGTCGTCGCCATACTGTGCGAGTTCCTCGCATTGCGCGATAAACACGTCGTCGATGTAGCTTTGCGTGCCGTATTTGCTGCTGTTTCTGTCCCATGGCGAAACGTAGAAGCCGTATTTCATGTCGAGCTCCTTTGCTGCGGCGGCAAAGGTTTCGGGGATATTTGTCTGTTTGCCGTAGTTTGAACTCTTCGACACGTTGTGCGTGGTGGTCGAAGTGGGCCAGAGGCAGAAACCGTCGTGATGTTTCACCACTGCTATTCCGCCTTTCATTCCCGCCGCCTTGCATGCCGTGAGCCATTGCTTGGGGTTGGGGATTTGCGTGGGAGCGAAAGTGGTTTCGCTCTCGTTTCCGTAGCCCCACTCCTCGTCGGTGTAGGTGTTCATGCCGTAATGGAAAAAGGCGTAGAATTCCGTTTCGTTCCAAAGCAGTTGCCTTTCGCTCGGCACGGGGTGTACGGGTGCCGGCTCGTTGTCGGGATTTGCAAGTTCCTGAGTTTCCAGAGTGAGCTGCGCATATGCTCCCGCGGGGAACGCCAGCAGTCCCAGGACACTCAATTTAAGTAGTCTTTTTCTCATATCTTGTATTTTTGGTTAATAGCCAAATTATCACGGCATTGCCTGCGGCGGGAAACGCGGTGCCTTTTCGTTTTTACGAGGTGGCCCGGAATTTAAATTAGATGCCTTGGAATTTAAATTAGGTCAGACCTAATTTTCACGAGATGCCTTGTGTTTTTTTCCAAGTCGTCTTATCGTTTCCACGTGGCGGCGCATGCGCTCACCACCCACTGCCTTAAAACGGCGAAATCATCACCATTTTTGGTGATTTTTCCGCGTTTTTCGTGCTCCGTCTTATACAGAAACACCCCCACACGCCATTTTTACAGGCGTGCAGAGGTGTTTGCGCGTATTTTCTATTCCTATCAGGAATCCGATTTTACCAATCGAAATCCCAACCGGATTCGTTCTTACGAGAGTCAATCTCGTCAGGGTTTTCCTCTTTGTTGTCTTTTACAGGATCACCGTCAACTGAGTTCTTGCTGATGTTCAGGAACGGGCTTCCAAGAGAAAACTCAATATTCTTTACTTCGGGCTTTATATATGTAATCTTCATTTTCTGTTGTGTTTAATGATTTACTTTACAAGATACTTTTTACCATTGAAGATGTATGTACCTGCGGGCAGGTTCTCCAAAGAAGTTGCACCAACTCGTACAACAACACCGTCAACTGTATATATATTACCCGTAGCTTTCTTTTCTGAAATTATCTTGTTCAAACCGGTTATCTCGCCACCGTCGAATTTCACAGAATTGCTGATACCTTTCTGTTCTGGAGTGATATCCTCAAACCATGCACGGAAGCCTTTTATCGTCATATCGCTCTGGAGGTGATAAACATCGCCTTTGCGGTATACATATGAGCCGACGGGGCAACCGTTTTCAAGTTTAATAAATGTACCGTGAGCTTTAACTCTATTGTCAGAGGAGATAGAATCTGCATCCATATCCGGCAAGTTTGCACCATTGAGGCTATAGATACCGAGATTGTAGGTGTCTTTAGTAACCGTCTCCGTAGTACTTTGTGTACCATCTTCTTTATATGGCTTGTAAGTTCTGGCAACAGGCTCCTTTATAGGCTTGATGAGATAAACGTGTCCCGCCTGAATTGCCGTTGTTACTTTGTCAAGATCCACTGACTTGAAGTCAAGACTGTTTTGACCATTTGATTCTGTACCTACACCGCTCAATTCTGCAATCTTCACGCTATCGCCGAAAGCGTCTCTTGCTACCGCAGAAGTAACGTTAACAGGAAGAACCAAGGAGTTCCATTCGCCAACAGTGAAAGAGCGTGCCAAAAGTGTGGTAACGTTTTTACCAGTTTCCTCACTGAGGTTTCTCATGTAGTTATCGCTTGTGCGGTCGTCTTCAAGAGAAAATACTTTGGGACCGAGGTAGTGAATTGCCACGTGGTCGATTGCCGTGAAGTCGGTGTCGTAGTAATAAGAACGACCATTGCTTGTAATTGCGTCCGACCGCGTTGCGCCCGGCTTGGAAATAGTAACAGTTACGACATCGCCAACATTTGCATAAACCGAAGCCGAAACCGTGTATGCTTCATTTTTATTTTCGTAGATAGTCTTTCCCACTACGCCTGCGAGCCAATTGGAAGACAAGGTGTCCTGTCCGCTCTGATATTTAGTATAGTCTGCGGTTTTAAGTTTCACGGTAGCAGTTTCGCCAGCGCTTGTAGAAATAGTAATTGAAGGCGCATTTGCTTCAGGACCGTTGAAGAAACCTACTGCCAACAATTCTATCACGCCGGCACCGCCCTCAGGCACGGTGAAACTCTGCGTAGCAGAACCTTTACCCTCTACAATAGCGTAGGTATAGGGACCATATGTTTTTGAATTGAATTCAAGTTTCTTGAAAACAAACGTATCCCACGGCTGGTCGGTTGTCGTAGCAGAATTAATCTTAGGACTGCCACTTTTTTCATAGATAACGCCGCCAGATGTCGAGTCTTTCTCCGTAGTAGAAGCGAACCAATTATATCTGTAAGTGTTTCCGCTTGCAGTGCTGCTCGTATTCCATGCACTGAAGTCGGTATTACCGCGCTCAAAGAAGGGATCGCTAAGCAAATAGGAAGCATTAGCATTGAAAGTTCCGTATTCAGCCAAATCTGCCTTCATATAATAATTCATCATCTCTTTCAAGGTAACGAATTTCCACTGATAAAGTTTTTCGTAATCATCGTCAATTGAAGTTTTCTCTGTGAAAGCCACGAAATCACGCTGGAGCACAGAACCGTCAGTACCAGTAGTTACATCAAAACCCCAGCCTGCGCCGAGTTTCATCGTTTTAGAACTACTACCACGCTTTATATTTTCCGTAATAGTATAGGTATAGCCGTTCGTTTCATCGCCACTCACTTTTGTAAAAGTCAAATTACGAGTTGCTGTTGTACTCAAACCTTCCGAAACCGATGCTTGTGCTTCCAAAAACACGCCAAGAGTCTTTGAGCACTTCTCATTCCATGCGCCTACAGTAGTCCAGTTAACATAGTTCACACCAAGATAAACTGCATTTGACGCGTCAATAGAAGCCTGCAAGTTGGAAACGATTTGATTGGTGCTTGAACTTCCGGCGTCCAACAAGTGCATACGTGTACCCACTGTGGTGTAACGCATCATGGCTTGAGTTCCCCACTGACCGCCGGCAATCACAAACTTGCCCGTACCCACATTGTAGAGATAGAATTTGTCGCTGGACGTAAGCGTCGTTACATCCGAGCCTTTCCACGAAACTTGTGCATAAGCCGTGGACGAAAACGCCACTATCCCTGCTATCGCAAGAACAGCCTTAGACAAAAAACTTGTAATAGTCTTCATCATTTGTTATTTATTTAGTCATTTTAATTGTTAGTACTCTTTTGTTCGCATCGGTGGATTTCCCGTTCAACTCTTTGCAGCCTAAAAAGCCTATAGCCCATGCACTGTGTGCACGGTTAGCAAATTTTACGATTGCTGCATCTTTCATTTTCACTAATGCTGATTTCTGTTTAGTTCGAATCCCTTTTAATCAACTTCTGAGGCATCACCCGTCCCTGTTTACAGGCGGTTTTATTCAGTTTATACGCCAAATTATCCACTTCGTCTGTCAATCCAAAATTTCTTCGCCGGAACGGTTGTCGCAATGCGGTTTTCAGCCGCGTTGCACTGCTTTTCACAGAAACACATTGCAACAGGAATGCGGGTTGCCCCGATTCTTACCATTCCATATTTAGGTGCAAAAATAAGTATATTCCATAAAAGAGACAAAACAATTGCAAAGTTTTTTATCGAGTAAACAAATTCTTAACAGCCAAAACCTTGTGTTTTGAAATCCCGGCTTTGCAATCAAGAAAGCCCGTGGCAAAAAAACGCGGAAACGGCATCTTGCCACACGCATATATATATTATATAGCAACGCTAACGGAGGTGGAATTTACGGCTTGCGCAGGGCGAAAAACTCCGGGCCATGAAATTTAAATTAGATGCGTCGGAATTTAAATTCCGGGCCTTGGAGTTTTTGCGAGATGCCTTGTAGGAAAAACGGCAGGGCAAAGCACATGCAGCGCGGGGCATGGGGCTGGAGCGAAAAGCGCAAAATCGCGGCTTGCATGGGCGGGAGAAACGGGAATTTTGCGTAAATTTGCAACGATACATCAACACCGTTCCCGCGAAAGGCTTTCAGCGTTTCGCAGGTCGGAAAATCTTTATAGCAATGCCTCTCTACGTACCCCAAAACCTGCCGGCGATTTCCGAACTTGCCCATGAGGGAATCACCATCTACCCCGCAAGCGAAATTGCGCCGGGGGTGAAGACTCTGAAAATACTCCTGCTCAACCTGATGCCCATTAAAAAAGTAACCGAGAACGACATAGCGCGGCAACTCTCGAAGACGGAGCTGCCGGTGGAGCTTGTGCCGGTGAAGATACGCGGACAGCAGTACAAAAACACGCCTCAGGAGCACATGGACGCCTTTTACCGTAACTTCGACGAACTGGCTTCGAAGCAATACGAGGGCATGATAGTTACCGGCGCTCCGGTGGAGAGGATAGCATTCGAGGAGGTGAGATACTGGAAAGAGCTGACGGAGATTTTCGACTGGTCGCGCACCGAGATAGGCTCGGCTGTGTATCTGTGCTGGGGGGCGCAGGTGGGACTCTACCACCACTACCACGTGGAGAAATACGCGCTGGAGAAAAAACTCTTCGGGGTGTATGAACAGAAACTGATGAAGCAAAACCTGCCTATCTTCCGCGGCATTCCCGAAACGTTCAACATGCCCCACAGCCGATACACCGAGGTGAGGAAATGCGACATCGACAAAGTGGACGACTTAGAGATTTTTGCGCAGGGCGCAGATTCGGGCGTCGGCATCGTAAAACCGAAAAACCGCAGCGAGTTCTTCGTGATGGGACACCTGGAATATTCTCCCACAACTCTCGACACCGAATACCGCAGAGACCTCGGACGGGGAATGAAAATAGACATGCCCGAGAATTACTACGTTGACAACTGCCCCGAAAAGGGAATCAACGATTCGTGGCGCGGAGCTGCCGACGCTTTCTACTCCAATTGGCTCAACTATTACGTGAACAAACAATGAGCGCTCCCCTACAGCGAAAAATCGAACTGCTCGCGCCTGCCCGCAATGCCGACACCGGAATCGCGGCAATAGTCCACGGCGCCGACGCAGTGTATATAGGCGCGCCGAAATACGGCGCGCGCGAAGCGGCAGCCAACAGCATCGACGACATAAGGCACCTTGCCGACACGGCACACGTTTACGGCGCAAAGGTATACGCCACGCTCAACACCATTCTCTATGACGGCGAAGTGGACGAGGCACGCCGCATGGCGCACGAGCTATACAACGCGGGCGTGGACGCTCTGCTCATTCAGGACGCGGCACTCCTTGGCGGCGACATGCCGCCCGTTGCGCTCCATGCCAGCACCCAATGCGACAACCGCACTCCCGAGAAAATCAAGCGGCTTTACAGCGAAGGTTTCGACACGGCTGTTCTGGCGCGCGAGCTATCTCTGAAAGAAATCAAGGCTATCCACGAAGAATGCCCGGCCATGCGTCTCGAAGCTTTCATACACGGTGCGCTCTGCGTGAGCTACAGCGGGCGCTGCTATGCCTCGCAGTTCTGTTTCAACCGCAGCGCAAACCGCGGAGAGTGCGCGCAGTTTTGCCGGCTGCCCTTTGACCTCGAAACACAAAACGGGCAAAAAATACTAAGACAGAAACACCTGCTTTCGCTACGCGACCTCAACCGCACGGAATGGCTCGAAGATTTGATTGACGCCGGTGTGAGCTCGCTGAAAATAGAGGGACGGTTAAAGGATACGGAGTATGTGAAAAACATAACCGCCTGGTATCGCACGAAACTTGACGCCATTTTCGCGAAACGCCAGGAATACGCGCGCGCATCGGCCGGAAAAACCACTCTGTCGTTTGCGCCCCACCCGGAAAAGAGTTTCAACCGCGGCTTTACCGACTATTTCATGAACGGACGGACTATGCGCCTCGCCTGTCCCGCTACGCCGAAAAGCATAGGCGAGCCCGTGGGCGAAATACGCGAATATGGTGCGCGCCATATCATAGTTTCGGGCCACAAGAAGCTTAACAACGGCGACGGGCTATGCTATTTCAACGACAACGACGAACTTCGTGGCTTCAGGGTGAACCGCGCGGAGGGCTGCAAGCTATATCCCGCCTCCATGCCGCAGGATATTCACAAGCATACGCCGCTTTTTCGCAACCACGACGAGAGTTTTTCGCAACTCCTCGCGAGGCAGTCGGCCGAGCGGCGCATCTCGGTGGATTTCAGCCTCACACTGAAGGACGGAGGTTTCGTATTGACCGGCACAGACGAGTTGCAGCGGCGCGGAGAAGCCACGATAGATTTCCCCCACGAGACGGCGCGCCAACCGCAACGCACAAACATCATTGCACAACTGACCAAACTCGGCGGCACACCGTTCGGCCTGGGCGGGGCTGCGATAGAGAGCGACGAATACTTCATTCCGTCGTCGCTGCTTGCCGAAGCGCGGCGCAAGATAACCGATGCCATTGTGGCGGAAAGCCGCAAGAGAACGCCGGCAACCGTGAGGCGCAACGCCGTGGGCATAGACGAGAATCCCGACTACTCATATAATATTGCCAACAAGGAAGCCGAGAAATTCTACAGGCTTTGCGGCGCAACCCAAGTGGCTCCGGCGTGGGAAATCAATCCGCCTGCCGACGCCCCAATCATGACATGCCGCTACTGCCTGCGCCACGAGATAGGAATGTGTCTGAAGAAAAAAGGCAGCGACCGCTCGTATCTCTTCCTGAAACTGGGCGACGGACGACGGTTTCGCCTGGATTTCGACTGCAAATGCTGCATCATGAAGATTTATGCCGAGAAATAGACTGTTTGTTCGCCTTGCAATGCTGGCGGCAACGCTTATAGTTGCCGCGGGGTGTGAATATCCGCGCCCCAAGGTGGACTTGAAATGGGACTGCACCCCACGCCAGCGCGACTCAATCGAGTTTTCCTACACACACCATTATACCGAAAACTACAACTTCAAGGTAACGGGCGACAGCCTTATGCTCCTGCCGCAATCGCCTGCCGACCTCATGGAATCGCTCGGCGACACGGCGTGGGTTTACAGGGGCGACCGAGTGGTGGTGGCCGACATTGCAAAGGCCGCAACCGACACCGTGGACAGCATGTGGGTGAAAATTGCGCGCGACCAGTACACCATAGGCTGGATGCGCGAGAATGAACTGCTGAAAAGCGTTGTGCCCGACGACCCTATCTCGGAATTTATACACGCCTTCGGCAACAGGCGCACCGTGGCGCTTTGCTGTGTGGCGGTGATAGCCGTGGCGGTGGTGCTGATGCGTATCATTCGCCGCAAGAAGGCAAAGATTGTGCACTTCAACGATATCGACAGCATCTATCCCCCATTGCTTTGCGTGAATGTGGCTGTGATAGCAATGGTATATGCGTCGATACAGCATTTCGTGCCGCAAACGTGGCAAGAATATTACTTCCACCCAACGCTCAACCCGTTTATCGTTCCCCCGATATTGGCTCTGATGATTACGGGGTTCTGGTCTATGATTCTGCTTATGCTTGCCTCGGCCGACGATGCGCGGCACAAGATGGGCAAGAGCGACGCCGTGCCCTATCTGCTCTCGCTTGGAGGAATGATGATGGTGGTTTATCTGGTTTTTGCCGCATTGACGATGATCTATGTGGGTTATGCGTTGTTCGTGGTGTATACATATTTCGCCTTTGTTGAGTACAGAAAAAAGCGCATGTACCGGTACGTTTGCGGGAAATGCGGACACAAATTGCGCCACAAGGGAACGTGCCCGTTTTGTGGGGCAAAAAACGTGTGAACCTGCCCTATTTTTCACCCCAAAAGCCATTACGGAAAAACCATGCGGGATATCAAAAAAAACTTCAAGGCATCTCGTTGAAATTAGATGCGTCGGAATTTAAATTTCATGGCCCGGAATTTAAATTAGATGCCTTGGAATTTTCGGCACATCAAACGCATTGATTTTCAGAAGCCTGCAAAAGGCGAAAATTTACCCCCGAAAACCTACTGTCCGCGCCCTTGAACAGCCTCTAAAACGTGGCGGATTTGCGACATCAAATCCCGGTTGCCGTCGTTGCATATCACGAAATCGGCACGCCTTGTCTTCTCCTCCTCCGAAAGTTGCATGCCAATCCATTTCCTCACCGTGGACTCGGGAATACCGTCGCGCTGCATCACGCGGCGCACCCTCAAATCCTCGGGAGCGGAGACAAGCAGGGAGAAATCCACCTCGGTGTGGAAATTGGCCTCGTAGAGCAGCGCACATTCCATGAAAACCACGGGCGATGCCTGGCTTTCCGCCCATTCGCGCCACCTTGTTCTGACGCAAGGGTGCACCTCGCCGTCGAAAAGGGCTGCATTTTGCGGGGAAGAGTGAAGAAACTTTCGGATAACAGGTTTGTTGAGTGCTCCGTCGGCACGGAATACGTCGGGCGACACGAGTGATTTGAGCCGCGAGCGCAGGAGCTGGTTGTGCAACATCTCTTCGCGCGCCGAAGTGTCGGTATCGAAAACGGGAAAGCCCTCCGCCTTGAGCAGACGGCACACATAGCTTTTGCCACTCCCTATCCCGCCGGTGATTCCGACCCTTATCCTGCCGTTCATATCACTCGGGCGACAGAATATCCTCGATAACAAATTCCACCTCGGAGGGCGAAATCCTCACATGCGAAGCGCCGTTGGGAATAGTCTTCAACTTGGGCACAAACTTGCCCGTGGTGTTGTCGAGAAGTTCGTCGTAGCTCACCACAATCACAAAGTTGTCGGCATTTATCGTGTTGTATTTCGACGCGCCCACCTGGAACGTTACGTTTACACGCGGCGGAAATGTGCGCAGCACCTTTGTTGCCGGGAAATTCACCATCTCCACAGGCACCTGGACGGTTTTCTCCGTAATCATGTCGACATAAATTTTGGCCTTGACCTGAGACGGAATGAATTTCGCGCCCCTCACTCCGTGGATAGGCACGGAGAAATCGGTATCGCTGCGCAGGGAGTTCACCTCCAAAGCCGTGGTATACGCCGCAGATATGGTGTCGAGCACACTCTGCAGGGCATAGACGCTCACAGAGTCGGGAATAAGCGAAACACCCGAGACACGCATCTGCCCGCCGGCCTTGAAGTTTCCGCGAAGCCGCACGGGAACACGCTTGAACGCGCCGTAGTTGTAATAATACTCTATCGTGTCGGGACGGTAACTGCTGACGTGGGTGGAAGACGAGAGCTGTTTTGAAACTTGTTTGATGAGTTCGCGCGTAAGTATGGCAACGTGTCCGCTGCGCTGGTCGTATTGCGAAAAATCTATGGCCACGGGCGAAAAATCCATGAAGTAGCGATACTGCAAAAGCGTTGAGCCGTGGTCTTTGAGCATTACGCGCATTTTTGTCTGAGGCGGCGACGTTATCACAACCCTTTCAGGCACGTTGACAAGGCGCACCGGAATTTCAAACTCCATTTCGTAGCTTGAACTAAGGTTCTGAAAAAGCCAGAAACAGGTGGAAAGGGCTACAAAAAACAAGAACTTAAGGAACTGCTTGTTCCAAATTTTGGCAAACAGTCTCCTTAAGTTTTTTACGTTTATCTTGATTTTCATCGCAACCGATATGCACCGCCCGAGCTGCTATGCGCGGCGGTTATAATGAAGCATTGTCGGCGGGGCAAGCCCTATAGTTTCAACGGCAAACCATCTGGTTTGAACAGCAAGCCCTATGGTACGAACAACACGCCCGATGGTTTGGACTGCAAGCCTTACGGTTTGGGCAACGCGCCCTATGGTTTGGACTGCAAGCCTTGAAAGGCGAACGGTGTGCCCTATGGCAGGGGCGGTGTGCCCTGTGGTTTCAACGGTATGCCCCGACGAATGAAATCAGCGTGTTTGCTGTGTGGCTGCAGCGTTTGCAAAGATGTGGGTCTTCTCTACCGTTATCTTTACATCGCGTGCAATTTCGAGCACAACGACATTCTTTGCGTCGTCAATCTCCTTGATTTTTCCGTGAATGCCTCCGTAGGTAACGACATCCATTCCCGGTTCGAGGGAGTTGCGGAATTTTTGGATTTCCTTCTGCTTCTTTTGTTGCGGACGTATCATGAAGAAATACATGATTGCGAAAATTGCCACAATCATTATAAGGAAAGTGGCGTCGAAACCTCCTTGTCCTTGCGGAGCGGCCTGAAGGATTGAAATCATTTGAGTCATTTTTCTTGATTGTTAGTTATTGTTGTTATTTTATATGTGCGTGATTTTATTTGCTGCCTTGGGGTTTATTTCATGATTGTTCCCTCGGAGCGGAGTTTCTTTACCACGAAATCCAAAAGCCCGTTGATATAGACGTAGCTCTTTGGTGTGCTGTAGATCTTGGAGAGTTCCAGATATTCGTTGATTGAAACCGTGGCGGGAATGGAGGGGAAATTTATTATCTCGGCTATCGCAATTTGCATAATCACCACATCCATTAGCGCCATGCGCGACAGTTGCCAGTTCTTGGCATTTGAATCGATGATGTTGCGGTATTCTTCCTCTTTGGTCAGGGTTTCGTGAATCAGCTTTATGGCAAATTGGCGGTCTTCCTCGTTGTCGTATTCGGGGAGCAGTTCCTGGGCGGCGCCATTGGCTTCATCAAACCGTTTTATCGTCTTCATGACAAACGAGTCTACCACATCGCGGTCGTCGTTCCAGTAAAGGCTTTTTTCCTCGAAGAGGATGTCGATATCCTCGCAGGGAACGAAGCACGCCTTGTAGGCTTTGCGCCAAAATGTGCGGTCGTCGGCATACTCGGGCTTCTTGAGGCTCATGTATTCGCGGTAGGCGTCGCTATTCTTCACCGCCTTGTAGAGTTTCTTTATGAGCGATTCGTCCATTATGTCGGCGCCGGCGTTGTTGGCAAAGTCGATGAGCTCCTGGTTCTCCACCAATTGCTTTGCAAAGCGATTGTCGGCGTAGCGTGTATCTATTTCCACATCAAGATGCAGGCGCTTGGCGCGGTTTTGCTGCACTTCGGTATCTTTCACCCCGTATTCGTACACCTTGCCTATGAGCATGAGCAGATAGCGGTACATGTCGTAGGACTTTGACAGGCTGAACAGCAATTCCTTCTCGGTCGACGCAACGGTCTTGTCGGAATTCTGATAATAGGAATATACTAATTGAACGACTTTTATACGTATTAAATCTCGATTTATCATAATGGATTTATCTTCATTTCGGCATTGTTGCTTTTGCCGCAGATGCAAATATATAAAAAAACGATGTTAGAAAAGCGAGTTGCCCCACTTTTTAATTTACAAATGCAAGAAAATCTTCCGCAGCGCTGATTTTTATCATTGCAAGCGTGCAAAAAAGCGCCGGCACGCGGCGTGGGGAGCATGTTTCGCGGGGGCGAAAAAACTACACGGCATCTCGTAAAAATTCCGGGCCACCAAATTTAAATTCCGACGCATCTAATTTAAATTAGATGCGTCGGAGTTTTTGCGATGTCTTGAGGGGAAAATTTTCCTTTGTTTACGGGGGTTGCCGAGGCGCTTTTTTCAGGTTATTTCATGAAAGGCGCGGCGATTTCCTTGGCTTCGGAAGTGAGCCATGAGGCAAGTTCCTTGTAGGGCACGGTGAACGAGGGGTGTCCCACGGCATAGGGCGCGATTTCATACTGCTGGTAAACGAATGTCAGCCCTTGGGGCGTGAAATAGGGCGCAACGACAGGAAGCGGAATTACGTCGTTGTCGATAAAAAGATAGTCGGTAACGTTTTTGGCATTGATACTATTGTCGTTCTGCGCCATATATTCCGCAACATATTTGCGCAAAACGGGCTGAAGTTCCTTGACCTTTGCAGTATCTACCGGATATCCCACAACATGTCCGTCGGCAGTGCTGAATGTGGCCGCGTCTACGAAATCGCTTCCGTGGGCTCCGCCCGAGAATACATAGTTGTTCACCGTGTAGCTCACAAAGGTTGAAGTGTCGCAGCACATCTTTATTTCCATATAGTGTACAAAAGGTGCGGGAACAGCGGGAATGCTCTCCTCGGCATGGAGTTTCACGGCCTCCGCGCGGTAGGCGTCGCAATAGTAAGCCGCAAGCGCGTTGCCGTCGTTGATGTCGCCGTCATACAGAGCCACGTCGGAAATAGGTTTGCCGTTTTCGTCGAGATTCATGAAGTGGGAATGCAGACAATTGGTGATGTAAGCCCTTACGGAATCCACCACTTCGCTTTTCCCGTCGAAGGGATAATCCACGCATACCTTAATGTCGGCAATGTTTGCGGAATCGGATTTCACGCAAATGCTGTCGGTGGCGAGAGTCTTGGTTTCGTTTTTACAAGAAGCCAAACCGAGAAAAGAAACCATTGCTACAAATGCAACGGCAAGGCCGGGAATGATTTTTACTACTTTCATGTCTATAAGTTTTGAATGTATTATATATATGTGTAATGCTTTAAGTTTTTCCGCCAACATACATGGCAGAGTTTTTCTCCTTAATAGTCTTTCCAGAAGCGCGGAGTGAACAAGATGAAAATGGAGAAAAGTTCCAGACGTCCCATGAGCATCATAAGCGAACTGAGCCATTTTGCCGCCACAGGGATACCGTTCCACGAAGAAAGCATGCCGAACGAACTGCCTACGTTTGGCCCGGAATTGCCTATAGATGTCAGCGAAATTCCAACGGCATCCATCAACGGCACACCCATTATGTTGAACGCAAGAACGCCGAACGCAAGTGTGAGAAGGTAGAGCGTGCCGAACGCAATGAGCGTGTGTTCCATGGAATAGTTCATCGTCTGCCTGTTGATGCGCACGGGAATAACGGCGTTGGGGTGGAGAATATACTTGAACTCGTTTGCCGTGATTTTAAGGAAAGCTACGATGCGCACCATCTTGAATCCGCCGCTCGTCGACCCGGCACAAGCGCCCACAAACATTAGCAGAAGCAACACAATCCATGTGGCGGGCAACCACTCCATGAAATTGGTGGAAACAAAACCGGTGGAAGTGCCAATGGAAACCACGCTGAACAGAGCCTGGCGCAGGGATTCACCAACAGATAAGTTCTTGTAGGCAAAAAGGCAGGCTGCAATGAACGCCGTGGCCGACAACGCGGAAAATACATACAACTTGAGCTCGGAATTGTGGAAGAACATCTTGAACTTTCCCCGGAAAAACAAAGCGTAGAGCAATGAGAAATTTATTCCGGAGAGAAACATGAAAAAGATTTCCACATATTCTATTGCCGACGAGCGGAAATAGGCAATGCTTTGCGAATGGGTGGAAAACCCGCCCGTAGCTGTGGTGGAAAATGCGTGGCAAATGCTGTCGAACTTCCCCATCCCCGCAAAATACAAGGCCAATGCGCAAAACACCGTAAGCAGCAAATATATCGACCACAGCCAATGGAGTGTTGTTTTCAGGCGCGGGTGGAGTTTGCTCTTGTTTGGCCCGGTCATTTCGGCTGCAAACAATTTTATCTCGCCCGTGCCATTCGACGGGAGTATAGCAAGGGTAAACAATACGATACCAAGTCCCCCCACCCAATTGGTGATAGCACGCCAAAACAGTATACCGTGCGGCTGGGAATCTATATCGTCGATAACAGTTGCGCCGGTAGTTGTAAATCCCGACATTGTTTCAAAAAATGCATCGGTGAAAGTAGGAAGCGCGCCGCTCAGAATATAAGGCAACGTGCCTACAAGCGTGCTCGCAAGCCACGAAGCAGTTACGATAACAAAGCTGTCGTATCTTGTAAACACCAACTTTGCCCCGCGGCCAAACCGCCTAAGCAATAAACCCAACGTAATTGCGGTGAGAAACGAGACGACAAAGGCGGAAATGTCTGAATCGCGGTAAATAACCGATACTATAACGCACAGAGCAAACGCCACACTCTCTATAAGCAACAGCGTACCCGTAAGCCTGGTTATAAGTTTCGCGTTCATTCTATCGGGATTTTTCTTGAGGGATATACAATGCCTGTTATATGAAATACTTCTCTATCTTTTGGATATTGCCGATACAGAACACCACTACTTCATCGCCTTCCTGTATCTGCGTATTACCGTTAACGAGCATTCCCTTTCCGTTTCTCACCAAACCGCCAAGGGTAAGGTTTGCCGGAAGCCCGAGGTCCTTTACCGGCTTGCGCGTAACCTTTGAATCTTTCTTGACAACAAACTCCGCAACATCGGCATTGGATACCGTGAGACATTTCACGTTTGTTACGTCGGCGTTGAGCATCATCTGATAAATATGACTCGCTGCCACGGTTTGCTTGTTGATTATCGTTCCAATGTCAAGGCTCTCCGCCATCGGGATATAGTCTGTGTTTTCAACGATAGCAATTGTTTTTCGCACGCCCATTCTTTTCGCGGCAAGACAACTGAGTATGTTTGATTCCGTGTCGCTTGTAAGCGCGAGGAAAGCCTCTGTGGTATGAATTCCCTCGGATTGCAGCAAAGAAATGTCGCTTCCATCGCCGTGGATAACCATTGCGTGTTTGCTAATGTCCAGTTGTTCCGTGAGTAAACGGCATCTTTGTTCGTCCTGTTCTATTATTTTCACGCGCATATAGTCGGGCATTTGTCTCACGACGCACATCGCCGTGTTTCCGCCGCCCGAAATTATTGCGTTTCTCACGTCGGGATAATCTCCCTTGTCGGAAATTTCGCGAATGTAAGGTATATATTTTTGCGTGGTCATGAAATAAACCACATCCTGGCTCTTTATTTCGTCGTCGCCATGAGGGATTATCGTTTCCATCTTTCGTTTCACAGCCACGATATGGTATGGCGCGTCTGGTCCGCAGAGTTTTTTTAACGGGATATTGAGTATTCGCGAACCTTTGCGTATTTTCACGCCAATCAGAACGAGTTCTCCGCCTTTCACTTCCCACCACTGTCGAATCCAGCTGCGTTTCATTGAATCCACTATCTCTTGTGCGGCGAGGGCTTCGGGATATATTTTGGAGTCGATGCCGATGTCTTTGAAAAAGTCCTTGTATCGTTCTGCCGTATATTCGTAGGAATCCACACGCGCTACGGTCTTTTTTGCGCCGAGGCTGTGGGCAAACATACAGAAAGCCATGTTGCTCGCCTCATTCTCCATTACTCCCACTGCGAGGTCGGCATTCTGCGCGCCGGCTTCCTCGAGTGCGGCAATTGAAGTGGGCGAAGCGTTCACGGTCATGAGATCGAAATCGTTTTGCAGGTTTGCAAGGCGTGCTTCATTGGTATCAATAAGCACTATGTCGTGGTTTTCGCGCGAGAGAAGCTTTGCAAGATGCACTCCCACCGCTCCCGCGCCTCCTATAAGGATTCTCATGGCAATGGTTTTATTATCTCGTCTATTATGGACTGCTTGTCGAGCCCGGTGAGTCGGTAAAGTTCTGCCGGGCTGCCGTGCTCCACAAATTCATCGGGCAATCCCAACGAAATTATCTGCGTACTAATAGCACGGGCTGCGAAATATTCTGCCACTTCCGAGCCGAGTCCGCCTTTTCTAACCCCGTCCTCAATGGTTATCACTCTTTTGAAATTCGCCACCTGGCCGAGAATTTCCGTGTCTATGGGTTTGAGGAAACGCATGTCGTAGTGTGCGGGGGCGATATCGGGGTTTGAAGAAACCACATCGTTTATCGCGTCTTCCACCACCTGTCCCACGGGGCCGATGCTCAGTATTGCGATATCTTTTCCCTCGCGTATTTTGCGTCCCTTGCCCACGGGTATTTCCTGCATCTCGTTGTGCCAGTCCTTAAGGTTGCCGTTGCCGCGCGGATAGCGTATCACAAACAGTCCGTGTCCCGGCAGCTGCGCCGTATACATGAGGTTGCGCAATTCATGTTCGTCATAGGGCGAAGCGATAGTGGTATGCGGAATGGGGCGAAGGTATGCCAGGTCGAAAGCGCCGTGGTGTGTAGGTCCGTCATGGCCCACCAATCCGGCGCGGTCAAGACAGAGACACATGTTGACGTTTAGAATTGCCGCGTCGTGGATTATATTGTCGTAGGCGCGCTGTGCAAACGAGGAGTATATGTTGCAAAACGGCATCATTCCGTCTTTTGCCAAACCTGCAGCGAATGTTACGGCGTGTCCCTCGGCTATTCCCACATCGAAAACCCTGCCGGGCATTGCTTTCTGCATTATACACATCGAGCAGCCCGTTGGCATTGCGGGCGTGATGCCCACGATTCTTGCGTTGCTGCGTGCCAGTTCAAGCAATGTCTCGCCAAACACGTCCTGATACTTAGGTCCTTCGTCCGAGATGTCTTCTTTGATAAACTTGCCGGTCTTGCGTTCGAATTTTCCGGGATAATGCCATGCCGCAGCCTCGAGTTCGGCAGGGCGGTAGCCTTTTCCCTTCGTGGTATGTATGTGAAGGAGTTTCGGGCCTTTCATATCCTTTATTTCGCTGAGCGTGCGCACGAGTTCTATCACGTCGTGGCCGTACATAGGTCCGAAATAGCGTATGTTGAGTCCCTCGAAAATATTCTGCTGATTGGCGAGAATCGATTTTATGGAGTTGTTGAAACGGATTATGGTGTTTCTGCGCGAATCGTTGAGGAAACCTAATTTCATCAACTTCTGCGACAGTTTGAAGCGCAGCCTGTTGTATCCCGTTGAAGTGTGGAGATGCCGCAGATATTGTTTCATTCCGCCCACACTGCGGTCGATGCTCATTCCGTTGTCGTTGAGAATGATGAGCATGTTGTTTGGTGTAGACGAAACGTTGTTGAGTCCTTCAAAAGCGAGTCCGCCGCTCATTGCTCCGTCGCCTATTATAGCAACTACGTGTCGCTGTATTTCGCCTTTCCGCTCCGCAGCCACGGCCATTCCAAGTGCGGCCGAGATGGAATTCGAGGCATGTCCGCTCGTAAAGGTGTCGTATTCGCTCTCAAAGGGCGTAGGAAACGGCCGCAGGCCTCCCATTTGCCGGTTTGTGGAGAAGCGTTCGCGCCTTCCGGTAAGTATCTTGTGGGGATAGGCCTGGTGTCCCACGTCCCACACAAGGCGGTCGTATGGAGTGTTGAACACATAGTGGAGCGCCACAGTGAGTTCCACCACTCCGAGGCTTGATGCGAAATGTCCGGGGTTTTTTGAAAGACAATCTATAAGGAATCCACGCAGCTCCTTGCACAGTTGCGGAAGCTGCTCTATCCTTAGCCGTCGAAGGTCGTCGGGATAGTTTATCGTTGACAATAGAGGATATTTTGCGTCGTCTTCCATTACATTATTATATAATAGTGCAAAGTTAGAATTTTTGCATGAAGTGGCAAAATTCCACGGCTTGCCGTCCGCTTCACAGCCAAGCCCGGAAACCATGCTGCGCAGGGTGGAAAAACGACACGGCATCTCAGAAAAACTCCGGGCCACCAAATTTAAATTCCGGGCCATCTAATTTAAATTACATGGCCCGGAGTTTTTTACTACAACGCATCTCGTTTTTTCCTCAATAAACGATGCTAAAAAGTCAACGGCTTTTTTACAAACGCAAGGCTTTTTGGAGCGATTTTCACGCAGTTAATTGTTGTTTTGATAACTAAATCTTGAAATTAAGCCAATATAGTTAAAATACCAAATAAAGACAAAGAAAAACTACATACACTTAACGGGAGTATTTCTACATTTGCCGTATGAAAAAGTCAACAATCATAATAGTTGCAATACTGATGGGCATTTGCTTCGTCATATTGTTTTTCCTGCAGCTCAGCTATCTGCGCGAAGTAATCGACATTCGTCGCGAGCAGTTCAGCGAATCGGTTAACCGAAGTATCACGCGAGTGAGCCATAATATGGAATTCGAAGAAACTCGCCGCGGCCTCATACTCGACGCCAAGCGTTTTATCCGACCGAATGCCGAGATAGCAGTGCGCGACACCATTACGCCGCAGCTCAACAACGCCAAGGCTGAAAATCCGCACCTCAAAAAAGACACCACAACGGCGCAATTCCCTCTTTTGGAGACTATGCCGGGCATGCAATCGGAGAAGCTTCCGATAGAAATGCTCCACCAGCCGCCGTTCCCCAAAAATAATATCACCAAGGAGATGAAGGATGTGATCAAGAAGCGCTATGTTTACCAATCAAATACGCTCAACGACGTAATATATCTGCTCCTCTCCGAATCAAGTTCGAAACCAATCAACAAACGTATCGACTTCCGCGACCTCGACCGCAACCTGAAATTCGAACTGGCCAACAACGGCATCAACATACCCTATCATTTCCGTCTGCTCGACCATAAAGGCAAGGAAATATACCGTTGCACCGATTACAGCTCTGACGGAGAAAGTCATGCAGTGGCACGAATCCTGTTTCCTAACGATTCGCCCGACAACATGACCATTATCAAGCTCCACTTCCCCGACATGAACCGCTACATATTCCAGAGCATACGTTTCATGGTGCCCGCGCTCATGTTTACAATAATCCTGCTCGTGATGTACGTGTTTATCATTTATCTCATATTGCGCCAACGCAGATATACAGAGATGAAAAATGATTTCATAAACAACATGACCCACGAATTCAAGACTCCAATTTCAACCATATCCCTCGCCGCACAAATGTTGTCGGACCCCTCGGTGGGCAAAAACGACAAAATGTTCCAGCATCTCTCAGGAGTGATCAACGACGAGACTAAACGTTTGCGCTTCCAGGTAGAAAAAGTGTTGCAGGTTTCGCTTTATGAGCACAACAAGGCACGCTACAACAAACGCGAGCTCGATATGAACAAACTTATCGAAGATGTGGCGCACACCTACCTGATAAAGGTGAACAATGTGGGAGGCGAACTCACCACCGGGCTTACAGCGGAAAACGCCATGGTATACGGCGACGAAATCCACCTTACGAATGTGATTTTCAACCTGCTTGACAACGCCTTGAAGTATCGCCGCGAAGACACGCCGCTACAACTGCAGATTTCCACGCGCAACGACGGCAACCATATAGTGATTGACGTGAAGGACAACGGCATCGGTATAAAGCGCGAGGACATTCACAAGATTTTCACCCGCTTCTATCGCGTACACACGGGCAACCGCCACGACGTGAAAGGCTTCGGGCTCGGACTTGCCTATGTGAAACAAATCGTGGAACTGCACGACGGCAACATACATGCCGAAAGCCAATACGGCAAAGGCACTGATTTCGTAATAACATTACCAATAATAAAAAACAACTGACTATGGACGAACAAATGCACATTCTTCTTTGCGAAGACGATGAGAATCTCGGAATGCTCCTGCGCGAATATTTGCAGGCAAAAGGTTTTGACACCGAACTTTGCCAGGACGGCGAAGCTGGATTCCGCTCATTCATGAAAAACAAGTTTGACATCTGCGTTCTCGATGTGATGATGCCGAAAAAAGACGGCTTTACTCTTGCAAAGGAAATACGTCAGGTGAATTCTGAAGTGCCCATAATTTTCCTCACAGCCAAGACATTGAAGGCCGACATTCTGAACGGTTTCAAAATAGGCGGCGACGACTACATCACAAAGCCGTTCTCGATGGAAGAGCTTGTGTTTCGTATTGAAGCAATACTGCGTCGCGTTCACGGCAAAAAGACCAACGAGCAAACAAGCTACCAGATTGGCAAGTTTGCATTCGACACGCAGAAACAGACTCTCAAGATTGGCGAGGAGACCACCAAGCTCACCACAAAGGAATGCGACCTGCTGAAACTTTTGTGCGAGCATGCCAACGAGATATTGCAGCGTGATTTTGCCTTGAAGACAATTTGGGTGGACGACAACTATTTCAATGCGCGCAGCATGGACGTTTACATCACCAAGCTCCGCAAACATTTGCGCGCCGACCCCGATGTTGAAATCATCAACATACACGGTAAAGGCTACAAGCTTATCATTCCGTCTTAAACATCAGAAAGACAATACAAAAGCGCATCGGCACAAAGTCGGTGCGCTTTTGTTTTTTACTTCCTCGCATCTCGTGAAAAACTCCGACGCATCTAATTTAAATTACATGGCCCGGAATTTAAATTTGGTGGCCCGGAGTTTTTCTGAGATGCCGACAAATTTTTTCGCCCTGCGCAACAGTTTTTTCGGCTTGCGGATCGAGGCGTCAGGCATGCGGAAAAAAGACTTCCGTTTCGGCTCGCAAAACTTGTAAAACAGACACACGAAAAGCCGGAGAATATATCGTTTTTCAGAGGTCTGACATTATTCAAACAATGTCTGACATTATTTAGATAATATCAGACATTGTTTTTTCGATATACGGCAACCGTTTTTCAGTTCCTCAAAAGGGGTTGAAACTATCGGTTCCCATTTGCTTAGAATGCCTCGCAAATCAGAACGCAAATACCACAAATGCGCATGCGTCCCACACTGCATGCGAGATAACGAGCGCAGTGAGGCTTTTTGGGAATATCCTATAAACCAGACCCCAGCAAAAGCCTACCACAAGGGCTGCCATTATGAGCATAAAGTTGAACGACCAGATGTGAACCAGTGTATAGCATGCCGTGGCAATTAGAAAACCCACGGTGGGGCTGAACTTCTGCATCAAACGGCGTTGCACGAAGCCGCGCCAGAATATCTCTTCGGCAGGACCTATTATAAACAGCAGCAGGAGCGCGATGAGAGTGGAATTTGTGCCGTCGCGCATGGAATATATCATATCTACTTGCGGCCGCGCAAAGTTGAAAATCATCTGTGATAGCTTGTCGCCGATAAAAAACACCCACCAAAGCACAAAAGCAATGAGGAGCCCGAACGATATCTGCTTCCAAGTTATCCTGAAATCCCTTGTCCACTCGCGGCAAAGCACCGTGGCAGTAGCCGTAAGCACTATGGCCGAAAATGTCATGGCTATCCAGAAATTGAGATAGGGTGCAGTCCACGGCGAAAACATCATGAACCACAAAACGGCAGCTATCGCGATGCCGAAAACCACTCCCCTATTGCCGCCAACCTTTGCCGTCATCAGAATATGCCTCCCAATACGAATCCCAGGGCATAGAGTATGCCGAAAAGGAACTGAAATTGTGCCGTGCTCTGGTCAAGGCGGGGTATTCCCCCTTTGCCTTTGCCGAGATTGCGCATCATTTGCTTCACATTCCCGATGCCAACCGGAAGAGAAAGGAAAGAAATCAAAATCCACCAGCTCAATCCTGCAAACAAACAGAACAAAACCACAAGCAAATAGGGCAAAGCTATCTCGCAAAGGTAAATCCATTGCGAAGCACGCTCGCCCACTTTCCCGCAAATGGTACGGAGCCCGGCGTTGCGGTCGTCGGCAATGTCGCGAGTGTTGTTGGCATGAAGTATAGCCACGATGTGCAAACCGAAAGGCAGGCAAAACAGCAGCATCTCGGTATGGTAATTACCCGTAGCCACATAGCACGTACCGATACTCGGCAACAAGGCAAAACAAAGCAATATGTCCAAATCGCCAAGCACGTTAGCTTTCATCACATAGTAATACAGGGGCAACAGAAGCCCGAGCACGCCGAGCCAAATGGCCGAGAAATCGGAGCGCATCAGTATCACGGCCCCTATCAACGAACCTGCGGCGAGCAATGCCCAACCGTAATGCAAAATCTCACGGGGCTTGAACATACCGGAACGTATCCAGGTAACGCCGTTCACGCACTCCGGGCCGTCGACACCGCGTTTGAAATCATAATAGTCGCTCACGAGATTTCCTCCGGCGTGGAGAATCATAAGCAAAGGCAAGCAAAGCACAGCGTTGAGCCAGTTCACCGATTCGGCAAAGCCTCCCGTGCGGCTGATGTAAAACAAATATGCAACTGTAACCAATACCGCCACCGAGGAAGTGGTGAACGACCACGGGCGAACGGCTATAATCCAATCCTTGAAGGTTCTGTTTTGTGCTATCTCCATTTTGGTTTGTCTATAATCGGATGTCGTTTGTTCAAATCTTGTTCAGCGCTTGTTTTATATCGTCGAGAATATCCTCGCAGTCCTCAATGCCCACCGAAAGACGTATCAAGTCGGGCGCGATGCCTGCTTCGCGCAATTGTTCGTCGCTTAGCTGGCGATGTGTATGGCTTGCAGGGTGAAGCACACAGGAACGCGCATCGGCAACATGGGTTACAATCGCAATCATTTCGAGAGAGTCCATGAATTTTATCGCAGTTTCGCGGTCGCCTTTCAGACCAAAAGCCATCACTCCGCAGGAACCGTTTGGAAGATATTTCTTTGCGAGTTCATGATTCTTGTCGTCGTTGAGCCCACAATGGTGCACCCACGCCACGCGCGGGTCGTCGTGCAGAAATTCGGCCACACGCTGCGCATTCTTGCAGTGTTGCGCCATGCGCAAAGGCAAAGTTTCCAAACCAAGATTGAGAAGGAACGAATTTTGCGGGGCGGGCACGGCTCCGAGGTCTCTTTGCAGCTGCGCCACAATCTTTGTGATGTATCCGAGTTTGCCGAATGCTTTTGTGTAGGTCAGTCCGTGATACGATTCGTCGGGCGTGCAGAGTCCGGGATACTTGTCCTTGTTTGCCTCCCAGTCGAAATTGCCGCTGTCGACTACCACTCCGCCCACCTGAGTAGCGTGGCCGTCCATATATTTTGTGGTAGAATGTGTAACGATGTCGCAGCCCCATTCAAACGGGCGGCAGTTTATCGGTGTGGCAAAGGTGTTGTCGACAATCAGAGGCACTCCGTTTTTATGGGCGATGCGTGCAAATTTCTCTATGTCGAGCACATTGCAGCCGGGGTTGGATATGGTTTCGCCGAAAAGCACACGGGTGTTTGGACGGAAGGCTTTCTGTATTTCCTCTTCCGGAGCTTCGGGGTTCACAAAGGTACATTCTATGCCGAGCTTCTTGAGAGTTACGCCGAAGAGGTTGTATGTTCCGCCGTAGATCTCGTTTGAGGCCACCACATGGTCGCCTGCTTCGCAAATATTGAAGACCGCGTAAAGATTTGCAGCCTGCCCGCTCGAAGTAAGCACCGCTCCCACTCCGCCTTCCAGGGCTGCGATTTTTGCTGCCACGGCGTCGTTTGTGGGATTCTGCAGACGGGTATAAAAATATCCCTCCTTCTTGAGATCAAACAGCATTGCCATTTCCTCGGAGTTGTCGTATTTGAAAGTTGTGCTTTGAATTATGGGGAGCACACGCGGCTCGCCGTTTTTGGGTTGCCAGCCGGCTTGCACACAGAGCGTGGCTGGTTTCAAGTTTTGCTTCATTGTCTGAATAGAATAAATTACGGGTGCAAAATTAGGCATTATATTTCCAAATAAGCCGCTTCGCGAGAAAATAAGATGCGTTGCCGTTGACTTAATATCGGAGCGCAAAAAAACAGTTGCGCATGGCGTAAAAACTCCGGGCCACCAAATTTAAATTCCGGGCCATCTAATTTAAATTACATGGCCCGGAGTTTTTACGAGATGCGGAGAAAGAAAATCAGTCCCCGAAGTATATGCTCCGAGGACTGATTTTAAGGATTTTACGTATGGTCAGAACTGCACGCTGCCGAGGTTGCGGTCAACGAGTAGTCCGTCCTGTGCTTTGAGATTGAACTTGCCGGCTTTCTTAGCGCAGAACTTTATAACGAAAAGCTCATGGTCGCCGTCGTCGAGCAGGAAGTTGTTGCCGCGGTTGGCGAATGTGGGATACAAAGCCTTTTGCCCGTTGGTGTGCAGGCGGTCATAGGTGAGATTCACCATATCTTTCATTCCCAAAAGTTTCACTCCGGCATACTCAAGTTCCTTGGTGTCGTAAGGAAGTGCGAAGCTAAGCGCATTTACATAGTGGAGGTTTTTGCCTGAAACCATTATTTCCACCGTATCGCCTGCTGCAAAAGTTTTCTTGTTGGGCGTCAACACGAGCGTGCCCGCCACCTTGTCGTTTGCAAGGCTCACACCGCCGTCAAGTTCGGTTGTTACGCACGATATGTCGTATGCGTCGATTAATCCGTTGCCATTGATATCTCCGGAACTCACGTAGTCGAAATCGCTGTCGCCTTTGCGCAATCCGGTATAGTTCATATACGACGTGAGGTCGTTTTCGTCGATGCGCTTGTCGTGGTTGATATCGCCTTGGTATACACTTTCGCTGCCCGCCAACTTGAATATGTGCATCTCGCGTCCCGAGCCGAAATTGCCTACGGCCTTGTCGATGTGAACGCGCACGTATCTCGCCGCCGGATTTCCCGCAAAAGCAACCGTCTTGACCGTTGCGTCGCGTTTCCAGTCGAATTCCACCGGTTCGCTCCACGTCTGTCTGTCTACGCTCACCGACACCGTGCCTCCGAGAAGCGTTCCGTTGGCAGCGTCCTCGCGCGGCATATATTCCAGGCGGTCAAGTTTGTTAACCGAACGCAAGTCGATTGTAATGTCAGAGGGAACAGCTTCGCCCTTGCCCCATTTGGAGTGCCAGATAGTCTTTTCGTCGAAATCGAAAAGCTTGCTCACGCCGTTTCCTGCCTGATTTTCGCAAGAAGTCTGCGCCTTAATTCCCTTGATAGCAAATTCCAGAGGATTGGCCTTGGTTGTAGCGGTAACGGTGGCCCATTCCGAATGGCCGTCCTTGTTTACCGCGCGCACCTTCATGGAATATGTATGTTCGGGAACAAGCCCGTCGAATTCAAACTCCGTGGCACGAATCGTGGAATAAAGCATGCCGTCGTATTCAACCTCGTAGAAATCGGCATTGTCAACTTTCTGCCACGAGGGAACAAGTGTGAAACAGCCCGTGTTGGCTTCGGTTACCACAGCCTTGGGAGCAGCAAGCGCGCCGCCGTGAACGGCAAGCCGGTCGGGCATTGCAAATTCAAAACCATCAACTTTCACGCTCACGGCATTCTTTGTTACATCGGTTTTGCCGAGCTTCACGTATAATTGCGGGTTCTTGTTCACAACCACATCGGCAAGTTTGGAATCCTTAGAGGCAAAGCGGTTGAGATTCGGGGCCTTGTCGTAGTAATAAACATTGTTGCCGTTGGCATATTCTGCCTCGGAATCCACGCGAACAAGCTTCACGTTTTTATTCCCCACCTTGGCAGTTACTTTCTTCACGTCCTTGCTCACATTTATCCGCAGTTCGGTTTGTTTCTCGGGCACAAAACCTTCGAAATTCCCCTCCGTGGGCTTAATATCTACCACAAGCACGCCCTTGTTGTCGGCCTTGGAGGAAATATGAGTGTTGGTGCTTTCGCCATTCAGGTACGCCTGGGTTTTTCCGTCGTCATCATACTCGTTGAAAGCCGCTTCGTTTCCAGGAGTAGCGTAAATTTCGTAAGCACGATAGTCCTTGCGTATTTCAGAAGGATTGTTGTTTGGATTGGTCATGGGAATAATCGCATCAGCCTTGACCAAAACCGGAAGTTTCCAGATAGGCGCGTCGAAACAATTGATTATGCGTCCGCCGCAATAGGTGTCGCCATTGTAATAATCCACCCATTTTCCCTCGGGCAGGTATATGTTGTTGCGAATGTCGTTTCCGTCCTTGTCCATGTCAGTTTCCTTGTAAATTGGAGCAACAAGGAAATTTTCGCCATACATAAATTGGTATTGCGTTGCCGTACCAAGGGTGAATTTGTTGGGATAGTCGAGAAACATTGCGCGTATGATAGGTTTGCCATTTACCGCCTCGTGAGCCACACTATAGGTATAAGGCAAAAGCATACTCTTAAGTTTAAGATAGGAACGGTTGATAGTTGTAGCAGGTTCGCCAAGCACCTGCGGATATTTGGGATTGCTTCCCCAACCGTCCATATTGAGTTCCATAGGAGTGAACGTTTTCCACTGAAATTCGCGAATGTTTACGGGCAAATTCTTCCCGCCAAAAATTCCGTCGACATCAGATGTGATATTAGGCTGACCGGAAAGTCCAGAACCTATAAAAGTGGGAATATGAAAGCGAATGTATTCCCAATCTCCGCCGGTTTGGTCTCCGCTCCAAATTCCGGCGTAACGTTGTGTGCCTGCCCAACCGTCGAGAGAGATTATAAACGGGCGGGCATTCGATCCATAATACGGCATAATGCTTCCCACATCGCTCACACCGTTAAGGCCGAAGCTGTAACCCCAGCCCACCCATGCTACGTCGGTTTTCAACACCCTCACTCCCGCATCGCGTACTTCTTTCACGATATCACGTTGCAACAAGGGCTCGATTCCTTCTTTCGGGTGCAGGTCGCTTTGGGTCCACAAGCCTATCTCAACTCCCTTGGAACGGGCGTAATCGCCAAATTCCTTGAGATTGTTTATATTTCCGTCGAGCGAATTTGTCTGACCATAGCCTGCGCCATAACCGTCGTTGGGAAGAAACCACCCAAGCGGCATGTCGTTGTTAATATACCGGTCAATGGCTGCACGGGCTGAGAACTGATAATTGTTTTTTTCACCATTGAGGCTCTCCTTTACGCCGCCGTTGTCTTTCTGGCTCTCATTGTATCGTTTTCCGTCCTCATAAAGCATAAAACCTTCCTTTGCCTCGGTCCAGAAATCGCGATTGTAAGCATTGAGATGCCCCTCGTAAAAACCAAATTTGGGAAGAAGCACAGGATGTCCCGTAAGTTTGTAGAAATCATTGACAAGTTCCACCGGATATTGGTCAACCATCACAAAAACATCGAGATAATCCTCGCCATGCATGAGAACAACTTTATCCTTGTCCGTTTCGCCGAAATCATAATGCCCGGGCTTGAAAGTATGCCACAACATACCGTAGCCGTTTGTGCTCCAAAAGAAAGGAGTAGGCGACGCCACGCCGCCGTCAACCCAGTTGTTTGTATTTTCAATGGCTATGGTTTTCCCTTTATGGCTAAACCGCCCGTTTTGAACGCCTCCGCCAAAGAAATACTCGTTTTCACGAGCGCGGAGAGTGAGTGTTGTGCTCGACTTGTCAAACTCCACGGGTTTTATGCTTTCCATTACAACTTTTCCGGTCGTTTTGTCGGAAACGGTAACAAGCCCCGTAGATTTTGAAAGCGACACCGTTATTCTCGAAGTGCTTATAGTTATATCGCTGCCGGCAGTTTGTAAATCCAATTTGCCCACATCATGACGAGCAGAAGGCACAAGAATTTTCGCTTCCGGCTTTGCCTGCGGATCACGTACTATTCCGCCGTTGTCATCACGGAACAAGCGGAAAATATTTGCGCCGTAGAAATCCACGGTAAGGCGTTTGCCGTTGGAATAAACGATTTCCACGGCATCATTGTTTATTTTATGCGCGCTCTTGACCGTTACATTTTGGGTTTGCTCTGCTTCACGCGAAACGGCAACTGCATGCAAAGGAAAACATACGGCGTGCATTTCGCCGAAAAACAAAGGGAATGCCAAGGCAAACGCACAGCGTCGCCCGGTTTTCAGAAACAATTTAGGTTTCATGGCTTGCTAATTGTTTTTATTGGCCTTTCGGTTATTTTTTACTTATAATATTCCTTGAGTTTCACGTATTCATCGGCAAACCATTCGGCTTCGCCCGGATCAGCTGCCTTGTTCATTTTTTTTGCAGGCACGCCCGCCCAAATTTCATGCGCTCCGATTTTCGTTTTCCCGAGAACAACCGCACCGGCAGCCACTACAGCGCCCTCGCCTACCTCTGCGCCGTCGAGCACAACGGCATTCATTCCTATGAGAGCGCCTTTGCGCACTGTGCAGGCGTGAACTATCGCTCCGTGTCCAAGTGTTACATCGTCTTCGAGTATTACGGGAAATCCGCCAGCCTGATGTATGCAAGCGTTGTCTTGTACATTTACGCGGTTGCCCATTTTCACGCAATCTACATCGGCGCGAATCACTGCCGAAAACCATACGCTGCAATCATCGCCCATTGTTATGTCGCCGATAAGCGTTGCATTTTCCGAGAAATAGCAATTCGTCCCCCATTTAGGGCTTTTGCCCTTAAATTCCTTTATAAGTGCCATAATTCTTCTATACTTAATTTTTGAAACGGCAAATATAATGATTTTTGAACACATTTTGCTGTAAAACATGTTTTTTGGACGATTTTCAAGACCTCGGCAGGGATACTTTCACGCCGACAAAAAAGTCGGGACATGAGTTCCCGACTTTTTCCTATACATTATATATATGTCTTTCTACTTTCCCTGCGGAAAAGAAGATATTCTCAATCGTGCGGCACCCATTGGAATAAGTTCTATGTCGTATTTCTCGTTGCTTTGTGCCGCACTTTCGTAGGGCAGTGGGGCACACAGTCCGTATTTGTCCACTTTCCAAACCGGCACTTTCCGTCCTTTTGCCTTGAACACCAAAGGAACTTCTGTCGAAGTGTACGGATTTTCGTCCTCTTTCACCGCTGTTTTTTTCACAAGTTGTATAGGTTCGTCAGTACATAGGGCGTAGTTCCATTCAGTTGTAGGTGTTATTATCCAGGTAGGCCACAGAGTGGGGTCGGCATCCTTTTGCCATTTCGAATCCCCGATAGCTGTTTTGTCGCTGTTTTCGAGTTTTTCGTTTTTCTCGCCTATGCGCAACGACAATGTCAGAGGTCCATAATCCACGCTCACAGAGTTTTTGTTCACCTGCCAATGCCGGAAACTTATGCTCATAGGGAATTCGAGTTCCACGCGGTCGCCGTTTTTCCACTCGCGTTCTATTTTCAGATACTTTCCGCTCTCGAGAGTGCAATCCACCTCTTTGCCGTTCACGCTTGCCTTGGCGTTTTTGGTCCATTTGGGAATGCGCAGATATAGCGGGAACTCCGCTTTTTTCTTTGCGGAAACTGTGAATTTTATCTTGCCGTCAAACGGATAGTCGGTCTCTTCAATCAATTTCACTTCGCGGGAATCGGCGCCAACCTTGGCATTGGCTTCACAAGACCCGTAAAGCACAGCGGCAAGTCCGCCGTCGGGTGTGCCAAGCACGAGATGCTGCGCATAGTATGGCCAGGCAAACCCGTGATTGTGCTGACAGCAGCGACTGCTAAAGGGATTCATGCAAAGGAAAGGCCCGTTGTTTTGAATGCCCGGCGCGTGGTTTTTGTCGTCGCTGATTACCATGTTTGGGCATGTGATATAGCGCAGAGCCTTATAGTCGGGAGTAAAAGCAGCCGGGTAGCTGTTGAAAGCAATGTCCTCGCAGTTTTCCGCCCAATACTGATCGCCCGTAAGCAAAAGGAGAATTTCGTCGGTAGCCATTTGCTCGGCAAAACCACATGTCTCTGCACCTTGACGGGGGTCGATATAGCCCATACGCGCGTTCTCGTCGGCGCCAAACATTCCGCCTGGAACTTGCCCGAACAGCCGCCGGATAAGATGTTGGTCGTTATAGGTTGCGGCAAGCAGCGAACTGTCTTTCTTGAACATGAAATATTCTGCCGGTTCTCTCACGCCCTGCGCAATATTCACGTTGTGCCAGTTTGGAAGGCTCTGTTCCTGCGTCCAGTCTGCGGTGCAGCGGTGGAGTTTGTCGGCAAGTTTCAGAAGTTCCTGGTCGCCCGTGCGGTTGTAAAGCCACAACACGCTCCACAGGTTGTCTCCGCCGCGACTGTTCTCCCAATATTGCCGTATAAACTTGTCGTCGGGCACGGTGAGCTGGTAATGAAAATATTTTGTCATGAATTCTATCACTCTTGCGTCGCTTGTGTATTCGTAGTAGTCCTGCAAGAGCCAAAGCACAATCATATTTGCCCACATGTCGATGCCTGGTCCGAAACTTCCGTCGGCTTTCTGTCCTTTCAGTATGGCTTCTATCCAGAATTTGCTCTCCTGCTGCAAATCTTTTCTCCCCAGCACCCACGCCATGCTCGAGTATCCGCGCAACCAATATGGCACTTCTTCCCAACCCCATTTGCCGCCGGCCATAAGCCAGGCGTTGTCGTTTTTCTGAAGCCACGCGCTAATCTCGCCAAGTCGCCCGCAAAGTCCGTCGGCCTGCAGGTTGAGTTGTGTGAGAATCCACCCGCAGGGCTTCACGCTGCCGGTAGGGAGTTTTATGAACGGAGCTGCGACGAGCGGTGTGCGGTTTGCCACATACGCCGTGCGCACGGGTGTGGTCTGCGGGCGCTCCACAACCGCCACATTGTCGGCTTTGGCGCTACTGCATGCGAGAACGGCCGTAATCATTGCCCAACCGCCCAGAATTGATTTGAAGCTGAACTGTTTCATAATATATATAAGGTATTTTATTCCCGTTTTCTTTCCGCTCTATTGCTTCTTGATTTCGGTTTTAAGCGCCGACGACGAAATTCCCTCGGTTCTCGGGAGCACCACCACCTGCTTGCCGTTTGCCTCGCACCATTTGAATGCCCTCTGGAATGCGTCGTGGTTTTGGTCGGGACCCACTGCCAGAATGTCGAAGTCCACTTTTGTTACGATTTCGTCGACCGAAGAATACACCACCACCTCGTCAACGTATCTTATGCTCTCCACCATGTAAACCCGTTCCTCGGTAGAGCCTACAAGATGTGCGTTGGGCTTGAATTTAAGCACCACATCGGAATCCTGCACAGCCACTATTACATGATTGTTGCCTTCGCCGAAATCCTTACATTTCTTAAACAGGGCAACGTGCCCCCTGTGGAGGAGGTCGTAAACGCCCACTGTCAATATACGGTTGTTCATAATTTTCTTAAAGTCTGTTCTAATCTATTTCATAAGGGACACCGACAACGCGTGTGTCTCAAACAAAAATTCCATGAAGCGATTTTGTATTGATGCTCCAAAATTACAAAAAAAACTATGACGCACTCCCCTCTTATCCACCTTATTTGGAAGCCCGCCGCAATGTTTTGCAAAGGCTCGTGATGCCTTGCCAAAAACACGCCTGGAAATGCCGCAAAAACCACATGCGCCATAACGGGCTTTTTTGCTAATTTTGCATCGCGCCGTTCCCCACGGAATGGCATTTACAAGTATCAAGAAAAAAACTCTATCTTATATGGCAATGAAACCGGTGGACAAGCGCTGCGCTACAGTGCTGGATTTTTTGAAAAAGATAGCGGTAAACAACGACCGCGATTGGTTTAAGGCAAACCGCGCCCTATACGACGAGGCTTCCGAGGCTTTCAGGGATATCACGGCAGGACTTATTGCGCGCATTGCCGAGTTTGATCCGGAAGTGGAGCGTCTCTCTCCCAACGACTGCACCTACCGCATCTACCGCGACATACGTTTTTCAAACGACAAGCGCCCGTTCAAAATCCACATGGGCGCATACATCAATCCCCACGGCAAGAAATCAATGCACGGAGGCTACTATTTTCACCTGCAACCGCAAAACTGCCTTGCGGCAGGCGGCTGCTACTGTCTCGAACCCAAGGTGCTCAAAGCTGTAAGGGAAAGCATTGCCGACAACCTTGAAGAATTTGAAAACATAGTGGAGAATCCGGAGTTCAAGTCCCTATTCCCGGTGATTGGAGAGGAACGTCTGAAAACTGCGCCCAAAGGATTTCCGAAAGATTTCCCACATATGGAATACCTCAAGCCCAAGGATTATTCCGTAGGTACGCCATTGCGCGATGCAGATGTGCTGGCCGAGGGTTGGGAAGACCATGTGGTGGACATTTTCCGCAAGATGAAACCGATGCTCGACTTTGTGAATTTCACGGTAGACGACTACGAATAAGAAACGGCGCGGAAATTCCGCGCCGTTTCTATATATGTTCCGTGGAGATGCCGGGGTGTTATTTTCCCGTGCGATATCCCACCACGTTGTTGAGCATAGGTATTTGTTTTGCGCCGAGATTGAGTTCCTTTGCAAGGGTTTCGTTGTCCATAGTGGCCCTGGGGCAGCACGCCCAACCCTCGGCGGAACAAATCAGACAGATATTCTGGCTCACATAGCCCGCATCGGCAAGCCCGAACTTGTTGGGCATGTCGCCAAACTTGTCGCCGTTGCTCACAAGCACGAGCGAAAGCGGAGCCTTTGCGGTGAAATCCTGCCCTTTTGCCACAGCCGAACGAAGGTCTTTGCTTGAGCGGCGTTCAAGAGTGTTGGTTTCGGGATTCCAAAAGTAAGCGCCGTCTTTGCGCACCACATAGATTTCCACATCCTGCCTGTTCATTGCCGAAGGTGCGGTGCGTTTTCCGTCCTCGCGGTTAATGCCGTTTGCAGCCCAAAGCAATGTGGCGAGATCTTTGTCGGAAAACTCCTTTTCAGCCATTTCGCGCTCCGTATGGCGGTTTTGCAAAGCCGCGATAAGCGTGGTTTTCGACGATTTGTCGGGTTTGGGCAAAGCGATGTTGTCTTGCGCAGCGCAAGATACCGACATGAACATTGCCGCAACAAGCGGCATGAAGCGTAGAACTGTTGGTTTCATTGTTAGAGTAGTTTTTGTTGTGATGGCTAAAGTACGAATTTTCCGCACCATACACCATCGTAAGCCCAATAATTAAAGTTAAAAAAACTCCAACGCATCTCGTGAAATACGAGGTGGCCCGGAATTTAAATTAGATGCGTCGGAATTTAAATTTGGTGGCCCGGAGTTTTTACACTCTCCGCACATCGTGAAAACGCCATGCCTTACGACAAAAAACAACAGGGGTTTGCAATAAAATAGGCGGTATGGATTTGCGCCCGTAAAGTTTTGGCTAACTTTGCAATCAGTATTTCCTTAAAACATCAACCCACATGCACCACTCCACCGGTGGAATCAAGCCGCAGATAGCCGTAGTGAGCCGCAACACTCTTGCTGCCAGCGGACTTGCATCGCTTATCGAGAGCGTGATGCCCATGGCAGAAGTGAGGGTGTTCAATGCCATGAAGGAAATACACGAGAGCGAAATGACGAAATTCGTGCATTTTTTCATTTCAGTGAAGACGCTTTTGGAAAACCACGATATTTTTGCTTCATTAAGCCACAAGACCATAGTGATAACCGACGGTGTGCGCCCCGCAACCATTCCCGCCTGTTTCCGCACGCTCGACGCCACGCTCGACAGCCGTTCGCTTTTGCGCGAATTCCTTAAACTCGCCGAAATGGCGCACTCGGGCGGACGCAGACTGCCTGCCGAAATGACGCAGAAGCATGGCGGCGAAACGAAACCGCAGGAGCTTACGCCGAGAGAGGTGGAAGTGTTGCGCGAACTTGTGCTCGGAAACATTAACAAGGAGATTGCCGACCATCTGAGCATCAGCCTCACCACAGTAATCACCCACCGCAAAAACATAATGGAAAAACTCCATGCCAAATCGGTTGCCACGCTCGCAATCTACGCCGTGATGCATGGAATAGTGCCTGCCGACAAAATCTGACCGCAGCGCAGGGAGTTTTTGTGCGTTATCGGGCAAACCAAACGGCATTTTTTTGAAGAAATACGTGAAATCTTTATACCAATTTGTGAAACCGTAGAAACCATAACGCCCTATAATTTTGCAGCAGGGAACATCAAACGAAAAAACTAAACTGAAAATCATTTGACATGGCTAAGATTTTTACCACAATGCTGACATTGGCGCTCGCATTACAGACATTTTCCGTGCAGGCACAAGTGATGCAGGCAGGAACAGGCAAAAAATTAACCGCAAAAACTACTACAAGAATGGAAAAAGCATTGAACGAAAAACAACAGTGCATGGCAGCTATCGCATGTCTGGAAGCAAAGGGCGACATAGCAAACCTGAAAAAAGCGATAAGCGACGGACTCGACAGCAAACTCACCGTAAGTCAGATAAAAGAGGCTTTGGCGCAACTTTACGCCTATACCGGTTTCCCGCGAAGCCTTAACGGACTTACTGCATTGCAGAACGTATTGACGGAACGCCGGGCGCAGGGAATTTCCGACGCAGAAGGTACAGACGCAAGCGCATTGCCTGCCGACTACAACGCTCTCGCGCAAGGCACCGAGGTACAGACGCGCCTTTGCGGGGGACAACCGTTCAACTATACCTTTTCCCCTTCAACCGATTACTACCTCAAGGCGCATTTGTTCGGAGATATTTTTGCCCGCGACAATCTTACTTTTGCCGAGCGCGAACTTGTTACGGTCAGTGCGCTTTCGGGAATGAAAGGTGTGGAGTCTCAGTTGAAATCCCACATACGCGGTGCGCGCTGCATGGGACTCTCTGACGACGAGATACACGCAATTCCTGCCGTGCTGCGCGAGAAAGTGGGCGACACCGAAGCCTGGCGCGCCCAAAAGGCTATCTGCGAACACTACAACGAACCTTTTGAAGATGGCGAGCCAGTGGAGGAAATGGTTTTCCCGAAAGGTGAACCCAACACGGCTTATGCCCAATATTTCATCGGCAACAGTTATCTCGCCCCGCTTATAAAGAATGGCGCGCTGCCTATGTCGAACGTTACTTTCGAACCTCGTTGCCGCAACAACTGGCATATTCACCACAAGGGCGGTCAGATTTTGATTTGCGTGGGAGGCCGTGGCTGGTATCAGGAATATGGTAAACCCGCGCAGGCTTTGAAGCCGGGCGATGTGGTGAATATTCCTGCCGAAGTGAAGCATTGGCACGGCGCTGCCAAAGACAGTTGGTTTCAGCACATAGCAATTGCCGTTCCTGCCGAAGGTGCGAGCAACGAGTGGCTTGAACCGGTGAGCGACGAGGAATATGACAAACTCTAAGACGGATATTTTCACAACTACATAGGACATTATAAATTTACAGAGAATTGTGAGCGACGCTTTGTGCCTGCCCGTTTCGGCGGAGTGCTACGGCGCGAAACCAATATGCGAATAAAATAGCTTGAAAGGATAGGTTTTTGATGCGGTGTGCGGCTTTGTGCCGCCACTGTCTTACAAAGGAAACGGTTTGCCTGTTGGCAGACCGTTTTTGTTTGCCCTTATCACGCCTGCCCGCGTTGCCGGCATTTTTTCAGCCCGAATGTTTGCGGCAACAAGGAGTGTTTCCTAAATTTGTTGCATGAATGCAAGAAACAGCTGCGAGTTTGTTTACTCCACCGACTTTTTCTTGGTGAACCACCCGCGTTTCCATGGCTGGTGTTCCCATTTGGTTTGCCTTGAAGGGGCGTGCAGTTTCATCTTCAACGGCCGTAGTTTCAACATGCAGAGAAATGATATCGCGATACTCGTACTTCCTGAAAAAATAAGCGGACTTGAGGCAAACGAGAACCTGAAAGTGGAATTCTTTGCTGCGCCGATGAAATTTCTAAACGGCCTTTTGCCGTCGAACAATTTCAGTATCGGCGGAAGCATAAGCCTTTTCAACGATCCCATAATACACGCGAGCGAAAACGAAGCGCAGCGCTTTTCGTTCAACATCAATCTGATTAAGGACAGAATGGGCGAAAACCGCCACGCATTCCGCAAGGAACTTTTCGGGAGCCTTTGCCTGATGATGATGTACGACCTTTTTGAAATCCATTCCCACCGCAACGACATGCTCACCGCCACCGACCGGTGTGCCTACGTGGTGAAAGAGTTGCTGCGGCTTTTGCGCGCGGGCAAATGCGCCACAGAGAGAAGCGTGGCGTATTACGCGGAGCTGATGAACGTTACGCCGCAATATTTGTCGAAGACGGTGAAACGCACAACGGGCAGCAGCGTAACGTCGTTTGTTGACCGCTATACGATACCTATAATAAAACGCTACCTCAACGACGAACGCCTTTCGCTGACGCAGATTGCCGACAAGATGAACTTTGCTTCGCTTTCTTACTTCTGCCGATATTCAAAAAAACTCCTCGGAATGACTCCCGGAGAGTACAGAACGAGCCACCAGCCCAAGGAAAAATAACCCGCAAAGCTATCCGGTTTTTATGCACCAAACATGACTTTTACGAGGTCAGACCTAATTTAAATTAGATGCGTCGGAATTTAAATTACATGGCCCGGAATTTTCACGAGATGCCTTGTTGTTTTTTGCGGTATTCCACACTACAAAAACCACATGCCTTTTCAGCCATACAACAACCTATATTACAGGCGCAAACAAGGCAAATCAATGTTCGTGGCCATGATGGCAATGATGCACCAAGCCTTCGCGTTCCATCATTTCGTATACAAGTCTTCCCGCCGTGAGGCAACACAAATCACACGGCGTAGCCCGTTCGCGGCTTTTCAGTTCTCTGCACACCGTTGTTCCGAGCCTTTCGCGGAATCCGTTGAACAGTTCGGCCGAAAAGCGCGCCGTTTTGCCGTCGTCGCCCTCCGAGAGCAACCCCAGCGCAAACACCGCGCCCGTTATGGCTCCGCAAGTACCCTCGGCATGGGTCTTGCCTATACCTCCCGCGAAGCCGGCACTAAGATGTTTGAGCGTATCGTCGTCAACCTCGTTGCCCACCGCCGCAAGTATGCCGCAAAGAGTGGCAGCAGCGCAATTGTATCGCGCCTTGCGGCGCATCATTATCTGGCGGTCGATATCCGGGGTGTTCGTTCCCGACATCGTCTCTGTTGTATCTGTCATAATCCTGAATGTTAGCCCATTAAAGTTTACAAAATTACATATTTTATTGGCTCTTAGCCCATAAGATACAAATATTAACAGCCGCGTGTTGTAAATACTCTTAACTTTGCATTATGAAAATGAGGAAAATCTGTATGGCATCGGTCATCGCGCTTACGGCATTCACCCACGCAAGCGCCGACGACGTTTACGACTTTTTCAAAGCCTATCTGCGCGGCAACGCCACCGCATATCCCATGAGCAAGAAGAAACTTTCGCTCAAAGAAGTGCAGCAAAATACAACCTATGTATGGAAAACGTGGCGACGCGTTGTGAAGAAAATCGAAACGGACACGCTTGCCGCAATGACAAAAGACAGCATCAGCGTTGCGGGAAAGTGGAGACTTCCGCCCGACTTGGAGAACGATGCCACGATGAACTTCACATGGTTCAGCAAAGGCAACCGCCCGTCAACGGGATACCCTATGTTTATCTATCTTCACGGTTCCGGTCCGAAAGATCAGGAATATGCCAACGGCTTGAAGCTTACACGTGAATTCAAAGACGCACCCTCGGTATATTTCGTGCCGCAGATTCCAAACGAAGGCGGATATTACCGTTGGTGGCAAAAGGCAAAAATCTGGGCTTGGCGCAAGGTGTTGCGGCTGGCTCTGGCATCGGGCAACATCAATCCCGACAAAATATATTTCACCGGCATATCCGAAGGAGCATACGGCACACAGCGCCTCACAGCTTTCTTTGCAGACTATCTTGCAGGCGGAGGAGCAATGGCAGGAGGCGAGCCGCTCAAAAACGCTCCCGCCGAAAACTACGCAAACACGGCTTTCTCCCTTCTTACAGGCGACCACGACACGGGATTCTACCGCAACCAACTCACGACATACACTCTCGATGCGCTCAACAAGCTTGCCGCCGAAAGCAAAAGCCATGGCGACAGCCTATACACGCACAACGTGCAAATCATACCCGGACGCGGACACAGCATTGACTATACCACCACTACGCCATGGCTCGTGAAACACACAAGAAACCCATATCCCAAATACGTGGCCTGGGAAGATTTCGCCATGGACGGTTGCCGGCGCGACGGGTTCTATAATCTTTTCATTAGCGAGAGCCCTTGCAAAGACGACGACGCACGTGTGTTCTACGAAGAGGAAATAAAGGGCGACACCATCACTCTGAATGTGAAAAACGTGGCTTATTCCACCACCGAGAAGGACAAAGTTTGGGGCATTGAACTGAAATTTAAACGCGATTACAGTCCTGTTTCAAACGGCAAGGTAATTGTTTTTCTCAACCGCAGTCTTGTAAACCTCAACAACCGCATCACGCTCATCGCAAACGGCAAGGTGGCGTTCAGCGGAAAGGTGTCGGAAAACCTATCTTCGATGGTGAACAGTTGTGCTGCCTTTGGAGATCCACGGCGTATATATACCGCGCAAATAGAAGTTGACCTTTCTGCATTATGATGCGCCTGTTGTTTGCCTGCCTTGCGTTCTCGTCCGTAGTATTTGCGGGAAGCGTTGCCGCGAAGTCTGACGGCGACACTATAAGATACGCTTCGCCGCAGGATGTAAGCATTGAGGACGTGTTTTTCTCGCGTTTCGGCGAATTTATCTACAATGTAGATTCCACGATTCACGCAAACCGTGTGGAATATTCCCCGCAACTTAACGCCGAGCACTGGGACAAGAATTTTGAGTCGCTCACTCTTTGGGGCTCAACCAAAGAGAATGCAGTAGACACCTATAATGCAGCCGTCAGAATGTTTCTGAAAACGCCCAAGGCGATATATGCCGACATTGCGGAGCGTGCCCTTTACAACGGGGTGCTTGCCGAAATCGACTCTCTGCGTTCGGGCAACAAGGAGTGGCGGCATGCGGCTCAGACGGTGCTCGATGCTCCTGCCACAGCCTATGCCTATCGCGGCTGCGACCTTTGGGTGAATCTCTACTACCGCAACCGGGCGTATATCAAGAACGATTCACTCGACATGGTGATTTTACAAAATACGAGTTCGCCCTGGAATGCAAACGTGTTCCTGTCGATGAAATTCAACAACGGCAGTCCCCACATGCGCCTGCACCTTCGTTTGCCCGCATGGCTTAGAAGCGAGGTTACGCCTTCGGGAGAATTTTCCTACAACAAGACGAGGGAATTCTACCAAGTGGTATTGAACGGCAAGAACCTCACTCTGCGCGCCTCGGACGACGGATATATCACCATAGACCGCACATGGCAGAGCGACGACGTGATAAGGCTTTCAATGCAGGCGCCCGTGAGGCGCATACGCGAGACGGGGAAAACTTCGGGCCGCTTTGCGGTGCAGGAAGGCCCTATATTATATACGTATGAAAGCCGCGGAAACAAAACTTACTTCGATTCGGCGGCAGCATTCGGCAACAGATACGACAAGGAAGTGCTCCACACCAATTCATTAATCACCAAATCCTACACTTCGCCCAATCCCGCAGGCGACACACCGTGGGACGAAGTGTTGCTGCCCTATTACATCACTTTCGGGCGCAATTTGTTCAAACCTCAGATATGGCTTGAAGAAGTGGAAAAGTGATTTTTTCGACATTTCCAACGTATTGATTTTCAGCACCCGGCTTACCCCCAAAATTCCGGGCCATGTAATTTAAATTCCGACGCATCTAATTTAAATTTGGTGGCCCGGAATTTTTACGACAAGCCATGTGTTTTTTTCGGGACATAAAACAAGGTTGAAATATATTTGGTAACTTTGTAAGGAATTCAAATGTCATTTCATCATGAAAAGCATTAACAAAACAGGAATCGGGGCATGCGCCCCGTCAGAATGTACGTCGATACTCGTAGGCCGCAAACAAACCGACGACGGTTCGATGATATGTTCGCGTTCTGAAGACTGGGACGCATTGTTTGCAAAGAATTTTGAAGTTTACGAGGACACCGACAACGGCCCGGAGGAGTTTGTTGCTCGCGACAGCAGTTTCCGTTGTCCTCTGCCCAAGAAGATGTTCGGCTACAAGGCACTTGCACCTTATCATCTGCCCAACCATTGGGGCAGCGCGGGATTTAACACCCGCGGCGTGGGCATGAGTTCCACCGAAAGCATATTCAGCAACGACAAAGCCCTTGAAGCCGACCCGCTTGTTGAGTCGGGAGTGGCCGAAAACAGCGTGTTCAACATCGTGCTGCCGTATATAAGCACCGCAAGAGAGGGTGTGGAACGGCTGGGAAGCCTTATCGAAAAATACGGCTCGGCCGAAGGCTACGGCATAAGCTTTGTCGACTCCAAGGAACAGTGGTATCTGGAAACCGCCGCGGGACATCGTTGGCTCGCATGTCGCATGCCCGAAGACATGTATTTCGTTACGGGAAACCAAAGCCGCTTTCGCGAATACGACCCAGCCGACAAGGAAAATTTCCTTGCCTCTGCCGATTTGATAGAATTTGCCGTGAAAAACAATCTTTACAGTCCCAAAGACGGCGCATTCGACTTTCATGAAGCCTATTCCCACGACGGCGGCGGCGACGTTACTTATGATTATCCGCGAGTATGGGGACTGCAAGGACTCTTTACGCCGTCGTTGAAACAAGACGTAACCAAAAACACCTTCCCCGTGTTTGCAAAGGCCGACAAGCCCATAAGCCTGGCAATGGTGCGCGACGCATTCCGTTTTCACTACGACAACAGCGAGCACGACCCCTATCTGCATAGCAATCCAAAGGAACCGTTCCGCCCCGTGTCGATATTCCGCACCACACAGACGCATATCCTGCAAGTAAGACCCTGGCTGCCGCAAGCAATAGGCTGCGTAAACCATGTGGCAGAGGGAATGGCCGATTTGGGAGTCTTTCTCCCGCTCTACGAAGGCGTGAAGTCGTTCCCGAAAGCCTATACCATCGGCAACGGAACGTCAAGCGAAAGTTCTGCATACTGGAAATTCCGCAAAGTGCAGGCTCTCGGAATGGTGAACTACAATGCCTACGCTCCGATAATCAAGGAAACCTACGCGAAACTCGAGGCCGAAAACGACGAAAGGCAGAAAGAATTCGAGGAAGAGTATATGCGGGTTGTGAAGTCGCAGCCGCTTCGCGCGCAGGACATGCTTCAGGAATTTTCCGACAGACTTCTGACGCACGCCCTCGAGGTTACAGACGCATTGGTTGAGAAACTGTTCACACAGCTCACGATAGACATTCAAAAGGAATACCTCTTCCACGGGGCATAACCCTTATAAAACCAACAAAAACGGCAGCAGGAGAAAACATTCCCGTTGCCGTTTTTTCGTATTCCGATGTTCAGCGGTTCAAACGGTATCGCGCACCGTTGAGACTCCTTACAATTCCCCTCATCTCCAATTCAAAAAGCACAGACATGAGTCTGCTCACCGGAATGTCGGTCTCCATCGTGAGGAGATTGATTTGTTTTCCGTCGCAACCCTCCAAAGCATCTACAATCTTCTGTTCCTCGGCGTTTAGGTCGGGGAAAAGTTCAAGTTCAACGGGAACAGTTGCGGCAGGGTTTGACTTGTCTTCCCACCCAAGGGCTTTCACCAAATCTTCGGCCGATGTAATCATTCGCGCCTTGTTTTCCATTATCAGCCTGTTGCACCCCGTGGAAAATTCGTCTCTTATCCTTCCCGGGAAAGCGCATACCTCGCGTCCGTAACTGTCTGCAACCGACGCGGTGATGAGTCCCCCGCCTTTTGCAGCGCTTTCCACCACCACGGTAACGTCGGCAAGCCCGGCGATAATGCGGTTGCGGCGCACGAAGTTCTGTTTGTCAGGATTTGTGCCCGTTGTAAATTCCGTAACAAGCCCGCCCGTTTCGAGCATCTGCCTTGCCGTTTCGCGGTGAAGCGTGGGATAAATCCTGTCAAGCCCGTGAGCCAGAACTCCAACCGTAGGCAATCCGGCGGCAAGCGCTCCGCGATGCGCGTTGATGTCTATCCCGTAGGCGAGGCCGCTTATAATCAAAGTTCCGGGGGCTATTGCGGAGAGTTCGCGGGTCAAAGTGGCGCAGATGTCCTTTCCGTATTCGCTGCAATGCCTTGTGCCCACAACCGAAACTATTCTGCGCGCGTTGAGGTCGCATTTGCCGAGCGCGAAAAGCACCAGCGGAGCATCGCAACAGCCTTTCAAACGCGAGGGATAGGATTTGTCGCCGATTGAAAGGCATTTGATACCCTTGCTCTCGGCATATTCGGCTTCCTTCTCGGCTTTTTGCATCGCGCTTTCGAGGTTTTGCAGCGTTTCCTTCAGTTTTCGCGAAGCCGAAGGTATGATGTCGGAAATATTATGTCGGTTGTCCCACACCGCTTTCCCGCTTCCGGCGGCACGCCAAAGGTCGAGCGCATTTGCCGGAGCGTATTTCAGGGCCACGGCAAGCGCCATGTTGCAAAGAGTCTCCTGCGAAATCATTTTGCCTTGCAGAACTCGGCTATTTTTTCATCGAGCTCGCGACACTCGCCAAGTTTCCCGTTTACCAGACATACCACATCGACTTTACTGCTGAAGACCATTTTGTCATCGGGCAGGCGGAAAATATCCTGATAAAACACATAGCGCAGCCCATCACGCTCAAAAGCCAGACGGTTAACGAATTCGTCGTCGCTATGAAGCGGCGATTTGAAACGCATATTGATTTGCGCCACCACGGCATCGGTTCCGCTATTGTGCATCTCCGCAAAACTCATTCCCAATGTGTGCAGAAACATGTGTCGCGTGTGCTCGGTGTAGTGCTGATAATTGGCATTGTTCACAATTCCCTGCAGGTCGCATTCATAATCGCGCACCTCCATTTTAAGTTCGTAGATATATTCGGGTTTTCTGTTCATAATCAAAAAATAAAGTCATATCAATTCTGCGCCTTGCGGCACTTTGAGGTATTCATGTCCGAAACAGCACCGCAGACAGTCCCTGCGGTCGCAATAGTTGCTTTTAAGATGAATAAGGGCTTGGGAATCGGCGGCCGAGCGTGCCGTTATCCCGAGTTCTTTCCAGGTTCTCGTAATGAAGTTGTCTTCCGGAGGGATAGACGAGAAGAGTTGCAGCGAACGCTCTTCATAGTCGGTTTCGCCCCGATATCGCCCGTAGGCAAAAAGCAGCGGCACAACGGAATTGAGCACAAGCAGATTGAGCGAACGGGAAGAGAGGCTTTTGTCTCCCTGCGGGCTCGGGCAACCGAAAAGATAGTGTGTGTGCCAATATTCCGTGGCTTCGGTCTGCATTCGCTTCCTTACTTCGCGCAGCGTACCGGGCGCCGTGAGCGCGGCAAGCGATATGGCGTTTCTGGCAAACAGACCTGCGAGTTGCGAAAGGCGGATATGCGGGAAATTCTGCGGTCGCGTGCGGAGCAGTTTCCAATGTTCCACAGGCATGGGGCTTAGGGAGAATTTATGTGCGAGAAAAGAATATTCGGCGGCCAGTTTTCCGAACCATTGCTCCGCCTCAGCGGTTTCGCGATACTTGTCGGGCTGGGCATGGGGTTGCAAAAGGCCTGCCTGACCCAGGAAAAGGGCTTCTATCTGAAAGATGCTGTCGCGATGTTTTGCCGCGGCGTTGAGCGGAACATTGTAGGCCCACTCCTCAAAGGCGTCGCCGTTTATTCCGAAACCGAAGTTGCGCGCCACTGTAATGAAGCAAACGCGTTCCCAATCGTGTTCACACCGGTCGAGACACTCGAAGATGCGCGTGATTTTGGTTTCGAGGCGTTTCACATGCAATGCCGAGAGCCAGTTTTCCACTTTTATACGTTCGACAAGCGGTATCTTTCTCCAGCAAGGCGGAAAACGTTCCTCGCTTTGCAGCACAGAATAATTTTCCTCCACATATTTCGGCACCTGCATCACGAATTGCGGTAGTTTTCGTCCCATACAAAACACTTCGGTATCGGCTTCGGCCACTACATGCAGCACAATGTTGCGGTATTTCGCGTCCCCGTCGTGGCGGTGTCGGTTCCAGTCGCTGCTGCGCCGGTGGATTTCCACGTTTCCGGCAAATTCCGTGCCTCCTATCTTCACCACGCTGCCTATGAAGTCGGGGCCGGCATCATGGTTGTGCACTCCGGGCGTGATTATCTCGAGCGGAGTTCCGTCGGTGGTCGTTAGTTTTCCGGCGGGATAGAGTTTGTTTTGCCAAGTGTAGTGAAGTAGGCGCTCCATGTTCGGGTTTCTTAAATGTAGCAAAGGTACGAATTTGTTTTGAGTTTGCTGCATGGTGCTTAAAGTGCTTTTCCTAAAAGCCTGTATACCACATAGAAAAATAATATGGCATATCGCAAAAAACTCCGACGCATCTAATTTAAATTAGATGCGTCGGAATTTAAATTTGGTGGCCCGGAGTTTTTACGAGATGCCGAGTAGTTTTTTCGGCGTCAAATATTGCTACAACGCGAACATATCGTTGAGCAACTGTATGCCCGTCGGAGTCTTGAAAACCTTGTCGCGGAATCTACGGATAGCCTCGGGCGCGAGATTGTCTTCGAACGAATTTACAAGGAAATCGGCCTCGAGCAAAATCTGCCAGTCGATGCCGTCAACATTGTCGTAGGTATGATGATGAGCTATGAGGAAACACACGCGTTCCACCACATCGGCAGAATATCCTCCCACTTCGTCAAAAACCTTGCGCGCCTCGTCCGGCCCGAGTTCCTCCTGATGTTTTCCGCTGCAATTGCCGTATTTCTGTTCGCTCGCATGTATTCCCACATCATGGAGTATCGCCGCCGCTTCGAGCACATAGGCCGTTACATCGTCCACGTTCTCGAGCCTTGCGATGGTTATGGCAAAATCGTGAACCTTCATGAAATGCTGTATGCGGGGCGCATCGCCTTTGTCATACTTTATCATCGCGGCTACGAGCCTTGCGTGCTGTCTGATCATCGTTGTAAGAATTTCAAGAAAGGGTTATACGGCAAAGAAATGGCGACTCGCGCGAAGCAGGTGGCGCACCGTGGAAATAAGTTCCTGTGTTTCCTGCAATGTATTGAGATAAAGGATTTCGATACGCAGGTTGCCCTCCTCGCTCTGCATTCTCAACATCTGGCGGTCGCGAAGAGCCGAGAGAGTATGCCGTGCCTCGTTGGCTTTGACCATAAACAAGTCGGCTTTCTCGAAATCACGGTTGTATATCATGCGGTGCGCCTCGTCGATAGTCTCGATAGCCACTTTTTTCACCGGTTCGAATTCGTCAATCAAAACCTGCGGAAGCGGCGTAAAGTTGTTGTCGACATGCTCAAGACAGGGATCGGAAATACGTTTCAGGCAGTATATAATCTGAGAAATGCTGTTGCTGCCAAGATGGAACCATGTATTTTTCTCCACAGCCGTAAGATAGTCAATCTTCCGCATTCCTATAAGTTCCTTGCGGCGCATCTTTTTCCAAAGACTCTTTTCCTGGTCAAGATCATTTGCTGCCCGGTGAATAGTCTTGTAGTCATTGTTTGTAAGGCCGTTTATGATTTGCAGGTAATTGTTTCTCGCAAAGTCAAGAACCTCCACCTGGTTTGTTTTGATGTGTTCGCCGAGAAGTTCCCGTATTTCCGCTTTGTCGGTAGCCTTTATAAGGCGGCGGAAAACCTGGTCCTTGTTTTCGTTAGCCTCGCGCTTTTTGAATACACGGTTGTTCCTTATGATGATAAGCACCACAAGCGTAACGGCAATCACCATCGCCACCGGGCCAACGTAGAACATGAACAACGACATGCAGAAACAGAGAATGAAAGCCGCACCTGCCGTGATAAACCAACCGCCTATTACGGAAATTACGCCCGTGATTCTGTACACCGCCGTATCTCGTCCCCACGCCCTGTCGGCAAGGGAGCTACCCATAGCCACCATAAACGCAACATATGTGGTGGAAAGCGGAAGTTGAAGCGATGTGCCGATGATGATAAGCAGTCCCGCAAGCACAAGGTTCACTGCCGCACGCACCATGTCAAACGCCGCCCCTTCGGGAAGCACTACATCGTCGTTGTAGAAGCGTTTGTTCACCCAGTTCTTGATTCTCGACGGCACCCAATTGTTTACCGTGTTGGAAATATTCATTGCGCTGCGAACTGTGGAGCGTGCAATTCTCGAGGAACTGAATATCTCTTCGCCGGCGTCCTGCCTTGAAAGACTTACAGAGGTATTTATCACTTTGCGCGCCTTTTTCGACGTGATGAGGGCAAACACCATTATCGCGCCGGCGGCAAAGAGGAAATAAATCGGGGTATGTGCCGTTTCGTGCAGGCGGCTCACGCAGAATTGCGCCGGATCTCCCGCACCCGCTTCAAGATAATATTGATACGACGACAGAGCTGCGAGCGGCACGCCGATGAAGTTTACGAGATCGTTGCCCGCAAAAGCCATTGCCAACGCAAATGTGCCGAACAATACTATGACACGGAAAATATTTACTTTGAGAAGATCCAACACCTGCGATACTATCGCGAAAATTATAAGGCTTCCCCACAGAATTGTCATCTTGTTTGTTTCAATGGCATCGCGCAGATCGGGAGTCATGAACGATGATTTTCCCAATCCGGCCACCAAAAGGAAATACATGATTGCCGTAATTGAAATTCCGCCGAATATGCCCACAGCCCAACGGCTCCGGTTGCGATACTTGAACGTGAACGTTACGCGGGCAAGCCACATCACCACCAAACCAAAGACAAACGCAATTGCTACGGAAAGGAAAATTCCAAGGATAATCGACAGCGCCTTGTCGGTATTGATTAGATTTGCGTAACTAAGCTCTGGATTGTGCAGTATCTTCACTATCGCAAGCGCGGTGCTGCCTCCCAGAAGTTCGAAAACCATAGAAACGGTGGACGAAGTGGGCATTCCCAACGTATTGAATATGTCAAGCAGAATAACATCACTCACCCCGACGGCAAGAAATATACATATCACTTCATTGAAATAGTAATAGTCGGGATTGAGAATGCCGTGCCGCGCGATGTCCATCATTCCGTTCGACGTGATAGCGCCTACGAAAATTCCCACTGCGGCTACTGCAAATACCAACGGCAATTTTGATGCCTTTGAACCTATGGCTGCGCTAAGGAAGTTGCCTGCATCGGTCGATACACCTGCCGTGAGGTCATAGCACGCCAACGAAAAAATAAAGATTATTACACCTAAATAAAGATATTCCATTGAGGAAGGTCTGGAGTTACGGGCGCAAAGTTAAAAAAAACCTTTTAAAAAACAACATTGCCTACCTCTAATTCACACCCCGGGATTTACATCGAAATAAAAAACGCAAAATTGCAACGTTATTTAGTCTGCAAAATTCCGGGGCGGCTTTGTTTTCAAAATCAAGCCCGTCTGTTTTGCCCTTGACTCTTATTTTTTCCCCTGCATGGGGTATGCTAAAAATTCCAAGGCATCTAATTTAAATTTGGTGGCCCGGAATTTAAATTTGGTCAGACCTCGTTTTTCGGACATCGCATCTCCGAAAAACGGGTTGCAACAAAAAACCGCCCAACTCGGGAAAGTTCCAGAATCGGGCGGGTTGTATTTTGAAAATTCCTTTGCTACGAGCAGAAGAAAAGTATAAGAATCTGCGCGGTGAGAATTCTAAGGAACATTGTGAGCGGATAAACTGTGGAATATCCTATTGCGGGGGCGTCATTGCCTGCTGTGGCGTTGGCGAAAGCCAATGCTGGGGGATCGGTGGTTGCACCCGAAATCACACCGGCAAGCACAAAATAGTTTATCTTGTATTTCAGTCGTGCGATAATGCCTATGATTAGAATAGGAATCACTGTTATCAGGAATCCGGTCCATACATATTTCACTCCGTCGCCTGCCACAACCGTTTGCCAGAACCCTGCGCCGGCCTTGATGCCTACGGCTGCGAGGAACAGCACGAGTCCCACTTCACGCAAGAATAGGTTTGCACTCGTTGTGGTATATGAAACGATGTGTACCTTATATCCCATGCTTCCGATGAGTATTGCAACGATTAGAGGGCCGCCGGCGAGACCAAGACGTACGGGGGCGGGCATACCGGGAAGGGCAATGGGAAGACTGCCGAGCAATACGCCGAGAAGTATTCCGATGAAGAGCGCGCTCACATTGGGGTGGTCGAGACGTTTGAGCGAGTTGCCAAGACGGTCTGCCACCTGGCGCACTGCGTCTTGCGGACCGACAACATTCACACGGTCGCCGATTTGAAGGCGAAGGCCGCTTTTTGCAAAAAACTCGAGACCGGAACGTGTAACACGCGTGATGTTCACACCGAAGAGCACATTGAAATTAAGTTGTCCGAGGGTTTTTCCGTTTACTTCGTTGCGGGTTACAACAATACGGCGCGAGATTACCGGTTCGTCCTTGGGCTCCCAGTCAACCTCCACTTCGCTACCGATAAATGCCTCGATAGCTTCGGCATCTTCCTCGGCGCACACAATGTTCAGCTTGTCGCCGTCCTGAATCTTGATATTGCGGTCAGGGATTATGAATTCGTTGCCGCGAAGTATGGTGGTGCACACAAGGTTTCGGCCCAAGAACGTACGCACAGTCTCCATATTCTTGCCCGAAAGCGCATGGTTTGTAACTACGAGCGACATGGAATGCGGTTTCACGTTTTCATTGTCGTTGCTCTCGTGTTCAAAATTTTCGTTTTCCTTTTTCAGGTTCACGTGGCATATATACCGTATCATCACCGTGGCTCCGATGATACCCAACACGCCGAGCGGATATGCGCAGGCATAGCCGTTGGCAATCTGAGGCACCGCGCCGTGGAAAGCTGTTGAGAGAGCTTCGTTGGCAGCTCCGAGACCGGGGGTGTTGGTTACGGCTCCGAACAATACGCCCACCATCATAGGCAGATTGTTGGGGTTTGTGGTGTCGAAGCAAAGGTAGTAGAGAGCAAGCATCACCGCCACATTGAGTAGCACAAGCCCCACGGCGAGCATATTGAGCCTCATGCCGCCTTTTTTGAAGCTCTCAAAAAACGAGGGACCTACCTGCAGACCCACGCAATAGACAAAGAGCATGAGCCCGAAGTCTTGCATAAAACTGAGCACCTCTATCGGGCACGCATAGTCGCTTTCGGGCAAGAGCGCCTTGTAGATATGTCCTAGCAGAATGCCCGCAAAGAGCACAAACGCCACGCCGAGCGAAATGCCGCCCACTTTAAGTTTACCAAGCCACACGCCCACGGATATCACTATGGCGAACATTATCATGATGTGCGCCACCGAGCTGGTATTGGTAAATAGATTATAAAACCATTCCATTATTTAATTTTTTTACTGTCGTGAATTTTGACGCGCAAAGGTAAATAAAAATAATAATTCTGCATTGCAAAACCACGGCATATCTTTGCCCAAGGCGGATAATTATACGAAAACGGCAAGATACGGGGGCTGTCTTGACGAAATCCGTTGCTGTTTTCCACCACATTTTATACCGGAAAAACTACATGCGCATCTCGCAAAAATTCCAAGGCATCTAATTTAAATTCCGACGCATCTAATTTAAATTAGGTCTGACCTCGTAAAAACGGTTTCGGCATGCCGTTTTCACACGTTGGCATACGCGGTATGCGATGCACGGTTGTCGATAAAAAATCTTACTTTTGCAGCATGAAACACAAGTATCTCCATAAGATGAAAAACTATCTGCGAAACGCCTATATATATATAATGTGTATTGCGGGGCTTGCCGGATTGTCGGCATGCAAGGAAAAACCGCAGACAGCCGACGAAATTTACCAGAAAGACGCGTCGGGCGTGGTTTTGATAGTAAACCGATTCTACTACACCATGAGATATCTCGGCTCCACGGTATATTTCACGGGCATTGACGAGGAGGGAAACCTCGAAAACATATCCGAAACCGCAGCCGAGGCCACACAGAATGCCGCCACGGCTTTCGGCACAGGTTTCTTTATCTCGCGCGACGGCAATATCATGACCAACCGCCACGTGGTGCGCCCCGAAATCGACCAAGATCAGATAAAAAGCGTATTGTTTAAGTACGTACAAAACGTGAAACACTATTTCGCCGAACTTCGCGACAAGGCCGAGGAGGAATACAACGAACTTTATTACAACAGCATAATAAACGGCAGCGATGCAAACTACTATGAGGTGAACCAAAGGCTTGCGGAACTCAAAGATGCCTATGAGGAATACGACAGCAAGGTGAGCGAAATCGAAAACGTGAGCCTTGAAGAACTCAACAATGTGATTGTAACTCCCTCATGTCGCATCTCGATTGTCTACAACGGCGCAAACTGTTCGCCTTCGGGCGTAATACCTTCAAACGAAATGCACGACTGCACAATCACCAAGGTTTCCGGTATCGACGATGTGGACTTGGCGGTAATCCAGCTCAACAACAAGAAAACGCCCAAGGACAAATATATTTTCCATTTCGCAAGCGGCACAAAAGGCAAGCGCACACTGCTCGAAACATATTGGCAACGCGCACGCCGGGACTACAAGGGAAGAAAACTTAAACCAGGCACACAACTTTGCATGATAGGTTTCAATCACGGCCCTGAGCTTGCGCAGACAACGGCAGGGCTTAAAGCGCAAATTGCAACGGGCAACATATTACAGGAGCCCGACTACCGCCGGCTGATGTACACCATTCCAATTCTCGAAGGCTCGAGCGGAAGTCCGGTGCTCAACATGTATGGCGATGTAGTGGGCGTAAACTTTGCGAAACTCAAGGGCACAACATCGTTCAACTTCGGAATCCCGCTCGCAAGGGTAAAGGAATTTCTCGGAATTGACAACTGACCTCCCTTTTACCAACACGAAAAAAACTGGCGGCATATCGCGCCGCCCCCAACCGGGAAAAACAAAAAGGAGACGCTTTTGCGCCTCCTTTCTACTTATTGCTTTATTATCAATCCCCCGTTGGGCTGCATCGTAACCTTTGCAATTCCCTTGGAGTTGACTTTGAGTTTCTGCATCTGCGGCTGCGGCAACTCGCCGTCCTTTGCCGGGCGGTCGTTGTAGTAAGTAACCTGTTTGCCGGCAAACATCGGCAGACTGATATCAAGTTTCATTTCCTTTTCACCGGCATTCAATCCAGCCACATACCACTGTTCCCCTTTTCGGCGCGCCACAATATAAAACTTACCGGGATAGCCGTCAATGAAACGCGTCTCGTCCCACGCCACAGGGATTTCGCGCAGCATTTCAAGCTCGAACGCAGGAACTTCGTCAAGATTGTTAGGCATTATACCCACACACTGCACATTGGTCTGCGTGAAATACGCCGCGGCAATCTCCAGAATATCCGAAGTGTGGCGTTTGTGTCGGCTCTTGTTGTCTCTCGAAAGAAATTTGTTGAGCAGCGTGCCTCCGTAGTCCATCGAAGCCACGGCGTTGCGCGTGAAAGCAAACACGGAAAGCTCTTGAGCCTCGCTCTTGGCGCTTTCGTCAGTGAAATAAACGTTTTCAGACGCTCTCACACCCTCCGACGCAACAAAATTGGGGTACATACGCTCCCAGCCACGCGGCAATGTGCAGCCGTGGAAGATTACAAAAATTCCGAAATCGTTTGCATCGGCAAGGATATCCTCGTAAAGTTGCATGGTCTCCTGTTTGTCGCCTCCGAAGAAGTCAACCTTTATTCCTGCAACGCCTATCTCCTTGAGCCAAGCCATTTCCTTGCGGCGCACAAGCGTGGTGTTCATAAGGTTTCGCGGTGTCTGCGGCGCATCATTCCAATAGCCGTTGGAATTATACCATAGAATAAGTTTCACGCCCTTATCCTGTGCGTATTTGCTCAGTTCTGCCATGCGCTTGCGCCCTATCTTTGCATCTTCGTCCCAATTTGCATCGATCAAACTGTACTCATAGCCCATTTTTGAAGCCATGTCGACAAACGCTTTCTGGTCGGCATAATTAATAGATTCGTCCTGCCACAAAATCCAACTCCACACATATCTCCCGGGCTTGTATTCCTGCGACGCATCATACTTAGGTTTCACCACGTCAAACGGTATCGTGGTTTCCACAATAGGTTTCAAAGAATTGCCAACCGTGATAGTTCGCCACGGAGTGCTTCCCGGCAACGCAAATGCCCCACATGCCGAGCCCAATCCGCTATTTTGTTTTGCCGAAGGGAACTTAACGGTATAACCTTTTGCCGCATCGTATTCCGAAAGTTGGCACCCGGGATAGTTTCCGTCAGTTCCCGTTTCGCTTATAAGCGCCCAACCGTCATCGCCGATGCGGAATAGTGCAGGAAATGTGAAGCCTTCGCCGTATTGCGACTTGGTATTGAGCGGCGCATCTAAGGAATAAATTTCCTCGTATGCCGGATGCGTTCTACACCAACCCGACGAGGGGTCGCTTTGAGGCGCCATAAACGCTGTGGAATGCGCAGGAAGGTTGAACGATGTGGCTTCTTCGTCAACGCGAATGCTATACCAGCCGCCCAAGATAGGCAGGGAATAACGAAAAGCTACGTTGTTGTCGGAAACATTTATGGTTATCGTGATTTTTTGCTTCTGCGGATTTTCAAATTCAAGCTTCACCTGGTTAGCCACATAGTGTGAAGTTGTGGTTTTGGTGCGTGTCATCGAATAGGTCTCGTCTATTTTATTGGCCAAGACGGTTGTAAGCGTGAGGTTGTCAGAGAAGTTTCCCGCATTGGTGTTTATTCCGAAGCGGGAGTCGCGCAAAAAGCATTTGCCGTCGTATGTTACCGAATAGTTTGCCGTTCCGCCGTTGTCGTTAACCTCTACCACGAGTTTTTTGTCGGGCGAAGGGATTTTCAAGTCTTTTGCTGTCGCCGCAATGTTTGAGGCGAGAAGCAGAAACGCTGAGATGATCGAAATTTTCATATGTATATTTTTTTGAGAATTAGTTTCTGTATCAAAAAGGATAGCCTATGGCGAAATTAAGCGAGAGGCCGTCGGCAAACTTTTCTATATTGTAGTAACCTTTCCGCGAAGTTTCGTAAGGGGCATGCAGGGCGACGCCGAGATCAAGGCGCAAAACCAGAAATTCCATGTCGTAGCGCAAACCGGCTCCCGTGCCGAGCGCAAGAGATTTGAGGAAATCCGAACCGTTGAGCCTTCCCTCCGGACGTTTCTCGTCTTTGCGCATCAGCCAAATGTTTCCGGCGTCAAGAAAAGCCGCGCCGTAGAGCGAACCAAAGAGTTTGAAACGAAGTTCGGCGTTTGCCTCGAGTTTTATATCGCCTGTCTGGTCGATGTAGGAGTATTTCGATTCACCGGAATGAAATCTGCCCGGTCCTATGGAGCGCACCGTAAATGCTCGAATGGAGTTTGCGCCGCCTGAACTGAACTGCTCGCTGTAGGGAGCAACTGTGCTGTTGCCGTAGGAGTATATCACGCCGGCGAAAAACCTTGTAGCGAATTTGAATGTCGGATTTATTGTGAATGTCTTGTGCACCTCGGTCGTAAGTTTCAGGAACTGGGCGAACGGATTTCCCATGAGGCTTTTGTTTTGCTCGTTGAATTTTCTGCCGCTAAGGGCGTAGATTCCCGACACAAGGTTGCCCGATTCCTTTATAGTGGTCTGCCACCAAATGGGATTGACGGCGTTGCGCGTGGAGCTGTAGGTGAAGCTGTAGCTCACGGCGGGAATGAACTGGTTTCGCATGCTGACGAAAAGTGCGGGGTTGGCGTTCATCACGGAGTCGAACTTGGCCGATTTCTTGAAGATGCGGTTGTAGTCGAGCGAGAAGATGGAAAGCGCATGAGTAACATGGCGCGACGGACGCCAGTTGTAGGTCATATCGAGTCCCCATTTAGCCATATTGAAATAGCCCGAGCGGTTGAGCCAATCGCCGCTGAGGGTAAACTTGGTTGACGAGGGGAAAAACATCTTGCTGTTGTCGACCCACGGCATGAACAACGTGGGGAATTCCACGCTCAGCGAGTTGCCGAGTTCGTAGGAATTGAGAAGGTCGTTGCTTTTGCTGCGGCTGTTTTGCGTTTCCCATTCATACGAGCCGTATACCCGGAAACTCAATCTCTCACCTGCGCGAAACGCGTTGCGCTTTGCTATTTCAAACGATGCTCCGGGGCCTACCAAATCGTTGCTTTTGGCAGTAACATTCATGTTGAATTCGGTTTCGTAGGGCTTGTCGAGCTGCGCAAATAGGTAAACGTCGAGTGTGTCGCAGTTGTCGGTTAAATCGCGCGGCACATAGTTCATGTCGATTGAGCTGAAAACTTGCAGACTGCTGAGCTTGGAAGTGGTGAAACTCTGTTCGCGATAACTGTAAGGCTTCCCCTGCATAGAGAAGACGTTATGTTTCCAAACTCCGGAGTGAAGTGGAATGCGGCGTCCGGGATAAAAGAATTCGAAATCGTTGCGGGTAACATGTTTCACGGCGGTATCGCCCGGATAGGTATTTATATATATATATTTGCGTCCGTAATACCATTTGTGTTTCGCCTTTTCGGGAATATCCTTTGCGGGCTGAATGCGCAGTTGCACCTTTCCGGGCACGGCAAAGGTGTCGGCCGAAAAAACGGTATAGTCGGAATTGAAATAATAATAGCCGTTGTTGCGGAAGAGGTCGCGTATGCGGGTCTTTTCCTCGCTTATCTTTGCTGCGCTGAACTGATCGCCGCGGTGCAGCAAGCGTTTAGGCCATTCCCGTTTGCTGCGGATAAGGGTATCGGCTGCGGCGGGATAGCCAAGATATGAGATGGAATCGAAGCGGAACACGTCGCGCGGCGTAACATAATACTTCACCTTGGCCTTGCGCTTGTTGTCGTAGGGCAGTATCTCGTAGTCAACCTTGCCATGAAAGTAGCCGTAGTTGTGGAGAGTGTTGGTGGCCACGCGTGAGCGCAACTCGGGATTTACCATCGAGATGTATTTGGGTTTCTGCGAGAAGTTTTTGAAAATCCATTTGCCCACGGCATTCTTGGAGTTCACAAAACCGTTGTAGAACCAAAGGCCCATGGGCAGTGGGTGCCTGAGCGAAGAACTGCCAAAGAGGGAAGCATTTGGAGGATAGGCAAGCACTCCGTCAACCTCTTCCTGAGCCGTTTCCCATGCCTTGGCGTCGGCGGCACGCTGGGCTTTCTCGGCGGCGCGGCGCTCCTTTTCGCTCAAAGTGTCGGAAGAATTTGTGAGGTCGAGCAAATCTTTCACCCCCACTCCGCCTTTCGCGTTGAGCAGGTCGTCAACCGTGCGCGCGGCATCGGCTATCGACTTTATCACTCCTGCCGAATCGTTATCGAGCTTCGTAGTTTTTTTCACACCATTGTAGTCTATCGACTTGATGCCGGTATATAGCTGTTCGTCGTCGGGAATGTTTGAAACCGTGGAGCATGACGCCACGCCCACAAGCGCAAGGAGCATGCACGCCATGCGAAACAAGGCTGCCGGAAACGCCCGTTTTTGCTCCTCTGTAAGCATCTGATTTTCAGTATAGGTTTTACCCCAAAAATTAGGTCTGACATAATTTAAATTCCAAGGCATCTCGTTTAAATTATGTCTGACATCGTTTTTACGAGATGCCTTGTAGTTTTTACAGCCAAGTTTCGGGCTTCCGCAAAATGCGGAAACCACATATATTATATGCCGGTAGTTTTTCATTTTGTGCTGTCTGTACTGTCAGCCTTGCCGCTTTCGTTGCGTTTTGCCTCAGCAGCCGGCTGCTGTTTCTCACTCTTTTTCTTTTTGCTCTTTTTCTGTTTCTGCGTAGAGGAACTGTTTTTCCAAAAAGCAAACACTTCTCCGAATTTCTCCACCTTGCGGCGCAACACAAGGCCGGCACCCGCTTCGGTGATCTGACCTTCGAGTGGATCCTGGGAGTTGTGGTCGTAAAACAAATTCACATAGCGTTTCGCACTATTGTCTATGCGGTATTCTATAGAGACATTGTCGATAAAACTGCTTGCATCGTTGCGCGCATCCTCGCCCGTCGACACGTGTCCGCCTATCACTATGTTCACTCTGTTGCCCCAAAATTTCTTGGCAAAGCGGAACGAATAGTCGGTGTTTGACATACCGGTTGCCGAGGTGCCGTCTTCCACGCTCACGCTCAAGTCAACCGATTTCAAAGCCTTGCCCGCAATCTGCTGCACCTGGTTCTGCAAAAACGCATTGAGCGCGTTGCTCGTCTTCAACCCGTTAGCCGCATTGCTCTCTTCGAGATAAAGTCCCGTGGCAAGCATCGAGATAGCAAGTTTGTTCTTCTGCTCCGCCGACATTGAGGCAAGCTGATTTTGAATCGTCTGGTCGTCTGGCGCTTCTATCGTAAATTCAAGACCCATTCGGTTGAGCGGTTGCGTAAGTTTCAAGCCCACTTCAAAATTCACCGAGCGCGGATTGTTTTCATCGTTCACCGAAGCCTTAACCTTCTCCTTAGCCGCAATGTTAAGGGTGGGATTCATCGGCTCACCCGTGAATTCTATGTAGCTTCCCTCTGTAAGATAAAATGTGCGGAGCGGAATCACCGGCAAAGCATACTTCATCTCGCCGTTGTTGATAGTGTAGCGCCCGGTAAGGAACATCTCGCCCGTGGGAAGATACTTAAACGTCATGTTGCCGCCGCCCTCTACATCGATATAGCTCTGCTGGTCATCGTTGATGTCGCAATGCAAATGCGCAGCGTCGTTAATGTTCAGGTTAAGAAGCATCGTCAATCCCATAGCCTCCTCCTTTTTCGCGACAACGGCTGCCGTATCGCTGAAATCCACGAAAGAAACAAGCGAATTCAAGTCGTTCTCGGCCGAAAGCGGACTGTCTTTCAACACATACGACACGTCGGTTTTGGGAAGCACATTAAGATTTCCGTAAACGTTAAGCTTTGCAAGCGTTCCTTGTATAATTACATCTATATCGGAATACACGCTACCGAAAACCTCCGACTTTGCAGTTTGTTTGGAATCGATGATGCGGAAATTCTTCCCCTTCACCTTCACGGCCATATTGATATCATCAAGTGAGCTGAAATCCACCTTGCCGTCCACAACAAGCGGATTGTTGTTGGAGGAATAGAAATTAAGCGTGTCAAGATGCAGCACACTGTTGTCCACGCGCGCCGAATCATTGCCTATGCGCATATTGAAACCGTAGATATCCGAATAAACTCTCACGGAATCAAGCAGCATCTTGCCATTGAGCATCGGGCGGGCCATTGTTCCCGTAAGATCCAAGTCGCCGCCCAAATTTCCTCCGAGGCTCAACGTTTCTCCTGTGAACGCATTGAGCATGTCGGCGGGGAAATCTTTAAGCTGAAGGCACGCAAAAAGCGAATCAGTCTTTCCATGATAAGTTCCGTCAATATTGGCAATTTCTTCGCCGCCCCGCGTTACCGATGTATTTATATAATGGTCCTCTGTAAGCAACATAGGGAAATATGTACCCATTAGTCCAATGTCTCCAAGCGGTGCGCCCTCGTATTTCATGTCTTTCACATTGATATCATAGGCGGCGGTAAGTTTTTCAGCCTCGTCGGTTTCTTTTATAACGTGTAAGTCGCCCGACATAAAGCCCGAAATCAAAGGCATAAAAGGAATAGACGAACTAAGCTCCTGCAAATTCACCTTGTTGACGCTCACAGTTATGTCGCTGACGCTGTCGGTGCGGTCGCCATAGACTTTAAGTCCCGTACCGTCGTCTCCAAGCAAATCTATGTCCGACAAAATCGTGTTGTCGTCAAGCAGCGTGAAATAATTGTCCTTATTTACTTTGAATTTGCGGTATGCTATCACAGGATTCTCGGGATACAAATGCACTGTTGTCCCGCTGTCGGTGAGCAAAGCCCGCAGTCCGAGATTCATTCCCTCGTTTCCTTTTTTGTCTTTGTACACAAGTTCCACACCAGCTCCGTCGTTAAGCAAATAACCATTGAGACTGGCGGTAAAGATATAGGGATTGTGCTTCGTGGCATTGTGCACGAGTCCTTTGAAACGCAACCCCGTGGTATCTTGATAAAGCGAAATATTCACAGTGTCGAGCAAAAGCGAACCGGTGTTCAGACTATGAATGTAGCCGGTGCCGTCTATTCCTTGCTGTGGCGAAGAATGTAGATTCAGGAACAGTTGTGTAAAGGAATATCCCTGCCGGAATCGCAACAGATTGCTGAGCGGATTGTCTTTTCCTGCGTCGAGCATCAGATTAAGTTCGGGAAGTTTCTGTCGAAGTGCTTCCTGGTCAAGACGGTTTGCCTTTATTTGTTTTTCGAGTGCGTCAACAAAGCGCGAGGCTTGCAAAGAAATTTTGTCGATATTGTTTTTGCTGTGGGCAATAAGGTTCAAGTCGCCGGCAGATACCTTGGCAAAAAGAGAATCGCTGTGATTGTCGAGTTTTACGAGCAGATCTTTTGCACGGTAAGACTTTGCGCTGTCAACGTGAAACATTATGCTGTCAACTTTGGCGTCTATTCCGTAAACGCTTAGCTTGCTGTTGGCATAGAAATTTGCTGCCGAGCGCGTGGAAACCGTCAAAGGCTTTGCGCTGCCCGTCAGTTTTTGAATGTCAAGCCCCGAAAGTATTGCGTTGAGGCTTCCCTTCACAAATGTCTTGGTAAACTGCGCGTCTATCCGGCCTTTCCCTTGCAGAATCTTGTTGTCCGCATTGAAATCCACCGTTCCAGCGCCGCCTCGGAGCGATGCCGTGATTTTTGTATTGCTCAGGTCGTAGTTTGAAACGCCGAAATTCTGGAAGTTTGCCTTTGCCGCCATCTGCATGTTCTTTCCAAAGGGGTCGAAACCGTGTCCTGCGGCAGATATTTGCGATGTAAGATTGTGCAGACCGCTTCCCTCTATGATTTTGCCGAGTTGCAATTGAGTGGTAGAGACTTTCGCGGAATATGCAAGGCGTTTTGCATCGAACCAACCGTTTATGTGCGCGCCGCCCTGCCCTGCCGAAAGTTTTGTGTTTGTTTCGTAGCGGTCGCCGTTGAATTTCAGTGTGCCGTAGGCCGATGTGCCGTAGGGGATATTGATTCCGCTTTTTGCATCAAGCCCCAGCGCCTCTTTCAGATAGGTTATGTTTTGCGTTTTCAGGGAGTAGCGCAGATTTCCGCTGCGGTAGTTTTCGGTGATATCCTTCAATCGCCCGTCGATGCGCAACTGCATCGTTCCCGGCACGCTCACTTTTCCGTCTTCAACGCGCAGGTTTCCTTTTTCGCCGCTCAGCGTTGCAACGATACCTATCGGTTTTTGCGGCAACATCTTTTCCACGTCTTTGTCGAGCCCTCCCGGAATTGCCGAGGTGATATCACGTTTATCCACATTGCCGCTCACTCTCATCTTTATGCCTCCTTCGCCGCCTGCTTTCAGGGCGTTGAACGAGAAAATGCCCGTGGCGTCGAGAGTGGAATACTTGGTTTTCACCTTAAAGCCGCTCAGTTCCACCTTTGCCGAGTCAACATACAAACCGCCGCTTATTCCGTTTACCGCCAGTCCGCATTTCTCTTCCACTCCAAGGTTTCTGATGCGCGCCCTCACGCCTCCAGCAGCATAGCAAAGGCTGTCGATGTCGGCGTTGAAGTTTTTCACGGCAATATGGTTGGGATCGAGACTTTTGAGATACGCCTCATAGGGAATGTCATAGGTTGCGCTTGTATTGCGAACGCCTATGTGGCCCACCTTGTATATACTTTTTTCCAAATCCAGGTATCCTTTTTCCACTCCTATGCGTCCCACGTTTGCCGATATGCGCATGGAGTCGCCGGGAAAGCGCACCTTGACCGCCGTGTTGCCTATGCTGAATTTACTTATAGCGATGCGCCACACCGTGGGTTGCTTTGGCGTGGTATCTTCCTGGGCTGTGTCGCTAAGCAAGACGGTTACGTTTGAATTGTCAAGGCTTCCGCCGTCAACGTTCACGAGCGAATTTTTCAGGTCTATGCCGTGGCTTCTGATTTTCAGCGCCCCCACGCGTCCCTTTATCTGCGTGTCGCTTATAAAATCCACGCTGTTGATTTTGCTGTCATATATTTCGAGCCCCTCTATGTCCACACGGCTCTTCAGCAAAGGCAGCAGCGCGATGTTCACCCTCACACTGCGCGCATCAACCACGGTATCGCCCTTTTGACTCGCGAAAGTGTTGATCAAAGCAAGGTCGAGAGGGAAAGCAAGTCTCACTCTCTCCACCCTAAGCGTCATTCCGGTTTTCTGAGATGCATATTCCGCCACCTTGCCTACTGCAAAGTTTTGCACGGGAGGTATATATAATGCCACTGCAAGCAAAAGGAACAGTGCTACCACCCCACCTATTGCAATCAAAATGGCACGTAGTATTTTCTTCACCATTTATTCTTGAAAATTTGGGTGTAAAAGTACGAAAAATAAACGTCTTGCGCCCCTGCTTTCCCCACAACTTGCACACCAAATGCGCAAAGCATCAGCTACCGCAAAGGACACATTAAAAATTCATCGCATCTCGCAAAAACTCCGGGCCACCAAATTTAAATTAGATGCGTCGGAATTTAAATTCCGGGCCTTGGAGTTTTTACGAGATGCCGTGTAGTTTTCTTCACGTCAAACACCATAAAAACAATCCCCGATACAGCCCATGCCATATCGGGGGTAATGTGTTCGATATCTTCTTGTTTTACTGCGAGCTAAGTCTTCGTTCCACCGTTGTCATACTGTGGGTTCACCCGAAGCCTCGGGCTGCACAATAAGTCCATCGCGCATATGGATAGTGCGGTCGGTTTGCGCGGCAAGTGCCTCGTCGTGGGTAACGATAACGAATGTCTGCCCGTATTTGTCGCGCAAGCGGAAAAACAAGTCGTGAAGTTCCTTTTTGTTCTTCGAGTCAAGGCTTCCCGAAGGCTCGTCGGCAAAAACTATGTCGGGATTGTTTACAAGCGCACGCGCCACGGCAACCCTCTGCTGCTCACCTCCCGAAAGTTCGAGCGGCTTATGGTCTTTTCTGTCGGCAAGCCCCACGAATTCGAGCAGTTCTCCGGCACGCTCTTCCGCCTCCTTGCGTCCCGTCTTAGCGATGAAGGCCGGAATAAGCACGTTTTCCATAGCCGTAAACTCGTTGAGCAACTGATGTTGTTGGAACACGAAACCAATATTCCTGTTGCGGAAACGCGCAAGCTCCTTCTGTTTCATCTTTCCGGCGTCGCGTCCGCAAAGTTCCACTGTTCCGGAAGTTGCGTGGTCGAGTGTGCCCATGATTTGCAGCAATGTGGTTTTTCCTGCGCCGCTCGGGCCCACGATGCTCACCACTTCTCCTTTTGCTATATGCAGGTCTATTCCGCGCAATACCTCAAGGTTGCCGAAACTTTTGTGTACGTCTTTAAGATTTATCATTATTGTTTTTTTGTTTGTCGGATATAATGTGCGTGATTACGTATTCGGCGAGAAAACAGCCGAATGTAGCCGGCATGTACGACACAGTTCCGGCGGTTGTTTTCTTGTTTCGTTCGCCCTCCACCGCTTTCACGGCGTTCATGTCGGGAACCTCTTCGGAGAAAACCACAGGCAGTTTGCGCGATCTCATATGCTGTTTCTTCAAAGCCTGTCTCACGGCGCGGCTAAGTCCGCAGTTGAACGTATCCCATACGTTGGCGAAGCGAATCTTGGTGATATCGGTCTTAGCCCCTGCGCCCATCGACGAAACGATATTGGTATGCCGTTTCAGCGCCTCGCATATCAGCGCAACCTTGGGCTTTATGGTGTCGATGGCATCGATTATGAAATCAAATCCGCCCTCTTCAAGCAAGCCGGGAATGTTTTCCTCGTCGAGAAAAGCGTCGATAGCCTTGATATCGAGGCTTGGATTGATGTCGAGAAGGCGCGCCGCCACAAGTCCGGCCTTTTTCTTTCCAACGGTAGAGGTCATGGCGGGCAACTGGCGGTTGATGTTTGAGAGCGAAACGCAATCGGCGTCAACCACAACGATATGTCCCACTCCGGCACGGCACACCATTTCGGCGGCATAGGCTCCCACTCCGCCCACACCGGCTACCAGCACGCGGCTTTGCGCAAGCCGTTCCACGGCCTCGCCCCCGAGCAGCAACGCGGTGCGCTCTTTCCATTCGGATTCCTGCATCATGCACATATTAATATGTTGCAAAGTAACGAAAAACTTTACACCTACACTCTCTTGCCCTTGAAAATTTAAGCGGAACGGACTTTTTACACCCCATTTCCACAGGCCGAAAAAACAACAAGGCATCTCGTAAAAACTCCAAGGCCCGGAATTTAAATTCCGACGCATCTAATTTAAATTTGGTGGCCCGGAGTTTTTCATCATGTCTGACCTCGTTTTTTCCCCACGGCACATCGTTTTTACGGCATTGGTTTCGGCTCTGCTGAAAAAAGGTTTTGCGGGTTTGGCATTACTTATTAACTTTGCGCTATCAAACATAGATTCTGCACAATGCTGAGCAAAAACGAAATAAAGTTTATCCATTCTCTCGCCCTCAAGAAGCGGCGCGACGAGGAGGGCTTGTTCGTTGCCGAAGGTCCGAAACTCGTAGGCGAACTCCTCGGCAAATTCACCTGCCGCCGGCTTATAGTTGAAGAAGAATTCAACTTCGGCGCAACCGCGCCGCATGTCGAGGCGGAATATGTGGGCCATGACTTGATGGAACGCGCCACACTTCTAACCACACCGCACCAAGTGCTCGCCGTGTTTGAAAAGCCGGAAACCGTAAAGCCGGAAAACATTGCCCGGATAGCCGAAAACGAACTCTGCATCGCACTCGACGAGATACAAAACCCCGGCAATCTCGGCACCATAGTACGCACTGCCGACTGGATGGGCATTCGCCACGTTTTCTGCTCAAAAAATACGGCCGACATATACTCCCCCAAAGCACTGCAAGCCACCATGGGTTCGGCGGCAAGGGTAATGGTTTCATATATCGACCTTCCCGAAACGCTCAGCTCGTGCAACTCACCCGTTTGGGGCACTTTCCTCGACGGCGAAAACATATTCACGGCAAATCTCGAGCAACGCGGAATAATCGTGATAGGCAACGAGGGCAACGGCATCTCGCGCGAGGTGGAGAAAACCGTAACACGGCGCATCTTCATACCGCCCTATCCGCAACACCGGGCCACTGTGGAAAGCCTGAATGCGAGCATAGCCACTGCTATAACGCTTGCCGCATTCCGCGGAAACACTTACAGCAAAAAACAATAGGCAAATGATTCAATTCGTTTCCCTGCACTTTCAAACAATACTCGTAGCAGCCGGCACGATGATGCTTCTCGGGCTGGCGGCATTCCTTCTGTTCCGTCTGAAACTCTACCGCGCAGCCGGCAAACCGCAAACAGGAATGACCAACCCGCCTGCCAACGACGCGATAACCGTGGTGATCTGCTCACACAACGAGGGAGACCATCTGGAAACCAACCTCCCCAAAATCATGGAGCAGCGCGGAATTAAGTTCGAGGTAGTTGTGGTGGACGACTGCTCGAATGATTCCACCCACGACGTATTGAAACGATTCGAGAACCGCTATCCGAACCTACGACATACGTTCGTGCCGAAAACTGCACGCTATGTAAGCCACACAAAACTTGCTGTCTCGCTCGGCGTAAAGGCTGCGCGCAACAATTGGGTGGTTCTCACACGCCCGTCGTGCATTCCCGTAACCGATTTGTGGCTCAAAACCCTGGCTTCGCGCTTTACCGACGACACGGATATCGTAATTGGTTACGCCAACTACGCCGACAATGGAACTCTTGCCGCACGCCGCGCCATTTTTGAACGGCTGCAATACAATCTGCTATGGTTCTTGTCGGCACGAAAGCGCGCCATAGGCGGCGACGGAGCCAACTTGGCATTCCGGCGTGCCGCATTCCTCGACGCAGACGGCTACGCGGATTCACTCGACCGGCTTTTCGGCGAAGACGATCTGCTTGTAAACGCAATTTCAAGCCACGGAAACGCCACGATATGCAACGCCCGCACGGCGACAGTGCGCGAATTCAATCAGAACATGCGCAGAAAATGGCGCAGCTCAAAGCTCACGCGCACGGCATCGCTTATGCAATTCCCGAGAAACGGCAGCGTGGCAACCATAGCGCTCCGCATTGCAAACACAGGGCATTTCCTTTGGCTCGCAGGCTGGATAGTGGCGGCGGCAACGCTTTTCGTTTCGAAAATGTGGCTTGCCGGAGCAGCAGTGTGCCTTGCCGCGCTCGCAGTAACCGTTGCCGACATTATGATGATGCGCCGCGTTTCGCGAATGTTCGGCGAGAGAACTTTCGTCTTCTCACTTCTTTGGTACGAAACGGTACGCCCGCTATATTATCCCCTATGGAAATTGCGCGCAAGGCTTCACCGCCGCAACTTCATCAGAAAATTCTAAAACTCCAAGGCATAACATCATGAAAAGACTTCTTCTCGTATTTTTTGCGCTGCTTGTGGTTTCAGCCACATCAAGTTTCGCCGCAAACGGAAAGTATATCGACATCACTTGCAAGATTGACGGCAAAACAAGAACGGGCAAACTATTCCTGCCGTCGGGCATCGTAAAAAACGCACCCATTATAACTTGCGTCCACGGCTATGGAGGGAGCGCCACCCCCGCACATTTTGACCTCGACGACGTAGCCGAGAGGGAAGGATTCGCCGTGCTGTATCCCCAAGGTCTGAAAGATCCGAGCGGACACCCGGGATTTTTCGTAGGATATCCCAACCAGAAAGGCATGAATGTGGACGACGTGAAAATGCTATGCAAGATGACGCAATTTGTACAGAAGAAATATTCCCTGAGCAAGGACAACGCATTTCTCACGGGCATGTCAAACGGCGGCGATATCTGCTATCTTGCCGCCCTTGAGGGACAAACCACATTCAAGGCGCTTGCTCCGGTGGCTGGACTGGCTTTCACTTGGTTTTACAAGAAATATGCTCTCACCAATCCCCACCCTGTTCCAATTTTCGAGATACACGGCACAGAAGACAGGGTTTCGGAATGGACGGGCGACCCTAACGGCGACGGCGGCTGGGGACCTTATATTTCCGTGCCCTTAGCGGTGAACTACTGGGTGGCACGCAACGGCTGCACCATCGAGAAAAAAGACACCGTGAAGAGCATAAATCCCAACAGCAAGCACTACATCATACGCCATTTCTACACCGGCGGCACAAGCAAATGCGACGTACAACTTTACGAAGTGGTTGGCGCGCCCCACTGCTGGCACAACGGCGACATCAACACGGGCGAAGAAATCTGGAAGTTCTTCAAAAAATACTGCAAATAGCCGCGCGGCAAAACCACGGCTCACCATGCAATCCTTCAAATACGATTTTTTCAGGCAGCCCCCCATTCCCGAAGACGAAACCGCGTTGCTGTTCGGATTTCAGCGCAGATACAAGGAATGGGAACTGATATTCATTGCCGAGGGTGAAGGATTGCGCGAAATATCCGGCACATCGCGCCGCATGCAGGCGGGAACGCTAACGCTTATGCCGCCCGACATGCCGAGCACATGGTATTTCAGCAGCGGCACTGCGGTTGCAACCCTGCGTTTCCCCGACGAAATTCCCGCACAGCTCGCCGCCGCAATGCCCGAATGGGAAAACGCGGCAACATTCTTTGAAAACCGCTCCAAGGCATGGGACTTCAAGAAAACCCAAGCCGGCATCATAGGCAGCATAATGCTCAGCATGCGCCACGAAAGCGAAGCCATGCGCGCCGCAAGCCTTATGGAAATCCTCACACGCATTGCCGGAACCATTAACCCCGTTGTGGCAGGCACCACACGCTACAAGGCTATGGAAGAAGAGCGTGCCGCACGGCTTGCCGACTATCTTAGGCAAACTCCATTGGACACGCTTTCGCTCGACACGGTTTCAGCACAAATGGGAATGAACCGAACCACATTCTGCAACTTTTTCAAAAAAACGCAGGGCATTACTTTTGTCGACTACATGAACAGCCGCAAAGTGGCCGAGGCTTGCCGCATGCTCCGCACGGGCAAATACACGCTGCAAGACGCATGCACGCAAAACGGCTTCGGCAGCATGACATATTTCATACGCGTGTTCAAGAAAATCACGGGCGAAACGCCCAGCCGATGGGCCAAAAACAACACCGCAAAACCTTGATTCCACAACCGCCCCGCCACCCCGTTTTTCCTACATCGGACATCGCAAAAACTCCAAGGCCCGGAATTTAAATTCCGACGCATCTAATTTAAATTTGGTGGCCCGGAGTTTTCACGAGATGCCGTGTAGTTTTTCCGCCCTGCGCAGCAGGTTTTTTCGCCCTGCACAGCAGGGTTTTTGACTTGCGGAAAAATACATTCAATTTGGCTCGCGAAATATCGTAAATAAGGCGTGCGGGAAGCCAGTGGGTATATCGTTTTTCAGATGTCAAACATTATTCAAATAATATCAGACATTGTTTTTACGATATCACGACAGTTTTAAAACACATCAAAATATAGTTTGAAAAACAAGCCATATAGCCCTAAATAAAGGCTTTTCGGACAAAAAGCAAGCTGCATGAAAACTCCGGCAAGCACAACCAACCGCACGGCATGCGCAAATCATAAAAAAATCACCGCATAAGTTGGTCATTTCCATTTTTTTTCGTTCCTTTGCACCGCTTTCCGCGTAGCCGCTGGCAAGAAAAATCGAGTGGCTTGTTGATGCTGCGTTGGGGACGAACAAACAATTTTATTTAAACAAAATGATTGATCTAATTAAAGTTGCTGAAGAAGCATTTGCTACAGGCAAGGAATTTCCCGCGTTCCGTCCGGGCGACACCATCACCGTGGCATACAAAATCGTCGAGGGTAACAAAGAGCGTATCCAGTTGTTCCGCGGAATCGTAATCAAGATTTCCGGTCATCTCAACCAGCGCCGTTTCACAGTTCGCAAGATGAGCGGAACCGTAGGCGTAGAACGTATCTTCCCCATCAGTTCTCCTAACATCGAGAGCATAGAAATAAACAAACGTGGTAAGGTTCGCCGTGCGAAACTCTACTACTTGCGTGCACTCACCGGTAAGAAAGCACGTATCCGCGAAAAGAAGACCAACGTAAACAAGGCCTAATTTTCAAGGAAACCGACATAAGCAAGGCGGTATACCCCAAAAGGTATGCCGCCTTACTTATATCTATCCCTACCCCGCACCCTGCCCACACAAAACGCGGCAAAAATCCAAAGCGCGCCCGCTTTTTGCAAAAAACAAACCACATACAACGTTGGCAAACACGGAATTTACTATATTTGTACTATTAATATTATGGTAATACCGAATATCACGAAAATTAAAATGAACCTACAAACTTTCAAGCGCATCGGCATAGCGGCAATGACAGTAATCGCCCTCGCCGCAAACGGCCAAATCACACCGGAAAACCTCAGAGTGGAACAACTAAGCGAGAACATTCTAATCAATACCCCAAGCGGGAAAGACGACAACCCACGCTTTTCGTGGATCAACACACCCGCACGCGGCGCAATGGGAGAAGCACAAAAAGCCTACCAGATATGCGTGGCAACATCTCAGGAAGCATTGCTACAAGGTAAGGCCGATATTTGGGACAGTAAGAAAGTGAAATCCTCAAACTCCTACTTGGTAGACTACGAAGGCAGCAAACTCACCGAAGCTACCGACTATTTCTGGCGCGTAAGGGTATGGAACGAAAAAGGAAAGGTTTCGGCATGGAGCACACCCCAGAAATTTACCACAGGACTCACCGACACCGGTTGGAAAGCCCAATGGATAGGTTCACCATGGCAGGGCGAAGAAGCACAGTTTGACCTGAAAACCGGACAGTGCATCTCACACTTTCCTCCCGTGCCCTACCTGCGCAAGACATTCGACGTGAAAACCGGCATACGCTCGGCAAAAGTTTTCGTAACAGGACTCGGATATTTTGAATTCTTCCTCAACGGCAAGAAAGTGGGCAACGATTTGCTCGTACCCAACTTCACCAACTACACCAGGCGACCCGACCTGAAATATCGCCGTGGCATTTCGCTCGACGAGAAATCTTCGGGATTCAGAGTCTCATATCTGCAATACGACATCACCAAACTTTTGCGCAACGGCAAGAATGCCGCCGGCGCAATGATAGGCAGCGGATATTTCGACACACGTGTGGACCGCCTCGCGGCATTCGGTTCGCCCCGTTTCCTTTGCCAAATAGAAATAACCTATGACGACGGAAGCAAGCAGGTAGTTGTGAGCAACCCCACCTGGAAAGCGCACGAAAGCGGCATAGTGGCTTGCGATATTTACAACGGCGAAAGCTACGACGCCCAAAAGGAAATCACCGACTGGTGCAATCCCGAATACGACGACTCATCTTGGAAAAACGCCGTGGCCCGCAAAGCGCCCGAAGGCAAACTCGTGGCGTTTGACAGCACACCCGACAGAGTTACCGAGACATTCAAACCAATCTCCTACAAACATAATGACGACGGAAGCTACACAATAGATTTCGGAGAAATGATATCGGGACACGTAAGACTCAACGGACTTTGCGGAGAAAAGGGCAAAGTAATAAAGATAAGGTATGAAAGCGTATATCCACAGGAAGTGAGCTACACTTTCAAGGACAACGCACCGATAAACTACGCCCCGCAATTCACGTGGTACGTCTTCCGCAAGGTTACAATAAGCGGCGCGATGCCCAAAGCCGACCAAATCGTGGCAGAAGCCGTCAACACCGACCTGAAAGAGTATGCCGTGTTCACGACATCAAACGAACTTTTCAACCAAATAAACCATATTTGGCGCAGAAGCGAGAAAGACAATATTCATAGCGGTGTGGAAAGCGACTGCCCGCATCGCGAACGAATTCCATACACCGGAGACGGCCAGGCTGTCTGTTCTACGGTGATGCACAACTTTGACGGTGCAGCTTTCTTCCGCAGTTGGTTCCACACCATGCGAGACGCGCAGGACAAAGACACGGGTTATGTGCCCAATTCCGCACCTTGGTGCCCCGGAGCAGGCGGAGGAGTTGCATGGGGTGCGGCCATGACATTAATGCCTTGGGAATATTACATGAACTACGGCGACAAAAAAGTATTAGAAGAGAACTACGACGCAGCAAAACGCCAGGTGGAATACATGATGTCGTGGGTAAAAGAAAATGGAACCATGCACCAGCAACGCAAGAACGCTTTCGACAACGGCGATTGCTATTGGATGAATCTCGGCGACTGGGTTCCGCCATACCAATTCCCGGCTGATGAAAAAGTACACACATATATTTTGTGGCGCTGTGCCGACAGAATGAGCCGCATGGCTAAAGTTTTGGGCAACGAGGCTGATGAAAAACATTACGCCGAACTTGCTCAGAAAACCGCCGCTGCTTACGATAAAGTATTCTTCATAAATTCCGAAGAAGGTTACGGCGATTTCGGCTGCAATGCGTTTGCCGCAGAAATGGGGCTTGACAAAATTCGCCCGGAACTCAAGAATATTCTAAAAGACGAGATTGCCATACGTCATCAAGGGCATCTCAACGGCGGCTACCTTGCAATAGAAGTTTTGTTTGAGAACCTCGCAAAAATAGGCGCAAACAACGTGGCTTTCACAGCGATGAACAAAACAGACTTCCCGTCTTTCGGTAAGATGATAAAGGACGGCGCAACTACGATGTGGGAGCAATTCGACGGCAAGTACTCCGAAAATCACCCGTTCCTCGGTTGCGGTCTCACTTGGTTCTACCGCAAACTCGCCGGTGTCAATTCCGATCCCGAAGCTCCGGCATACAAACATCTCATTGTGCGTCCGGTTTTGGCCGACAGCCTTGAAAGCGTAACCTATTCGCGCATGTCGCCCTACGGAAAAGTGTCGTCAACCGTAAGCCATGCCGACGGAAAGGTAAGGGTAGCCGTTGACGTTCCCGTGGGCTCAAATGCTACGGTTTATGTACCCGCCAAAGGATTCAGCAATCTCCTTGTAAACGGCAAACCGGCGAAGAATGTGAAAACCGTGAAGGCTGTTGAAAAAACTGCCGAAGGATTTACGGTGGAAACCCTGCAAGGCCATTACGAAATCACGGCTACAAAATAAGACTATGAAGGGTCTTGTGCCATACACATTGAATCTCGGCGGAAAGTTAATGGACCTCGGCGAACCGCAGGTCATGGGAATTCTGAACGTTACGCCCGACTCGTTTTACGCGGCTTCGAGAACGTTCAACGAAGATGCCATTGCCGCTCGTGCCCGTCAGATAGTGGACGAGGGGGGTACGATTATCGACATCGGAGCTTACTCCACGCGCCCCGGCTCTGCCGACGTGGACGAACGCGAAGAGATGTCGCGCCTGCGGCGTGCGCTTGCTGTTGTGGCGAAAGCAGCTCCCGGAGTTCCTGTAAGCATCGATACTTTCCGCGCCAACGTATCAAAGATGTGTGTGGAGGAATATGGCGCAAACATTATCAACGATGTTTCGGGCGGCGAGGGAGACAAGCAGATGTTCTCCACAGTTGCCGCGCTCGGTGTGCCTTATATATTAATGCATATCGGCGGCACGATAAACAACATGCACTCCGACGCGCCGCTCACCTCGCATTCCAACGCCAACATGCCTTACATGACCGAGGTGATGGGCTTTCTTACAAACCGCATCAATGCCTTGCACGAACTCGGCGCGAAAGACATCATCATAGACCCCGGCTACGGTTTCGGGAAATCCATGGAGCAAAACTACGAACTGCTTGCGCGCCTCGACTTCCTCAAGGCGTGGCAACTGCCGCTGCTCGTGGGCGTTTCAAGAAAGTCGATGATCTATAAATTGCTCGACACCGACGCCGCAAACGCCTTCAACGGCACCACGGTATGCCACACCATCGCGCTGATGAAGGGCGCGTCGATTCTCAGGGTGCACGATGTGAAAGCGGCATGCGAAGCCGTGAAAATCGTAAAGCAAACTCTGGCACAAATATAAAACCGCGAAAAAATGCTGTCGTTCTCGATAAAAGACATAATCGACATTCTGCTGGTGGCGATGATTCTTTTCTACATCTATCGCCTCATGAAGGAGTCGCGCTCGGGCAATGTGTTCATGGGCATACTCATATTCGTAATAGTATGGATTTTCGTCTCCAAGATATTCAACATGAGTTTGCTCGGCTCCATTATGGACAAAATGGTAAACATTGGAGCAATTGCTTTGATCATAATATTTCAGGAAGACATACGCAAATTTTTCTCCTCGCTCGGCACTCATCATTCCATAGGCAAGGTATTGAAATTCTTCTCGCGGCAAAATCTTGGCGACACCCCCGTGGGCGAAGACACGATAATTCCCGTGGTGCGCGCGTGCATGTCGATGAGCGCACAAAAAGTGGGCGCGCTCATTGTGTTTGAGCGTTACATAGGATTGGGAGACATTGAAAAAACGGGCGAGATAATCAACGCAGAAATCAAACAGCGGCTCATCGAAAACATATTCTTCAAAAACAGTCCGCTCCACGACGGCGCAATGGTGATATCCCACAAGAAAATAGTTTCGGCAGGCTGCATACTTCCCGTGTCGCACGACGAAGACATTCCGCGCAACCTCGGGCTGCGCCACCGCGCCGCAATGGGAATCACACAAAACAGCGACGCACTTGCAATAACCGTTTCCGAGGAGACGGGGCATATATCCGTTGCGTTCAACGGCAAATTCCATCTCAACCTTACCGGAGAAGAGCTCGAACGCCTTCTCACCGACATGGTGGTTTGACACCATAAAAACAACAAGGCATCTCGTAAAAACTCCGACGCATCTAATTTAAATTAGATGCGTCGGAATTTAAATTATGTCTGACCTCGTAAAAGCGGTTTCCGCATGTCAGTAAAATCATTGAGTATCAAGGATTTTCAAAAACGGCATTTTTTGCAAAACATATTCTTTTCGCTTTCTCCGAAATCTCATTTCGTTTTCCCCAAAAGCCACATCGAAAATCCGTTTGCAAACCCGTTTCGTGCGATTTTCGGCACATTTCTTACAAAAACATTAAAATTTCTTCTCAAAACATTTGGTCATTAAAAACTTTGTCGTACCTTTGCATCTTCACCCGACACGAACGGGGCGGAGAAAAACATAACATAATACATAACAATTAAAAATCAAACGTCATGAAAAAGAAATTTATTTGCACAGTATGTGGTTACGTTTACGAGGGAACCGAAGCACCCCAAGAATGCCCGATTTGCCACGCCCCCGCTTCGAAATTCGAAGAGCTTGAAGAAGGCGAACTCAACTTCGAGACAGAGCACACTCTTGGCGTAGCCAAAGGTTGCGACGAGGAGATGCTCAAAGACCTCAACGCACATTGGCAGGGCGAATGCGGAGAAGTGGGAATGTATCTCGCCATGAGCCGCCAGGCCGACCGCGAGGGTTATCCCGAAATAGCCGAGGCTTTCAAGCGCTACGCTTGGGAAGAGGCTGAACACGCTGCAAAATTTGCCGAACTGCTTGGCGATGTGGTTTGGGACACCAAGACAAACCTTGAAAAACGCGCCGCAGCCGAATCGGGTGCTTGCTCCGACAAATTCCGTATCGCAAAACGTGCAAAAGAACTGAACCTCGATGCAATCCACGACACCGTTCACGAAATGGCAAAGGACGAAGCACGCCACGGACGCGGATTCAAGGGTTTGCTCGACCGCTATTTCGGCAAGAAATAAGACTTCAGCCGAATAGCATACGTATACAACAAAGGCGCACCGCAACAGCGATGCGCCTTTATTGTATCTGCTCCGGTCAAGACGCCCACGCGCCCTGCCGCCAAGGCATCAATATGGTATAACGTGCCATGTCATTCCCTTTCCCCGCTCGTTCGTAAGCAATGCAACGCTGTCTGTTCCGCCGCGAAGCATTGCCGAAACCTGCGAGAGCGGACAACAAACGATTGAAGTGCGGTTGTAATATCCCTTATATTCGCGCGCGTTGTGATACAAAGCCACATTTGCCGTGCGCGAACTGTCGGCATTCACAGTCCAGCCCAGCCAGGCAAAACCATAATAGTGAGCCCCGCCGAAATCGTCCACTCTCACACGCAAGTTGAGGCACCCGCCGCCAATCCAGACCGATTCAGTGTAGACCGTATCGGCAGGAATTGAAGAATATCGCTTTATCCACGCCGTAACGGGGGCTCCCATCGACGAGATAACCGCCGTGGTATACGGCAAAGACTTTCTTGTGGTGTAGACAACCATGTAGCGCGCCACGGTATCGCGTTTGAAATCGCCCAGCGGCGTTGAAAGCATGAGCGTGTCGCCATTGTCGAGAGCCATAAGCGAACAGTTTCCCGCGCTGTCGGTTATCATGTTCACGAGCTCCATTCGCTGCGCCGGCAGATTGCTTGCGGTTTCGTTTTCGCAGCACACAAGCAGCACCACACCAAACAGCGGAGCAACAGAAAACAATATGGTTCGCAAACAACGCATTTACGGAAAAATTCTATTCGCCCTCCACGGCACGGCAATGGTTAAGCGCCGGATTTGCATACATCGTGAGCAAACGCTCGCGGAGAAAAGCATCGTCTTTGTTGGGCAGTTCTATTTTCTCGAGGCGCGACGCAAGATAATTCTCAAACTTCTTTTTGTCGGCATCGGTATAATTCTGCGCGAAACGCGTTGTGCCGCCAAGCATGTCGGCTGCCACATAATTTCCCGGGTAAATACGGTAGTTGAGATAAATCTCCTTGTCGATATGCCGCGCTATGGTTTCAAAAAGAACGCCCTTCTTCATTCCTCGGTCAAGCTTCATCAACCATTCGTCAATACACGGAGCCGGCGCATAGTGCACACGGCCTTTGTATCCGAATATCCCCGTCCGCATGTTCAGGAGATCGTTTTCGCGGGTCTTTACATAGTCGGGATTGTCGCGCTTCATCTGAAATTCCGCCGCCTTCAAGTAATCACAAGGGTCGTATTCGTATGAAATGCTCAGGGGCACAATGTGAAGTTGCAGCAGTCTGTCAACAACATCTCCCTCGCCGCCCATCGCCATCATCTTAAGAATTGAATCTTGTGTGCGGTCGTTTGAATCCTTTGCGCGTCCCTCTCGCTGCGCAATCCATATGTTTTCGTTCTTGTGGCTTATGGCAAAGTGCATGTAGCGGCTCATTCGCGCCGAACTCGCAAGCATTTCGCGCATCTGCGCCGAACGCTGCACTATGAACGACTTGTTAACCCTGACAAGCCTGCGAATCCACGGGTAAATAAGCAAATTATCGCCGATAGCAATCTCCACCGTACACGGGAAGCGGTTTTCGATAAGTTTTTTGGAGAGGAAAGACGGATCAGCCACGATGTCGCGGTGATTTGATACGAAAGTGTAGCGGCAATCCGGCTTGATGTTGCTGCAATCCATGTCTACGCCGTCGGTACATTTGGTTTCGATGCGCCCCACAAGGTCGTAAACAAGTTTTTCCTGCACCTCCTGGTTAGTTTTGCACGAGCGCAAAACCGCTCCGAACGTTGCCATATCCATTCCGGGGTAAAGCTGCGCCACCACTGCCGTAAACTGCGGGTCAGCAAGCAAGGCATCAAACACCGCAGGCAGTTCTTCGGGCGAATAAGGTCTTATCTCGTCAAATTCTTTTGGGATATCCATTACGCAAAATCAGTTTTCAAAAGCATCTTCTATGATTTCGGCAAGCACATCGCCTATATCTTTTCCGGCAGCCTTGACCTGCTGCGGAATGAAACTCGTGGCCGTCATTCCGGGAGTGGTATTGATTTCAAGCATATTGATTTTCTCGCTTCCCTTCTCGCCCGTAAGAATATAATCAATGCGAATAATTCCGCGGCAACCGAGTATCTCGTAAATATTGAGCGTTTCATTCTTCACGCGCTCCGTTGTCTCTGGCGAAAGACGGGCTGGAGTGATTTCGCTTACCTGTCCGTTGTATTTTGCATTGTAGTCGAAAAATTCGTTGTCGGTTACAACCTCCGTGATAGGGAACACGCAACTCGTTTTGCTCGTTTTGTAGCAGCCGCAAGTGATTTCCGTACCTTTCATATAGGCTTCCACCATCACTTCAGGGCTTTCCGCCATAGCTTTCTGAATTGCCGGTTCGAGTTCATCGGCTTCCTTCACTTTGGTAACGCCGAAACTGCTGCCGCCGGCGTTTGGTTTTACAAAACAAGGCAATCCCAGCCGCTCTACAATCTGTTCGTTTGTAATGCGGCGCGTTTGGTTTTGTCGCAGAAGCACGCTATCTGAAATATTAACCCCCATGGAACGCAGGAACTGGTTAAGCGCGTATTTATTGAACGTCATCGCCTCAACAAGAACGTCGCTCGTGGAATACGGCATCTCTATCAAATCGAAATATCCCTCGATGATTCCGTTTTCGCCGGGAGTTCCGTGAATCGTGATGTACGCGAAATCGGGACGGACACGCTTGTTGTTTTCCACAAACGAGAAATCATTGCGATCAACTTTGGAAGAAGTGCCGTCGTTAAGGTGAGCGTTCCATTCTTTCCCACGGATTTCTATAATATATGTATCGTAGGGTTGATTTTCAAGGAACGATTTTATTCCTTGTGCGCTACGCATCGAAACATCGTGCTCGGAAGAATCCCCTCCTGCCACAATTGCTATTATACGTTTCATATTAGTTGATTTTTCTGCGTTGCAGGCGTTTTTTGTCTGCAAACATTGTTTTTTGTATCAAGTTATTTTGGTATGCTGTGCCGGATATTATCTTGCAGAAGCCTCGGAAAAACGCTCCCATCTGTCGATAAGCGAACGCAAGTCCTCGGGCATCGGCGCAGCAAAGTCCATTTCTTTTTTAAGTACGGGGTGATAAAAACCAAGTGTGGCTGCATGCAAAGCTTGTCGGGGGCAAACCGAAAAACAATTCTGAATAAACTGTTTGTATGAGCCGGAAGTTTTACCGCGAATGATTTGCGAGCCGCCATACCGTTCGTCGTTGAAAAGAGGGTGGCCTATATTTGTAAAATGTGCGCGGATTTGATGAGTGCGACCGGTTTCAAGCCTACACTGCACGAGAGTGGTATAACCAAAACGCTTAAGAACTTTATAATGTGTAACCGCCGGTTTTCCTATCTCGCTTTCGGGTGGAAAAACAGTCATTTGCAGGCGGTTTTTAGGGTTTCTCGCAATATTTCCCTCTATTCTTCCTTCGTCCTGCCCGGGATCTCCCCAAACGAGAGCCTCGTATAGGCGGCGCGTTGTCTTGTTGAAAAATTGCACTCCCAGACTTGTTTTCGCCTCGGGCGTTTTTGCTATCACCAACAGCCCCGAAGTATCTTTGTCAATGCGGTGCACGAGTCCCACAGCCGGGTCGTTGGGGTCATAGCCGGGGTTGTCTTTCAAATGCCAGGCTATGGCGTTCACAAGAGTGCCCGTATAGTTTCCATGCCCTGGGTGAACAACCATTCCCGCAGACTTGTTAACCACCACAACATCGTTGTCTTCGTAAACTATATTGAGAGGAATATCCTCGGGTTCGATGGAATTGTCATAATGTGGCCTATTGAGCAGCAGCGTAACCACATCGCCCGGTTTCACACGGTAGTTGCTTTTCACGGGCTGGTCGTTGACATGCACAAATCCCGCCTTGGCTGCCTGTTGTATGCGATTGCGTGAAGTTCCGGGCAGATGAACGAAAAGGAATTTGTCGATTCTCAGCAATTGTTGCCCTTTGTCGGCAACCATTCTGAAATGTTCGTACAGTTGTTCGTTGTCGTCGCCGTCATCTTCAAGGATATCATCACCCTTGAACTCTTCAAAAAGCCTATTCCGCCACAATTTCTCCATCATGTGAGTCATCATCAAAAATCACGTCCTCTCCGTAATACCAAGCATTGTCGAGCGAATCTTCTTCGCTCATATCGTCGTCGGTGAAACCGTTTCCCACAACGAGCGTAAGCCTTGCATTTACCGACACCCTCGTTCCGGCGGCAATGTTTTGTCCGTTGCATTTCACACCATACACCCACTCTTTTTCTCCATTTATATATTCGGGTGGATTCAGATTGAAACCGAGGGCTTCAAGCCGCGAACGCGCTTCGCGCAAAGAACTGTTGTCAACAAGGTCGGGCATAACGATTGTGGGAGGTGCCGAAGCGTTGACGGTGAGAGCCACTTCGCGTCCCGGCTTCACCTTCATGCCTGCCTCAACCGACTGATCGAGCACTGTGCCTGCGGGATAGCGGGTAACATATCCCGAGTCGCTCACCACACATTCCAGCCCGGCGTTCACAAGTTTCTTATGGGCTGCCGCATACGAGAGCCCCTTGAGTTGTGGTACCGTTATTTCCTCGCCGTGTTTGGAATAAACGGCAAGTCCTTTGAGGGTGAGGAATATCAATAGCGCCACAACCAGAACCATGGCGAGCAAGTTTCCCCACACATAGCCGCTTGTGAGTTTGGCAAATAGTTCTTTTAGTTTCATCTTTGTACGGATTTTCGGAAATAGGGTTGCTGTAGCCGTTTACAAAGATACGCATAAAACACAAAAGAAGTAAAGACCGGCAATGCCAACCCTCTACTTCTTCGTTGTTTTGATCGAGAAGCTAATCGCAAGATTAGTTCTTGCCGTGCACTTCGTCCGAAACAGTCAGTTTCTTACGACCTTTTGCGCGACGTGCGGCGAGCACGCGGCGTCCGTTGGCAGTCTGCATACGTTTGCGGAAGCCATGCTTGTTATTTCTCTTACGATTGTGAGGTTGAAAAGTACGTTTCATTTTCTTATTATTTTTATTTCTGATTTCAACGATAAATGCGCCAATGCACCACCCCATACGGAACGGCACACTTTCGGGCTGCAAATTTAGATATTTTTTCCCAATCATACAAAGCCTACGCAATAATATTGCCGCAAACGTGCATTTTTCTACTCATTACAGTGGTCAATCAATAAGAAAATCATAACTTTGCACCGTTTTTCAAAAGAAATTCCTCCGTTGAGGGGGCTGAGTTTCAGAATACAATAATTTGCAAATTAAATATGATTAAATCACAAGACATCAAGAAAGGAACTTGTATCCGTATGGACGGCAAGCTCTACTTCTGCATCGACTTTCTGCACGTTAAGCCCGGAAAGGGAAACACCATCATGCGTACCACTCTTAAAGACGTTGTTTCTGGCCGCGTGCTCGAAAAGCGTTTCAACATCGGTGAAGCTCTCGAAGACGTTAGAGTAGAGCGCCGCCCCTATCAATTTTCCTACGCCGACGGTGATCAGTATCACTTCCTCAACCAAGAAACTTGGGACGATGTAGTTATCGACCACAATCTCATCAATGGCGTTGACTATATGAAGGAAGGCGATGTTGTGGACGTTGTGAGCGATGCTTCAACAGAGACTATCCTTTATGCAGAAATGCCTGTAAAGACTATTTTGAAGATTGTATACACAGAGCCGGGACTTAAAGGCGACACTGCAACCAACGCTACCAAACCTGCAAAGGTTGAAACAGGTGCAGAAGTGCGTGTGCCTCTCTTTATCAACGAAGGCGAAAGCATTGAAGTTGATACCCGCGACGGTTCCTACGTAAACCGTGTGAAATAAAGATACCACAAAATTTCTTTTCATAAGCTTTCCCCGCCTTTCTTCGGAAAGACGGGGATTTTTATGCCTCGAAAAACACCCGTCAAGACATGCGGTTTTTACACGTGCCTATTTCGTAAAAACGATGTCTGATATAATTTTTACGAGATGCCTTGGAATTTAAACTATGTCTGACCTCGTAAAAACCTAATACTGAGGCATTTCTAAAATATCGCTTTGTTGCAGATTTTCAACGCATTAGATATTTTTCGCATCGCAGGCAAAAAACAAAAAGAGAGGCGAAGAAAAATCCTTCACCTCTCATATAATATATGCCGCCTTTGTGCGGGCGCTATTTCTTTATATAGCCGTATGGTTTACTGCCATGTTCCGGGCGTTGTGCCGCTTCGGTAGATTTCCACGAGTTCCATTTCGAAAACCACAGTGGAATTTTTCGGAATCGAAGTGCTCGAAGAAGTTCCGTAAGCGAGGTCGGCAGGAATTGTAACCCTCCATCTGTCGCCCTTATGCATATAGAGCAACGCAGTGGTTACACCGCGCACGAGCGAACTGACAGTGAACGTAGAAGGAGCCATGGTGGCACGGTTAAACACCTTGTCGTATTCCGAAGAAAAGCCCGAATGGTCAACCACAAGCCCCGTAGTGTGCAGGGAAGTGGGTATCAGCAATGTGCGATAGGCCATTTGAATCTTGTCGGTGGAATAAGGACTGATGTCTCCCGTTCCGCGTTTCAGAATCTCCACTGCAATCGAGTCGGTCTGCTTGTGCTCCGCATCGTTATGGCGTGAAAAACAAAGATATTGGCGGCGGTTTGAGAAATTCTCCCATTCCGTTCCGTACACACGCTTTGCAGCGGCTATGGAATCGGACGTCTCCTGCATTTTGTCCGCGAAAAACTTTTCGTTACGCGGTTTCCAATTGGCGTATTCGTCTTCCTCGCCATCGTTTTCGGAACATGCGCAAAGCGCCACGCTACACAAAGCCCCCATCATCAGAGCCTGTGCCCACATTCTCATTTGTCTCGGCAATTTCATCGTTGTGAATGAAAAAGTTGTCAATCGTCGGCAATCTTTTTAAGGAGCGAAGTAATGCTCACACGGTCTTCAAGCGTTTCGCGAAGCGCTGCAATTTTCACGCGCTCCTGTTGCATTGTGTCGCGGTTGCGGAGCGTTACACATTCGTCCTTGAGGCTGTCGTGATCAATGGTGATGCAGTAGGGCGTTCCTATGGCATCTTGGCGGCGATAACGCTTGCCGATAGAATCTTTATCCTCGTATTTGCAATTGAAATGGTAGCGCAAATCTTTCATAATCTTCTCGCCCAATTCGGGAAGCCCGTCCTTGCGCACGAGAGGAAGTATGGCAAGTTTTATAGGCGCGAGCTGCTGCGGGAGATGAAGCACCGTACGCGTTTCGCCGTTTTCGAGTTTTTCTTCCTCAAACGAATGACACATCACAGAGAGGAACATACGGTCTACACCTATCGAAGTTTCAACGTCATACGGTGTGTAGCTCTCTCCCGTCTCAGGGTCGTGATATTTAATCTGCTTTCCGCTATATTTCTCGTGTTGTGAAAGGTCGAAATTAGTGCGCGAGTGAATTCCTTCTACCTCCTTGAAGCCAAAAGGCATGTGGAATTCGATATCAGTTGCGGCATTGGCGTAATGGGCAAGCTTCTCGTGGTCGTGGAAACGGTAGTTCTCGGCTCCGAAACCCAATGCCTGGTGCCACTTCATGCGCATGTTTTTCCAATACTCGAACCATTCCATTTCCGTGCCGGGTTTGCAGAAAAACTGCATCTCCATCTGTTCAAACTCGCGCATACGGAAGATGAACTGACGAGCCACAATTTCGTTACGGAAAGCCTTTCCAATTTGTGCTATACCGAACGGAATTTTCATACGGCCCGTTTTCTGCACGCTTAGATAGTCCACAAAAATTCCCTGTGCCGTTTCCGGGCGCAAATATATCGTAGAAGTTCCTTCTGCGGTTGAGCCCATTTCGGTTTTGAACATGAGATTGAACTGACGAACGTCGGTCCAGTTTCTCGTGCCGCTGATGGGGCAAACAATTTCCTCGTCGATGATTATCTGTTTCAGTTCGTCGAGATTTCCATCGTTCATCGCCTGCTTATAACGTGCGTGAAGAGCGTCGCGTTTCTGCGAGTTCTCAATCACTCTCTGGCTTGTAGCGCGGAACTTGTCTTCTTCAAAGGTTTCGCCGAAGCGTTTGCGTGCCTTGGCCACCTCTTTTTCTATTTTCTCGTCGTACTTTGCGATTTGGTCTTCTATGAGCACGTCGGCGCGATAGCGTTTCTTGGAGTCGCGGTTGTCGATAAGGGGATCATTGAATGCGTCGACGTGTCCCGATGCCTTCCATGTTGTGGGGTGCATAAAGATTGCCGCGTCGAGCCCGACAATGTTCTGGTGAAGCAGCACCATACTTTGCCACCAGTACTGCTTTATATTGTTTTTCAGTTCCACTCCATTTTGTGCGTAGTCGTACACGGCGCCCAAACCGTCGTAGATTTCGCTCGAAGGGAATACGAATCCGTATTCCTTGCAATGGGAAACTATTTTCTTGAATACATCTTCTTGAGCCATATCTTATATTATGCTATGATTATTACCTTGAAATATTTGCAAAGGTAGCAATTTTCCCGTAACAGATTGCATTTTGCTATGTTAATGTAGGTATACAAAAAAACGTGGCGCGCTTTTGGGCACACCACGTAGTTTTTTATTTTTCGAGTATCTGATTACTCTCCCGGATTGATTGCTCCGCTGGGGCATACGTCGGCGCATGTTCCGCAGTCAACGCAAGAGTTGGGGTCGATTGAATACTTTTCTCCTTCGCTGATTGCTCCGCTGGGGCATTCGTCGATACATGTTCCGCATGCAACGCAATCGTCGCTAATTACATAAGCCATAGTTGTGTTTGATTTAATTGTTCGTAGATGTTCTTATTCGATTGCAAAATTACTGTTTTATTTGATATCACCAAATCATGTGAGGGGAAATTTATTTTGCGTGCCGGTTTTTATGCCCTGCGCAACGCTACAAACCCACTGCCGTCTTGCGCGAAAACCACCCCGCCGGGAGCTTGCGCCGAAGCATTTTTTGCAACGCCTCGCGGCACCGGTTTTTACTACATCGGTTGTCGTAAAAACTCCGACGCATCTAATTTAAATTCCGACGCATCTAATTTAAATTAGGTCAGACCTCGTAAAGGCCTTTTCCCAACACCTGTAACACAGCATCTTACGTTGCACGAAAAACACAGCATTTCTTGCGCAGAATCTACCGTTCAAAAACATCGGCAAAGCGTTTCCGCGAAGCCGAAACCGTCCCCCGTTCGCAAAAAAATGGTAGGGACAATAAAATAATAGGCGTAAAGCCACGTGGAAAACGGTTTGTATTATAATTTTCTTCCCTTTAATATCTGCTTGATAAATGGTTTTGAATATCTTTGCCGCTAAAAGTAAAGTTATGAGACATATTTTCCTAATTCTGTTCTTCTACGCTTGCAATACATTGCTATCCACTGCAAGCGCATCGGGAATAACAAATACAGTCAACGACAAAAAACAGACAACGGCAAACGCGCTTTTTCCCTGCACCGCAAAACTCGACAATCCCTACGGAGTGTGCACCCATATCACACGGCGACAGATGGACTATCCCTATATGGAACGGGAACTTTTGCTATGCAAAGACCTCGGCATCGGGTGGGTGCGTTCGGATTTCGACCTCGGAAATGTTTTCGGCAGTGCCACAGACTTCGAGCCCCAACTCTTCGACGACGTTGTATCGGCGATTAACAAGCATAACCAACATCTTCTCCCCATCTTTACGTGGCTGGGAAAATTTCCATGGGACGACCCTTCATACGGAGCGTATGTAGACTCGCTGGCATCAAGATACGGAAACGACATCACCTATTGGGAAATGATGAACGAGGTTGATTTTATGGGCGGCATCGACTCTCTGCCCGAGAAATACGCAAGGGCTCTGCACGTGGCCTCAAAACATCTTCACGCCGTAAATCCAAATAATAAAATGCTCCTTACCGGTCTTGGGAGCATCAGCAATGATTTCATCGACAACATGTTTCGTCTTGGCGCCATGAAGGATATTGACATCATGAACCTACATTCTTATGCCACCCCCGAAGATATGATGCGCGGCTACCACAAGATTGACAGCCTTATGCGGCATTACGGAGAGCAAAAGCCGGTATGGCTGACCGAATGCGGCATGAATACCTGCAACGACAGTTGTCCGGCCAGCGGTTTCTATCGCGAAATGCTTCCCTACGCACTAAAACGCCTCGGCATGGACGAACGGAAAATCTGCGTAGGCTATCTCGCCGACCGCGCCACAGGCTATACCGCCCTAACGCCCTATCAGGCGAACGAATACCTCAAACCATGCGCTTCAGATGTGCGCCCGATATCATTCCGCGAGCTCAAAAACCTAAGCGTAAAGAAAGTGCCGGTACTTGTAGCCACCACCGACGAATTCTTCCCCAACGCATATTTTCCATCTCTCGTGGATTATGTACGCCGTGGCGGAACAATCGTATTGGCAGGCGGTTTCCCGTTTTATTACGACGCTGCAAGAGCATCAAGTATAAACATGGGAGCTCCGACAATAGGCGACAGTCAATTCCACCGGCTACACATGGCGCACATCGACTGGAAAAAAGACCCGGCAACGGGCGAAGAACTCACAGCAACGCCTCCAATGGTATGGAGAGAGGACGGAAACTCATGCCCCTACATCTGGGACATAACGAAACTAAGCCCTGCGCGATATCTCTCCGATGAAAACCTGCACAAAGGCGACAGCCTGATTCCGCTCATCTGTGCCGGAACGCCGCATGTAAGCGGAATTGTGGCTGGCATCTATCGTCTGAATTCCGAGTTGAAAGGAAATATAGTTTTCCAGACTCGCATGTATTTCAATCCCCCTGCCGACAAGGAAGCGGAGCAGGCTCGGCGAATTGCGCGCACACATATTATCTCGTTTGCCCTCGGTGTTGACCGCGTATTCTGGTATAATCTGCGTTCGCGCGAAGACAATGTGAAAGATCCCGAAGACTATTTCGGACTGATACACAAAGATTTTTCCGAAAAGCCCGCATGTCAGGCATACCGGGCACTCACGCGAATGCTTCCAAGCGGAAGCACACGCCCTGCGCTGAACATAGACGAAAATATATACAATGCCACATGGACACGTCCCGACGGAAAACGGATAACAGCTATTTGGTCGCCATACGTGCCCGTTAAGAAAAAAGCCGACTGGCCCAAAAACGCCGTTCTCTACGACTTCATGGGCAACAAAATGGGAGCAGGAAAAAAAGCAATCACGCTCACCGACGCTGTGGTGTATATTGTAGAGGAATAACAGCCAACAGTGGCAAATATCCTTGTTGTGCTTTTATCTTAGAGGGCGCAAAAGGAGATTTTCAGCCCATTTCTTGCCATCGTATCGGAGTTGTTTTTTGCGATATCGGTTATCGCAAAAACGATGTCTGATATTATTAAAATAATGTCTGACATCGTTCAAACAATGCCAGACATTGTTCGGCCCCCTCCCAACATCTGTAACACAACATCCTACACAGCAAGAAAAACATCGCATTTCCCGCACCCCAAACGGCATCTCAAAGCCCTTTTACCGCCGCAATTCCGCTTTTATGCGCTTAAAATTTGCCGATTGGGGCAAAAGTGTTATTTTTGCATTTGTTATATACGAATCCGGAACAAGCAGATGTCAAAACTAAAACGAATAAAGCAAGTGCGTATCCATCGCGAGGGCGACCATACGCTTGTGGGCTGCGGCATAATCTTTGCGCTTGTGTGCGCCTTGGCTTATGCTCTATTCCCATCTTGGGCTTTTTGGATTGTTTTGGTTTTGTGCGCTTTGGTTTACTCGGGGATTTTGAATTTCTTCCGTTGCCCAATACGCCGATTCCAAGGCAGTACCGACGGCGTGGTAGTTGCTCCCGCCGACGGCAAGATTGTGGTTAACGAAGAAGTGGAGGAAAACGAATATTTCGGCGACCGCCGTAGAATGGTGTCCATTTTCATGTCGATTGTAAACGTCCACGCCAATTGGTTTCCCATTGACGGATACGTTACTCGCGTGGAACATCAAAACGGCAACTACCATAAGGCGTGGCTTCCCAAGGCTAGTTTGGAAAACGAGCATTCCACGGTGATTATCCGCACATCTTCGGGCCAGGAAATCATGGTTCGTCAAGTGGCGGGCGCATTGGCGCGACGCATCGTTACTTATGCGCGCCGCGACGAGGAATGCTATATCGACGAGCACCTGGGATTCATTAAATTCGGTTCGAGAGTTGACGTTTTCCTGCCGCTCGACGCAAAAGTGGAAGTGAAACTCGGACAACTCACAACCGGCAACCAAACAGTCATAGCGCATCTTAAAAGCTAAAACCCATGTTAGGAGAATTCAAGAAGAGCTTTCCCAACTCCCTTACCTGTTGCAATCTTATTTCGGGGGCAATAGCCACAGCGTTTGCCTTTGACGGAAATCCCCACATGGCTTTCCTTTTTATTATAATAGGCGCTGTGTTTGATTTCTTCGACGGATTTTCGGCGCGAATGCTCAAAGTTTCGTCGCCCACGGGCAAAGAGCTCGATTCGCTTGCCGACGACATCACATTCGGCCTTGCCCCGTCGGCAATAGCCTTTATGATGCTGAAAGAATGCGACGTGCCGCAATCGCTTGCAGGGGCGCAGGCTATCTATCCCTACACGGCGTTTGTAATGGCAGCCTTTTCGGCGCTACGGCTTGCCAAATTCAATCTCGACGAAAGGCAAACCACATCTTTTATAGGGCTTCCCACACCTGCGAATGCCATATTCTGGGGAGCCGTGGCCTGTTCGGTGAACCACGAACTGCTTTCATCTTCGGCCGCTGTATACATTATAATATTATTGGTATTCGCATCGTCGGCATTATTGGTGAGCGAAATCCCCATGTTTGCCTTGAAATTCAAAAATTTCTCGTGGAAAGACAATTGGGTGAAGTATATATTCCTCGCCGTGTCGCTCGCGCTGATAATAATATTCCAGATAGGCGGACTTGCAATAGCAATTCTGTGGTATCTGATGCTTTCACTTCTAACTGAAAAGCGCTAAAATGAAAATTCTTCTCGGTCTCTTTATCCTCGCATTCATTGGATTGTATGTGATACTCGGCACTGTGAAGCGCATAATGCGTATGCTTATGGGCGAGCCCGAACCTAAGCCAAAGGCAAAGCCAAGGAAACAAAGCTCCGGCGGACTCAACACCTCCACTGCCAGACAACGGAAGAAAGTAATCGCGAAAGACGAAGGCGAATACATAGATTACGAAGAAATAAAGAACAATTGACACATACCAGACCCTGATGCAAAAACCGGCATCGGGGCTTGTTTTTTCTACAACGCATCTCGCAAAAATTCCGGGCCACCAAATTTAAATTCCGACGCATCTAATTTAAATTAGATGCGTCGGAGTTTTTACGAGATGCCTTATGCCTTTTCCGGCGTCTCATGGGGGGAATAAAACGTGCGTTTCCCTATGGCTGAAAAGCGTAATCAAAGTGCAGAAACAAGACCTCCCCATTGCTTTTAAGGCAATGGGGAGGTCGATATAGTTGGGATATTACGCTCTGGCGCAAACCGTATTTTTCAACGTCCTACGCAGTTCAAAATATCCTGATAAAGTTTCTTTGCGTCCGAGAGTTTGAGCGCTTTGCTATACATACGTGTGAGCACAATCTCACCGTTGAGCAAATACTCGGCATGGTCGCCGTTGTATGAAGCATCACCGCCGATGCAGAAGTATTGTGCGTTGCCCTGCGGGAAGGAGAACAATCCCGTTACGCTGCGCTTGCCGGCAAGACGTCCGTTAATATACACGCGCATCTCGGCTTCGCCCGCATCAGCTACCGCCACAATGTGATAATACTTGCCCTGCTCCACCGTTACATCGCTGTAAAGGTTGGCATATTCGTTGCCGTAGCGTCCCCATACGTTTATGGTTTTGTCGGGCTCGATACCGAAACCGCCTTGCTGCTGCGAGCTCACCACACATTGGTCAGACTCTGCATCGTTGAGCATCGTGAACACTTCAAGAGTGAAGTCGGCTTCCATTGCAGAGGTTATGGCAATGTTGTCAGCGTAGGGCACAGCGAAATACTCCTGTTCATTGCTGCCGGAGAACTTAGCCACCCAACGCTTGTAGGTTTCGTTGTAATAAGTTTCGGGAACCGTGTTTCCGGTTTGAACTTCAATATTTTGTTCCGACTTGTCGGTTACTGCGCCGTTCTCTCCAAATTCCACGTCAAACAAGTCGGCCACCGGCGCAACGGCTGCCGTAGTGGTGTCCTCGCCTTCTACATGATGTCTGTCGGCAAAAGTTTTATACATAAGGTAAACCTCATCGCGCGAAACGGCTTTGGAATACATTCTCGCCGCCATTACCTGGCCGTCAAACGGTGCCTGGCCGAAAGTATTGTCGGAACTTGCGTCAGCACCTATTGCCAACCACTGCGCGCCCTCGTCGGGATAGCCGAAATCGCCGCTCACATCTGTGCTGCCCGAGGGATATCCGTCGAGATACAACTTGAGTTTTCCTTCAGACTTGTCGTATGTTGCCACAGCGTGGTAGCGCACTCCCGGACGAAGTGCCGTTCCCGTGTTAACGCTGCGATAACCTCCGTCGATATAGCAATAGAACGTCAAAGTGCTGTTTGTTTCAATTTCAAAGCCTGCGCCTCCAGTATTCTGACTACTGAACATACACATGTCCTTAGCTACGTTATTGCAATTGAAGAAACTTTCAAACGTGAACGCATTGGCGAAAGCCGTTTTTATGGCATCGTTTTGAGAATAATCCACGTAGTAGAACTGATCATTGCGGCAATCGAATTGCAGAGAGTTGAGATCGTATTCTTTGTCGTATGCCTGAATCGGCGCAAACGAAGACATTTCAACCGTGTTGCCCATTTCCGACGCATCGCTCACCGTGCCGTTGTCGGCAATCTTGAGGTCAAACAAATCGGCTTGGGGAAGAGTTGTGCCCTCTGCGGGAGTGTATTCGCCAAAGCTGAACGGTTCGCTCTCGATAGCCTCGGATTCGTTGCCAAACGGGTCAACCGCCGTAACCGAAGCGTGGAGTTTCTTGTCAAGAGGCAAGTCGGTGAATTTAGCCGAGAGAGTGGTAGGCATTTCACTGCCAAGATAGAAACGCGAACAAACCCTGAGAGTTTTTACAGAGTCCCCGTTTGAATCACATATCCTGACGTTGTAATACATCACCACATTATCTTCATCTGTAGCCTGGTTGAACACCACCTTGCGCTCTCCCTGCTGCATTTCCTCGGTTGTAACTTCGGGGTCCTCGAATATCGGGGCCGTTTTGTCGGTATTTACGGCGTACGGCATATTGGTTCCGTCGTAAGGAGCTGAGATATTCCACTGCGGATAAACCTCCTCGCCTCTACTGCTGTCGAAGCGGCGCACACTTACATTGTTCTCGTCCTCCACAGTTACTACCAAACCTTCCTGAACATCGTCAACGCGATAAGGATGTATGCCCTCGTAGTCGATGCCCGGCTGAATTTCCGTATAGTCATTGGTGCCGTCGTCAATAGAAGTGAAAGCGCCTTGCCAAAGTGCGCGCGGCTCTTTAACAGAATAGTGTGTGTGGCCGCAGAAATGGATTACCTGCGGAAAATCCTTCAATGCATTGTAAACTTTGTGGCTTCCCCAATTTCCGTCGTGCGCAGACGAGCCGTGCGTTGTGCCGTATGCGGGAATATGCGTGAAGACAAATACGGGTTTGCCGGCATATCTTACCACCGCATCCTTGATGCTGTTTGTAAGGAAATTGATACTCTCGTCGCTATAGTCCTCGTTGCCCGAACCTGAAAGCCCGATGTATATAAAAGGATAGCCTTTGATGCTGAAATATCCGTTGTGGGGTGTGCCGGTTGCCTCGTAGTTTTTCTGTGCGTCCTCGCTGGTGAACCATTCATGGTTTCCCATTACAAACACGCGCTTCACTTCTGAAGGAACGAGCATATCGTCGTTCATCACGCTCAGCATTTCTTCATATTGTGAGGCATTGCCGTTTTGTGTAAGGTCGCCGTTCACAATCAAAGCGTCGGCGAATTCACACTCTGCGTAGAGATTCGAAAGCGAACGGGTAACGCGTGTCTTGGCATCGTTTCTGCCGAAATGAATGTCGCTCATGACGATAAACGCGGGGAAACCTTCAAACGTATGGTTCACCTTGACGGTTTGGCTTGAGCTTGCATCGCTTTTGAGGCTTACATTGATTTCGCCGGAGCGGCTGCCCATTTTTTCCATAGCCACGGTATTGAAAGAATATAGCTTTTCGCCGCTCTGCCATGCCACATCGTTGCTTTTTATCCAGTCGGAAGTGGTAAACGAAAGCTCGGCGTTGCTCACAATGCCGACAACAACGTTAGGAGATTTGCCGTTAACGCTCACCTCCTGCTCATTGATGAGAAATGCAGGGTCGCTGCCGAGCTGACGTACCTTGATGTTTTTGGTATTTCCGTCGAGTGCCGAAATTTCCACCTCGCCTTCGCGCACAGATTTGCCGCTGTTGGCTTCAACTTTCACCTTAACAGAATCGCCGCTCATTTCAGCAGAAATCCAGGCCTGTTTGCTGCGCGGTTTTACCTTGAGATTCGTTTTCACTCCCACCGATTTCGTTCCGCCGGCCACTGTAAAGCAGAGATCTTGGGTTGAAGAAAGCGTGAAGTTTGAACTACCTGCATTTGCTGTGCTTGCAAGCACTATGTCCTGCGCCTTTGCCGTGAACGCTGTGAGCAAAACGAGCGCGAACAACGATAATATATATTTGTATTTCAGAGATTTCATATCATATAGTGTTTATAAGTTAGCGAATGATTACTTTTTGCGTATTTCCACCTATCGTAACGAGATACACACCGCCCGGCAGACGCACGCCCTTGGGCATTTTCACTCCGTCGGCGGTATACACGCTGTATTCCACGCCTTGCGGTACGGTTATTATGCCGTTCACAACAGCAGCTTTCGGCGTGGCATTGCCGTGAATGCCGTTGATAGACACTTCCTGGTCGGCTTGTTCGAATTTCCACGCGAAAACGGAACCGCTAATATAGTCGAAATCTATCTCAGCCGGCTCTTCAGTCAGTTTTGCTGCATTGAGATAACGCACAATTCCGTCATCGGCAGCCGAAGACATCAAGAATTCTCCGTCGTCGTTTATTTTGACGATATTATATCCCGCCGCCACTTTTTCCTTGCCGTCAGCCTCGGGCAAGTTGAACATTCCGTCGGCCTCAAGGTTGTTTGAAATGCTGTTGCCCGTGGCGCGGTTCACAATTGCCACCGTCTGGTTTTTACATCTCACCAGTCTCCACTGCGCAGCCTGGTTGTCGGCAGCACTTTCAGCCATAACAAATTTATACTTACTGTCAACAGCCGAAGTGTTGTCCACAAGTTTTCTCCCGGCAAGGTCATTGTCAGCCGACACTATGTTGTAATAAACCACTTCCTCGCTATTCTGGGTTTCAAATCCCTCATCATATGGCTCTGATATAAACCAAGAATTCAAATTATCCTTGTTAGCCTCTCTCACAAGCCAGAAAGGGTAATAACTGTAACTGCCAGAGAAAGCCGGATAGCGCATTATGGGGTTGCCTATAGGGCACGGGCGGTCGGTCATAAGGCCGAAACCTTCACGCCCTTCCATAATTCGAATCACATACTTGATACCTTCGCCGTTTGTCAAGTGGCTACTTTCCTCGTAGGTGGAGTGGTAGTCAAGGTCCAACACACGTCCGTCGTATTTGCTCGTGATAGTGTAAAGAGAATCATCGTCGGAGGTAAAACACCAAAGCTGTTTAGCCATTGTTTCCGGGTCATCGTATCCGGCTTTGGCTGCGCCGTGAATCCATTCTCCGTCAACTGTCCAATAGCAATCGCTATACTCGGCACTTCTTAAGAAATACCATTTTGTTTTTCCGCCGCTGCTCTTTTCAGGTACGGACTGTGCTGAAACATCGGCAAAAACAGCCAATGCCACAGCCATCACAAATAAGGAAAATCTGTTCATAAGCAGAATATTTTAGATAAATTAATCAACATGTCTTTTGCAAATATAATCACATAAGTTTAATTTATAATTCGTTTTCTGTTAATTTTATATTACGGCAATAATTCTCCGTAAAAAAACGAACAAAATCCCCCTCCCTACTCTTTTTTCCAGCACTTATTCCCACGCAGAAAAACCCAATAACGCAGGCAAAAAAACTACAAGGCATCTCGTAAAAACTCCGGGCCACCAAATTTAAACTCCGGGCCACCAAATTTAAATTCCGACGCATCTCGTAAAAACGCCGTCAGATACCCTTTTTCGCAAGCCGCACAAGGGCAAAACAAAAAGCGCCTCTCCTTTGCAGGAGAAGCGCTTTACGGAATATTATCGTTAATGTTTCGCCAACGAATTACTTGTCAAGAGTGCAGATGCTCACGCGGTTCCAATCCGGCTCCTTGAACATATTGCCTACACCCTGACCCTCAGCCTGAATGCGGCTTGCCTTGATGCCGTATTTCTTAACGAGCACGTCCTTCACTGCTTCTGCGCGGTTCTTCGAAAGCTTTGCGTTGATTTCTGCGCTGCCTTCGGGAGAAGCATAACCCTTGATAACCACATTAGCGTCCTTGTGGTTCTTCATATAAGTAGCCACGCGCTCAACGTTAGGCATCTGCGAACGCTCTACAACGCTCTTGCCCTGAGCAAAAGTAATGTAGCTTTCAAGATCGCGGTTCACAACGTTCTTCACAACCTCGGGCTTGCGGTTTTTGCAGTCGTTGAGGTCGCTCTGAAGCTTAGCGTTCTGAGCCTTGAGGTTGTTAACTTCATTGTTCAAGCCGTCAACCTGGCCACGGAGCGAATTGATTTTAGAATTCAAGCCGTCAACTTCAGCCTGGTCGTATTCCTTAACAAAAGCAAAGTTGTGAGTGCCGTTGCTGGTGGCGAACTTGTAGGTAACACCTGCTGTGAGTTCCACTGCAGAATGGTTCACGTTGTAATTCATAGGGTGAACGGAGTTGTCAGCATCGAGCACCCAAGTAATTGCGGGCTTGATGTTGATTTGCCATGCCTTGCTTTCGCCGAGATTGAAGTTGAAATTCAAACCAGTCTTCGAGCTGAAACCGTCAAGACCGTTGTTGTCGGCACCGTTAAGGTAGAAATGAGTATAGCCTGCGCCGAAGTATGCTTCCAATTCGAAGAAACGGGGCTCGCCTTTGTAACCGCCAAAAAGATTCGAAAGGTTGAATTTGTTGAGAAGCATCACCTGGGCTGCGTCAAATGCTGTCTTGCTTTTTCCGAAGTTTGATTCGGGGAACATAGAGCCGAGCTTATCGTAATTGATACCGGTCTGTCCCTGAACTGCGAGCGCGTAAACAGGAGTAAACCACTTTGTAGCTTCAAGAGTAATGGTCGGACGCATGCTTCCAAAGAATGCATGGTTTACGGTCGGGGTAATCACACCGCCCGAAATGCCGAGAGTCCAGTTGTCAGCAAACTTGTTGCCTTTTACTGCTGTTTGAGCGTTTGCGGAAACCATTGCCACGCAAACTGCGAGAATAGTAAATAACTTTTTCATTGTCATTTAAATTAAGAATGTTCTTATCTTTTTTTTCGTGGCGCAAAATTAGACACTTTTTCCCGTTCACAGCGCGCGTATAAAGACTTTTTGGGATTTTCCGGCGGTTGCTGACGTGCATTTTTCTTTTGTTATAATGTTTTTGCACATTATAGTTGGCAAACCCCGGCTTCTCGCAGCTACGGCCGGCGATATAGCCCGCGCGAAAAACCTTGTAAAATGGCGGATATTTGGCGCAGGTTAGTTATCTTTGTACTATAAACCAATTAAAACTGATTAAAAAATACCATCATGGCAAATCCTAAAGACCAAAACCAACTTCAAATCAACGTACCTGCAGAACAACTGGAGGGTGTCTATTCAAATCTCGCCGTAATCACACATTCGAGCGCAGAATTCCTGTTGGATTTCATACGAGTATTGCCTGGAACCGAAAAAGCTCCTGTAAAGGCGCGCGTGGTAATGGCTCCCGAACATGCTAAACGCCTTATGTTTGCATTGCAGAACAATATTCAGAAATACGAGCAGGCTTTCGGTGAAATCCGTTTCCCCGGAAATCCCAACCAAATCAACGGAACGATAAACGGCGAGGCTTAAAACATTTACTCGCTACGAGAAAAGCAGAAGCGGTGTGCTTGGCGGTGGAATTCCATGCCTTTGCACCGCTTTTTTCATTGCTTTCCGCCGCCAAGCATTATATATAATGTATCCCTTATAAGATTTCTACCATGTTTCATCGTTTTTTGAGCAGCACAAAACTGACATTGATTTCCGCCGTTGCCTTGTTGTCTGCATTCCCCGCCACGGCAACGGCACAAGATGCGGTGTTCGCTGTGGGAGAACCTTTGCCACGCGCAATAAGCGGCATGTCGGCCGAATACGACCCGCATTTCCTCACGCAAAACTTGGGCGTTACGCCGGGAATAAGGGCTCTCGACTGGAACAACATCGTTCTCCGCCGCATCAAGTTGCTCAAACTGCAAAGGCTGCGCGTGATGGTTTTGCCGTCATGGTATGAGCCGCAAAACGACAACGATGATCCGCAGACAGTAAACGAGAAAGGATTCAACTTTGCCTCTCCCGAATTCTTGGCATTGGAGAAGCTGCTCAACTTCTGCCAAGAAAACGATATCAAGACCACTCTCGTGTTTTGGGGAACGCCTCCCGGCTCATTCATGTTGCCCCAAAAAGGGGACGGCTGGCTTTTCGGTCCGAGTTGCTACGAAGAATGGGCGGAAAATGTGAGCCGTTGCGTGAAACATCTGGTAAAGGAGCGGAAATACAAGTGTATCGAGGCAATCACGCCGGTGAATGAGCCCGACTGGGCTTGGATTCCCACAAATGTTCCCAATGTTGAGAAATATATTGCCATGTGCCGTGTGGTGCAGAAGCGTTTGGAGCAAGACGGTTTGCGCAAGAAGATACGCCTCAACCTGAGCGACAATTCCGACGGTGGCTCGGGCACGAATTTCTTCCTCGACAGTTGTGCACGACGTCTCACTAAGGAATCCGACTTTCTCAACAGCCACACGTATATATTCGGCTACGAAACGCCCGACTCGGTTATTTTCAATTGGGAGCGGGAGAACGTGAGGATTTCGGGCGACAAACCGCATTTCGTAGGAGAATTCGGGAGCAACCAAACCGTTGGTTCCACGCGGCAAAGGGACATCAACCGTTTTGAACGCGGCATTCTCATGGCGCGCATCGTTATCAACTGTCTCAATGCGGGCGCAAGCGGACTGAGCTACTGGTCTCTTTTTGACCAATACTACAGTCGTGGCGAAGCGGAGGGAAAACAATACGGCCAGATGCAGCAGTTGGGACTTTGGAAGTATCTTAAAGATGCCTATGTCGCCGACACTGCATACCATGACATAAAAACCGACTACGAGCCGCGGCCGCAATATTATGCGCTCGGACTTCTCACGCGCTTCATACGGCGCGGCGACAAAGTGATGCGCTCCACGGCTTCGACTAATGCGGGATTGTCGGTGCTCGCACTGAAAAGCGAAAAAAAAGAACTTACGTATATCATAGCCAACCCCACGCGCGAGCCGCTGCAATGCAGCATTTCGTGCGGAGACCGGAGAATGGCAAACGCATTCCGCGTCTACAGCTACTTGCAGGGCAAACTGCCCGAAGACGACAGCATGATAGAGCCAGAAAAACAGATTGTAGTTGCATCACAATGCAGCAAAACCTACACGCTTTCGCACAAGATTCCAGCCAACTGCCTCATGGTGATAACGCAGAGAAACGACCGCTGATTTCCACGGCATTCCAAGCGCAAAGAAACCGGTATTTTTCGCCCCAAAATGGGTATTGAAAATCAAAGGTTTAACATAGGCAAAATTCCAAGGCATCTAATTTAAATTACATGGCCCGGAATTTAAATTAGGTCTGACCTCGTTTTTACGATATCAGACCTCGTTTTTTCGCCCTACCGAAACGCTTCGCAAACGGGGCTTCGGAAGCATACAAAATTCAGAATGAAACATACGGCGTGAGGCGTTCGATATCCTTGGCGGTGAAAGCCGTGTCCTGTTCCAGGGAGTTGAGCGAACGAATCCTGCCCCATTCCTTGCGCAACCTTAGAATGGCGCGCGTTTGAGCCTTGCTGATATACGGGTGGCGCACGAGGTGGGCATAATTTGCCGTGTTGAGATTAATCTTGTGGGGCGCAGGCGATTTCACATCAAACCACCGCAGCATGTCCTGCCCCACTCCGAACACCTCCGCCGCCTGCAAGGGCGAAACATATCCGCCGAGTTTCTCGCCATATTCCACCACGCAGCGCGCAATCACGCTCCCCACTCCCGGCACACGCTTCAAAACTGCCGTGTCGCCGCAATTCAGGTCCACCGTCTCGCCTTCGCGCAATTTTTCGGCGGCATATTTCCCGGGCGCAACGGCATGGGGTTTCGTTTCCACGGGTTGCGGCAGGCTCACATACGGCGCAAGGCGCAAATAGTCGGCATCGCTTATGTTGTAGATACGCTTGAAATCCTCACGCTTTGCGAACACGCCGCCCGCTTTGCGGTAATTGATAACGGCAGCAACCTGGCGCGGATAAAGTCCAAGGCTTATGAGAGTGAGGCTGTCGGCTGTATTGGGATTGAAAGCGCGGAGTCTTGCTACGGCGCGGGGCATCTTCTTCCCCGCATGCTTTTCGACACTCACGTTTTGCCGCTCCACGGCAAAATTGCGGTATTCCGCCAAAACGCTGTCGGGCATTGCAACAGTTTCAGCCGTTTCGTTTTTGCCCATAAAGCCCACCATAAGCACCACAACAAACAACACTGCGACTGTAACGCATATCGCCGCGCGTTCGTGCCTGCTTATCTTCACTCCGGGCATTTCAAAGGCATCAGAATATGCTCAGAATTCCGATTCCGTCAAGAAACACGAGGCCGATAGCCGCAGGAACAACAAAACGAAGCAGGAAAATCAGCAGTTTCATGCCTCTGAACCGAAGCATACCGCCATTGGTAAGTTCATACTTGATTATCTTGCGCTCTATAACCCACCCCGTGAAAATAGAAGTGAGGAAGCCGGCGGCAAGGAGCATTATCTTTGCCGTAACATAGTCGAAGAGGTCGAAAATACCCATTCCCGCAATCTTGAAGTCGGCCAACACACCCATCGAAAGCGAGCACAGCGCGCCAAGAACCAGGCAGCCCGCAGTAACAAGCCCTGCCGCGCGTTTTCTCGACATGTTGCGCGTTTCGGAAAGGAATGCCGTAATCACTTCGTGCAAGGAAATCATGGAGGTAAGCGTTGCCACCACCAAAAGAACGTAGAACGCAAGCGAGCAAACGTATGCCAGCACGGGAACACCGCCCAGAGCCATTTGGAAAACGTTTGGCAACGCAATGAAAACAAGCGAAGGGCCTGCATCGGGGCTTAGACCTGCCACGCTGAACACTGCCGGGAAAATCACAACGCCCGCCATCACGGCTACAAGCGTGTCGATTACGCCTACAGTGAGTGCTGTTTTTGTGATATTGGTGCGCTGCGAAAAATAAGAGGCATACGTACACATACAACCCATTCCCAAACTCATGGAATAGAACGACTGCGCCATTGCAGCCATAACTACTTTGGAATTTATCTTGGAAAAATCGGGCGCAAACAGGAATTCCAAACCTTTGGCCGCACCTTGGGTGGACAACGAGCATATCATGAGCACTATCAAAAGCACAAAAAGAAAAGGCATCAGGAGCTTGGCCGATTTTTCTATGCCCCCTTTCACTCCTTTTACTATCACAAAATGCGTGAGAAGCAGAAAAGCTGCCAGACAAAGCAACGGCTGCCAAGGATTACTCACGAAATTGTTGAAATTGTCCGAGAAGATTTGTTCGCTACCGCTATGCTTTGCCATAGTGTTGAACTGATTCAGCATCGACTGCACCATGTAGAAAAGAGTCCAGCCTGCCACCACGGAATAATACGACAGAATCAGGAATGCGCCGCACACTTCGATTTTTCCGATGAATCCCCAGTGTTTGTTTGGCGAGAGAATCTTGTAGGCAGAGCCTGTATTTGCATGCGAGTGCCTTCCGATCAAAAATTCAGCGAGCAACAGCGGAATACAAATGGCCAACACACACATTATATATATTATAAGGAATGCTCCGCCGCCGTTGTTTCCGGCTTCTGTGGGAAAGCGCCAGATGTTTCCCAAACCTACGGCCGAGCCTGCCGCCACGAGTATTGCGCCTATCTTACTTCCGAAATTGCTTCTCTGCTTCATTTTTAATATGCTTCGTTGAGTCTGTATTTTGCAAAAATACAATTTTCACGCCAACCTTTTAGGCTTTTTCGCGGTGGGTTGCAGCGTTTTCTGAAAAAAGTGAAAGATTTGCGGCATTGCGTGGAATTTTCGCAGGCTCGGGCGCGCGAAATCCGTCAAATGGTTTACTTTTGCGCCATAATTCATATTATTAGTCCGTTATGCGCAGCTTGATAAAACGCTATCCCGTTACGTCGATTTTTGTTTTGATGATTTTCATAATATGTATGGTTCCCATTCCCGAGACACCGCTCAGCGGCGTGAGCATGATTGACAAATGGACCCACGTAGCCATGTATTTTTCTCTGGTCATCATGTTTTGGACGGAGAAGAACCGTTCCCGCAGCAACCTCAAGGGTTTCCGTCTGTTTGCCGTGGGCGTATTGTTGCCCGCATTTATGGGAGGAATCATCGAGATAATGCAGGAATATCTCACCACTTGCCGCAGCGGCGACTGGCTTGACTTTGCAGCCGACTGCATAGGCGTTGCAATAGGCGCGATAGCGGGCAGACTGGTGATTTCGCCGCTCTTCAACAAGGCTCGGAAGCATTGAAAAAAACGTGTGCGGCATCTCGTAAAAACTCCGGGCCACCAAATTTAAATTAGATGCGTCGGAATTTAAATTCCGGGCCTTGGAGTTTTCACGAGATGCCTACTTGTTTTTTGCACATACAATAGCGCCTTTCAGAAGTTTATTGTAACCCCTGCGCCAAAGCAGAATTTCTTGTAGTAATAGTAGTCGACATCGCCCGAAGACTTTACCATATTAAAGATGTTTTGTCTTGCTTCGGCATAAACGCCGAACGTTTCGCTGAAGTTGTATCTCATTCCGCCCTGCACGCCCACCGAACGAATTCCGGCGTGTATGCCCGTGTAGATATCAAAGGGCATCGGAAGTTTCAGGGCTTCCTGCCAATGGTAATTGGCTGTAAACATCATGTCCCAGCGCAGGCGCACTTCGTCTTCGCTATCCTTTTTGTCTTTGCCTATATAGCTCGCGGCGAAACCTATCGAAAGCCAGTCGTTGGCGCCTTTGTCGATTCCTACAACGCCTCCCGAAAGTCCTCCAACGTTTATATATCCCGCGAAAGCCTTGAAATCGTCATCGCCGTCGAAAGCTTGTGCGCCTGCTTCGGGCACAGCGGCAAACAGCATCGCAGCCAGGGTCAGCGCAAATGCGAGGACGTGTGAACTCTTAGCCTTCATATCCTATTATTTAATAGTATATTTCGTAACTCCGAACACTTTGTCGCGTTTGCCGCCGTTGGTGTCTTTCACATACTGTCTGCCAAATACCAGGTAGTTGTTGTCGTACCAATAAAGTGTGGACGGCGCTTTCATTTTCTTCACGTCGCGGTTTTCGTCGCCTGCTTCAATCATTTCGGTTTCCTTTCCCTGCACCACTTCGCCGTTGCCGGTACCCACGATCTTGCTCACAAGTTTCATGCGGTCGGCATAAACGAGGCTCACATTGCCGTTGTCCATTCCCATTGCGGCATAGTGTATCACTTCCATGGGTCGGTTTTTGGGATACATCGGGAAACAGGTATCCCAAAGCAGGTCTCCTTTCGCGCTGAACTTAACAAGAATGGCGTGGGTGTATTGATATCCGTTGAACTGTGTAATGACTGTGTTTCCCTGGCGATATGTAATGTACGTGGGGTAATATGCTTCGCCGAGATAGTAGTAGTCTTTTCCGTCGTATACGATGTCGTGGCTCGCCATAAGGTAGTTGAGCGCATAATCTTTGCCATCCTTTTCGGCTTTCTCCTTTTTGCGCTCCACTTTCTTCTGTTTCTTTTCCGACATGAACTCTGTGAAATTTTTGAGGTCAAGGAAATTGTAAGACTTATAGAAGGCAAACTCCCAGTTGTCGAGTGCCGCGAAATATATGCCCTGTGAATTTCCTTTTTTCGACTTTGTGTAAGTTCCGGTAACGAATATTCTTCCGCCTGTCTTGCTTATGCTTGCCGAGGAAATGGCTTCGCCGTCGGCGGGAGTGATTTCGGTTGTGCCGAGTTGCTTTCCGTCCATTCCAATACGCACCAGCATCGTTCTTCCGGCCACGTTCACAAAAGCGAGAACGTTTTCGTCCACCACGGCAGTTGCGAAAATCAGAGTTTTGCTGTCTTTCACGCCGTCGAAATGCAAGTCGAGCGTCTTGACCTGCCCACTCGTGAAATCGAACACGTTGATCGTTTCGGTATTCTTGGTGGTTGAGGCAAACACCATGCCTCCCGCTCCAAAGCAGAACTCACGCATTCTGAACTTGCTGCGGAATTTTCCGTCATACACCGAGGTCTTTCCTGTTTTTGTGTCGTAGGCAAGCACTTTTAGGTTGTCGTCCTTGTCGCGCATCACGGTATAGTTCACCCCATTGACGTAGCTGTAGGTCTCGCGCCACATCTTTTTGGGAATCGAGAACGTTTCAGAGCCCTGCAACTTCATGTCGGTGGAATAAAGTTCCGACTTGATGGTACGCATGCCGTCTTCGGCATCCTTCGAGCGCATCTGCACCAACACTCCGTGCTCCTCGAGCGGCAACACCCACTCGTCTTCATAATCATCATTGGTAGGGAATTCTATACGCCCCACGGCTTGTGCCCAAGATTGCATCTGAGAGAACCCCAATGCGGCAAGAGCCAAAACAATACGTAGTTTCATTTTCTTACGCTTTTATAGTTTAACAAATGCAAAGTTATATTTTTTTAGGGGGGGGTAATAAAAAGCGGAATATTTTTTGAAATCACGCTAAAAAAACACGTTTTTCACACAAAATCCGATATTTTCGTAGCCATTCGCGCAAGTCAAGAAGCCTGCTATGCTGGGCGTAAAAACGAGTAGGCATCTCGTAAAAACTCCGGGCCACCAAATTTAAATTAGATGCGTCGGAATTTAAATTCCGGGCCTTGGAGTTTTTCACGAGATGCGGCGGAATTTTTTCGGCATAAAATGCGCCGTAAACCAATGCCTGCACAGCTTTTTCAAACCGCCCGCGAATCCGTACGAATCTGTCAACAAATCAGCATAAATCTTTTATACAATTAAATCTAAGCCCAAAAACGGAAAACAAAACCGTAAGTCATCAGAATTTTATAACTTTGCGGTGCGTAATGTGCGCACTCCTCAACAGGAGAACCTATACAGAAACAAAGTTATCGATTATGAATAAGAAAAAAATCCAGTTCAGTCTCGTTTACCGCGACATGTTTCAATCGTCGGGCAAATATCAGCCGCGCAAGGACCAGCTTGAGCGCGTTGCCCCGGCAATAATAAAAATGGGGTGCTTTTCCCGTGTGGAAACCAACGGCGGCGCTTTTGAGCAAGTCAACCTGCTTTATGGCGAAAACCCCAACAAAGCCGTAAGAGCCTTTACCAAACCGTTCAACGAAGTAGGCATCAAAACCCATATGCTCGACCGCGGACTCAATGCCCTGCGCATGTTCCCCGTTCCGGCAGACGTGAGAAAACTGATGTACAAGGTGAAACACGCGCAAGGCGTTGACATTCCCCGTATATTCTGCGGACTCAACGACGTGCGCAACATCATTCCGAGCATTCACTATGCGCTCGACGCAGGAATGACCCCGCAAGCCACACTCTGCATCACAAACTCACCAATCCACACCGCAGAATACTACAGCGCCGTTGCCGACAAACTGATAGCCGAGGGAGCACCCGAAATATGCCTCAAAGATATGGCAGGAGTGGGACAACCGGCAATGCTCGGCAAACTCTGCGCAATGATCAAGGCAAAACATCCCGACATCATCATACAGTATCACAGCCACACGGGACCTGGTCTCGCCATGGCCTCAGTGCTCGAAGTTTGCAAGAACGGCGCCGACATTATCGACACAGCTGTTGAACCTCTTTCCTGGGGAAAAGGACACCCCGACATAATTTCGGTGCAGAGCATGCTGAAACATTACGGTTTCGAGGTAGCTGATATCGATATGGACGCTTACATGGAAGTGCGCAAGCTTACCCAGGAATTTATCGACGATTTCCTTGGCTATTTCATGAACAAGCAAAACCGTTTGGAGAGTTCCCTTTTGCTCGGCTGCGGACTTCCCGGCGGCATGATGGGCTCGATGATGGCCGATCTCAAAGGTGTGCAAAGCGCCATCAACCACAATCGCGAAGCAAAAGGCGAAAAACCATACAGCGAGGACGAACTTCTCGTGCGCCTCTTCAATGAAGTGGCTTATGTTTGGCCGCGCGTGGGCTATCCCCCACTCGTTACGCCTTTCAGCCAATATGTGAAAAATATCGCCCTTATGAATCTGCTCTGCGAGAGCATGGGAAAACCGCGCTACTCGATGATGGACGACAGCATCTGGGGAATGATTCTCGGCAAGAGCGGAAAACTGCCCGGCGAGGTTGCTCCCGAACTTATCGAGCTTGCAAAGGAAAAAGGCCTCGAGTTTACTACAGCCGATCCCCAAGGCAATTATCCCGACGACCTTGCACGTTTCCAGAAAGAGATGAAGGAAAACGGCTGGGACGAGGGCGAAGACCAGGAAGAACTCTTTGAGTTCGCAATGCATGAGTCGCAGTATCGCGACTACAAGAGCGGTGCTGCAAAGAAACGCTTCCTCGAAGATTTGCAAAAGGCAAAAGACGCTGCCAACGGCGCAGGACTCACCGCAGAACAGATTTCCGAACTCAAACATCAAAAAGCCGACCCAATCGTGGCAAGAGAAAACGGAAAACTGTTGTGGGAAGTGCAAGGCGACGGCGAAGCGCAAAAAGCTATCGAGCCTTTCATCGGACAGAAATACAACGACGGCGATGCGTTCTGCTTCATCGAGAACACTCACGGCCAGATTTCGGAAATTCCGGCAAACATGGGCGGACGTCTCGTGGAGATTTGCGTAAAACAAGGCGCAAACGTGAACCGCGGCGACGTTATAGGCTACATCGAAAGAGTATAAGCGCAACGCATATACCGCAATACAATCACGGGGTTGGAACTTCAGAGTTCCAACCCCGTTGTTTTTCACACGCAAACCCACATCGTGCAGCCGCACAGCGTTTTGTTTCCCCTTAAACACGCATCTGAGAAATCCGCAACAGCATTCAAAAAAACGACAGAAACCTCCCCGATTTTTCTACACGGCATCTCGTAAAAACTCCGGGCCACCAAATTTAAATTAGATGCGTCGGAATTTAAATTCCGGGCCTTGGAGTTTTCCACGAGATGCGGCGGAGTTTTTGCGGTATGCAATGCGCTGAAAACCACAACGTATCAAAACCTCACGAAATCGGCCTTCAGACACACAAAAACGAGTTTGAAATATCCGGGAACTATTGCTCTTTCGTATTTCTGCCAAAGTTTAAGCAACAAATCACTTGTTTTTTTATCCTAAAAAGAATATCGAGCTACACACTCTCAAGAAGAATGGTGTAGCCCGATATGTCTTTGGATTGTTGTAAGTGATGGCTATTTTACAAGTACTTTACGTGTGGTGCCATCGCTCATCTTTATAATGTTGATGCCTCGTTGCGGAGTAGTGATGCATGTGCCGTCTGTGGTGTAGCGCGCTGTTTCTGTTACATCACTATTTGTAGTTTCAATGCCAACGTAATAATCTGGAGATTTTCCTACAATCTTACCGAAATCTTTCCAAACATCTGCTTTAAGATAACCATCTGCGTATCTATCCTGTACGTAGAGAGTAGCATTTTGAATACTATTGCCGAAAGCATTAGTAGCGCATGTAGGAGGCTCTGCAGCCAAACATACGACTTCTGTCAGCGAATTAGTATTGGAAAACGCATCTGCTTCTATTTCTTGGAGCGTGTAAGGTAAGTTTACTGAACGCAACGAATAACAATTAAGGAACGTACCCGATGCTATCTTAGTGAAGGGATAGGGAATCTTGAAAGATGTCAGGCTTTTGCAGCCTTCAAACGCATTAGCTCCGATTTCAGTTACACCTTGGGGAATATCTATAGAAGCCAATGCTTCGCAATTTTGAAACGCACGTTGTCCTATAGAAGTTATCCCATCGGGGATAATAATGGAGGTAATATTTTTGAAGTTCCTGAAGCCTTCATCTTCGATGGCTGTTACTTCGTATGCAATGCTGCCATCATTTACGGTATTGGTAATTTCGAGAATTGTGGCTGTGCTGTCTGCTCCCTTAGCAGAAGCAGTAAGTGCAACATGGTCTAGCACATAAGTTATTCCGTTAAGAGTAATTTCATCCGTTGTTACCCTAATGTCAGCAAATCCTTTCCAGCCATAAGCAGCCTTGTAGTCTTCTATGCTTTCTGCAGGAACATAGAGACGTGCGTTGCCATAGGAATTTTCAAAGACTCCACTGCTGCAAACGGGCGGTGTAAGAGCTGTACTTCTCACTACAGTAAGATTACTGGCGTTGTAGAACGCTTTCGTTCCAATAGCTACGATATTCGCAGGGAAAACGATTGATGCTAAGCTGTCGCAACTAGAGAATACCTCGTCTGCAATCTTTGTGATTTTTGAGGGAATATCAATTGTTTTAAGTGATGAACACCCTTTGAACGCACATTTTCCTATTTCTGTTAGACTTTGCGGAAGGTTAAGCGCATTGAGTTTGTAGCAGTAAAAGAAAGCGTAGTTTCCTATAGAATCTAGTCCTTCTGGAAAATTTACGGAAACAAGAGAATAGCAACTGCTGAATGTTTCGTCTCCTATCTTTGTTATTTTAGAGGGGATAGAGATCTCTTTCAATGCCCTGCAATCATAGAATGCCTTTGTTCCAATATTTGTAAGAGCTTCCGGCATAGCTACGGTCGTTAGGGAAGTGCAGCCGATGAAAGCTTCTGTTCCTATATTTGTAACTTGTGTTGGGATTGCTATTTCAGATAGGGAAGTGCAGTATTGGAATGCTTGGTCGCCGATAGAAAGAAGGCTGGAATTATTCTCAAATGTTACGGATTTAAGATTTGTGCAGCCACCAAAAGCGCTTGCGGCTATATTTTTTGTGCCACTTGGAATGTTGATGCTCTCAAGACGGGGGCATGAATCGAAAGCACCGCTAGAAATATTGGCTCTGCAGTCTTTATGAAATGAAACAGATGTTAGCGATGTGCACCCTTTGAAAACTCGTTCTCCCATAAAAGAAACATTTTGCGGGAAAGAGAATTCCGTGAGATTATAGCAGCCGTAGAAAGCTTCTTGAGCTATATTTGTAAGTGAAGAACTAAATTTTGCGGTGGCCAGTATAGAACAGTCCTTGAACGCTTGTCTCTTTATTGTTGTTATCGGAGAATTGCTGAAGTCTGCGGCCTTTAGAGCCTTACAGCCTGAAAATGCATTTTCTCCTATACTTTGAAGAGCTGTGGCGTCTTCTGCGTATATTTTGAATAGTTTAGTGCAATCCCTGAACGCATTATCTCCTATAGTAGTAACTTTCGACGGAATTTCTATGGTTGTAATACTTGTGCACCCTTGAAATGCATTTTGGGGTATGGACGTAAGGCATTTCGGAAGGTCGATGCCTATTAATTCTGTGCAGTTTCGAAACACAGAAGTCTTGATTTCTGTTACAGGATATATTTCCCCTCTGTATTCCACAGAGTCCTTAAGTACGAACATGTCCAGGGTTTTGTCGGTAACGGAATAAATTGCCGCTGTTCCTTTGTCTGGATAAACTACGTATTCCACATCGGCGTATATACCTGTGTAAGTTACATAGTCTTCTGCATTGGCCGTAGCGAAACCAAACGCAGTGCAGATGACCAGCACAAAAAATCGTAATAGTCTTTTCATTCTTTTTTTCTTTTAGAGTTTATGAGGCGTTGTTGAATATCATTTTTGTTTAAACTCCGTCCCTCTTTATATGTGGTCGAGTCTTAAATGTTATATAGTGCGTACAAATGTAAAAAAAAACGAATACAGCTCTCTGTTCGGCCTACTTTTTTACTCTCAATTTTATATTTTTTTATCCCGAACTGAAGTAGCATATTCCACGAGCCGAATCTGAAGTTTTTTCCCGCAGATCAGACGCCTTGTTCCGCAAGCCAAAAACCATGCTGCGCAGGGCGGAAAAACTACACGGCATCTCAGAAAAACTCCGGGCCATGAAATTTAAATTCCGACGCATCTAATTTAAATTAGATGCGTCGGAGTTTTTTACGATGTCTGATGTAGGAAAAAATGGGTGGCGAGGCGGTTTTTTGCGCGTCAAATATAGCTTTACCAAGTAGGCACACGAGAGTCAAGAGATGCCGTTTGGCTTTCTGGAAACAAGGCCTCACACTCATTATATATAGGCATCATAAGCCGGAGGTGGGCAAACAAAAATTCCGCAAGCCATGAGGCCTGCGGAATTTCCGTTTATATTCAGCCGCGATGCGCTGCCGCGCTTTCTCAGTTTGATATCATTATTGCCGTGCTGCTGTAGCTTATGCGGTAACGCTCGAGTTTTCTCCCCTTGTTGCCGCTCACCACCGCTCCCTCGTTGTTTAGGTCGTAGGTTCTGCTGCATCGTGAGCACGACACGCGTCCCCCGCTTTCAAGGCTCATATTCTTGGCAATCATATCTTCGTGATAGCAATTAGGGCAAGCCAGGTCGTAACACACCACAGGGTAGTCGCTTGTACCGAGTTCGGTTTGCGAAGAACGTCCTACCACAAAACCGCCTATACATATATATGTCTTATACGCCGCGAACGCATCTCGGTTAACCTGCAAAGAGTTTTCAAGCGAACGGAAATAGTAGTGGTTGGCATCAGCTGTGATGGTGCAGAAATTTCCATACGATGTGAGCGCGCTGTTGAGCGGCGCAATGGTGTTGATGGGCGAGAGTGAGAACGACGCGCGGTATTTGGAATATTTCGATTCCACTGTGTCGCTGTCGCAAGCCGTTGCCATCACCGCCAAAACAGCCGTGAGCACTATTGCAAGCCTTTTCATTCTCCCGCCGTGCATATCACTTTTCCGCAAGAAGTTTCGCTACAGCCTCGTCAACTCGCGCAAAATGGAATTCGTCGAGAGTGGCGTTCATGAGGTCGGCTATCCTGTCGTTGCAAAGGTTGCCTATGCTTCCCTCGTGGGTGTGGTGGATATTGGTATCGGGCTTAAACTCGCCGGCCTCTATTTCCAGCCCCACTTGCTTGTATGCCTCGCGGAACGGAGTGCCTGCAATTACTCGGCGGTTCACTTCTTCCACAGAGAATATCGGACCATAGAGAGGATTGTCGAGTATGTGTTCGTTCACCTCGGTACGCTCCACGATATATGCGGTCATTCGTATGCAGTCGATGAGCTCTTCAAACGCCGGCATGAACACTTCCTTTATAATCTGAAGGTCGCGCGAGTAGCCGCAAATGAGGTTGTTCATAATAGCCGTGATTTGCGACGGCAGAGCCTGCAACTTGTTGCATTTCGCACGTATCAGTTCAAACACGTCGGGGTTTTTCTTGTGCGGCATAATGCTTGAACCCGTTGTGCACTCGGCTGGAAGATGAATGAAACCGAAGTTCTGGGAATTGAACATGCAGGCGTCAAACGCCAACTTGGCCAGCGTTCCGGCAATACCGGCAATGGCAAAGGCAATGGTGCGTTCGGTTTTTCCGCGTCCCATTTGTGCGTAAACCACATTGTAGTCCATCGATTCGAAACCAAGGAGGGCTGTGGTCATTGTGCGGTTGAGCGGGAACGACGAGCCATATCCGGCAGCCGAGCCCAAGGGGTTGCGGTTTGTTACGCGCCATGCGGCGAGCAACATCTGCATATCGTCGGCAAGACTCTCGGCATAAGCTCCAAACCAAAGCCCGAAACTGCTCGGCATGGCTATCTGCGTGTGGGTATATCCCGGCATGAGCACATTTTTGTACTTCTCGCTCTGCTTTTGCAGCTCGTCAAAAAGTTTTTTGCTCTCGTTGGCGATATGATGTATGCCGTCGCGGGCGTAAAGTTTCAAGTCAACCAACACTTGGTCGTTTCTCGAACGTCCGCTGTGGATTTTCTTTCCTGCGTCGCCAAGTTTGCGCGTGAGCATAAGCTCCACCTGCGAATGCACGTCCTCTACCCCGTCTTCGATAACGAATTTTCCGCTTTCGGCAAGGCGGTAGATGTTTTTCAGTTCCTTAAGCAGCACCTCCAGTTCAGATGCCGTGAGCAGGTTGATGCTTTGCAGCATCGTGATATGCGCCATGGAGCCGAGCACATCGTAGGGGGCAAGAAACACATCGAGTTCGCGGTCTTTTCCCACCGTGAATTTCTCGATTTCCTTGTTAAGCTCCACGTTTTTCTGCCAAAGTTTGTTTGCCATATTTCAATCAGATTTTATCGTAAGGCAAAGCGGCAAGCATGTCGGCCATCTTGTCCACACCAGGTGCCACATATTTGTCGGCCATCGCCTTAATAAAGAAATTAACTTCCACGCCACACGTAACTTTCATCTTGCAGCTGCCCGAAGATTCGGGAAGAAGTTGAATCCAAACGTTAGATTTCACCGGAAGACCCATCACGTCTATTTTCACGAGCTTGGGTTCTTCGCGTTCCACAATGCCGAGCGTAACCTTTCCCGCCATGGGCGCTTCGAAAGCCACGCTGTCGGCAGTGAATTCGATGTTTTTCAGCGTTTCCTCAATCTTGGCCGTTTTTTCTTCGCCAAACTGCGCAGCCAATGCGGCACGTTTCTCTGCATCATCGAACACAGTGCGCAGTTTACCGAGGTTCGACAAATCGGAAAGCACCGAATATACTTTTACATCGGAATAAGCGAGATGTTTAACCTCGCTCTCGTATTTTTTGAGGCTCATTCTCTAAGCGAAATTACTTGCCGGTCCAATTAGCAGGGTCCTTGCGCCAGGAATCAAGGAGCTGCATGTCGGCTTCCTTGATGTAGCCCTCTTGGATTGCGGTATTGACCACCGCTTCGTAGTTGGTAATCGTTGTAAGCTCCACATTGGCATCGGCAAAAGCCTTGTCAGCCACATCAAAACCGTAGGTGTATGACGCAACCATGCCCACAACTTCACAACCGGCGGCTCTAACAGCCTCGACAGCCTTCAAGGAACTTGCTCCGGTTGATATAAGGTCTTCCACAACCACTACTTTTTTGCCCTTTTCGAGATTTCCTTCAATCAAGTTGCCCAATCCGTGGTCCTTTGCTTTGGCGCGGACATAAACAAAAGGCAAACCGAGTTCATCGGCTACGAGTGCGCCCTGAGCAATAGCACCGGTGGCAACACCGGCAACCACTTCGGCTTCGGGATATTTCTCGGCAACGATACGGCTCAGCTCGAGTTTTACAAACGCACGGAGCGAAGGATAGGAAAGTGCCTTGCGGTTGTCGCAATAAAAGGGCGATTTCCAACCAGAAGCCCATGTAAACGGTTCGGAAGGCTGAAGTTTGATTGCTTTAATCTTCAAAAGTTTCTCAGCGAGAATGTTATCTGTGTTAGGCATGATTTTATATATACTTAAAAGTTTATCGTTGTTTTTGTTTCAGCTATGGTATCCGTGCAAGCGGTGAAACATTCGCGTGTAGTATATCTTGTGGGAAAGTTTATACACCGGATAGGCTACCAAAAGCCCGGCAATTGCATCTATGGCGTAGTGGGCGTGGATATAAACCGTGGCAAAACACAGGAGCACGTAGAACGGCAGCATGATAAGGAACATGCGCTTTTTCTTGTCGGCTTTCCACGCCAATATCATTATTATAGAACTGATTCCGACGTGTGAACTCGGGAATGCAGCCGTTGGACGTTCTCCGCTTTCCTGTGCCTTTTCCACGAGATACTGAAACAATCCGCCGCCCTCGGGAGGTGCTATCATTTCAAAATGGTCGCGGAAATAAAGACCTACCTCGGGAAACACGCCCGAACGCACGGCATTCATACCTATTGCGTTGTAGTAGAACTGCGGACCAGCTACAGGCAGGAACATAAACACTATGTAGAAAATGAAAAACGAACAAAGTACAATGAAAGCCGTTTTCTCGAAAAGCAGATACCTACGAAAAAATGTCCAAATTATCAGAGCAAAAATCATGGGGTAGTATGAGAAATATCCCAAGTTGAACAATTCGCACCACACCGCACCCGACATCGCTTCGCTAAACTTCAACGCGGGCTGGAAGCCAAATAAAAATTGGTCGATATTGGCAAAAATATGATCGAAGTTGCCGAAAATTCTACAGAAAAGGTATGTTTCCGGATACCAAACGGCAAGCATTCCAAGCTGGAGCGCTGTGCGCAAAAAGAAAGTGAGATGACACGGGCGTTTGCGGTATACAAACATAAGCAGAAGCATTCCCAGCAGATATCCAACCCTTGTAAGCATCATTTCACCGAGTGTAGGCATTTCTTTCCAGAACACCAATGCCACCACGGCTGTAAAAATCGCGTATATAAGCCCTATCTTTTCTATTCCGAGCAGTCCCGGACGGCAACGTTTGCGTTTCAGCAATGAAATCATATCCAATTGTTTTTTCTATACCAGTCCACCGTTTCTTCCACACCGCGTTTCAAATCATATTCTGCGCGAAAGCCGAGGTCTTCAATGGCTTCGGTGATATCGCATTGCCAGTTGCGCTGTTTCATAATCTTGTATTTGTCGAGATTAAGCGTCGGAGTATTTCCGGTGGCGTTTGAAATCAGTTCTTCAACGGCGCAAACCAATCGCAGCAGCCATATCGGGGCCTTGATATGAAACACCCTTTTAACTCCCATCGACTCCTGCAAAAAATCACTGAATGCGCGGCTTTCATAGGTGCGTCCGTCGCTAAGCATATAGGTTTTGTGTACCACGCCCTTGTTTATGGCGGCAAACACGGCGCTCACCAAATCTTTTACATATATAAATGTTATTTCCTGCGGCTTGAATCCTACTGAAAAATCCACATGTTGTTTTATCGATTTCGCCATAAGGAAATAATCTCTCTCTCTTGGTCCATACACCCCCGTAGGACGGAAAATCACCCAAGGTATATCTTTTATCGTATGCAGGTAATTCTCTGCCGCAGCCTTGCTCAAACCGTAGGCGGTATTGGGCACAGGCATATCTCCGGCGGCCATAGGTTCATACACCACGCTTTGCAACTCTCCGCTACTGCCTTTTGAGCCGAACGGATCGGGCGCAGGGTGCGGGCCAACGGGTGTTTCCTTGATATCCCCCAACACACTGAGCGAACTAAGGTAGATAAATTGATGCGGAACGGCATCTGCATCTCTAAGAGCCGACACAAGGCGTCGCGTGCCGTCATAGTTTACGCGGAAAAACATGTTGCGCCATCTGCTCTTGGTTATCCCGGCTGCGTGAACTATTACATCCCACGCGCCAAAGTCTCTGCGGGCATTGCAGAACGCTTTTTGCATCGACTGTTCGTCGTTGAAATCAAGATTGATGAAGTGCAGGCGCGAATCGTCCAAATATCGGCGGCTACTCGACGGCCTTACTCCCGCCCAAACTTCCATGCCTGCCGAAAGAGCACGCTCCACGAGAAAACTTCCTATGAAACCGCTCGCACCTGTTATGAGAATCTTCATCTACCCTTAGTTTATTCTGTGTTACAATTTGCAAAGGTAGCGAATTTGTTTGAAGTTGTCGCGTTTATTTCCAATCTGATACATCTTATATAAGGGAAAGTCTGTTCCATATACCCCAAACTATCACTTCGGCCCAAGCAAAAAGACACGAAAACTCTAAAAAAACGTGAACTATCCGGCAACAAATGCATGATAAAGCCTTTGTTTTTATTGCAACCATGGAAAAATGTGCCGTAAATGCGCCGGGAATCACTTATCTTTGCACGCGATATAAATAAAGTAGGTTTATTTACCGTCTATCCGCCCAACCCCGAAAAAGGTGAAGAATAAAATAACAACACTTGTTCTTGCTTTTATGCTGACTGTCCCCAACGTGATGGCTCAGTATGCTTGGCAGTATGATGCCGTCCCCGGGAAATTGGATTTGGGCAAAGGTATTCATTACAAGGCGGAGACTCAGGGTTCTTTCTCGAAAGACAAAACTCCCTTGTGGCTTAACGCCAACAAACACGGGCTGTCTTCGCTCGACGAGACCAACGGTTATTTGCGCGCCTCCGCCATTCGTCCGCTGCAAAACGACTCTGCGCGCCGCTGGGGCGTGGGCTACGGAATTGATGTGGCTGCGGCGTTGAATTATACCAGCAGCGTGGTGATGCAACAGGCTTTCGTGGAAGGACGTTGGCTTCACGGCACGCTTTCTATCGGCTCCAAGGAAACGCCAATGGAGTTGAAGAACAACCGGTTAAGCAGCGGCTCGCAAACATTGGGCATCAACGCGCGCCCTGTGCCGCAGATACGGTTGGCTTTGCCCCAATATTGGACTATTCCTGCCTTAGGACGTTGGATTCATATGAAAGGACATATTGCCTACGGCTTTATGACCGACGACAACTGGCAACATTCTTTCACCAACCGCCAAACAAAATACGCCAACAACGTGTTTTATCACAGCAAGGCGGGGTATTTGAAAATCGGAAGTGAGGACCGCTACATTCCATGGTCCTTGGAATTGGGACTGGAACTGGCCACGCAATTCGGAGGTACGTCTTATGTGCCCGACGGCAAGGGCGGAATGCGCGTAATCAAGAACGACAAAGGATTCAATAGCTTCTGGCACGCTTTTATACCAGGCGGAAGCGACAAGACAAGCGAGGGAACGGTCTACCGCAACAAAGAGGGGAACGTTTTGGGCAGTTGGCTTGCCCGCATCAACTACGACGGCGACAATTTCGGCCTGCATTTTTACGTTGACAAGTATTGCGAGGATCTTTCCTCGATGTTTCAGATTGACTACGACGGCTATGGCGAAGGCACCGAGTGGAACAAGAAAAAGAACACCCGCTTCTTTTTCTACGACCTCAAAGACTGGATGTTGGGCGCGGAACTTAATTTGAAATACGGCACATGGCTGCGCAATGTGGTCGTGGAATATCTTTACACCAAGTATCAGAGCGGCCCCGTATACCATGATCACACATCGGGGCGCAGCGATCATTTGGGCGGGCGCGATGATTATTACAACCATTACCTTTATCCCGGCTGGCAACACTGGGGGCAGGCAATCGGCAACCCTCTCTATCGTTCGCCCATCTACAACAGCGACGGCACCATAGGTTTTGCCGACAACCGTTTCATGGCTTTTCATCTCGGCTTCGACGGACAGCCCACCGAGAAGCTCGACTATCGCGTGTTGGCCTCATATCAGGAAGGGCTCGGCACTTATGTAACTCCCTACACCAAGAAACATCACAACGTAAGCTTTATGGTTGAGGCAGGATACCGCTTGCCCAAAGAATGGAATGTGCGCGGAGCCTACGGCATGGACTTCGGACACATTCTTGGGTCAAATGCAGGATTTCAGATCACCGTTTCAAAATCAGGAGTATTCAATCTATGAAAAAAGCATTTCTGTTACTGTCCGTCTGCCTCGCCTTGATGTCAATAGCTTCGTGCGGCGACCTATTGGAAACCTCCGACAACGGCAAACTCGACGGCTATTGGCAACTTGCAAGAATCGACACGCTCGAAAACGGAGCGTCAACCAGCATGACCGAAAGCAAGGTGTTTTGGGGAGTGCAGGGAAAATTTTTCACAATGCTCGACACTCACCAGTCTACGTCCTATGGCTATATGTTCCGCTTCAAGCATACGGGCGACTCGCTCTTTCTCTACGACGGCAGGGTGAACAACCGCGATATTTCCGACTCATTGCTGACAAACGTAGACGTATTGCGTCCGCTCGGGGTGAACTCCCTTATGGAACAATTCTGCGTGGAACAACTCTCAAGCAGCCGCATGGTTTTGCGGGACGAGATGTTGAGGCTGTATTTCCGCAAATTTTAATTCCTTTGTAAGTTTCCGTTGAAACGGGCTTGGTTTTCCAAACACCAAACCGGGGGTTCAGAAAATCAATTCCGAGTTTTTTTCATCGCATTACAAGCCAATTTTCCACGGCTTGCAATCATGTTTTTTCCTACATGCGTTGTCGCAAAAACTCCGGGCCATCTAATTTAAATTAGATGGCCCGGAATTTAAATTATGTCTGACCTCGTAAAACGGGCTATGCGAGCTATTTACGAACAGAGCATATTTGGATTATAATTAGCTGCTTGTAAGACGATTAAAGAGACTACCTGCCGATACTGTATCCCTTGGAAATTTTCGGCTTTCGCAAGGGCGAAAAACCACACGCCTTGCCCCAGCCTCGGCAACGGTTCAGAACTTCTTTCCGAACACTATGCTTATGAAAGTCATGAAGAGAATTTTCGCGTCAAACCACCAGCTGCGGTTTTTCAGGTAGTAAAGGTCGAGTTCAAGGCGTTTGAGCATCTTTTCCATTGTGTCGGTGTAGCCGTTGTAGAGAGTGGCATACGATGTAACGCCCGGACGAATTTGGTAAAGGTTCTGATAACGCGGATCGTGCTGAATGATTTGCTTGATATAGTATTCGCGCTCGGGACGCGGGCCCACAAAAGCCATGTCGCCTATAAGCACATTATACAGCTGGGGCAACTCGTCGAGATGATGGTTTCTGAGAAACCGCCCCACCCTTGTAAGCCGGTTGTCGTCCTCGCTGGCAGTGAGTTGCGGCCCTCCACACTCGGCGTCAATGCGCATGCTGCGGAATTTGTAGATAAAAAACGGGCGGCCGTGAAGACCTATTCGTTCCTGCTTGTATATAGCAGGTCCGCCGTCCTCGCGTTTTACAAGTATATAGCATATCAGAAAGAGCGGAGAGAATACTATGAGACAGAAAAGCGCTATGCAAAAATCTACACAGCGTTTGAAATCGCGTCCGGCCTCTGTCATTCCGTCTTCAACATAGTCTTCTCTGCTGAGCAGGGATATTGATTGCAGATATTCTGTGGAATGGTTAGTTATCATACGTTTTGTTCTCATTGGTTACTATGATAACGCATCGCCACGCGGTTTTATTATACTCTGTTCACATTATTTTCAACTTTTCCCTGACATTTTCCCCGCTGCAAGCCAGCCCCGCATCAGCATTTGCGCCGCCAAACGCCCTTTTTCCCAAATCGTTACGCCCCAAAGCCTACACATCGAAACAACGTCGCATTTCAGTGCGAAAAAAAACGTTGCAGGTTAAACAAAACAAGGGAAAAAGGAAACGATGCAGGATATGCCCGCTTAGAAAATCTTTCCAAACATGATATTGATGAATGTCTTCACCAATATCTTGGTATCAAACCACCAGCTGCGGTGTTCCAGATAAAATAGGTCAAGGTCGAGACGTTTGAGCATCTTTTCCATCGTGTCGGTATAGCCGTTGTAGAGCGTGGCATACGATGTAACTCCCGGGCGAATCTGATAAAGATAAATGTAACGGGGATCGTGCTTGACGATTTGCTTGATATAATATTCCCGCTCGGGACGTGGGCCGATAAAAGCCATATCTCCTTTCACCACGTTCCATAGCTGCGGCAATTCGTCGAGATGATGATCGCGCAAGAAGCGTCCGATTTTTGTCATGCGGCTGTCTTTTTCGTGCCCGAAGAGTTGCGGTCCGTCTTTCTCGGCATCTACGCGCATGCTGCGGAACTTATAAATCATGAACGGGCGTCCGAATCTTCCTATCCTCTCTTGTTTGAAAATTGCCGCGCCTCCGTCTTCGCGTTTCACGAGTATGTAGCAAATCAGGAACAGAGGCGAGAAAACCACGAGGCACACCAATGCCACCCAGAAGTCGACAAATCGCTTTGTGATGCGTTCCATTTCGTTCATTCCGTCGGGAATGAACCGTGGATTGTTGACATCGTCGTTCCACTTTACGTAGGGAGGAATATATCTTTCCTTTTGCTCCATGTTTGCTTTGTTGTTTTTGAAAAGATAGGCGGGGGCGGTCAGTTGTTGAGGTATTTGTGGCTGTCCCAGCGGGTCTTCAGTCGTTTGAAGATGTAGTTTGGCATGAAGACAAGGCAGAATTTCAGCACCGACTTGGGTTTGGAATATCCGAGCACCTGTTCGTAGATGGCGAGGTTGTATTTCACGAGCGACATCTTGTTTCTCGAAACCGAGCCCTTCCTTACCATATAGAGCGTAAGCGGTTCTTTCATTCCCATGGCCAGTTTGCAATCGTGCAGAATGCAGAGTGTGAGTCCCCAGTCCTGACGTTTTCGGAGCAGGGGCATATAATATTTTTTGCCGAGCTGTTTTGTATCGTATATGGCGGTAGAGAGTCCGATTTTGTTGTCTTTCTGCAATTTTTCGAAGGTCATACGTTCGGGCGCAATCACGATAGCCTCTTTTTCGCCCGTGGATTTAACGCGCAGATAAGAGGTATAGGAAAGGCCCACACGGTTTTGTTCCATAAAACGTATCTGTTTCTCCAATTTTTGGGCGTCCCAGCAATCATCGCTGTCGCAAAAGGCAATATAGCGTCCGCGCGCCTCACGAATGGAATTGTTGCGGGCGCTTCCGGGACCGAGATTCTCTTTCTTGAAGAACACTCTGATTCGGCTGTCTTGCCGTGCCATTTCGCTTAGCAGGCGCAGAGTGGCCGGATCAGTAGAACCGTCGTCGGTTACAAGGAGTTCCAAGTTGCTGTAAGTCTGGCCAAGAATACTCCCTATACTCTCGGCGGCACTCTCACCGCTGTTGTATGTGGACATTATTACAGATACCAGTTCTCCCATTTCTTAGTCATGTACAATTAAAACATAGTTCATACAATGGTATTAACGTCTAAAAAATGCTAATATTACCTTATCGGCGAAATTAATTTGGACAAAAATTTCGGGCGGCAAACCGGGTGCATCGCCGCGGCCTCACTAACTTGGTGATACTCGTTGCTTTACGCCCTGTTTCGGGCAAAAGCTAACAGCGCTCAAAATATTGCAAAAACTCCGGGCCACCAAATTTAAATTCCGGGCCATCTAATTTAAATTACATGGCCCGGAGTTTTTACGAGATGCGACGTTGTAAATTTCATAAGCCACAAGCCTTTTTTTCGGGGCTTACTGCGCACGAAATCCACCCGCAAACGGGGAATATTTTGCAAACCCAAAATTAATCTTGCCTCAAGATTGTTTTTTTTCTTGAAATACCCTTAACTTTGTATTCAAGAGAAACAGGATATCAATGAAGAGAAAGCATTTCTTGATAGTGGCGGCTTTTCTGATGCTTGCCGGCGGTTTTTCGGTGGTCATCGCCAATCATGTCTCGGCGCGCCATGCGGACGACACGCCCGCTTACCGTTTGGTGTTCAGCGACGAGTTTGATTTGCCCGACGGTTCTCAGCCCGATTCCTCCAAATGGAGCAGGTGTCAAAGATACAGCAGCACGTGGAACAGGTGGGTAAGCGATTCACGAGATGTGGTGTACATTAAAAACGGAAAGCTTGTATGCCGCGCCATTCCCAACACCAAGGCTAAGACCGACACTGCAAGTATGCTCACCGGGGCTGTTTGGACAAAAGACAAGTATTCGTTCAAATACGGCAAGCTATTGGTGAGAATGAAAACCAATGTGATTGACGGCAATTTCCCCGCAGCGTGGCTCGGAAGGCAACGCAAAGCCGGGCAGAACGCTCCCTATGGCGAAATCGACGTGGTGGAGATGTTTGGCAACCGTAAAGAATCGTGCCACAACATTCACACGCAGCTCACGATAGACAACCCGAAACACGGACTCCGCAACAGTTTCCGCCACAATATAGACGTTACCAAATGGCACGTATACGGCATAGAATGGACGCCGACATATGTGAAATGGACGGTGGACGACGAGGAAGTGGGGGCTTACTATAAATCGGACGACAAGACACTGCTGAAAAAGAACCAGTGGACTTTCGACGACAACTTCTATATTCTTCTGAACCAAAGCGTAGGCAACGGCGAAAGGGCTGACATGAAACCCCAAAAGCGCAAAGTTTACGAAACAAGGTTCGACTGGATAAAAGTGTATCAGAAACAATAGTGACAGAAAGCATAAAAAACATACTGGCAGCCATACTTGTGCATTTCCCAACCATGGTGGTGCGCATCAGATATACATTAAGGTTCAAACGTTTCCCTAATCTAAGACAACCACAAGACCTCAATGAAAAAATACTCTACCAGAAACTTTACACAGATACCTCTCTGTGGAGCACGCTGGCAGACAAAGTGAGGGTGAAAGACTATGTCAAGGAATGCGGGCTCGGGAATATCCTCGTAAAGACGTATGGCGTTTGGAACGATGCCGCACAGATAGATTTCGACAACCTACCCGATTCGTTCATGCTCAAATCGAACAACGGCGACGGCAAAGGCACGAATTTCCCCGTATGCAACAAGAAAAACCTGTCGGCACAAGACTTTCAAGCCTTAAAGGAAATGGCCGAAAAATGGTTGAAGCAAAAAAACATAGGAGCGCTCTCGGCCGAACCGCAATACCGGGGCATCAAACCTATGGTGCTTGCAGAAGAACTGCTGCCCGTTCCCAAAGGCGAGAAATCCATTGTAGACTACAAACTATGGTGTTTCAACGGTGAGCCATGCGTATTTCTTGTAGTTTCAAACAGAAAGAGCGGCGGCGAAGCCGAACTTGCGTGCTACGACTTGAATTGGGACAACCGCTCGGACATGCTGGAAGAAAACAATCACTATCATATTAGGAAAACAGAACTGCCACGCCCCAAAGGATTGGAGACAATGGAAGAATACGCACGCATACTTGCAAAACCGTTCCCGCAAGTACGCGTGGACTTGTACAACATCGACGGCCGAATATACTTCGGAGAATTGACTTTCACCTCGCTGGGAGGAATGATGAACTATTTCACTCCCGCGGCTCTCATGGAAATGGGAAGGAAAGTAGACCTCAACTACGGCAAATAACTCGGGCTTTTTGGCAAACCACGGTAGAATTGTCGGGCACATCGTCTACGACAATCGCCCCCGCACCTATGTTGACATTGTTTCCCACCTTGATTCCCCCAAGCACAATGGCGCCGGCACCAATCGTTACATCGTCGCCGATTACCGGCACCCCGCTTTTCTCAACTCCAATGGTAACGCAATGATAAACGGTGCAGTTTCGCCCTATTCGGGCACCGCCGTTAATAATCGTGGAATAACTGTGAACAGGACAGAAGCCTTCGGCAATATGCCGGGACAATCTCATGGAACTTACCTTGGGCAGAAAAACATTCAGCAGATGCCCTATCCCGCCAAGGCGCATGTAGAAAAGATTACGGAATTCAGGCTCGTCAATCAGCACGCAACACAACTCCCAAGGCATATAGTTTCTCTCTTCTACGACGCCGCGATATTGAGGACGGACAATAATGTCCTTGTTTATCACAGCACGCCGATTCTTGTTGAGCGCATAGCAAACAACGTGGGGCAAAACTCTTGGAAGGTTTGCCAAAATCTTGAGCTTATTCATTGTCGTTCTTAAATATCCTATTCCACAATTCTGCGTTCAGCACTTTTGCAGCATCATAGACCGATGCATTCTGTTGGCAAAGCCGCGACATTTTTTCTACCGCCTGGGGCGTGTTGACAAAATACTTCATGGCATCAACAAGAGAGTCTACATCTTCGCTTTTTACAATCATTCCGTTTTCTTCGTCGTGGATAATCTCGGCGTTGTAGCCCCACTGCGATGCGATGACAGGCGTGCCTGCAATCATAGCGTCGATCAAAACGCCGGGAAAGCCCTCGCCTTTCCAAAAGGTAGGAAACAGCATCGCAGAATAGCTTGCCAACACATCATAGTTTGATTTGTCTGCAAGATTGAGAAATCCTTTGTATTCTATATTGGCTATCTCGTTTACCGATTTGAGAAATTGTGTTTTATAGCTATCGTCTATTTTCCCATAGAAATGCACCTGCAGCTTTTCTTCTCCGATTTCTTTGTTTATCTTCCTTACAGCATCAATGATTAGGTCGCAGCCTTTTTCAGGAATAATTCTTGACAAAAAGACAAACTTAAACCTCGGAGAAAGTATAGCCGTTTTGGTTGGAATATATGATATCCTTTTGAAATTCGGAACGTAGATAACATTTCCGTATCCCAATTTTTCCATGTTTTGTTTCATTGTAATGCTTTCAACAAGAAACCATTTGACTGCAGAGTAGCATTCTCTCTGCCTGGCTTCCATTCTTGAAATAAAGTTCGGAAGTATTCCTCCGACCACAAAGTAGATGAAACGCACAGAAGGGAACAGAAAACGCGAGACCTTAATTAGTTTATAGGAACTGACGGTGTTTAATGAAATAAAGATTTCTCTTTTACGGAATCGCCAAAGAAAAAAAACAACATTCAGCAACACAAGCGGATTCTTTTTCCAATTGTTTGTGTTTACATGCTTGACAGACGTAAACATTTCGTTCAGCCTATCAAGAAGCTGGATATTCTTGGCGTAGACTCCATTGGAAGTTTCCTTGAAGTCCCCGCAATCTCCGATAAACAGGATTTTCTTCATCTCACGGTCATTTGCTGTTGTCCAAAGCTTTCCTTATAGCATCGAGCCAACCGTGCCCGAAACGGTCGTCTGGCTCAACATAATCACCTTCGCCCCATTCGTTCCAAGCCTTTAAGAAAAGAATTTTATGCTCCGGCGCTTTGTTTTTAATAAGTTCCAAAGCGTTTTCTATTGTTTTCTGAAATTTCTCAGGCGTTGCGTTTATCAGCGGATTCGTGGCCTTGCCTGCCCTTGGAGTTCTGTCCCATTGCGGCAACAATGTGGGGTAAACATTTTCCCAAGCGTCCTCCTCAACATAATAATGCTTCATGACATCGGCGTAATCGCATATGTTGGAAGTTGGAAGGAAACTGTTTTTTGTAAGAAAGTAGAACAGCATCTTTAGCTTTCCCTTGCAGATAGATTGGGCCCTTGACAAGCCCGACGACAACACTGCATCAAATCCCAAATCAAGGACAGATTTGTAATGTTCGGCCGCCTCGTCTGTAGTCCACAAGGAAACTTTGTTGCCTTTTACGGAACGCCCGGACGAATTCACGGAATAACCCACGAAATGTATGCCCGGCAAACCGTTTTCTCGGGCCATATTTTGCCACAACTCTATAAACTTTCCCACATCGGGTATCGCTTTGGGCTGATATATTGCAAAAAGAGGTTTGCCGTCCACTGTGATATATCTCTTGTCCTTGAAAGCCGGAAGCAAAGCGTTAAAGTGGGCAACATGGTCCTCCATAGAGTATTCCATCTTCATTATCATTGAATCTCGGTGGGTACTCTTGTCTTTCACCCATGTTTTATTTGTCCAGTCGTGATTGGCCCAACAAATACAGAAAGGGAAATCAGGTTTGCCGCTTGCCAACACTTCGTTGAAAGGCCTTTCGAGCAATTGTTTGCCATTTCCAAACCAATAATGATAGTAGCAAAAACCTTCTATACCTGCCTCACGCGCCAAATCAGCCTGCTGCTGCCGCACTTCGGGCAAACGTAAATCATAAAAACCGAGGTCGGCGGGAAGATGAGGCTGATAGTGTCCCTTAAACAAGGGTTTGGCCTTTACCACATTGTTCCATTCGGTAAATCCTTTCCCCCACCACTCATCATTCTCGGGTATAGGGTGAAACTGTGGCAGGTATAGAGCTATTATTCTTGGCTTCATCTTAATATTTCTCTTATAAGTTCTTTTAGGTTTTGTTTTTGGCGGTCTGTAATTTCTTTTGCCCTCTGCTGTATCTCATTCTTTTTTACGGAAGGATTGTCGAGAACAAGTTTCATGGCCCGATATAAATCCGCAGGATAAAATGGGGAAAAATATATACCAGCATCGCCGAGAACTTCTGGGATACTCGTTACATTGGAGCAAATGGCAGGAGTCCCGTTAACGATGGCTTCAATTGGAGGATAGCCAAAACCTTCGAAAAATGACGGGAACAACAACGCCAAAGCATGCTTATAGGCACAATCCATATCTGAGTCGGAAAGATAGTCAAGGTCTATATGCGAGCCATTGATAGTCTTGCCGTATTTCAGCGTAAGCAATGTTACATCGTATTCTTCGCTTATCCGATTGAAAACCTTCATCACAATTGCAGGATTCTTATATATACGATTGGCTGCAATCATGAAGAAATATTTTTTCCCGCTTTCAATAAGCTGTTTAAGGTCTCTATTCTCTATAACATCAGAACTTTTGGCGGTTCTCAGAGGAGAATAGCATACTTTTATATCCTTCTTAATCTCGGGGAAATAATATTTCAATGCGTTGGCAGAATAATTTGACACGGTATATGATTTTGTTTCTGCGGCAGCATACAGAGGTATTACATCGCTATATCTTTTTCTTGCCAACCTTCCAAATCTGCCAGAGACAAGGTTTACTATTCGTTTCAAACGTTGCCATCGAGTTTGGCTGTAAGGGTCTATTATGGAATAGTCTATTTTGTTGTCGCATCGTTCAATATCAAAGATATCATGAATGAACATGATAACCTTTGTCTTTATCCCGGCAAGGTCGATACCCTCATAGAATTGTCCAAATGCAATAAAGAAGCAATCGATATTGTTCTGCGGTATAAAAACACGGAGAGGTTTCTTTGCAACATCATATAGTTCTATATTATGTTCCTTAGCATAACCAAACAAGTTGTACTGTTGTGCAACTCCTCGACGGGAATCGTAAAGCCCGTATACCAATACATCTTCGTCTTTATCTACAAATAAAGCATCATACACAGCCTTTGTAAAACTCAGGGCGCCGCCAACGCCATAAGAATACTGAAAAGGCAACATATCTATCAATATTTTCTTTGTCATACTGCAATTATTTCTCTTTTAGTTTTCTTGTACGCCCCACTGCGACAATATATAATGGTATAAAACGGCCAAACCACAACACAAACGCATCAACTCCGAAAATCAAGGTCATAACAATCATAGCAGCAAGCATGCGTCTGTAATCATCGTATTTTGCAAATGATAATCCGTAGAAAGCGAACAACAGTAACACACCTACTATACCGAAATCGTAGAAAAAAACTTTATAGCCCGAATCTCCAAAATTTGAGTAATCGTAGTCTCTGCCAAATATTATATCTGCGGATTCCAAAAAGGATTGATACTCCATATCAAAATCCTTGGAAACTCTATTGTTGCCGGCCAATTCCCCATCATCTATTTCCAATCGCAATATTATTAGGTTATGAAGCATATTATCTCCGTCTTTGTAAACAAAAGAACCACCCACGACTGCGCTTACAAGAATTATCACCGAAAGAAATTTCAAAACGATATTCTTGCGCTTTATCCACATGTTCAAAAAGATAATTGCCACAAGATAAGCGTAACCTGCGAGCGAGAAAGAAAATAGAAGTCCCAACAAGAGTGAGATGTTATACCAACGTTTCCATTTACCCCGTTGTGTCATCAGCAACAAAGCTGTTGTAGAGCCAAGATATGTTGGTTCAAGAAAAATAGATTGGAAACGAGGTATTATCTCAAAGAGTGAACGGTCATCAACCAAAAACAAAAAGTAATTGGAAAACGTATAAAATCCATCGTTAAACACCAAATTTACGTTGGGAAGAGGAAATCCAATAACATATAGAAAAAAAACAGGATAAGATATTAGAAGAATAATTCCCAATGTCTTTGATAGCAATGTAGAAATGCGTTCAAGGCGCTGCCTATCATAACGAAAGATAAAAAACATCGTCATTGCGCTGAAGATAGCGCTGATATATGCATTGATGTTTAGAGCATTTACTGTGCTTTGGTAGAATTCAAGTAGAATGAAAGCCGTTATCGGTAAAAGGAAATAAGATTCTGTAAATATAGGACGACTTGATGTTTTAGAAACAGAATAACTTGCCAAAGCCAAGAAGAAAGACAAGATAGGATAGTACGTGTGAAGTGGCACCATGAACCATACGTTCATCGAGCCAAAGAAAGCTATAAAAATAGACGCTATGAAAAGATTGTCTGCTATTTTATTTCTTTCAAACAGATATAATTTTCCTATATTGACCTTCATTCCTTATTTCCTCTTTACGAGTTTTATTAAGTAATTCCTTTCCGACTTCGTAAAAGTAAAAAACCAAATCACGACAAAACTTACCAACAACGATATTGTCCCTGTTAGAAGAAATCTAAATGGAATTTGAATCATTCTTGTTACGACATAGCACACAATACATTCTGCAACAACCAAAGGAATTAGTGGCATTATTACTTTTCTTATGTACTCTACCACATTAAGACCGGCAGAATATCGCATATACGGAAGTCTAAACAATGCCACCAATAATTCTATCGCGACGTAGCAAGCCATAGCGATTTCTACAACTCCACCAATTTTTAGTGCAACCCACATAATTGGAATCAATAAAATTTTGGGTAATGTTGTCGCTATGGTATATATCCTTATTTTACCCATAGCCTGATTAGCCGCGTGCAAACCTAATGTTGTTTGATCTATGATGAAAGCTATTATAAGTGCTATGCAGAAAATTTCAGCATTCAGAGGTACTGTTTTCAGCCAAAAAGACAAAATACTTGGCATCTCATATATTAGCGGCACAGATATTAGAATCATAAGGGCTGTAGAAAATTTACTTTCCTTTCCAGCCAAATCCAGCATTTCTTCTCGTCTACCCTGCCCTTCCGCTTTCATTATCTGGGGATTCATTGCATTTAGAATTGATGTAGAAACAAACCTAATTGCTCCATTTACCTGCGAAGCGATACCAAATGACGCGTTCATAATGGTTCCGTACACTTTATTAAGGATGATTGCTGTACCTTGCGTTTGCGAAATACCAGCTAACATTCCAAAAGTTGTCCAGCCTGCAAAGCCTACAATTTGTTTCATACATTTTTTGTCAATAACATCGCGCTTGATAGCAACCCTACTCTCTTCGTATTTTATTTTACAATAACAAAAATAAGCAATAAAATTAAGAGAAGTAATCATCAGCATCAGTATGGCATAAAAGACCAACTTGTCTGCATTCAAGTGCATTAAAACGATTGCAAGCGCAAGTTTCAGTACTCCATCAACTACTTCAACTATTGATATGTAGACGATGTTTTCATGCGCAATAAGCAAGGCTTTGAACGGAGTTAATCCTATGGTCATTACCAGCATCAATGTCGTAATATAATAGACGGCATGGGCAGCGTTCACCCTATCTGTTGCAATGTTTAAAAAAGACCCTGTTACGTAATTACCAATAGGAAGGAGAATCATACAGAAAACGACGCATATTATAACATGTACCAGCACACTGTTTGCAAATACTTTCTTGACATAATTCTTATCTCCTGCTCCGTAATAATACGATATGTATCTTTGAGTGGTAACGACCAAAGAATTTGCAAGATACCCAAACATGCCCACTACTCCGGCTACGACCGAATAAATTCCGTAATCACTGATATTTAACGCCTCGAGAATGAGTCGGGTGGAATAGAGGGACAAAAAAATATTGATGACCGACTTTCCATATTGGGCAATGGTATTGACAATAATACGCTTAGAAGCTTCCATATTATAAAACGGCAGGCTTACGTTTGTTTTTAACAGGAAGACTCCACTTTCTCCCTTGTTGGTTTTTCTGTTCTGTTCTTTTATTTTTTTTCGTGATTAAGCAAAATATCCTTGACACTAATAAGCATAAGAACTAAAGTTACAACGAATAGCATACCTAAAACAAAAAACATGCGTTTTGGTCCTGTGGCCTTAATAGGTACTACCGCTCCTTTCAGCAACGTAAAGGCAGGCGTATTCTCACGCAACTTGGCCCTGGCTGCTTGCAACTGGGTTTGCAGGGTTGTATAAGTGTTGTATTTCAATTGCATTTCATTCTCCAAAGCTTCCATCTTCGACTTGTAACTTTGCAAAATAACGTCCATATTGGCGTCGGCATAGGAACTATATGTTTGCTGTACGCGTTCGTAGTCAACCTTGGCATCGGCAGTCAACTTAGTATAATATTCCACATCATTACGAGCTTTCTTCGTTCTATAATCAGTAATGAATTTCTGTAGACGTTGTCTTACCGAGTCTGCGATTGTTTTACAAATGAGAGGGTCTTGCGCTTCGGCACTGATAGTTATAACATCGGTTTTCTTGTCCACGCTTATGCCTATGCTGTTTCTTATTGCTTCCACGATGGCATCCTCGTCTTTTGACAGAATGTAAGGGTTGAAGGCATCGTTTGAAGATTGCTTTACTCGGAATTCTTTGGGTTTGGGCAGCATTTTTTTGAATTTGGACATTATAGCCGTCCACCACGGATATTCGGTAAAGTAACGTTTGTAAGCATATAGAGTGGTGTCTATTGTTGCATCTGCACTTTTCACCCGAATATCAAACAAACTATATATAAAACCATTGTCGTCCAACAAGTCTGGATATAGTGTTGGATAAATAGCATCGGTTGAAGTACGGCTACCAAGGTCGAAGCCAAAACTTGAAGCAATATCGCTCAACGATCCTCCCGCAGACGGAAGATTCATCTCTGGTGCCAAAACGGTGTCTGTTGTGTAGGTTCTTGGAACGCAGATGATAAGTAGAGAGGACAAGACAAATGTAATGGGCCAAGCTATAAAGAACCATTTCTTTCGTTTGACAATACTTGCCCACAGATCTCTAAGGTCTATAATTTCTTCCTTTTTATCTTCGATATTCATGATGCGTAAACTTACTTCAATACATTGGTAATGGTTGCAATCATAGCGGCAATAGACGCGATGCTGGTACCCATGCTCATAGTCTCGGCCGTGCTCATCTTACGACTGATGCGACTCGGCACCACAATCTCACACCCCGGCTGTATTTTTGCGCCTTGCGAAAGTTTGCCTACCATTCCGTTCATATATATTACGTATGCGTTGTTCTTGCGTGCGTTCTGCGAAAAACCTCCTGCCGCGTTTACGTAATACTTGGCTTTCTTTCCTCGTTCATATGCCACGGTATTGGGATACATCACAGCGCCGTTCACCTTCACTGTGGCAGTATATTGGGGAAGAATGAGGCGGTCGCCCTCGCGGAGAACTATGTTTGCATCGCAGTCGGGATCGGCTATAGCGCGGTCGAGTTCAATACCAACAGGGAAAGTGTTAGGTACCTGGAATTTCTTTAATTGGGTATTGTTTGACTGCTGGGCCACCTGTTGTATATTATTTCCGTTATTGCTGCTGGCAGCAAGTTCGAGAAGTTGGTCTTGAAGTTGCTCTTGTTGCATTTTGAACGCAGCCTCCATGCGCGCACGCTCTGCCTCATTGGGGCGGCGTTCCAATCGTGCGCCTTTGATATAAGCCAAGTCTGTAACGCCACCGGCAGCTTCCAACAAATCGGTAAGACGCATGTTGCGCTTGCTGAGAGTGTAAGTGCCGGCAAACATTACTTCTCCGTCAATAGTAACACTCTGCTGCTTGGAATAAGCAGGGCTCTTGCGTACAAAAACTTCATCGAACGGCATAAGAACAAAGCCCGGTTCGCCATCGACAACAAAGCCGTCTTTCAGAGAGAAAGAGTAATTTTTCGCAATAACGCTGTCGGTGGTCAAAGCCTTAGGGTTGCCCACTCGGCGTGCCACATCTACTTTTACCGTCGAAGCCGTCTCGAGCAAACCACCTGCCTGAAGAACGAAATCTTCCAGGGTTTCGTTGTCTGCATACTTGTATATGCCCGGATACTGTACCTCTCCCTGAATGGTAATGGTGCGTTCCGTCATAGATTCCTGCTTATTGGGGATAAACAGCACGTCGTTCTCCTGCAAAGGGATGTCTGCTACGCGTCCGTCCATTATTCCCGCCACATCAACACTGATTACTTTCAGTGTGCGGTCGGGTTTCATGCGGTGCATTACAGCACGGGCTGTAAACGCTTCCTCTGTCAGACCTTCTGCATGCTTTATGAGAGTGCGTACACTGTTTATACCGTCTCCTATCTGGTACATACCAGGGCGGAACACGGCACCTTTTATCTCTACTGTGTTGGCATAGCGCGGAAGAATTGAGTCGATGCTCACACTGTCGCCGTCGGCGATACGGAAATTGGCCATTTCGAATTCATCTACATTGAACACGGCATATTCGCGTCCCGTCTTGCGGTTCACGCGCACGCTCTTCTTATAAGCATCGCCCGCAAAACCGCCGGCATATTTCAACAAAGTTTCCACGCTCTCGTCCTTCTTCATTTCATAATACATAGGACGCTTCACCTTTCCTGTAACGTTTACAAGGCAGTCGTATGCGCCAACCGAAACTACGTCGCCGTCATGAAGTCTCACATTGCCGGTCATTTTACCATTGAGAATGTAGTCATATATATCGCAAACACTTACAAGGCGATTGTTGCGGTAAATATTTATATTGCGAAGTGTTCCAAGTTCACTGGTTCCGCCCGCCATGTAAAGGGCATGGAAAACCGTAGCAAAGGCAGAAAGCGTATATGTGCCCGGAGTTTTCACTTCACCCATGACATTTACGGTAATGGTACGCGTCTGCCCGAGCGACAAATTGATGCGGCTGCTACGATAACGCGCCCCAAGGGTATTTTGAATGCGTTTCTTAGCCTGACTTATGGTTAAGCCGCTCACGTCAATAGGTCCAAAATCATCTATAACTATCTGTCCGTCGGGCGAAACCGTGCAATTAAAAGTTTTCTGCGACGCTCCGTAAACGTCAACCGCCACAGCATCACCCGGCCCGAGCACATAACTTTGCGGCGTGGCTATGTTCATTGCCGGCTCAAAGGTAAGATCGTTATTGTTAAAGATATCGCGACCAAAAACCTTTTTCTTGTCAGTCTCCTGCTGTTCCAAAAGTTGATTAAGCCATTCTATGGAATCACTGCGGGTCATCATTCCCAATTCAGCTTGCATCTGCAGAAAATCCTTGTCGTCTTCGTTGTATTCCTTCTGCCACTTCGGCACCCCCTGCAAGCGTTGCGTGGTGGTTGCATCGCGATCCACGTTATCCTTAGTGGTCTTCTGTCGTGTTTCCTCGCGTGTCTTTCCGTTGTTGGTACGCAAACGGGTGTCATCGTCTTCGGTATTGGCCATACCAAGTCCCGACTTGTTGGATTGTCTCAGGTATTTCTTTCTCACGCGGCGTATCTGGTTGATGTCCACTCCGCTTTGCATCAGTTTCACCACTATCTGCTGTTGCGAACTACCGTTTTCCATTTCGCGCTGTATCATATCAGCCACCTGATTGTCGGTCAAAGTAGACTGTGCCTGCATTCCGATTGGACACAGAGCAAGTATGAATATAAAAATGATGAGTTTCTTCATTCTTTGGGTTTGATTACATGTTGAATGGTTACACCTTTATTTAATAGTAACTATTTTTTTGTTGTTTTATTGTTGACTAAAGGTTCTTCAACATTAAAAAAAGTCCGTGCTGTCAATGTTGTCCTAAATGTTTTTCTCTAAAAACATAAAAAAGGAGAGTATTTTGCGCCCCTCCCCGTTAGTTCTTTCTCGTTTGTAGTTACCACAAAGCCACCTTTCCGCCTACCCCAAAATCAAGAGAAGCAGAACCAAATTCCCAAGCCTATCACTAAAAAATCACACACAGATATGTTCCACAACATACGCGTTGTGAAATCTTGCTTTAAGAAAGGTTTTATGATTTGATTTGAGATAATAAAGACTGTGGAGGTTGGTAACTAAAACAAGGCGCACAACCTTTGAAAAACACCATGTCCAAAGTACTCGAAGCGGGACTTGAACCCGCACAGCCATCACTGGCCAAGGGATTTTAAGTCCCTCGTGTCTACCGATTCCACCATTCGAGCCCGATAGTGCGTGCAAAGGTAACGAATTTCGCGCGGGCTGCAAAATTTAACGCTTATTTTTAATTTCCTTGGCGCTACGTTTTGTTTTCATGGCACGGGCGAAAGATTTCCATGACGTTGCGAAAGATTTCCGAGGGGTGGAGTGCGGAATAGAGGGCTTGAAAAACGGGGATTGAGGCATGGTGAAAAATGCACATGAATTGTCGGAAAAAACTCCAAGGCATCTTGTAAAAACTAGGTCTGACCTAGTTTAAATTATGTCTGACCTAGTTTGAATTAGGTCAGACCTCGTAAAAGCGATATTTGCATGTATTTTATCTTCCTCTTTATCAAAGAATTATAAAAACCGTTTTTCTTCTCATTTTGTGCCTTGTTGCGGCGGCTTTTGTTTTTTTCTTATTTTTACATTGAAATCCTGTAATAATTCCTCAGGGTGTCTGTCTTGAGAATAGAACAACCGTAAACAGCATGACCGACCAACAAATCGTAGAACGCATACTCAAACGCCACGAGCACAGACTCTTTGGCGTTGTTGTAGGCAAGTATTCGGGCATCGTGCTTTCGAAGGCGTTGGGAATCACGCGCGACAAGGAACTTGCCGCAGAGGTTTCGCAACAAACCTTTATCAAGGCTTACACCAACCTTGATTCCTGGGGCGGAGGGGCATCGCTTGCGCCGTGGCTCACGGTGATTGCGGCGCATATAGCCATCAATCTGCTCGACAAGATGAAGCGCCGAAACGCGGTCCCGCTCCCGGACGACATTCCCGAAGAGGAGGATTTCTCGGAGGTACATGAGGAAAAACTTGCCGCCATGCGCGAAGCCGTGAAGCGGCTTGAGCCGCAAGACAGGCAGATAATTCTGTTGCATTACTATAAAGGAATGAAAACCGACGAGATTGCAAAAACTTTGGAGCTCTCGCCGGCAAACGTGCTCGTGAAACTGCACAGAATACGTGAGAAACTGAAACAACAAATCAATACAAAAGAAGATGAACGATAGACAACTCGACAATCTTATACGCGAAAATTTTGAACGGGAGGCTATGCTCGAGAACATCAACCGCCGGGTGATGCACCAAATCAGCCGTCAAGAACGCCGCATCACGTCGCGGAAATTTCTGCGCATGGTTGCAGTGGCATTCGGAACGCCTTTGATTTTGTTGGGATACGGCATCACCATATATAAATACGTTATGGAGCAGTCGCAGTCAACCTTAGTGCAAACTATCCTCATTGCGTCGGTAATGATAGTCCTTGTATCGTTTGCAAAAATAATTCTGAAATTTTCTGCCCGAAACTTGTAATAAATTCCAAGGCATTCTGTCATAAGGGTGAAGTCAAACAAATTAAATTCCTAAAAAAATGATTAAAGATTTAGTAGGCTTGGTTGCGGTAATGTTGTCTTTGGGAATTCCCATAGCATATATAATTTGCCTGACAATAACCAAAATGAAAAAGAGCAAGGCTGACGCAGATTTGCGCAAGGCCATTGTGGAAAACAATGTGGACGCCGAAACGGCAAAGATGATTATCAGCGAACAGAAACCCGAGGGGAAACAGCCGAAAAGGTTTAACAACCTCGTAGTGGGGCTTACCTTTCTCGGGATAGCGCTCGGCACATTGATTCCGTTGCTTTGCGGACTGCAGTTGAACGATGTAATAGGCGGATTCATGCTTTGCGGATTCATTGCACTCGGTATCGGCGTTGCGCTGCTTGCTGCATTCCTTATTATATGGAAACTCCGCGCAAAAGCAGAGGCTCAGGAAATTTCCGAAACCGAAGAAGATAAATAATACACGCAACGGGCGGAAGCCCTACCCCATTACTTTTACGATTAAACTTGAGGCTGCAAAAATTGCAGCCTTTTTTCATTTCCCCACGCGCCGCAACAGATGCCGCAAAGCCTTTCTGCCCCACACCACAACGAGCGCAAACAAAACGCGCGTGGATATTATCCAGAACACACCTATCCCTATCGCGCCGAAAACGCATGTATCTTCGATGATAGAGTGGTTCATTGCCAGGTGTCGGTTTACCGCAGCCGCTTTGTCGCGTGAAATTTCTCCGCTTTGTATACATTCATACATCACCGCGCCTCCATATGAAATTCCCAACGTATTTCCTACGAGCCAAAAATAGGCGGCGTCTTCAGGAAGTCCGAAAAGGCGCATCACAGGGCGCAGGCAGCGCGAAATGGCATTGAGCAAACGGTAAGCCTGAAGCATGTTCTGCAAAACCATCACCGCATAGATTATAACGAACATCATTATGGTTACTTTCAGGTTTGCCACAGTCCAGCTTACAGCAATTTCCGCAAGCGTGGCATCGGTTGCCGGCGCTGCGCCAAAGCCGAATTGCTGCGGCATGTCGGGCAAGACAAGGTTGAGATAGAATGCCGCCGCAAAAGCCATTGCTATTCTCAAAACCACCATGCCTGCAAACGAAGACCCGGTGCGATGAGTTACGCTGCACTCCATTGGCAGCGCGTGGCAAAGCAGCATCATCAGCGACACAATGGTTGCCTGACGCAGGGTGAGCGTGAGCGAAAGAAGCACGGCAATTCCCGCATAAGTGGTGAGCGATGCTGCGGTGATGAAAGCCACTGCGCTCTCGCCGGGAAGCCCTATGCTGCGAAACACAGGGTCGATATATTGCGCGAACCACGCTATCGCGCCCGCGTATTGCAACAACGTAACCACAAGGGATATTGGAATCATCATTTTGAGCAACCAAAGCGTCATTTTCCACGACTTCGGCAACGCGGCAATCGCACACCGCCTTATTCTCACTGCATGAAGCACAAACCGTCTCCTTTCCATTTATCCCAAAATGCTTGATTCTTCGGCAAAATTACCGCAAAAATCGCAAAACACTCCTTTATATATATAAGGAATGGCGATTTTGTGTATTTTTGCAACAATACAATACATACAATTATGAAAAAGATTTTTACTCTGTTCGTTTTCCTGCTTTCAACAACACTTGTTTCCAATGCAAAAACCGTTGTTATAAAAGGTGGCTCCATAATTCCGTTGCAATCGGTTTGTCAAGTAAAAGCTGCCGACGTACAAGAGGGTCAATTGGTGGATTTCTGCGTTCAACGTGATATAATCATAGACGGAGTGCGTGTGATTCAGAGAGGAACTGTGGTGCAGGGAAAAGTTGCCGAAGCAAAGAAAAGCAGTATTGCCGGCACTAAAGGCAGACTGAAAATATATATCAACAATATGTTTCTGCCCTCGGGCGACCCTTTGTATTTTGTAAACACGCAGGTAAGCATCTACGGCAAAAACAGAACGCCACTGTCGATTATCACAGCTCTTTTCGTTTGGCCGTGTATCTTTATCCCTGGTTCTAAAGCAGTAATGCCCGAAGGCTACGAGGTGCAAGCAACGGTTGCTTCCAATACGGAAGTAAATGTGGACTGAGAAATCGCCCCGTTTTCAAACACCGGAAAAGATTCTCCGCATACCGGAAAAACGATGTCTGACATTATTCAAACGATGTCAGACATTGTTTTAATAATATCAGACATTGTATTAAACAATATGGCTTGTCGTTTTTGCGGCTTACCGCATGGAATTTCCGGGGTGGTTTCACGTTCTGAGAAACATGGGGTTTTCTTTCTTCAGCTCCCTGAATTCCTGCGGCGAAATGCCCGTGTGGCGTTTGAAATAGCGGCAAAAAAAACTTGCATCGGTGAAACCGAAATCCCAGGCTATTTCTTTTATGCTCCGTTCGCCGAGCCGCAGCTGCATCTTGAGTTGCAAAACGGCGTAGTGGTCAACTATGGATTTCGGCGTATGAGATGTTACGAGTTTCACTATACCTGTGAGATATTTTGAACTGATGTTCATCAGCGCGGAATAGTAGTCAACGTTCCGCGAAACCTTGTAGTCGCGCTCCACAAGCATCATGAAATGATTGAATAGCTCCCTGACGCGGCGGGATTTCACCTCGTCGGGACGATATTGGGGATTGCGCTGCAGATATTCGTGGAAACCTATAAAGAATGCCTTGAGCTGAAGCAGCACAAGGCGTGTGAGGCATGTGCAGTCGGGCTGAGAAAAATATACGTCAAGCAAACGGAACATATTGTCGATGATTCGTGTAACCACCGGCGTATCTTGTCGGCATCGGTCCTCACGCAGCGAAGAATATACCGTTTGCTCGAGTTGCAAACTCGCCTCGCGCAAAAGCGACGCGTTGTATGCGAGCATCTCCACGCCGAACCGTTCGTTTTCCTCCCCACTCGCGCCGGAATCATTAAGCAACTGCACCACATCGTTGGGGAAGAGCGTTATCACAGCTCCCTCGTAGAGACGCCACTCGTTGAAGTTGACACGAATACATGCCTTGCCGGCGCGACATATTATGATTGCGCCGTAGTTTATAACCTGCGCCTCGTTGCGCCAGTCCGACAACGTGGTGGCGAAAAGGCTTGCAGAATGGCGCATGTCGAGTTCGTCGTTGCCGTAAACGGCAAACGGCACAAAACCGCGCCCTATATTTCCGCTATCATTCATTAGCTGTAAAACATATTCCCTTTATGGTTACAAAAGTAGCCATACGATATAAAACAAGCGAACTTTTGTTCCCAAATAGTCCATTGCCGGCGTGAAATTTTCAATCGTCCGCCAAATTACAGCCCGTAACTTTGCACCGAAATTCAACATAACACAAAACAATCCGTTAACAGATGACAAAAAAACTGATGCTGGAACTTTTGGTTGCGGCAAGTTGTTTACAGGCTTGGGCGCAATCGCCGGCTGACACCGCATGCCACGCACGGTATGCGAGAGAAGAACAAATGAACCTGGAACAACTTTTCGGCAGACTGGAAGAAAACAGCAAAAGCCTTCGCTCAAGCAAAACAGGTGTGGAAATAGCCGAACAAGGCATTGAATCGGCAAAAAGCAAACGCTTGCCCGACATAAACACTTCGCTCTCGGCAAGCTACATAGGCAACGCGTTGATGACCGACCGGGATTTGTCGAACGCGCGCGGCTTGCGCTCGCCCCACTTCGGCAACAGTTTCGCCGTTGAAGCCAGCCAGGTGGTTTATTCAGGCGGAGCATTGAACGCAGGTATCAAGCTCGCGGAAATAGGAAAGCAACAAGCCGAAACAGGAGTGCGACTCACGCGAAGCCAATCGCGTTTCGTGGCGCTGGGACAGTATCTCGACCTCTACAAAGCCGACAACAGCATAAAGGTGTATGAGAAAAACATTGCGCTCACCGAGAAACTGATAAACGAAATCAAGGAGAAACAAAACCAGGGCATGGCTCTGAAAAACGACATCACACGCTATGAGCTGCAAATGGAGAATCTGCGCCTCGGGCTGGTATCGATGCAGAACAACAGGGCTATTCTCAACCACAGGCTCTGCAACACGCTGGGCTGCAAGGCAGATGTGAAAATCATTCCAGACTCCTCGATAGCCGGAATGCAGTTTGCCGACAACGGCGAAGGATTCTGGCAAAACCGCGCCGCAGAAAATTCGCCGCTTATGGAGCAAAGCACACTCAATGTGAGCATGGCAAAGCAAAACGAGAAACTTGCGCGGAGCGAAATGCTGCCAAAAGTGGCTGTGGTGGCTGCAAACAATTTCAACGGCCCTATCACCTACGAACTTCCGCCCGTGGACAAAAACATCAACGTGTGGTATGTGGGCGTGGGAGTGAAATACAGCCTCAGCTCCTTGTTCAAAAACAACAAAGACCTGAAGCAGGCAAAAATTGCTACGCGACAGATGCAGGAAAACCTGAGCCTGCAAGCCGAAGAACTGAACAACCTCGTACAACAAGCCTACACAGAATACCGCCAAAGCTATGTGGAACTTGCAACAAGGCAAAAGAGCGTGGAACTTGCGCGGCAGAATTACGACGTGATGCACTCGCGATACAACAGCGACATGGTTCTCGTAACCGACATGGCTGATGCGTCGAACCTTCGCCTTAATGCCGAATTGCAGGAGGTTGACGCGCGCATCAACATAGCCTACGCTTTCTACAAACTGAAATATGCGGCAGGCGAACTTTGACATTAAAACAACGGCAAAACATATCGAAAAAACAACAAGGCATCTCGTAAAAACTCCGACGCATCTAATTTAAATTTGGTGGCCCGGAATTTAAATTACATCAGACCTAAGAAAAACGACATAAAACACCCATTTTACAACATGAAAAAGAATATCATCAAAAGGACATACAACATAATCATTACCCTATTTCTGCTCGGCGTGATAGTATGGGCTTTCAGCCATTTCGTAAACCGTAGCGGCGACGAATACACTGACGACGCGCAGGTGTGCCGCCATATCACTCCTGTCAATACCCGTGTGCAGGGATTCATAAAAGAAATACGTTTCAACGACTTTCAGCACGTCAACAAGGGCGACACGCTCGTTATAATCGAAGATGCCGAATACCGTCTGCAACTTGCGCAAGCCGAAGCGGGACTTCGCAGCTCCAAGTCGGGTTCTTCCACGATTTCAGCAAGTATGGGAACGACTCGCAGCGATGTGCGCACGGCGGCAGCAGGAATAGAAGAGGCGAGAGTGGAGATGGTTAACGCCAAGCAGGACTTCGACCGATTTACATCCCTATTGAAGAAAGACGCCGTTACCCGTCAGCAATACGACAACGCCTACGCCCGCTACCTCGGGGCAAAGGCGCGCTACGAGCAGGCCAACAGCCGCAAACAGTCGGCAGCTTCGGTGAGCAATGTGCAGACGCAGCAGTTGGGAAGTTCGAGAGCGGGCGAAAGTGTAGCCGAGGCGCAGGTGCGGCTTGCGCAGCTCAATTTGAGCTATACCGTTATCGTTGCAACTTGCAGCGGAGTGATGGGCCGCAAAGACATTCACGAAGGACAGTTGGTGCAGCCCGGACAAATGCTTGCAAGGATTGTGGACGACAACGACGTATGGATTGTGGCCAACTACCGCGAGACGCAAATGAAAGGCGTATCCGAGGGCAACAAGGTGGAGTTTACTGCCGACGCTATCCCCGATGTTGTGTTCCACGGCAAGGTTCAGGCGCTTTCTGCCGCAGCCGGTTCGGCCTATTCCATGATTCCGGTAGACAATGCCACGGGAAATTTTGTCAAGGTGGAACAGCGTGTGCCCGTGCGCATATGTCTTACGCCCGACAACGACCCAAAACAGGTGGATATGCTTAAAGCGGGGCTCAATGTGGTAGTAAAAGTGAGCGGCAAGCAATGAGCGCAATATCCAATCCGTTGAAATTTCCACGCAGAACGCTTGTTTCCCAACGCAGAACGCTTGTTTTCCAACGCAAAACGCTTGTTTTCCAACGCAAAACCATATCATCATGCCCGGACCGCCTATTTTGAAAGGACCATTCCGTGTTCCGTCGTTCAACTCCTATGTGCCGCGCCGCATACAGCCCTGGATTTACCTGATATTTGCTTTCATTTTTCTGATGTCGGGCGGAATCTACGGCGGAACGATGCAAAATGTGATGGGAGAGTACAGCCTGATGCGCGAAGACGTGATGATGATTGTGATGTGCAACGTTGTGGGCGTAAACATGCCTTTCCCCATGCTTTTCAGGCTCAAGTTTGCGTTTCCCAACCGGCGTCTGCTGCTCAATGCGGCCTTGGTTATCGCTCTTTGCAACGTTCTTATAATGTATACCGACAATGTAGCGATAATGTGCGTGCTCGGTTTCATTGCGGGGTTCTTCAAACTTTGCGGCTGCTTTGAGTGTATGTCTACGATACAGCTATGGATTACGCCCAAGCGCGATTTCACGATTTTCTTCCCCGTGCTATATTGTTTGGTATTGGGCAACATGTTTCTTTCGCCTTGGATAACGGAGCATCTGGTATATGTGTTTCAAGACTGGCGCGTGGTAAACTGGCTTATGACCGGTATGCTGCTAACGGTAGCCCTTGTAGTTTTCACCACAACCCACAATTTCATGTTCATGAAGCCCATTCCGTTTATCAGCATCGACTATATGGGTTGCCTGCTGTGGTCGGCGTTGATGATAGAGTTTATATTTTTCTTCAACTACGGCGAGCATTTCAACTGGCTCGACTCGCGAGTGATGCGAATGGACTTGCTGTTGTTTCTGGTTACGCTCTTTTTGTGCATACAGCGCATGCTCCACATACGCCACCCGTATATCGCGCCCGGGGCATGGAAATACAAACGCCTCATACCGCTGCTCACGCTTTTTGCATTCGTGGAATTCATGGGCAGCACGCCCAAAGTGTTGCAGACGGCGTTTACGGGCAGCGTGTTGCACTTTGGAATTTTCACCACCAACGTTTTCAATTTCACGGAGTGGCTTGCCGCGATAGCGGGTTGCCTGTTCTGTTTGTTGTGGATACGGGTGTTGCACCAAAAGTTCACGCGCCTGCTCACCGTGGGTGTGGCGGCAATGGTGGCATATCCGGTGATGATGTATTTTCTCGTGTCGCCGGGGCTCAACATCGAAGCCTTGTATGCCCCGATAGCCCTGCGCTCGTTTGGAAATGCGATATTTTTCTGCACCCTCACCATTTATCTTGAAGAGCTTATGCCTTTCCAGCATTTCTTCATGGGTCTTACCATGGCGGGCTTCGTGCGCAACGGACCTATATCCACTCTCTGCACCGGTGCATACAGTTTCGGGCTGCGCCATCAGATTGCCGAAAACATGTCGCGCGGTTTGCCCTACGACATGACCAACATTGTGATGATAAGTATCAAGCAACTCTACGGCATAACCTGCCTGATAGGAATCATTGTGCTTGCAGTGTTTCTGATGTGGGACATACAGCCTGTGAGAAGCACTCTCAAGAAGATGCCGCAGTGGAATTTCATCGGGAGAATGGCTAAGAAAACATGGAAAAGGGAACATGCTGCGGAGAAGATGCGATATAAAACAAAGACAGCTTGAAAGTGAAGTAGTAATCGCCCTTGCACAAGCCTCCGCAAGGCACAAGGGAAAAGCATGAAGGGACATCAAAAAAACGATGTCCCTTTTTGTTGAAAACGATGTCAGACATCGTGTTTTACGAGGTCTGATGTAATTTAAATTCCGGGCCACCAAATTTAAATTCCGACGCATCTCGTATTTCACGAGATGCCTTGTCGGAAAAACCATATGAAATGCGCGGAAAATTTTATTTTTATGCTAAGAAATTTGGAGGTTATAAAAAACTTTTATAAGTTTGCAGCAATACATGAAAAATTCACGGGGATAACTGTGAAACACCACAAAGCAGAATCCGACGGAATTAATTTTCAACTAACTCAACCCAGGACAAAATATGCCCAAGACGCCTTGCGTCTGAAGCATTGGCAAAAACACAGAAAGGACATGCAAAGGAAAATAAACCTACCATACATCATCGATGACGATATGCGATGAGGGGTCATCGCATTATGCGTCTCCATTCCCCGTCATTATTTAATAAACGTTAGTATGCTTAGATTCTTTATATTGCATGATGACAAGGAAAAGGAGAATGCAATGCGGGATATATGTGTTGTGAGACACGTTGTCCCGCATGTTTTTTGCCAATAGGCACACAAAAAACGGCTTTGCGCACATTGAAATGCAGCAAAGCCGTTTGCATAGGAATATTCTGCGGAGGCAGACCTTCTTTCTTAAAGATTGAACGCCTCTTTCAGTTCGTCCATCGAAGCATCGCTCATACCATCAGGCTCAAAACCCATGGACTTTGCATCCTGATAGATCTGGGCCGACTTGACAAGCACATCGATTTCATCGAAAGCCTCAAGAGCATCATTGCCTATGGCAACCACTCCGTGCTTCTCCCACAACACCACGTTGTGCTCCTGCAAACCTTTCACCGTTTCCTCGGCAAGTTTAATGCTCGAAGGCATCTCGTAAGGAATAATGCCGAGCCCCTTGGGACAGAAAGCACGCGTTTCGGGAATCATCGACCAAAGAAGATGCGTGAGTACGCCGGGCTTCAAAAATTCCTTGTTGTGAGACATCGCAACAAGCTCAATGGGGTGAGTATGTATGACAGCGCGATAAGACGAACCCTTGGCAATCAAATCATCGTGTATGGCAAGATGCGACGGAAGCTCCGAAGTAGGCTTCACAGGGTTGTCGGCAATCATTTCATAGCTTTCGCAATCGGGAAGAATGCGAATAATCGAGCCGTTGTCCATAGGCCAACGCGCAAGGTCGCGCATGCGGCGGCCCGTGCCCTTGCAATAAAAAATTCCGCCCTTGATATGGGGAAGTTTCATGCCGATAGGAGTAACAGGACCAATGGCAGGAAGTTTCGACAAGGCATCAACGTCAACAAGTTCCGTGATGTTGACGGTAATGTTACCGCCATTGCGCTCCGCCCAGCCCTTTTGCCAAAGATAGCCGGCCACCTCGGCAGCTTTTAATACCTCGGCTTTTGCACGGGGAAAATCATCAAGTAGAGATTTCATGTTTTTGTATTCTTGTAAATTGTTTTGCCGCCCACAACGGGGCGTATCCTATAAACGAGGCGGGCAGAAAATCCGCCCGCCCCGCATCTATTCTAAATTGTTTATATCAACTGAGGCAGGAAACACGACACAATAAGCACCACAATGCCCACAAGCAAAACGGCAATGGTCTTGCTCGAGCATCCCTTCCATTCCTTCAAAATGATGCCCCATACGTTTGAGAACGTAACGTTGAGCGCCATAAGGATACAGAACGAAAGCGTAAGGAGAGTGGGCGAAGATGTGAGGAAACCCTTGCCAAGCGACAATCCGAAGAACTGCGAATACCACAGAACGCCGGCAAGCGCACAGAAAACAAGGTTGTTGCCCCACACACTGCTTTTGGAATAATCTCCCCACGTGTTGTTTTTGGTGTTTTGGAAGAAGCAATAAATTGCATTGGTAATGAATCCGCCGAAAGTTACGAGCAACGTTGCAGGAAGCGTGCGGAACATCGGATTGGTGAGTTCGCCGAAATTAACATCCTTGCCAAACTCAAGACCAACGTTGAAGCAACCGCTCATAAAGCCTGCAAGCAGCGCGATAGCTATACCTTTGGGGAAATTGAAATCCTTTACAGCCGCTTTTTTCTCCTCTTCGGAAAGCGTAGATGCCTTCATGGCGCCGGCAATACCTATTATCGCGATACCGACAAGCGTTGCCACCACTCCGATAACCACTGCAAACGTAAGGGAATCGAGCGCGTTTAGATCGGGAAAGAATGCGTTGAGCAATACAGGGCCCATCACTGTGCCGAGAGCGGCGCAAGTGCCGAGGGCAATGGACTGTCCGAGCGCCACACCAAGGTAGCGCATGGAGAGACCGAATGTAAGTCCGCCCACTCCCCACAACACGCCGAACAGAACGGTCATCGAAAGGCGGAAACCGTCTGCGCCGGCAAAGAGTTCAAAGAGCGAGTGTCCGGCAGGCACTGCAAGCAGCGCGCCAAGCAACGGAAACACGAGCCAGGCAAATATGCCCTGCACAATCCAGTAGCTTTCCCAACTCCAGTCCTTTATCTTATTGATGGGAACGTAGCAACTGCTTTGGCAAAACGCTCCTATCGCAATAATCAGCAATCCTAAAAGAATTTCCATTTCCGTAGGGAGTTTTCAGTTAGTTACGTTTTGAAAGAACGTCCTGCTCATACTTCTCAACATCGGCGAGATAGTCTTCGGCTACGGGCACGTTGTTTTTGAAGTTGAAGTAGTCGTAAACTGCTCCCACCGGCAATGTCTTTGCTTCCTCCAAGAGTGCAAGGCGTTGGAAGAGTTTGCCCTCGTCTTCGTATTTGCGGAGAGTATCGAGCGGCTCGAGCAATGCCTGAAGCAGGGATTTCTGCGCAGCACGCACGCCGATGATATAAGCTCCGATGCGGTTGATGCTTGCGTCGAAATAGTCGAGACCGATATGGGCGCGGTCGAGAGCATCTGCGCGAACGAGTTCGGAGAAGAGGTTGCGGGTGTTGTCGTCGAACAATGTAACGTGGTCGGAATCCCAGTGCATGGGGCGGCTAACGTGGAGCATCAATTCGGGAACGAACAACAGCAATGCGCTCACGGCATCGCTCACGTTTTCGGTGGGCTCGTAGTGGCCGGTGTCGAGTGTGTAGATAACGTCGTTCTTTGCGCAATAGCCTGCATAGAAGTCGTGAGAGCCTACGGTGTATGCTTCCAAACCGATACCGAAGAGTTTTGCTTCGAGGCAGGGCTTCATGTTGGGCAGTTTCTCTGCGAGGATTTCGTCAAGGCTGTCTTTCAGGATTTGACGGTAGCGGAGTTTTTCTACGGTGTAGTCCTTGCTTCCGTCGTGCACCCAAATGTTCATGATACAGGGATCGCCTTGATATGCACCCATTGCGTCGGCAATTCTGCGGCAGCGTTTGGTGTGCTCAATCCAGAATTCGCGGATTCCCTTGTCGGGATTCGAAAGCGAAAGGCTTCCGCTCTTGGGGTGGGAGAAGCTTGTGGAATTGAAATCGAGTTTCATTCCTCTTTCCTTTGCCCATTGCATCCAGCCCTCGAAGTGTTTTGCTTCCACCTGGTCGCGGTCTACGAATTGTCCGCCGAATTCTCCGTATGTTTCGTGGAGGTTGAGGCGCATGTGGCCTGCGAGGAGGCTTGTTACCTTGTCGATGTCCTGACGAAGTTCGTCGATATTGCGTGCTTTGCCGGGATAGTTGCCCGTGGTTTGGATACCGCCCGAAGCTGCTTCGTTGCGCTCGAAACCTACCACGTCGTCAGCCTGCCAGCAATGCAGGGAGATGGGGGTTTTCTCAAGTGTTTCGATAGCCTTGTCGGTATCTATTCCAAATTCGGCGTAGCGCGCCTTAGCAAGCTCATAGGCTTTTTTTATTTGTTCTTCCTTCATGGTTGTTTTGTTTATTTGTTTGTTAATATTATTTTTGATTTTCAAAATGTTACAGTTTAATTTCCCGTCCTTTTCCGATGTTCGCCTAATGCCTTGTACAGAGCGTTTTTACGAGGTCAGACCTAATTTAAATTCCGACGCATCTAATTTAAATTAGATGCCTTGGAGTTTTTCACAAGATGCCTTGGAGTTTTTTTGATATGCTGAAGCGTTTTCGGAGGACTTCATTTTGGGGTGTCTTTGATCTGTTGTTACTTTTTTAGGAATTTGTATTTGCCCGACAAAAGTTGGTATACAGCTTTGCCGTCGGCGTATGATTTTTTCACCACGCCCTTCTTGCCTTCCACAATCTTGAGGTCGCCCATTTTGTTGACGGGAAGGGTGAAAGTTGCTGTGGTATTGGCGGGAATGCTAAACGCTATGTCGGTGCCGTCGGAGGTTACGTTCCACTCGCTGCTGATTTCGCCGTAAACAGAACGGAAACCGCCTTTCACATTCTTGAATGCCGCGTTGATTTCGGGCTGTATCAATATGTGCTTGTAGGCAGGCTGCGCTTCGTCGCGCTGTATTCCGAGGTTGTGCGACATTATCCATTCCTCCACTGCGCCGTAAGCGTAATGATTAAACGAGTTCATGCCCACATCGCCAAAGCCTTCTTTTATTGTATACGAGTTCCAGCGTTCCCACATCGTGGTTGCGCCCTGCTTCACCGGGAATAGCCACGACGGATATTCCGTTTGGGTGTAAAGAGTATAGGCAAGGTCGGAATAACCATTGTTGGAAAGCACATTCAATATATATGGTGTGCCGAGGAAACCGGTTTGCAGACGGTTGCCGTCCTCTTTGATTTTTGCAGCAAGGTGTTCCGCAGCCTTTTTCTGCAAGTCGGCCGGGAGAATAAGGAATTCCAGCGGGAGGATATAGGAAGTCTGCGTGTTGATGCGCGTTTTCTTTTCATCGTTCATCACCGTGTAGCCGTCGGCATCAAAGAACGTTTTGCAGAATGCCTCGCTCACTTTTTTGTACAACGCATCATAGTATTCCGCATCGGCATCATAGCCCAAAACCTTAGCCATAACCGACATAATGCGTGCGTCGTAGCCCATGTATGCAGTGGACAACAGCGAAATGTTAGTAGGAACAGGAGCTACCCAATCGCCCCAATAAGTTGCGTCGGGGAATATATAATTGGTACACCTGCCTTCGAGATAACTCATAAAGTTCTTCATCGACTGATAGTGCTCCTTTATGAATTCCTTGTCCCCATATTGTTGATACATCTGCCAAGGAATTATCACCGTGAAATCACTCCAGCCGCAACCGCGACCCGTTGCAATCTCCACGTTTGCGTTGTCGGCACCCGCTTTGGTGCTTCCGAGCACAGGATAATAGCCTCCCGTATCGCCGTTGGTGCTCTTCTGGTCGCGCACAGTGTAGAACCAACGTTTGTAGAACGGTTCCGTCATCATGTTATACGTTGCCGTGCGGCAGAAAATGTTGGCATCGCCCGTCCAGCCCAGACGTTCGTCGCGCTGCGGGCAATCTGTGGGAACCGCAAGGAAGTTGCTGCGCTGTCCCCATACGATATTGTTGAAAAGTTTGTTGATATCAGCATTTCCGCTCTCGTAATGGCTCAACTGTTCCCCTATCGATTCGAGAACAATTCCCTCTACGTCTGAAACTGCAAGCGGAGCGTCCAAACCGTCTATCGACAAATAGCGATAGCCATGCTGAGTAAACGGCGGCTCAAAGGTTTCGCCCGCAGCATCGCCCTTGAAAGTGTAATAATCTGTGGAGATGGCCGAACGGTAATTGTCCATATACATCTGGCCACGGTTGCGCTCATAATCTTCTCTCTTGAGCGGCGCACGAGGATTCTCGGGAACTTGATCAGGGAAGAGCATTTCGGCAAAACGAATCACTATCTGCTGCCCTTTCTTGCCGTGCATGTTTTTCAAACGCGGCACGCCGGCAAAATTCTGCCCCATGTCATATATATAACGGTCGCCGATTTTCTTTACCGACTTGGCCTTGAGCGTTATGTTGTTCTTGATTTTCATACCAACATAGCCCTGGATTTCCACATCTGCTGCAGGCGCTGCCGCAACATCGACATTTTCCCATTTAGAGTCGTTGAAATCCGCATTCTTCCAACCGTCGATTTCGCGCCGTGCGTCGTAAATCACACCGTGGTAGAGATTGTCGACAAACAATGGGCCGTTGTCCGAAACTTTCCAGTCGCGATTGGTAACAAAGCTTTCTGTAGTTCCGTCGGTATAGGTTACTCTCAGCATTGCCATGGCCGAAGGTTTATATCCATACTGATCGCTCCAGCCAGAACCCGTCCAACCCCAATTACTACAGAACCAACCGTTGCCAAGCTCTATTGCCAGCGCGTTTTTGCCCTGTTTCAAAAGATCGGTAACGTCGTAAGTGTCGTACATAATGCGGTGGCGAAAATCTGTCCAGCCCGGAGCCATATAGGCATCGCCTGCTTTTTTCCCGTTGATGTAGTAATTGTAGAATCCACGCGCTGTAGCATAAAGCCGCGCGCTTTTCACAGCCTTGCCAAGGTTCACAGATTTACGCATAACAGGTGCATTCACTTCGGAATTAAACACCCACGTATTTATCTTGCCGTCGCCGGGAGCGTTATAGGTCTTAGTATCGGTGGCAAGCGTTACGTCCCATTTTGTGTCGGACACTGTGATTCCCGAGAACTGAGCGTCGAATCCCTGCGGCTGCATATAGCCTATATTATATAGGTGGCAATCGCTACGGCCTACGGTATCGCGCATACAGTTAACGCCGAAATCGTTTTTGTTCTCCTTCGATTTCACCCGCTTGCCGTCGACAAACACCTGCAGATTGTAATCGTTTCCGCCGCGTACTATCATTTTCACATGATGTGAGGTCAAAGCTTGCGTGGTTACGATATCCGAGATATCTATATTCTGATATTCTACGTTTTTGTTGTAGAGTACGGCCCCCGCAATCAGTTTTGCGGGTTTGCGGGTATCGACGGTGAGATAACAATAGCTGTCGTTGCCTTTCGCACCATAGACAAAAGTTGAAGGACCGGGCTTCCCAACGTTTTTCACATCGTATTCCAACACAAAATCACTGCGATAGGGCGAAACCTGATTGTGCGGCGAAGTAATCCATTGGGCATCGTCCCATTTTCCGCCGAGCAATCCGGTTTCAAACCACGATGTCGGCGAAACGATGTCCTTTTTCTTCTCATCGGTAACCGTTACGCGCCAAAAATAGCGCGAACTTGGTTTGAGCGACGGGCCTGCATATTTTATGCCCACCGATTCTCCCGAGCCCACTTTGCCCGAATCGTAAACATATTTGCCGGCTTCGAGATTTTCCTGACTGTTGGCAACAACCAGACGATAGGCTTTTTGTTGCGCACCATAGCGATCGCTTTGCATTTGCCAGCCGAATTGCGGCTGTGCTACGTCGATGCCGACAGGAGTCTGCATATATTCCGTAGTCAATACGCCTATCGTTTGAGCTGTGGCAAATCCGAACGATGCGAGAGCAAACAGCGATGAGAAGAACTTCTTTTTCATACCATATATATTAAGGCGTTGTTTTATTTCTGCGGCATATAGGTTTTTGTTCCTATGGCTTTGTCTACCGCCTTGCGCATTTCCCAGCGGTCTTTGTAGAGTCCCACGGCTTTTGCCTGAATCATTGCGTTGCCGATAGCCGTTCCCTCCGACGGGCCGGCGATTACCGGCATGCCGATAGTGTCGGCCGTGAGTTGGCTCATGAATTTGTTTACCGAGCCACCGCCTATCACGTGAAGTTTGTCAATCGTAAACGATGCCATTTCCTGCAAAGCGGTTATCACGTCGCGGTATTTGTTTGCCAAGCTATGATATATGCACGAAATTGTCTGTGCGTCGTTTGCCGGAACTTGTTGTCCTGTTTCGGCGCAGCACTTCTTGATTTCCGCATCCATGTTTTCGGGATTAGCAAAACGGGGATCGTCGGGATCAATTGTAGAGGGGAAATCTTTTTCGTCGATAGCCATTGCTTCTATCTCGGCATAGCTGTAGTTTCTGCCCTCTTTGCTCCAGCACTTGCGGCTTTGTTCGAGCAGCCACATGCCCGTAATGTTTTTCAGGAAGCGTGTAGTACCCTCAATACCGCCCTCGTTTGTATAATTCTTTGCGCACGATTCTTCGGTAAGTATCGGTTTTTCGGTTTCAATGCCCATAAGGCTCCACGTACCGCTGCTCAGATAAGCAAAATGCTCGTCCTTTGCAGGCACAGCAGCTATTGCGGCTGCGGTGTCGTGTCCAGCCACGGCGATAACCGGCATCGGTTCCACGCCAAGCTCTTCTGCAATTTCGGGAAGCAGTTTTCCCACTTCCGTACCGGGCTGCACGAGGGGCAGAAGCATTGAAGTATCTATCCCGAGCCTTTCAAGCAGAGGTTTGTCCCAGTCGCGCGTTGTAGCATTGAGCATCTGCGACGTTGAAGCTACCGTATATTCCGTAAACATCTTGCCGGTGCAGAAATACGAAAGCAAATCGGGAATGAAAAGTATCTTGTCAGCATTCATGCGCGGCGCGAAACCTTCTTCTTTTGCCTCGAAAATCTGGAACACGGAGTTGAAATTCAAAATCTGTATGCCCGTGTGCTCATAGAGTTCCTTGCGCGGCACAATCTCATAGGTTTTTTCGGGCGTGCCCACGGTGTATTGGTCGCGGTAAGCGCGCGGAAGTCCGAGCAACGTGCCGTCTTTTGCAATATATCCAAAGTCGCAGCCCCAAGTGTCGATACCAATCGAATCAAGCTTCACGCCGAGGTCCCTTGCTGCGGCAATCGATTTTTTCAGACTGTCAAACAGCGCGTAAACGTCCCAGTAATATTTGCCGTGAATGCCAAGAATGGCATTGGGAAAGCGGTATATTTCCTTCATATCGAAGGATTCTTCGGTTACAGTTGCAAGCATTGCGCGTCCGCTGGTAGCACCTACGTCGAACGCGAGGAAATTGTAAGTTTTCATTATCTCGAGTTATTTTTCGTTCAAAGAGAAATATTGCATGACGCCTTGTCATCACATTCCAATCCACAAAGTTAAAATTTTATTGCTTATATCCAATTGCCGAAGCACTATTTATTTCAAAAAATAAATGTATACATTGCATTTCTGACGTTTTTTCCACAATTCTCACGCATTTTCCTACATTTCCGTCCCTATTTCCACCGCAACCGAAGTTTTATCTCGCGTCAGCCAACCCTCCGCGAAATCCCCGCATCGGCTTTCCCGCGCAAAAAACGGCACGTCAGCCGCCCTCCACGGGCTTTGCGCCGCCACCGAGGAGCACGATTTGGAAAAAAGGCGTAATTTTGCAGGCGGAAAGTTTATCAAAAAACGGCAATAATCCGGTCTGTCGCCGGCGAGACCCGTTCTCGCAGGAGGAAAGTCCGGGCAACGCAGGACAGTCTCCTTCTGAAATAGAAGTTATCCGCGAGGGTAAGCAAACTGCAGAAGAAAACAACCGCCCTCCGCAAGGAGAGCAAGGGTGAGAAGGCGGGGTAAGAGCCCACCGGGCGCATAGCGATGTGCGTGCCGTGCAGTGAGATGTTGAAAGTTCGCGTAAACCGGCGTTTGAGGGTTGTCCGCCCGAAACTTTGTTACGCCGGAGGGTAGAACGATAATGTTTGCAGGCGACTGCAAGCTTAGATAAATGACAGACGGTGCTACTTTGACGCCACAGAACTCGGCTTACAGGATAATTGCCGCCACCTACGATGCCGCGCTGCCCGCAAAGGTTGCGCGGCATCAGTTTTTCGCCCCATTTTTCCCGATTTTCACCAAAGCACAACCCATCTGTTTTTCAGCACATTCTAAATGTTAAAAACTCCGGGCCACCAAATTTAAATTAGATGGCCCGGAATTTAAATTCCGGGCCTTGGAGTTTTCACGAGATGCGACATATTTTTTCGGGCATCATTTTCCATCTTTTCCGAAACTCATACAAGTTCCACTTTCAGCCCCAAATTCATCATTTCGTTCATCTGATTTATCTGGAAAAACTTCACCCGTGTGTTGGAACGCGAATTTATGTATAAATTGTCCCCTACCCATTTGAACGCTGTCTTATATTTGGGGGCTATTGTGGTATGAAAAAGCGGCGCGCCGCCCGTCTTCCCCATTCTTATCCCGAGTTTGCTCACATTTTCCGCACCGGCATATTCTATCACTTCGAGCAAAGTGTCGACCACCTCTTCGTGGCACGTCTGATGTCCGTCGGGATATGTTATACAAATCTTCTTGCGCTCCTTATGCTGCTTCTTGGGGGCGAACTTTCGGGTTCGCGCCGTGTTTTCAACAGGTTTTCTCCAATCAATGTCGTTGAACAATTGAAGCCAATGCCACAACTGCATATTCGGAAACCTTTTGCCGTAGAACTCCTCCACTGTGGCATAAGCCGATGTGCGGCTCTGATATTCGGTATCCAAATCCGGTTTCAACAGTTTCAGCAATTCGGGATTTTCGATGCGCGTAAGAATTCCGTTTTCGTCAATCCAGGGAGTTTCATAGTCCATCTTCTCCTCTTCTTTCGCATCATCAACCACCATTTCGTCGCCATCGTTTTTCACAGCCTCAGCTTTCCTTAGCCGTGCAAGGCGTTTCGAGCCCTTGGCAACGTATTCCGTAGCATCGGGAAAGAATATGTTTATATCTTCAAGAAACTTTTCCAAAAGACTGCCGGGAAAGAGTACCACCACACCGTCGTTCTTCAAATCCTTGACCATAAACGTATCGGCCTCCGCCGCTTGTTTTTGCCACGAGAAACGCGAATAAAACGAAGGACTCGCGGCTGTGTCTATACGCTGTTTGGCATGATGCGGATTCCAGGCGGCATACACGTCATGCTCTGCGTCATAGCCCAGAAGAACAAACATCTTGTCCGACGCCTTTATGCTTTTCAGCGATTCCACGCCCGTCATCTGCGCGCGCCAAATGTCTACATTTTGGAAATAAGCCGGCGAAAGATTTTTTAGATACACAAACATTTCCGTTTCGCCGAACACAATGTGCATAGGGTTTGACATGCCCGACACACAACGGTATATCGCGCACTCCGACATCTGTTCGTCAAAAATCTTTACCAGTTCGTTGCTATTCAAATACGCCATCATTTTTAACTTTTACAGAAAAACATATTGTATAAAGGGTTGTCAGCGTAAGCCGAAGCATCGCCCGAAGGCGCAATGGGCTTTACGTCTGTCAAATCGCTGCTGAAACCCACACCAGTTACCCCGGCGGGAACACAGTCTTTGCTTATGTGCGGAATGTCAGCCGCATCGTAGAAACGCAAAGAGTCGCCGGCCTCCACGTAGTCAAATGTCATTTTGCGCGCCTGCTCATATTTTTCGCCCAATGTCTCGGCTATTATTGTCCTCAAGCGAAGGTCAGCATCGGTTGACGCCAGGCGTTCGGATATCAAGCCGCGCAAATCGTCCACCGACATACCTCCGTTGCCCCGCGCGCACTCACGCACCACCGCCGAGGCCACAAAAACCGTTGAATTGGCAGAGGGGCACAACTGGTCGAGCGAGAAATGATGCACCCTCGTATCTCCGCCCGTGCTTTTGACTTCAAGTTTGAAACGCCCCATAGCAAAATCAATCTTTGCCGCAGGCTGACTGTGCCACGCCTCAACCATTTTTTCCGGGTTGCCGCTACGGGCAATCACAAGCAGTTCTGCCCACAATCCTTGCGTCATCTTTTTGGGCGCTTGTTTGGCCGCGGAAAAAATATACTTGAGATTTTCCACCTCTTTCGCGATTTCGCGCCGAGAAGGTACGGCGGGCAGACGTTTTATAACCAACATGGTTATCGCGATAAAGTTTTCCTGAAGAATTTCATCGCAACTGCGCAACGTTAGAACCGTATAGTTGCAACGCGTTTCCCTTGAATTTTCATCTTCAAGGCTACCATATAAATTGTATTCCACTGTAAGGATTTCAAGATTGGTATTGGGACACTGCGCACCGCCGGCATTCGTTCGCAGAAAGAACATCGGATAGCCCTCCACAGACTTACCCAGTTTATGTTCCGTTCCCGGCAAATTCCCAACGTCATACGATTTTCCGTATTCAGGTTTCAGTTTCTTGAAAAGCCTGTAAATTTCATCTTCGGGCATGTTGGTATGTTTAATCGTCGTCGTCATCGTCATCATAACCGTTTTGATTGTTCACCACATAGTTCGTAGCCAAACTTTCGGGATAGTTTATTGCAATGGAATAGGCATCATGGGCAAATTCCACGGGAGCTTTGTCCAATATTATATGGTATAGTTGAATCGTAATGGAGTCTTGTCCCACCATTTCGCGGTCGCCGGGATAAATTTCCTTGTCAACAATCGAACGACCTGTGGCAAGCGGAACTACAGTATGCGTGTCAATATCAAAAGTACGCCGACGCAAATCATCGTCAGGCCTTTTGAAAGCCATTTGATAGAAATAAACGAACGTCAAAGGCGCATCTTCTTTTTCCGACAGGAAATGCAGGTATCTTATTGTGGCTGCCTTTAGCATCGCCGCCCTATAATTTCCAAACTGAAAGTCATCTAAAAAATTCACCGCCTCTTCTACCGGCAATTTCAACCGGCGGTGTGTGCGGTCTACCGTATTGTATTCCACCACTTCCCATGATTGTCCGTCGTGGGTGCGGAGGAAATTTTCCACCATCTCTTTATTATCCTCTATTCTCTTTTTACTTTCATACGCCTGCAGTTCCTTGAAACCCGACAACCGCGAACTTACAACCGAAACAGGGAGTACGTTTGCCCTTGTAGCCCGCAATCGTGGTGAAAGCAGCACTTTTCTTTCGGCCTCGGCAAGATTGTCGCATTGCGAGAGTATTGAGCGCAATTCTTCCTCGTGGTCGATGTATTCCAAATAGTTTTCGATTGAACTTTGCGGCAGGAAAACGCGGCACGACTCGATATATTCGCGCTTGTATCCGAAGAAACGGCAACGTTGCTGTATGGTGTCGGCATTTGTAGGCCCGCAAGAATAACGGGGCATGTAGGTAGTGGAAAGATTCTCCACGGTGAAACCACGGTTAAGCATCTCGGCGCCTACAAGTACGTGCATTTCGTAACAGTCCCAGTCTATATTTGTCTGAGCTTCCTTGTCGGTGTTCACAAGATACACTTTCCAACTGCACAGCACCTGTTTTATCAACGGCAATATCTCCTCAAATTCCGGACGCTCCTCTTCTTTGTAAAACTCCACCGCCTTTGGATACAACTTTTTGAAGAGGTTAATCATATCATCTTTGTCGGAGTGCTTTTCAGGCTTGAAGATTAATTTCCGCCATGACTTCATTTGGTGTTCTATCCACCTCTTGAAGCGTTTGTTGCAGTTAATAGTATTGTCAGGGTGGACCATCATCGAAAGAAAACTTATCCCGGGTTTCTTGAAATGCTCCACAACTATTGCCACTGCGAGAATGTGCATTGCCAAAGCGTCTATAAGTGATTTCGGCATGTTGTTGAGATTATTTTTCTTCTTGTGAAAAACCTCCGCCTCGGGTATTTCCTGAATCAGCCGCCCGTGAAACAAATCATGTCCCTTGCCGCGGCCGAAATATAGCTTTCCGCCCACATATCCTTCGCCCGGAGTCAAAAGCGTGTGGCTTCGTGGAGAAAGCAGGTCCTTTATGCTTATCAATATGTTGGCTTGCGGAGTGGCTGTATACTGCACATAGCTGTTTCCCGGCAGGGCTGCGCGCATTTTCAATATGGCATCATAGGTGCTTGAGCGCTCGTAGTCTTCCTCGTCATGCAGTTTGCTGTTTTTTCGTCCGAAACTGTTAAGCGAAGCTTGGTCGGCTTCGTCGTCTATTATGATAACGGTTTCGCCTTTCATCGCCTCAACAAAATCGTTTGCCTTGAAAATTGCAGTGAGGCTGTTTATATGTTTATGATGTTTGAGTATGGGAACAAGCAGAATGGAATCTTTCAAATACAGGTTGCCCACAATTTGATCTAAATCGGACATTGTCGGCGCTTGATGAATCTTGAAATACCGCAGATTGCTTTCATTATTGTTTATAAGGTCTTTTTTCAGGCGCGCAACTGTTTGAATAAGCAGGTTGTTCTTTGAGCCAGCCAAATAAACCACCATACGGTAGCCGTTGTCGAGTGCCAGCGCTGTGAGACCGGTGAACGACATTGTTTTTCCGCTTTGCACATATCCCACAGCCAAGTGTGTAGTTTCCATATTGTCCACAGCGTTGTGGGGGTTGCACCTCGCGAGTATATGTTCGGTTTCTTTGCGAAGCGTAACCGCTCCCGCGTCGGTAATGCCCTTTGCGCGGAATGTTCCGTCGGCATGTAGTCCGGCTCTTTGCGAGTCGACGAAAGCGGAAAAGTGCCTGCCTATTTCCACATGTTGCAAAACGGCGGAATCATGTGGGTTCTCATTCGCCGCAGGTGCCGATTTGCCTATAATTGTAATTCTTGGCATTGCTATACTTTTGCTTGTTTTATATACTCGTTGAAGTTCTCGAAAAATTCCGCCGTGGTGTCGTTTCCGTCTTCTTTCGCGGTGAATTTTGCGAGAGCCATGGTTTTCAGAATCGTAACCACGGCTTTGTCCTGGTTTTTGAAATATTCGAAAAACACATGGTTCATTTTTATCTTACACACAATCCTGTTTTCCGCCTTCTCCGAAACGTCGAGCCAAACAAGGTCGTTGCCCCCGTCTATAAAGTCTACGTGCAGCAAATATTCCTTTCCGTTTATGGTATATTTCTCGTCAAAATCATCGTAAGTTTTTACGGTTTTCTCATGTCTGACATCGTTTAAATTATGTCTGACATCGTTTTCGCCATATGCCGTATTGTTTTTTTCGCCTCTCGTATCGATTTTCGTATCGCCATATTTCGCCTGGTTTTTGTTGTGGACGCGGGTAATTATATTGGCTCTTTTTTGATGATTATCAAGGCGATATTCTTCGGCTTGGCTATAAAGGTCGAATTCCTTTGCATGAATTTCGTCCCGGAGCGACTGCATCAGAGCTTCAAGGTTCTCTTTGTCTTGCAAATCGTTTTTGTTGAACGACACATCAAAGCCCTCGAGTTCCAGCTCGCCGAAAATTCTTTTGTAGCGGAATGTTCCTACCGATCCGCACAGATATTTGGGGAAATAACGTCCGTCGGATTCTGCCCCATAAACCACGCGCCCTCTGCGAAGAAGCACCAAGCCGTTTTTGTTGCTGTCGATATTCTTGAGAATTGCTATAAAACCCGTAGCACGATACTTGCCGAACTTGAAATCTATGTTCTTTTTCCAATATATATCCCCGCCCTCAGGATTACGCACGAAAGGCGCACAAAGAATCTCGCTCTCTTCAAAACCAAGTTTCTTGCCGTTGAAAAAGATGTCCACCTCGTCGGCACGAAGAAACTTGCGGTAAATGCTGCTCAGTTCCCCCGAAATCTTTTCAAGGCTTTTCCTCGACGGGAACTGGCTTGTAGGTTTTTCGATAACAATTTCCGTGTAATGCGCGTCGGCATCTTCTTCTTCCGAAATCACGTTTAGGGTTTCACGATGTTTGTCCAAAACTTCGTTGAGGTCAAACCTTATCGTTCGCGAGAGCCCTTCGCCGAGCGCCGAGGTCCTCACGCTCCACACTTCGCCCAACCACAGTGCCGCCGTTTTCAGTCCCATTCCAAACTCGTTAAGACCTTGGTTGTTTTTCGGCGCGACGGCAAGTTTGAAAGCACTGCTGTAGTTTTCCGTATCTATGCCCCCGGCGTTGTCGCTGACCACTATTCGGGTGGGCTTGTCGGTTGTGGCGTCCCATTCAAGCGTGATGTTTATCGCCAGACGGTAATCAGGTTGTTTTGCAAGGAGCATCGCGCGGTTGTCGCGGTATGACTGAATTGCGTTGTCGATAAACTCGGCGAGCACATGCGACGGCGTATTGGGCAAATCGGGAATCCGGCCATACATATTCGAGCCTATAGAAATGTCAACAGAGGATATTAGTTTTTCAGTCATAAGCAATGAGATTTTTAGCTATGTGTTTTACAATGGTAACGTTCACGGCATTGCCAAGAGCCGCATAGGAGCGCGCAACAGAGAACTGAAAATTTTCGTCGCCGAATTTCAGTTTCATCATTCCCTGAAGTTTTGCAGCTTCACGCCTTGTCATATATCTTCCGCGCGGGCGCGCACCTTCGGCCACGGTTTCGGCCGGCAATTCCACCCACGGGAATATCGGGATTTGCGTTCCGCACAAATTCAAAGCCGGTGAAAACGTGGGGTTCTTGACTCTTATTCCCGAGGCACGGAATTGTATTATTTTGTCATACAATGTAGGCTCAACGTTATGCCCGCAATTCCATTCCATCTTCTGATGACTGTTTTCGAAATTGCGTATTTTGTCAATCCAAGGGTCGAGCCAGTTTTTGTTTTCTTCGTAGAAGTTCCGGTTTTGTTCGATGTATTTTATTTTCCATTGGGGAAAGTTCCTCGCCTTTGCGGTTTGCGCATACACGGGCAGGCACGCAAGACATTCGGCAACGGTATCTCCGGCGATTTTGCTGCCTAACCGTCCTTTTTTACTGCGCAGATGGTTGGGATTCTGATAGGCGGGGGCCGTTTCGCGATAGTCATAGGTTGCGCCAAACTCCATTGCCCAAATCGGGAAAGTGGGAATGGTTTTGCCGTGGGCCGAGCATTTTTTGATGAAATCCTCCCAAACTTCGAGCTGATGCCATGTGGCGGGTTTTACAGGCGGATAATCAGTGTCGGCAGGGTCGATGATTCGGGTGATGTCGCAGGGGCGCTTGACGGGAGTGGGAAAGCGGAAATTGTCGAGGCTTCCGAAATCGCGGTTTCGGCATACGATATAAAAGCGGCGGCGGTGTTGCGGAATGCAGAATTGGTGGGGAGAAAGAATTTCGCACTTAACGTCGTAGTTAAGTCCGCCTTTTTCAATAGGGTCGCTTAGCGAATGGTAAATCTTGTCCCAGGTTCTTCCCTTGTCGTGGCTTTTTAGATTTGGGACGTTCTCAAGTAAAACGTATTGCGGACGATGTTTTGCAAGAATCCTGCATATATATATATATATATATTCCCTCTATTTAATATATCGTCAAATCCCAGCCTTTTTCCAGCCTGGCTGAAAGGCTGACAAGGAAATCCTGCGCAAAGTATATCGTGTGCAGGCACTTCGTCGGGCGATATTTGGGTGATGTCGCCCTCTATTCTGCAACCGGGAAAGTTCACCGCGTAGAGTTTCCTCAAATCCTCTTTGATTTCGGAGGCAAACACACATTCACACCCCAATTCCTTGAGTGCGAAATGAAAGCCTCCGAGCCCTGCAAAAAGGTCAATGAATTTCAATGTCATTTCCAGGTTGTACTATTACTGTTTCGTTCTGTTTGTTATGCCTAAGCAGGCATAACTCTATTGTTTACAAAAGTAATAATAATTGAACAACTGTGCTCACAATGCCTTATGAAAAAACGCGAGTTCAGTTTTTTCACCCCCTGAAAGGCAGGCATTTTTCACGGGTGCGGAAATGTTAAAAACTCCGGGCCACCAAATTTAAATTAGATGGCCCGGAATTTAAATTCCGGGCCTTGGAGTTTTCACGAGATGCGACATACGTTGCGCGGCATACTTTGCAGGCTTTAAAACATGGCGTGCAAGGGGGCTGATTGGGGTCGAAGCAATTGTGAACAAGTTACAAACACGGGCAGAAAAACGCGCAATGTAGAAACTTTCAAGTAAATTTGCGGTTTGAACGGCAACACTTTGCCTACATATATATTACGACATGAGTTTAACAAGCATTGCAAAGCCTATATTCGCGCCCCGCGTGCGCCAAATAGAGCGCTACGCCACACAAGCCGAGGAGATTCAGCGCAAAGTATTGCGCCGTTTGGTTTCCGAGGCATCACAAACCCTCTGGGGCAGGGAGCATGGCTATGAAAGTATAAGGGATTACGAAGATTTCGCGGCTCAGGTGGCTGTAAACACATACGAGGACTGCAAGGAGTATATCGACCGCATGCGACACGGGGAGAAGAACCTTCTGTGGCGCGGGGCAGTGAAATGGTATGCCAAGTCGTCGGGCACTACAAACGACAAGAGCAAGTTTATTCCCGTGAGCCGTGAGGGTCTCGACCGCATTCATTACGCCGGCGGACGCGACGCGGTGGCGCTTTACCTGCGCAACAATCCCGACAGCCGCATATTCGACGGACGTTCGCTGATATTGGGCGGAAGCCATGCGCCGAACTATAACGTGGCGGGCAGTTTGGTGGGCGATCTCTCGGCTATCCTTATAGAAAATATCAACCCCCTTGTAAACTTGATACGTGTGCCGAAAAAGCAGACGGCATTGCTGGCGGATTTCATGACCAAACGCGACCGCATTGCGCGCGAGGCGATTGGCAAGAACGTTACCAACATCAGCGGTGTGCCGTCGTGGATGCTCTCGGTGCTCGACAGGGTGCTCGAAATATCGGGCAAGAAATATATCAACGAGGTGTGGGAAAACCTTGAGGTGTTTTTCCACGGCGGTGTGGCTTTCACGCCCTACCGCGAGCGTTACAAGCAAATCATCACGAGCGACAAGATGCACTACATGGAGACCTACAACGCCAGCGAGGGTTTCTTTGGCTTGCAGGACGACCCTTCCGACCCCGCCATGCTGCTGATGATTGACTACGACGTGTTCTACGAATTCATTCCCCTGGAACAAGTGGGCGACCCTGCGGCCAAAGCTCTGCCGATATGGGACGTGGAAGTGGGGAAAAACTATGCCATTGTGATTTCCACCTCGTGCGGACTTTGGAGATACCAGATAGGCGACACTGTGAAGTTTACCTCGAAAAATCCATACAAGTTCATCATAAGCGGACGCACCAAAAGCTTCATTAATGCCTTTGGCGAAGAGCTGATGGTTGACAACGCCGAAAAAGCATTGGCCGAAACTTGCAGGGAAACGGGCGCACAAGTGGCGGAATACACTGCCGCACCCGTGTTTATGGACATTCACGGCAAATGCAAGCACCAATGGGTGATAGAGTTCGCAAAACGTCCCGACGATGTGGCACGCTTTGCGGAAATTCTCGACAAGTGTTTGCAGCGCATCAATTCCGACTACGAAGCCAAGCGCTCAAACAACGTTACCTTGCAACAACTCGAAATTGTGGAGGCTAAACAGGGACTCTTCAACGAATGGCTCGCCTCGAAAGGCAAACTAGGCGGACAGCACAAGGTGCCGCGTCTCAACAACTCGCGCAAGATAATCGAAGAAGTACTGGCCCTAAACAAATAAAAACGGAAACGACAATCGCAATGACACTCCGCAGACTGCTGACATACACCGCCATATTCATCACGATGGTTTTCGCTTTCTCGTGTGCCAACCCCGGGAAACCCGACGGCGGACCTTACGACGAAACGCCGCCGAGCGTGGTGGGCTCCTCGCCCAAGGAATACGCGCTCAACAGCAAACAAAATAAAATAGCCGTATATTTCAGCGAATATATCAAACTCGACAACGCCGCCGAGAAGATTGTGATTTCCCCGCCCCAACTTGATCAGCCCGAAATACGCGCCTCGGGAAAAAACATCTATGTAGAACTGAAAGATTCCCTTATTCCAAACACTACTTACACCATAGATTTTTCCGACGCCATAAAAGACAACAACGAGGGCAACCCTATGGGAAGCTACGCCTTTGTGTTTTCGACCGGAGAAAGCATCGACACACTCGAAGTGTCGGGAAAAGTTTTGAATGCAAAGGACCTGGAACCGGTGAAAGGCATTCTCGTGGGTCTGCACTCAAACCTCAACGACACGGCATTCGTGAAAACTCCGCTCGAAAAGATTGGACGCACCGACGCATCGGGACATTTCGTGATTAAAGGCGTTGCCCCCGGAAAATATCGCATCTACGCATTGAACGACGCCGAGAGCGATTTTGAATTTCACCAGAAAAGCGAAGACATAGCCTTTATGAAAGACATAATAGTGCCTTCGTTTGAACCGGCAACGCGACAAGACACCACTTGGATTGACTCCGTGAGAATAGACTCCATAAAAACGGTGAACTATACGCGCTTCATGCCCGACGACATCGTATTGCGTTCGTTCAAGGAGACACAAACGGTGCACCATCTGCTGAAAGCCGAACGCAAGTCGCCTTATTCTTTCAGCCTTTACTTTACCGCGCCAACCAAAGAGCTACCCAAAATCCACGGATTGAACTTCAAAAGCGACGATGCCTTTTTGATTCAAAACAGCGCGGGCAACGACACAATAACATATTGGTTGAAAGACACCGCACTTGTGGCAAAAGATACGCTGGAAATGGAGCTAACGTATCTCGACACCAATGACTCTACGGAAATAGACGCAGAACGTACAGACACCCTCGAACTTATTTCACGCACCTCCTATGCAAAAATCGCCAAAGAGTTCGACGACAAAATGGAACAATGGACCAAGCGGAAAGAACGTGCGGAGAAACGCGGAAAGAAGTTCACGGAGCGACAACCCAGACAGTGGATACGAATGAGATACAACGCCCGAAATTCGATTGCGCCCAATGAAAACATTTCGATATTCATGAACGAGCCGCTGACAAAGGTTGACACATCAAGAATAAGCCTTATGCTCGCCGTAGACACGCTTTGGGAAACGCGCCCGTTCATTATCTCGCGCGACACGTCAAACCTCCTCGCCTACACAGTGTATGGAGAATGGAGAAACGGGCAGAAATATAAACTTAGAATCGACTCCGCAGCCTTTACAAGCATATACGGCAACAACAATATCAAGATGGAGATGAATTTCGACGTACCTCTCGCCGAAACGTTCGCTTCTCTTTTCGTTACCCTCAAGAATTACGACAACGGGCAGGCATATGTGCAGCTCCTCAAAGGGGACAAACCATTCCGCACCGTGAAAGCGGACGGCGACCACGCAGATTTTTACTACATCACGCCCGGGAAATATTATTTGCGTATGTTTGTGGACCAAAACAACAACGAAATTTGGGACACAGGTCTGTTTGCGGAAGGACGACAACCCGAGCCGGTATATTATTGTCCCACGGATATAGAACTAAAAGCCAATTGGGACAACGAGTTTGAGTGGGACGTGCGTTCTACACCGCTCACAGAACAGAAACCAAAGGAAATCACAAAACAGAGAGCCGAGAAAAAACGCGAGATATTGCATCGCAACGCCGAAAGGGCGCTTAAAAAACAGAAAGAAGAACAGAAACGTAAAAAGAACAAGAGATGAAAAAAAGACTTTTGCTCATTCTCACGATATGCTTTGCGGGATTGTCCACACCGGCGCAGTGCCCAATCAAAAACACTGCCTTCAAAAGCGGCGAAACTCTGATGTACGACATGTACTTCAACTGGAAATTCGTATGGTTTAAGGTTGGAAACGCCACGCTCTCAACTACAGCCACAACTTATCAGGGGAAGGACGCTTTTCGCACGAGTCTTATAACGCGCACATCGTCGAAAGCGGACAAATACTTCACCATGCGCGACACTTTGAAGAGTTATGTTACGCCCGAGCTGGTTCCGCTTTACTACACCAAGCGTGCAAAAGAGGGAGACCGCTATCGCACGGACGAAGTTTGGTACAGTTATTCAAACGGGCGCAATTATGCTAAAATGCGCCACCGCAACCGCAAGGGCGAAATCAGAGAGAAAAACGTGGGGCGGGCGAATTGCATCTACGACATGCTCAGCATTATGCTCCGGGCGCGCTGCATGGATCTCGACAACGTAAAGAAGGGATTTACCTACAACTTTATTATGACCGACGCGGGAGATCTGCACGACGAAAAGCTGGTGTTCCGCGGACGTGATACGTTTCAGGTGGAACATACTTCGACAAAATACCGCACGCTCGTGTTCTCGTACATCGAGAAAGACGACGACACGGGAAAAGATGTGGAGCTAGTGAGATTTTATATCACCGACGACAAAAACCACTTGCCTGTGCGCCTCGACATGAACCTTAAATTCGGCACGGCAAAGGCTTTCCTAATCGGCGCGCACAATATCCTCAACCCGCAAACGGCAAAGATTTCGGGCAAATAGGTTTACGCCGCAACGACATGCGGCACAATGCAAAATAAAAGGCGTCCTGCAAATGCGGGGCGCTTTTTTGTGCTTTCTTCAAGGGCTTGGAGACTTTCCGCCGGCGTTTGCGGCAGAATCTATTGCAGCGAAATTTGCCGGGCTTCCACTTTGTCGCTCATGAAAAGCGATGCCGACGGGCTGAACTGCGTTGGGTCTTCGGTGGTAAAGTATTCGCATCGTCCGCCTTGCGTACACCGCGCCGCCATATCGGCATGCCGTTCAAGGTAGCAGGCGAGGCTTTCTGCCACATACTCTCCTTGCGGCACAAGTTGTATGCCCTCGGGAGTATATTTCCTGATTTTGTCGAGCATCAGCGGGTAATGGGTGCAACCGAGTATTATTGTATCGATTTCGGGGTCTTTTCCCAGAAGTTCGTCAATGTATTTCTTTACGAAATAGTCGGCTCCCGGCGATGCGTATTCGCGGTTTTCGATAATGGGCACCCACATGGGACACGCGAGCCCCGACACTTTTATATCGGGATAGAGTTTGTGGATTTCCAGGTCGTACGATTGCGAGTTTATAGTGCCTGCCGTAGCGAGCACTCCCACATGCCGTTTGTGCGTGATGCCTCCGATTGCCTCCACAGTGGGACGTATCACTCCCAGTACCCTTTTCGAGGGGTCGATAAGCGGCAAATCGTTTTGCTGTATTGTGCGCAAGGCTTTGGCAGAAGCCGTGTTGCATGCAAGGATAACGAGCTGGCATCCCCGGGCGAACAATGTTTTCACGGCTTCGAGCGTGAACTGGTAAACAATGTCGAACGAGCGCGAACCGTAGGGGGCACGCGCGTTGTCGCCCACAAACATATAATCGTATTGGGGCAAACGTTGTCGGATTTTTCTAAGTATGGAGAGTCCGCCGTATCCGCTGTCGAACAAACCTATTGCCCCGCAATTTTCTGCGGTCATGGCTTGATTGCGGCGAGTTTCTGTTTTACGAGTTCCGTAACGTCTTCACCCGTAACGGTGTTGATAAACGGGAAAATTCTGTCGCTTGTGTTTACTATCACATCGTATCCCCTCTCTTTGCCCACGAGGCTTATTGCGCTGTCGAGCTTTGTGAGGAGCGGTTTCTCGAGTTCCTGCTGAGCCTTGTCCAAAAGATCTTTCACCTGGTTGCGGAACTTCACGCCGTTTTCCATTGCCTCCTGCAATTCTTTCTGTCTTTTCAGCATGATTGTCTGCGGAAAATCTTTTTGTCCTTGCAGAAATTCCAGATACATGCGTTTGAAATTCTCTTCGTTGTGTGCAGTTTCGGCATCATACTTTGCCTTTATCTGTTCAAGGCTTTTCTGCGCCTCGGCATAGCCCGGCATAGCCTCAAACACGGCACGATAGTCGAGGTATCCGAATCTTGGTTGCACTGGTGCGGGCTGTTGCTGCGGATTGGTAGGCAGCGGTTCTTCGATGGTTTGGGAAAAACCTGCCGATGCTATGACCAATGCGATTATGGTAAAGAGTGCTTTTTTCATCTCAACGGATTTTATATAGTTCACCAAGTGCAAAAATAACCTTTTATTCTTTTATGCCAAACAAAACGATGCTATTTTATGTTACATCAGCATGGTGTAAACCTGATATGGTATGCTGAAAAAACTCCAAGGCTTTTCGTGAAAAACATGTCTGACATTATTTGAATAATATCAGACTTTGTTTAAAAGATATCAGACATCGTTTTTACGATATCTGATAGGCGGTTTTACGAGGTCAGACCTAATTTAAATTCCGACGCATCTAATTTAAATTTGGTGGCCCGGAGTTTTTCACGAGATGCGTTGGAGTTTTTTCGGTAAAAAACAAAGGCGCGCCGCTATTGGCACGCCTTTGTTTTATGCTTCGTGGCAAGAATTATTTCAAGCCGAGTTTTTCGCGGATTTTCTTTGTTACATCTTCGCTGAGCGTATTGCTGATATAGGGAATGCCGCCCGTGATGTCCATGATGTAAACATATTTTCCTTCATCGCCCACAGCTTTTACGGCATTAACGATTTTCTGGGTGATGTCGCGCATCTTGATTGCCGAAGCCGACTGCAAGGAATCGCGGTCGTCGGACGAAGTTTGCTGAATGCGCTGGTAGAGTGCCTGAAGTTCTTCTTCGCGACGTTTCTTCACATTGTCGGGAAGAGAATCGTGCTGACGGTCGTATTCTTGACTTTTCTTGGTGAGTTCGTCCTGCATACGTTTGATTTCATCTTCAAACTGTTTCGAAAGATTTTGGATTTCAGTCTGCGACTTAGCGTATTCGGGCATAGCTTTCACGATTTCCGAAGAGTCGAAATGGCCGAACTTCTGTGCGAAGAGGCTCAACGGTAAAAACAGAAGAGCCGTAAGGATTACCTTTTTCATTTTAATATGTTTGTTTTCTATTAATATTCTTATTTATATGGTCTGCAAAATTAATGTTTTTAATTGGAATAGCCTAATTTTGAGAGCACTTCGTTTGAAATGTCGATTTTGGGCGACGCAAAGATGATGCCGGCATCTGAAGCGCGGTCGAGAATAAGCTGGAAGCCCTTGTTCTGCGCAATTTCCTTGACAGCGTTGTAAACTTCGTCCTGTATGGGTTGCACAAGACTCTCGCGTTTTTTGAAAAGTTCGCCTTCGGGTGCAAAATATTTGCGTTTCAGTTCGGCTGCCTCCTTTTCCTTGTCAACGATTTCCTGTTCCCGTTGCTTTTTTTGGTCGGCCGAGAGAAAAACCGCCTCGTTCTGGTAGTTTTTGTATAGCGTTTGAGCCTGATTTTGTACGGCCTCAACCTCAGCCTGCCATTTCTTCGACTGCTGGTTCAACTGTTCGTTAGCACGTTCATAGGCCGGGATATTTTTTAGAATGTATTCCATATCCACAAGGGCATACTTCTGTGCCTGCGCCGAGGCGAAGCAACCGAGCGTTGCCGCCAGCGCGATGATGAAGCTACGTAATGTTTTCATATCTGATTGGTTTTGTGATTATGTATTCCTGTTTCTGAAATGTTTGTTGAGACATATTTCCGTTTCCGGGCACCCGGCGCTCCGTTTGTCAAGCCATTAGAATTCCTGGCCGATAATGAAGTGAATGTGCGAGCCACCGTTTTTGCTCGAGCTGAACACCTTGTCGAAACCATACGCCCAGTCGAGACCCATAAGTCCCACCATAGGCAGATAGATACGCACACCGGCGCCGGCCGAACGCTTCATGTCGAAAGGATTGAACTTCTTGACATCATTCCAGGCATTACCACCCTCGGCGAAAGCCAGGGCGTAGATATTAGTCTGCCCTTTGAGCATCAGAGGATAGCGAAGCTCGAGCGAAAGACGGCTGTAGGCATAACCTTCTGCGCCATAAGGCGTGAGGCAACCGTTTTCGTAACCGCGAAGTCCGATGGTCTCGGTAGCATATCCCGAAGAATAGCCCGACATACCGTCGCCGCCCATATAGAATGTCTCGAACGGCGATTTCTTATACTTGTTGTAATGGCCAAGTATGCCGAACTCCGTACGTGTCATGAGCACCGGGCATTTGTTCTTGCCCGTAAGCGCCGTATATGTGCGGAGTTTGAATTTCCATTTGTGGTATTCCACCCAACGATACTTCTCCTGCATCTCGCGATTGTATGAAGAAGCACGATAATCGCGCGCAAGCGACTTGTAGTCCTTGCCGTCCCACATGGAATAAGGCGGAGTGGCCGACACGGCAAGCATAAAATCAGAACCCTTGCGTGGATAAATTGGGTTGTCGGTTGAGTTTCGCGAAAGAGTGAGACTCACGTTGAAATTGTTGCAGTTACCGTCGGTTATTATGAAGTATTGCCACGATTTCAAGTCGTATCTTTGGAACGTAGCCTCAGCCATGAGCGAAAAGTAATCGTCGGGCCAACGCAAACGCTTACCCCAACCGAGCGAAACGCCATATATCTTTACGTATTTGTCGGGGTCGTAATAATTGTAGTTGTTGTAATATCCGCCCGATGTGCCGTAGCCGTAAAGATAACTCTGATAGTTGTTCCAATAAGAACTGTTGTAGTAATTGCTGTTGACGTCGGTCTGCTTGGAGAAGAAGGCCGAAAGCGAAAGAGAGTTCGGACGTTTTCCACCAAACCACGGGTCGAGAAAATTCAACGAATAGTTTTGATAATATGTACCGTTGGTTTGCGCAGACAGCGAGAGTTGCTGCCCGTCTCCCTGCGGGAACAAAGCGCGGCGGTTCTTGCTGTTAAAAAGATTCTGCATGGAAAAATTCGTAAACTTCAAGCCCACAGTTCCTACAATACCCGTCGGTCCCCAACCGAAAGAGATTTGCACCTGATCGCTGGGCTTCGGAACAAGACTGTAATTGATATCCACAGTTCCGTTCTCCTGGTCCGGTTTAATGTCCGGCTCTATTTTTTCCGGGTCAAAGAAATTAAGCGAAGCCAAATCGCGCAGCGAACGCATCACGGCCTCTTTGCTGAAAAGGTCGCCGGGTTTTGTGCGAAGCTCACGGCGCACCACATTCTCGTAAACGCGTTTATTGCCAAGGATTCTAACGTGATTGAGCGTCGCAGGCTGGCCTTCATAAATCCTCATTTCAAGATCAATCGAGTCGCCGTCGATATTAGTCTCCACGGGATTGAGATTGTAGAACACATAACCGTTGTTGTAGTACTGGTTGCCAATCGCATCTTCGTCGTCATTGAGACGCTTTTTCAGAAGAGTCTGATTATATACGTCGCCGCTCTTCATTTTCAAGGCGCGGGCGAGAGATTCTGAACTGTAAACGGTATTTCCCACCCAGTTCACGTTTCTCAGATAATACTTCTGCCCTTCTTCGAGATTTATATAGATGTCTACGTGCTTTTCATCAAACGGAACAACGCTGTCGCTTGTTATTATAGCATCGCGATAGCCCCATTCGTTGTATTTGTCAATCACGAAACCTTTGTCTTTCTTGTATTCTTCGGGGAGAAACTTTTTGGCACGAAACATAGTTGCGAGTTTGTTTACCTCGTGGGTTTTCTTCATCGCTTTCTTGAGTTTCTTAACGCTTCCGCGCTCTACTCCGGTAAAGTAAATGTGTTTTACCTTGACTTTCTCGTTTCTGTCAATGTTTATATCAATTATTGCCTGGTTTTCAGCCGACACATCGTCTTGCTGAACGATTTCTACCTTGGCGTTCTGGTATCCTTTTTCCTCGAAATAGCGTTTGATTATGATTTTGGCGCGGTCGATTATGTCGGGAGAGATTTGACTGCCTGCTTTAAGGCCTAATCTTTGCTCGATGTCTTCTCTCTGAGATTTCTTGACGCCATGATAATTTATTGTAGAGATTTTCGGGCGTGCCGTGAGCGTTATATGCAGGAATATCTTGTTTCCCACGATGCTGTCGGCCGATATTGACACGTCGCTAAAGATTTTCTGCTTCCAATAACGCTGCAAAACATTTGTGATATCTGCTCCCGGAACGGTGATAGCCTGTCCCTCCGTTAGTTCGGCAATATTGCGCAGCAGATCCTGGTCATAGTTTGTTACGCCATCAACCACAAAACCGCCCAAAAGATAGTTCTGCTGTTTTGTGGAGTAAACTATATCCGGCTTCACTATTACGCTGTCGCCCGCGAGGGAGGCACTGCATATGGTTGCCGTTGCAAAAGCGACGACAGTCAGCAAAGCTATTCTAATTGTATGTTTCATCATTTATGTAGTGGTTGCCGGCGTCAGATGTTGCCATATTGCGCAGGCGCTTTTTGTTATTTTTCAGTTTCTGTTGATTGTTTTTCCTCCTGCATCTGTTCTCCGGTTTTTCCGAACCGTCTTTGGCGGTGTTGGTAATCGGCAATGGCGAGTTGCAGTTCTTCTTCGCCGAAATCGGGCCAATAAGTATCGCAGAAATACAGTTCGGAATACGCGCACTGCCAGAGAAGATAATTGCTCAACCGCAGTTCGCCGCCAGTACGTATGAGTAGTTCCGGATCAGGCATGAATGTGGTGGAAAGATATTTGGCAAACATTTCCTCGTCAACCTGTGTTGGTTTCACGATACCGTGTTCCACATCGGCGGCAATGTTTCTCGCAGCAGTGGTAATCTCCCATCTTGCAGAATAACTCAATGCCACAACGAGTGTCATCTTTGTATTTCCGATGGTGTCTCGTTCGCATTGCGCAAGTTTCTTCTGAACTTCTCCGGGAAGCTTTCTCGTATCGCCGATAACCCGGAACCTAACGTTGTTGCGCATGAAAAGTTCTTCCTGCAGCGAAGTTAGTACGAGCGACATCAGGGCTGCCACTTCTTCGGAGGGGCGGTTCCAGTTTTCGGTCGAGAAAGTATAGAGCGTAAGGTATTCCACGCCCAGTCTCACAGCCTCTTCGGTTATGCGCTTCACGGTTTCCACGCCTTCCTTATGCCCGGCGGTGCGCGGCAAACCGCGCTGCACAGCCCAGCGTCCGTTGCCGTCCATTATTATTGCTATATGGCGGGGAATACGTTGCATGTCAAGTTGCGGAGCACTCATATCTTATTATATATATTGTATGTCGTTTTAAGACTGTCAGTCGTTTTTGTTACACTGCGGGCATTTGGGCGAGAAGTCGTAGCTTATGTAGAACATTGCAGTGCAGTAGCTGTCCTTGTTCTGAAACCCCGAAGACTTTATGCCGTAGGGATTTTCAAAGCCGTCAAGTTTGTCGCTTAGCGAGAAGTGGTAAAGCCAATCAAAACCGAGGTTCACACGCGGCTTGAGCTTGTATTTCACGCCCACGCCTATTGGAATCTGGAATGTAAAGGCTTTGCCTGCCATGCCGTAGCACGCGCCGATTCCCAGTTGCAGGAACGGAGTGATTCTTTGCCTTCCCTGATAGCCGTGGTGCAGTCCGAATGGCCAGAAGTTGTACTCATAGGTTGCGCTGAAGTCCACAACGCCGTCATTGAGTTTGTAGTTTTTTTTCTCGCTCGAGGCCTGTTGGCTTGAAGGGTCCTCGGGATAGAAATCATTTACGTTGTCGGTAGAACCTTTCACCGAGGCGTAGTCGAGCATAGCCTTTACAGCCATATAGGGATTGATGTTCCAACGAATCAGAGCGCCTCCCGCCACTCCGGTTTGCCCGAAGAATTTATGGTTGAGCTGTCCTCGATAGAAACTGCCGCCCAATGCTGCACCTATTTCATAGCGATAATCCACATCGTCCTGCGCCCCGGCAAAATTAAAGCCGAGTATTGCGAAAGCGAGCAGGATAACCGCTTTTTTCATCTTGTCGTTATTTGTTTTCTACGGCTTTCAGGCGGTTGAGGTAGCCTTTCCAGAGCACTCCCGTACCGCTGCATACGAGCCATATATTGTTATCTTCGTCTGATGCCGCACCTACTTCGGCCGGGGTGCCTATGTTTGCGGGCAAGGTGGTCTTGATCGTTACATGATTCCAGGTTCTTGCCATATCCGTACTGGTATACATGTTCACGGAGTCGTTTACCACACCCACGGCAAGCAAGTTGCCGTCGTATTTCATAAGGTTGAAACCTTTGAGATAGGGCAATGAGCGCGGGGTGTCCTCATTGTATAGATAGTGATACCACGAATCTTCTTCGGGATATATTGTATCTTCAACCTTTTTCCACACTTCGTCTTTTCCATTGGAATAGCCCAGGCTGATGATGTTTTCAATCTGCGCGTTGTTGGCTGCCGGAATTACTGCAGAGCTTACATATTCCGCCGGCAGGTTGCTTGCGTCGTCGTCAATGGTTTCTTCAGTCCAGTTTGTGCCGTCGGAGGAGCGGTACACCTTGTTTTCTGCCACCACATACACATCTCTATCGCTCACAGCCAGGATTCTGTCGGGCGTTATCGCAGATTCTTGTATTGTCCACGCTTTTCCGTCGGTTGAAGTGGCAAATCCGCCGTCGGCTATGGCCACGAATTTTCCGTCAAACAGGTTTACGCTTTTGCTTTTCAGGTTTTCCACTCCCGAGACTTCGTTTGCGGTCCAGTCGGCCTTGCCTTCGGCCGAACGGGTGAGCACCTCGGTTTTGCCGTTCTTCTTTCCCCACAGATACAAGGTGCCGTTGTTTGAAAGAAGACGCATATCCCCGAGCGCAGCCACGTTGGCATTCACCGGAGCTGCCTGAGTCCACGAAAAGGCTTCGGGATCGGAATTGTGAACCACTATATTAAACGTATAGGAGCGTTTGCCCGAGCCGTCGGCCGAATAAATGGTAAAAATGCGCGGCTTGGTGAAATCTATCGAGTCGCTGGTGGAGAAAAGGGTGTCCTTGCCGCTTTCAAGACGATAGCCCACAACGCCGTCGGCGCTGAAAGTGGTGAGAGCCACCTTGGTGATGTCGGTGCCTTGGGGCAGGGAATCGCTATTGAACACCATGCCTCGCAACTGATCTATGTGCAACGGATAAAGGCTGCCCGTTACCGTTACATTGTAGCTTGTATCCTTTCCGTTCAGATAGGTGGTGTAAACTCTGTTGAGCGTTCCCATCACAACTGAATTTATGGCGCAATCGCTGCTTGCCTCGGAGGAACTATTATCGTCGCTGCAACTTGCGAAAAACGCCGTCCCGAAGACAAGCGCCGCAACAATCGCGATTATCTTTCTCATATGAAGTCTTGTACTAATATTGCAATATAATATAATTAACGGCAAAAGTAGCTATATTATTCCTTTTGTAGAAATCTGAAAGGTTGTTTTATATTAAAAGCAATCAAAAAACATAATCACATGCTTTCACGGCGTTTTTGCAAGGATTTTTCGCAACACCGATAACGCACTAATTATCACCAACATGCCACACGCCGAAAATTGCCCGGTTTTTCGTTTTTACGAGGTCAGACCTAATTTAAATTCCGACGCATCTAATTTAAATTTGGTGGCCCGGAGTTTTTACGAGATGCCGCGTCGCAAAAACGAGGTCTTGAACCCTCTTCGCGAAAGGCGCAACGCAACCATAAAAACAGGGGCACAGCCTGCGCCGTGTCCCTATTATTTCAATCTATTTACCAGATGTTTTGATTTAACTGCCCTGCAATCTGCCAGGGATTACACCGAAAACTCCCGAAACTACTTTGCCGCAAGAGCTTTGCTGAGGAATTTTTCGAAATTCCCGGGATTCTCGTCAAAGGCATACGACCCTGCAAGCGGGACGCCCTTTGAATTTACCGCTACATAGAACGGCTGTGCGTTTGCGCCAAACTTCACCTGCTGCAAGTAGCTCCACTTGTCGCCCACAGTGCGCAGCGTTTTGCTCTTGCCGTTTATCGTTACCTCTATGTTCTGCGGCAACGGCGTCTTGTCGTCAGTGTAAAGCGACACAAGTATGAATTTTTCTTTCAACATGCGGCTCACGCTTGGATCTGTCCATACCGATGCTTCCATTTTGCGGCAGTTGACACAACCGTAACCAGTGAAATCGAGCAAGACAGGCTTGCCCGTTGCCTCGGAAGCCTTCATGCCCTCCTCGTAATCGGAATAAGCTGCATTTACTTCGCTATCGCCCAGCCGGAAGTCCTGAGTGTACATCGGCGGAGCGAACGCGCTCACGGCTTTAAGCGGCGCGCCCCAAAGTCCGGGTATCATATACACGGCGAAAGCCAATGAAGCAAGGCCGAGAAACAACCTCGGCACAGAGATGTCCTTTCCCTTATCGCCGTGAATGCTTATCATTCCGAAAAGATAAAGCGCCGCAACTGCAAAAATCGCTATCCACAACGCGAGAAACGTTTCGCGGTCGAGTATGTGCCAGCCGTAAGCCAAATCAGCCACCGACAGAAATTTCAAGGCAAATGCCAATTCTATGAAACCCAACGTAACCTTCACGGTATTCATCCAGCCGCCGCTCTTGGGCATCTTTTTCATCACCGTGGGGAACAGGGCGAAAAATGCAAACGGCAGCGCAAGCGCAATGGCAAACCCCAACATTCCCATGGCGGGAGCAAGGATTTTTCCGGTTGACGAAACTTCCACCAAAAGGAATCCTATCACCGGTCCGGTGCATGAAAACGAAACGATAGCCAATGTGAGCGCCATGAGAAATATACTCACCACGCCCGAAGTGGCCCGGCTTTTGGAATTCACCTTGTTTCCCCACGACGAGGGCAGAGTGATTTCAAACCCGCCGAGGAAACTTGCTGCAAATACCACAAGGAGCAGGAAAAAGAATATGTTGAAAATCGCATTAGTTGAGAGGGCGTTCAATTGGTTTGCGCCCCAAATCGACGTAACAACCAATCCCAGGCTAACGTAAATCACTATTATCGCCACGCCATAGAGAATGGCATCGCCCACAGCCTTTCTGCGCTCGCTTTGGCGGTGAAGGAAAAAGCTAACAGTCATTGGAATTATCGGCCACACGCAAGGCGTGAGCAACGCCACCAGACCTCCTAAAAATCCCAACAGGAATATCATCAACAACGAGCGTCCGGCATCGTTCGAAGTGCCGTTCTGTGCGTTCAACGTCTCGGTTTGGGGTGCCCAAAGTGCCGCGCTGTCGGACGGAGAAGCCACAACGGCAGCAACAGATTGGGCTGTGTCGGAAACAATAGCCTTGCCGGCGGCACTATCTGCGGTAGCGGACGTAGCCTTTGCCGTTTCTTTTTCAGCAGGAGCGTCTTCGGGCCCGTCATTCCCCTTCACGGAGAATTCAACCTGCGTGGGAGGCATACAACTCACGTTGCTGCACGCACCATATTCCATGTAGCCTTTCGCGGAATAGGTCTTGCCCGTAATCTTAAGGCGCTGGGTGAAACGGCATGCCTTCTCGAAAAACTCAAGCTCCATGCCGAACACTTCATCTTTCTTCTTCACCGCACCAGCTCCCGCCTGCAATCCGCCAAGCCGCTCCACGTTTTTCGCACCTTCGAGAGTGAACGTCGCAGGTGTGGGGCCGTCGGCCGGAACATTGACGGAATAAACATGCCAACCGCTTTCGATTTTCCCGGTAAAGGTAATTTCGATTTCAGTAGGCGACAATTTTTGCGTGGAAACCGTGAATTTCACCGGATCGAGCATCTGAGCCGACACTCCAACGGGAATCGCAAACACGAGAAGCATTGCCGCCAAAACCGCAAGCCTTGTACCTGCAACCACATGCCTTATGTTTGCAACCACATGCCCTGATTTTGCAACTGCATACGCTGATTTTGCAACCACATGCCTTGTTTTTGCGACTACATACCCTGTTTTTGCGACTACATACGCTGTATTCGCAACCACATTATATATTGTATGAACCATCGGGGATATCCTCTTATTTCACATCGACAAGTTTCAATCGGAATACCAGCACGGAAAAAGGAGGTACGTTGCCTTCACCCTGTTCTCCGTATCCAAGTTCGTAGGGAACGTATATTTCCCATTCCGAACCCTTTTTCATCAGTTGCAGAGCCTCACTCCAGCCGCGCATAACCGATGAAACGGAAAGACTCACGGGTTTTCCTTTGTTGTTCTTCGCAGTACTGTCAAACACTGTGCCGTCTATGAATTTTCCCTCGTATTCCACGACAACCGTCGACGCATTGTTGGGCGTTATCCCCGCACCGTTTTTAATCACTTTGTACTGCAAACCGTCGGCAAGTACCTTGACGTTTGGCTGTTTTGCGTTTTTCTTTAAGAATGCCTCGCCTTCCACGCGGTTTCTCTCGGCTGCCGCGCTGTTTGCCTCTGTTGCCTTTTGAGCGGCGAGCATTTCTTTCTGCATTATCACGTTTCCTGCCAAGGCTGTCTGCTTGCTTATTGCCTCTTCATCGGTTTTCGCCATGCTTTTAACGGTTTTCTTTATTGCCTCGCTTATACTTTTGCAAGTTTCGATGAGTTGTTTTGGAGAATCGGCGGGGTGTTTACAAACGTCGATGTACTTCTTGGAAAGTTTGTTGAGCTTGTCGAGCATCTGGTTGTCGGGATTGGCCACGGCAGTTGCCTCGATGTTGAGCTGCAGACTGTCCATAACGAAAAACGTTGCGCTGTTGACCGATGCGATATAGTTGAGCGCGCGTTCGGCAGAGGTAAATTCGTGATTGTTGCCGAATATATCGTCGCGGGAATAGCGATTGCTGTTAGCGATGCGGCTTATCACGTCGTTGTAGTCGCCCTGCATCAAATCGCCGAGGTTTGCCAGCACGGCAGCATTGACTTGTGCCTCTTTTTGCTGCTCGGAATCTCCGTTGCAGGCGGTCATTGCCACGAGCACGAGGGCTGCGGCAAAGGCTGAAAGGATTTTTCTCATAATATGCATTGTTTTTGTTTTTTCTTAATCAGTCCCATTTCTCCCGTCTCAGCGGATAGTTTCCGCGAAGCCATTCGAATTTCTGCGGATCGGCCTTGAGCGCCGCCGTATCGTTGAGCGGGTTGTAGAGTTGCAGCATTTGGTCGTAGGCATCTCCCGAGGGTTTCATATTTTCGGGCAGATGCGGCGGATTTACTGCGAATTCCGGTTTGATGCCGAAGTATCTGCACAAGGCGGCAAGCGACATTCGCGTGGCGTTGGCCTTTCCGTCGGCAGAATACCCGGCTATATGCGGTGTGGCAATGGTTGCCGCGCGCAGCAGCTGCAAGTTGATTTGCGGCTCATGCTCCCAAGTGTCCACCACAGCCGCCCGCGTTGTTCCGCCAAGCAGCGACTGCAGCCAGGCATCGTTGTCGGCCACGCCGCCCCGGCTTGCATTCATCACCACGGGCTTTTTGGCGAGCGAGGCAAAGAATTTCTCCCCGGCAAGATGGTATGTGGGGTAAGCGCCGAGGGTTGTGAGTGGAACGTGAAAGGTTATCACATCGCAGCTGCGCTTTATTTCTTCAATACTGACGAATCCCGTTTCGCCCCTGTCGGCACGCGGCGGGTCGTTGAGCAACATGCGGCAGCCGAGTTGCCTGCAAGCCTTCACGATTTCCGTTCCCACATGTCCCACACCCACTATTCCCACAGTGCAACGGTCGGGAGAGAGAATGCCCTGCCTTGCGAGCACAATCATTGTGGAGGTAAAATACTGCCCCACCGATGCCGCGTTGCAGCCGGGGCAATTGGTCCACTCTATTCCCGCGCTGCGCAGGTAGTCCACGTCGATATGGTCGAAACCTATAGTTGCCGTTACAACAAGTCTCACCTTGCTGCCGGCGAGAAGCGCGGCATTGCAGCGGGTGCGCGTTCTCACGATGAGCGCATCGGCATCTTTCACGTCGGCAGCCGATATCTGCGCCCCGGGAAGGTATACAGTCTCAAAGCCAAGGGCTTCGGGTTTGCCTTGGATATAAGGAATTTTGTCGTCGATTACTACTTTCATTCTTCTGAAGGGGAAGTATTTTTCCACACAGCCCTCAGTTTACAAAAGTAGTGTTTTTGCCTCAAATATACAGCCGAGTGCACATTTTTTAATACCACCCGGCGTCTGCCCCACCCGCTTTTTTCCACCTGTCGCCGCACGGAAATTTTGCCTTGCCGCATGCCGTAAAAAACTACACGGCATCTCGTAAAAATTCCAAGGCATCTAATTTAAATTCCGAC
>CAVKYH010000001.1:0-271359 GCA_963660485.1 bacterium | reverse complement strand
CTCGGCGGATGAAGTGCAAAGGATAGACAAGGCGCTCAGTACGATGGAAATGAGCGACGTGTTCGGTGGGTCAAGAATCGTTAAGGAATAAAACTAAAAGTCAATAACAATGAGAAGATTATTTACAACAATAGTGTGCCTGTCGCTATTCGTATGCGGCACCATCAACGCCCAAAAGAAAACTAAGGAACAGAAGAAAACAGAAGTATTCACACAGGTGGATTTCAAAACCATAAAGAGTCCTAACGGCAACCCCTTCGGACTGGTTTACGACAATGCCATAACCGAGAACGAGCAGGGCAAGGTAAACATCCACCGCATCAACTATCAGTTGAACGGACTGAAGATTGCCGCCAACGTCTACACCCCTGCCAATTACGATGCAGCGAAGAAATATCCGGCTCTCGTGGTGGCCCATCCCAACGGCGGCGTGAAGGAACAAGTGGCAGGTCTCTACAGTCAGCGCATGGCAGAGCAGGGCTACATCTGCCTGGCTTTCGATGCTGCCTACCAAGGCGAAAGCGAGGGCGAGCCACGCAATACCGACAAGCCTGCCAACCGCATAGAGGACATACGCCGGGCTGCCGACATACTGGCGCAATACCCCGGTGTGGATGCCCAGCGCATGGGTATTCTTGGTATTTGCGGTGGCGGTGGTTACACGCTGAAGGCTGCGCAGACCGACAAGCGTTTCAAGGCTGTCGCCACGCTGAGCATGTTCAACACGGGACTGGTGCGCCGCAACGGTTTCCTCGACTCGCAGATAGGCCAAGTGCAGGAGCGTCTTGCCGATGCCTGTGCAGCCCGGCAAAAGGAAGCGGAGGGCGAGGCTCCCGAATACGTGGGCGACATGAGCGGCGTTACGCCCGAGCAAGCAGCCAAGTTGCCCTTCGACCTCTATCGCGACGGCTACACCTATTATCTGCAGACCTACGCCCACCCCAACTCCACATTCCGCTACACCAAGAGCAGCCTCATCGACCTGATGGCGTTTGACGCCAGCGAGGGCATGTACCTCATCAACCAACCCCTGCTGATGATGGCGGGCAGCATCGCCGACACGTTCTACATGACGGAGCAATGTTACGCCAAGGCTACAGGAACTAATGACAAAGAACTGTACCTCATTCCCGGAGCCACACACATCAAGACCTATTGTGTGCCGGAGTATGTGGAACTAGCAGTAAAGAAACTGGCAGAGTTCTTCAATAACAAACTTTAGACGTAAAAAAACAAGTAAGCGACATGAAGAGATTCCTTTTTACAACATTGTTACTCCTTACCCTCTGTGGTAGTATATGGAGCCAAGAACCTGTTAAGCTCATACAGTAGGATTCATCTCAACTCCGTAGTAGGTGGGCGCGCGGTCCGTTTTCCTTTCATTGTGACTGAAGTGTATGTTGTTTCTGACGGTCGATGGCAACTATCATCTCTTGTATTCACAAAAACTTTAGGCGAATAAAGTAGCAACTATGAAGATAATATCAATTATAATGGCATTCTCTTTCTACACTTTGAATATGAACGCACAATCCATCATAATAGAGAAGCAAGGACATTTCTCTGTCGGCGGTTCCGTCATTCAGCATGAGGGTACATACGATAACAGCAAGTTTGTGGGATGGGCCACGCAGGTGGAGACAGGACAGAGCAGCCGTGTGAACCATGCTTTTGTAGACTATCAGATACCTGCCAACGCCCACCGCACTCCCCTTGTGTATGTGCATGGCTATGGCGGTTCGGGTGTGTGCTGGGAGATGACTCCCGACGGCAGAGACGGTTTCTCTACCTTGATGCTACGACAAGGGTGGAGCAGCTATGTAATGGACTTGCCGGGACGTGGCAGAGCAGGACGCACGTCAGCGACAACAGAAGTGAAGCCGCTGGCCGACGAGATGTTTTGGTTCGACATCTGGCGTATGGGCGTCTATCCTAAATGGAATGAGGGCGTGCAGTTTCCGAAAGACTCGGCAAGCGTGTCGCAGTTCTTCCGTGAGATGACGCCCGACCTCAGCGACCACCGTCAGGATGTTCCTGCCATCAATGCTCTTGCCGATAAAGTGGGAGAATGCGTGCTCGTCACTCATTCGGCAGGAGGGTTCCCTGGATGGATGACTGCGATGCAAAACAAGCATGTAAAGGCCGTTGCAGCATACGAACCCGGCGGGTTTGTCTTTCCCGAAGGCGAGATGCCCGAGAAGATTGACGGTCTGACTGGAGGGTGTGCCGGAATGCCTGTGTCGGAGAGCGATTTCAAGCGGCTCACGCAAATCCCCATCATTCTTTATTTTGGCGACTATATTCCAGAGAAGCCGAGTAAGAACCTAGGGGATGAGAACTGGCGTGTGCGTCTACAGATGGCCCGCAAGTTTGTTGATACCGTCAACCGACATGGCGGCAAGGCAACGTTGGTGGAACTCCCGAAGATGGGCATTCACGGAAACACCCATTTTCTGATGCAGGACTTGAACAACAAACAACTTGCCGAATTGCTCGACGAGTGGCTCGTGGAAAACGGTTTGTAGGTTAAACTCTGTAGAATAGCATCATATCATGTTTATAAAGAAAACAATCTTATCAATGGTTGCAGCAACAATGTTTGCAGCAACGTCAATGGCTCAGACTGCCGAAACATTCAAACAGCCTTATCCTTTAGGGCAACAGTTGCCCGCCAACAACAATTTCACTGGAAGCGTTTGGCTCTCTACGGTCAGTAACGTTGACAGTCTGCATCTGCCCATGCTCAACGTGACCTTTGCCCCGTGTTGCATCAATTCGTGGCATTACCACACGGGAGGTCAGATTCTTGTTGCAACGGCGGGCGTTGGCTATTATCAAGAGAAAGGCAAGGCGGCACGCCGCTTGTTTCCGGGTGACATTGTGGAGATTGCACCAGGCACCATTCATTGGCATGGGGCGGCACCCGACTCTTGGTTCGCCCATCTTGCCTTGCGCCCGAACATGGCAAGCAACGAGACCGTATGGCTTCTGCCTGTAGGAGAAAACGCATACAAAGAGGCTGTAAGTAAAAGCCTTGCTGTAGTCTCGACGCTCACAGTCCGTCAGCAGGCCATTGTCGCCATAGCGTCTTATACAGGCCGTGGTGACCTGGAACATTTGCCATCGGCTTTGACAGAAGGACTGGAGGCAGGAATGACCGTGAACGAGATAAAGGAAATACTTGTTCAGGCATACGCCTATTGCGGTTTTCCGCGTAGTCTCCGTGCCATACAGACATTCATGCAAGTGCTCGACCAGCGTAAAGCGAACGGCATTGTTGACGTGGAAGGCCGAACGGCAACGGAAACGAAAGACAAGGGAAACAAATACGACCGTGGAGCAGCTATTCTTGAAAAGTTGTCGGGCATCAATTCCTCACATCCCCAAAGCGGATACGGAGCCTTTGCGCCAGTGATAGACAAGTTTCTGAAGGAGCATCTCTTTGCCGACATCTTCGAGCGCGACTTGCTCTCTTACCAAGACCGCGAACTCGCCACGGTTTCGTTTCTTGCCGGTGTGGGCAATGTTGAACCAATGGCGTTCGGCCACATGAGTATTTGTCTTCATCTCGGCATTACAAGGCAGCAGTTGTCGGCTCTGCTTGACATCGTGGAGAACAATCTCGGCAAAAATGCGTCCGACTCTTTGAGAGAAGTACTGGAGAACATAAAAGACTGAAAAACACGGCAACTGCAATAAACTTTCTGCTTTGCTGAGCGTCTAAACAACAGTGTATCAGCAAAAAGTAAATTTGGCATGGAACAGCAACGGAACATCATCATAACAGACCGTCTTGACGACATCGGAACGAACGCATATAAGGAGTATCTGGGACACGCCCTTTGCCTTGGCGGTTCCTGCCGTATTGTGTTCAATGGGACGGAGTTGGAGATGAAACAGGGCGACCTGATGATTGTGCGCAAGGGAAAACTGGTGGAGAAGATTACGCCAGAGAAGGATTTCCGTGTCATCATCGTATACGTATCGTCCAAACTGATTGAGCTTTCCACTCCACAAAGCAACTATGGTATGAAGGGACAGCTCGCCCTGTTCCTTAATCCCATTATGCACCTCACTCCCTCGCAGTTTGAGCAATGCAAGCGCAACTTCGACGACCTGCAAATCCGCATGCTGCAGACCGGGCACAAGTTCTACAACGACTTGATGGTAAACAAGGTGCAGGCAATGATTATCGACTTCTTCGATTTCCATGCCACATTGTATGAGGAAAGTGATGTGTCCACCCCATACGCCACGCTGATGAACCGTTTCCTCTCGTTGCTCGAAAGCGGCGAGTACCGCAGCCATCGAGAGGTGACATGGTATGCCGACAAACTCTGTGTCACCTCCAAGTATCTCTCGGAGGTGTCGAAGGCGGTGAGCGGTTATGCTGCCAATTTCTGGATCAACCGTTACACCACGCTCGACATCTCCCGACTGCTGCGCGACAAAACGTTGTCATTCGTTCAGATTTCCGACCTGTTCCATTTCTCGTCGCCGGCTTATTTCAGCCGTTATGTATTGCACAATCTTGGTGTGAACCCGACGGAATACAGAAATTAGGGTTATAGGCTAATTTATCCCCAATTTTAATAATTCTACACCTCTATTCCATAGTTCTGGGTTTCTTTGCTGTAAGGCTCTATCCCAAAGATGAGTGTACTCATGGATAGGATGTTCAGGAGTTATCTTAGTTTCATCAAGATATATATTACCTTCTTTATCCACAAAACCATAGAGTTCTCCTTGGGGAGTGGTGAAAGTTTCTATTTCATCTGTTCCTTGATTGCTTCTGCTATCTCTATCACTTTGTCCTCTGTTGGCTTCTCCTTGTAGTGCTTTGCTATCCAATCTATCATTGTTCCTCTCTGCCTGTCGGTTGTTAACAATGACATCACTATCATACAAACTTCTTTCCTCAATCCAAGTTCCTTGCTTGCTAAGCACTGAATCAATGTTTCCTCTATTTCTGATAACATATTCTACTCTATTTAATTGTTCTTCTGTTAAACTACTAACCTCTCTTTTATCTACTATTTCAAAGCCATCATGCTTATCTTTTCTATTTTGTTCGTATTGATGCAATGAAGTATTAAACTTGTAAGCAAATGTTTTGCCTTTGTTTGCACCTCTATTATATTTTACAACATGCCATAATCCTCTAGATGTATCTGTATTATTAGGTAACGTCTCTATATACTTTTGTATTGCACTTATTTCTGATTTTAACAAATCGGAATTATAAAGTTCTCTTTTTTTACCCCATGCAGCCTGAATATTATCATCAGTCAAAGAGAAGTTGCCATTGTTGTCTGTGGCTGATTTTATTTGATTAGGGTTTTTAACAACAATCTCATCTTGTTCTCCTAAGGTAATTACTCCGTCAGCATTGTCATAATTTCCAAAATCTACATTATTAAGTTCTTTTTCTGAAAACCCTTCACTTCTAAAATAATCTTTGAGTTCTTTTTCTGAATTAAAATTGTTGAAAAGCCCTAAAAAATCTTCTTGGGCATTGTATGGGGTTCTTATATTTAGAAATACTTCATACAATTCTTTATTGTTTCCATACGCTTTTGCTAACTTTTTATTAGAGGTAAAATAAAAACCTTTTCCAAAAAGACCTAAATCATGTTTTCGTTTTGCATCAGCTTTGAATATTTTGAATCGTTCTTCACTGCCGTGATAAACCACTAAAGGCTCACCATTTTCATCTACTACCTTAGAAGCATCTTTAGGATTATTCTCCCAATCTCCAAACCAATTCTTGAAATTAGTAGTTCTAACTTGAAGCCACTGTTTCTCATTAAGATTAGTAGGTTTACCATTGGGAGCTTTCATAAATGTACCATCAGCAATAGCCTTCTGCTTAATAGTGTCCATTTCTTTTTGCTCTGCTATAGCTTGCTGAAGGTCTTGTAAATTATGTTTCTCTAAGAACTCCTCCATAGCCTCTCTGCCAAAGACATTAAAGCCGAGATTTTTCAAATGGGTTATTAGTTGCTTTGCTTGGTCTCTTTTAGGTCTCCTCTCATTGAGTTTCTTAATTTCATTTAGTATCAAAGGCTTGTATTTCCTGTCAAGTAATGCTTCTTGTGTGAGTCCTGTGTAACTCTTTCCATAGAGAAGTTTGTTTCATCAGCTCTACACCTCTATTCCACAGTTCTGGATTTCTTTGCTGTAAGGCTCTATCCCAAAGAAGAGTGTACTCATGTATAGGGTGTTCAGGAGTAATCTTAGTTTCATCAAGATAGATATTACCTTCTTTATCTACAAAACCAAAAACTTCTCCTTGAGGAGTAGTGAAAGTTTCTATTGGGGATTCTTCATTATATGTTGAGCTTTGTTCATCACTTGTTCTTGGGTTGGGATTATCCCCACTCTGAAGTTGTTGGCTATCCATTGACACATTTTCAGTTGTTTTTCCTTTGATGACTTTAACATCAACATTACCATTATTATATTGTCTTTCTTCATTGATAATAGTTGTAATCCACCTAATAAACCCTTCTGTATTTCTGAAAGTTCGTTTTCCAAGTTTTCTTTCAATTTCATTGATGTATTCCTCATTTCCATCTATAACTATTTGTGCTCGTACTTTATATGTGCTGTCTCCAAAGTAATCACAAAGATACCAATAATTAGCAGTTCTACCTACACATCCAAAAGAAGATTTATTTTTAAATTTCCCAAATAAATCATGTCTTAACACCTCTATTTCTTCTGCATCATCTATTGATATATAGTAATCTTTTGCTTGCGGAAGGTCTTGTAAATTATGTTTCTCTAAGAACTCCTCCATAGCCTCTCTGCCAAAGACATTAAAGCCGAGATTTTTCAAATGGGTTATTAGTTGCTTTGCTTGGTCTCTTTTAGGTCTCCTCTCATTGAGTTTCTTAATTTCATTTAGTATCAAAGGCTTGTATTTCCTGTCAAGTAATGCTTCTTGTGTGAGTCCTGTGTAACTCTTTCCATAGAGAAGTTTGTTTCATCAGCTCTACACCTCTATTCCACAGCTCTGGGTTTCTTTGCTGTAAGGCTCTGTCCCAAAGATGAGTGTACTCATGGATAGGATGTTCAGGAGTTATCTTAGTTTCATCAAGATATATATTACCCTCTTTATCTACAAAACCAAAAACTTCTCCTTGAGGAGTGAGAAAGTATTCTACGCCTTCTCTACTTATGTACCTTGGGCCATTAGTCCCATCAAAACCAGTCTTTATTTAACCTGTTCCGAAATCCTCTGGGCTATTCTTAGCACCTTGTCCTCTAAGGGATTCTCCTTGTAATGTTTGCTTATCCAATCCAACATTGTCAGAATTTGAGGCTCTGTCCTCAGCATCAATGCTATCGCTGTTATAGAGTCTTCCGTCAAATCCATTTCTTTCAAGCTCTTTGCTAAGAGTTTGTAATGTCCCACTAATTTCTTTTCCATTTACTACACTTTTTGTTATATCCTTTATTTGTGTTATTCTTTCTTTAGTCAGTCCTCTTACATCTATTGCTGCTTTACACAAGAATCCTTCTTGACCTTCTTGCAAATATTCTAACCCTTCTTTATCTGTATGGTCTACCAAGAAAAGAAAGTTTCCACCTGTATCTATTAACGTCCTTTTGGCTCTATTTATTTTCTTGACCTCTCTTAAAATATCCTCTTTATCAACATCTGTCAATGAATCATTGATATTTGAATTGTCAATTTTAAAAGCAGCCTGAATATTATCATCAGTCAAAGAGAAATTGCCATTGTTGTCTGTAGCAGATTTTATTTGGTTAGGATGGAATACTACATATTCTGTACCCTTTGAAGGTTCAAGCCCTTCAATATCAAAAGTATTTTTATCATGTCCTATTATACCATCACTAGGGTATTCTCTACCCTCTATAATAAACGCTGACTGCTCGTAAAAATGTATTTGCTCTATATTTGCCCAAGTTAAATCCTCAAAAGGCTCTATTGGATTTATCATTTTGAGAAATACAGGCATTACATGTACTGTATCTCCCTTTTCTTTTGCAATCCTTTCAGCGTAGTTTTTGTCAGAAGTAAAGAAAAAGCCTCCCGAACCTTGTCTGTCGCCATCGTAATTAAAAGTATTAAAGATTTCAGGAGAGCCATGATATACTACCAAGGGTTCCCCATTCTCGTCTAGTACTTTACTAGCTTCTAAAGCATGGTCATAACTATCAACATATTTATCTATGTTTTGAGGATTGATTTCCCAATCTCCAAACCACTTCTTGAAATTAGTAGTTCTAACTTGAAGCCACTGTTTCTCATTAAGATTAGTAGGTTTACCATTGGGAGCTTTCATAAATGTACCATCAGCAATAGCCTTCTGCTTAATAGTGTCCATTTCTTTTTGCTCTGCTATAGCTTGCTGAAGGTCTTGTAAATTATGTTTCTCTAAGAACTCCTCCATAGCCTCTCTGCCAAAGACATTAAAGCCGAGATTTTTCAAATGGGTTATTAGTTGCTTTGCTTGGTCTCTTTTAGGTCTCCTCTCATTGAGTTTCTTAATTTCATTTAGTATCAAAGGCTTGTATTTCCTGTCAAGTAATGCTTCTTGTGTGAGTCCTGTGTAACTATATTGGTCATTTATTTTTGAAGAAATGCGATATTGTGCCAACTTAACAGCCACAAAAACAAATCTTTCACCTATTGTTTTCTCCTTATAGCTATCTTATCACCGTTGGTGGCGGATTAAGGAAAAACGCATGCGCTCTCAGAAAAATTCAAAAAAGCCTTGGAAAAACTTGCTCGTTAAAATAAAAATCGTACCTTTGCACTGCATTTGACAAAATGACGTTTTAGCACGAACAAAATTGGAAGTTTGGGTGAGTGGCTGAAACCAGCAGTTTGCTAAACTGCCGTGCGAGTTTTCGTACCAGGAGTTCGAATCTCCTAGCTTCCGCAAAAAACAAAAACAGCAGCAATTATATTAAAACGGCGCTTTCGTCTAGCGGCTAGGACACATGCCTCTCACGCATGGAACACGGGTTCGATTCCCGTAGGCGCTACTTCCTAAGATTTTTTCGGACATTAAAGTAAAGGCATATATACATATGCTTTCTATGTCTCACTCTTTATGGGTAAATTAGTCTCACGAAGGGTTTTTGTCGCTGAAAAATGCCTTTGGCTACAAGGCTAATAATTATATTTGCAAATAACAAGTACCGCAAATTCATGGAAAGAACAGCAACATTGCTTCTAAATATTCTGAGAAACGAACTTTGGGGAAACAGTACGCAGCCAGGCGAAATTTCCTCAAAAGACTATCATGCCATAATGAACATGGCCATGAAACAAACCGTTGCAGGTATGGTGGCGCACGCTGTTTCTTCCAACAAAATCAATGTAGAACTGACTCCTGCCGATGCTGCAAAAACTTTAATGGTGGAGCAGCAAATCAAGAAGCAGAACGAGCAACTCAATACGGAGTTGGGAGCCCTTGCCGACCTGTTTGAAACCAACGGCATCAGTTATATTGTATTCAAAGGTCAGACAATAGCCGCGCGATACCCCACCCCGTGGGCACGCACATCAGGAGACATCGATTTTTATGTGCCGCAGAAAGATTTTGACAAGGCACTTGGTTTGCTCAAAGCCCATTGGGGCATCGATGCCAACAAAGGTGAGTCGCACCATCACATAGAATTCGAGCACAACGACGTGGTTTTTGAAATGCACTACGAGTTGCTGAAATTTTTCAGTCCGGCACGACAAAGAATATTCGACGAAATGGTCGACAGATCACAGACGGAATACGTGGAAATAGACGGACGAAAAATTCCTACGCTCGACCAAATCACAAATATAATCTACACATTCGGGCATTTGTGGTATCATTTATTGGAAATAGGCGTGGGAATGAGACAACTTTGCGACCTTGCCGTACTTATATCCGATGCATTCTGCCCCGATGACGAAGATTATACCCACAAAGCCCTGAAACTAAAAAAGCAACTCGAGCAACTGGGATATTGCAAAGCGTTTTGCGCCATTGAAAACGTATTGGCCGAACATTTCGGGCTGAAACACTCCCCTATTCCCAGCACTTTGAGCCGAAGATATTCCACTTCGTTGCTCGAACGTACGATACGCTATGGAAATTTCGGCAAATACGGACGCAAAGGAAGCCGCGCGGAATTCAAATTCTATATCTCGCTTACATTCGAAAGGATTTTCACTTTCTTGAAATTCTATCCGCTCGACCGAAAAGAGATACGCGCCAGAATGTTCAAGGAAATCCCCGAAAAGATACTGCTTTTCGGGAAACGGTAAGCAGACATCAGCAGAACTATATTTATTTGTACACTAAAGTCCTTGGTTTTAATACAAAACCAAGGACTTCTTCTTTACATTTGAAATTTTATTGCCCAAAAATTTGCTCTTTCAAAGCAAACCACATATATTTGCTTCGTAATTATAAACCCAAATACAAAAAACCATGAAGACTGAGCAAATATTATCAGCATTACAGGCAAAACACCCAGGCGAGAAAGAATACTTGCAGGCGGTGAAAGAGGTGTTGCTCTCGATAGAGGACGTATACAACCAGCACCCGGAATTCGAAAAAGCAAAGATAATCGAACGGCTTGTGGAACCCGACCGTATTTTCACGTTTAGAGTGCCATGGATAGACGACAAAGGCGAAGTGCAAGTAAACCTCGGCTATCGTGTGCAGTTCAACAACGCAATAGGTCCGTATAAAGGCGGACTGAGGTTTCACCCGTCGGTAAACTTGTCGATTCTGAAATTTCTCGGGTTTGAGCAAACGTTCAAGAATGCGCTCACCACTCTGCCGATGGGCGGCGGAAAAGGCGGCAGCGACTTTGCGCCGCGCGGAAAAAGCGATGCCGAGATAATGAGGTTCTGCCAAGCGTTTATGCTTGAGCTTTGGAAATACATCGGTCCCGATATGGACGTTCCGGCAGGCGATATAGGTGTCGGTGCAAGAGAGGTGGGCTATCTTTACGGCATGTATAAGAAACTCACTCACGAACATACGGGAAGCATAACGGGAAAAGGCATGGATTTCGGCGGTTCTATTCTTCGCCCCGAGGCAACCGGTTACGGCGCACTCTATTTTGTGAGACAGATGATGCAAGAACACGGCATTGACATCGCCGGAAAAACAGTTGCCATTTCGGGATTTGGCAACGTGGCTTGGGGCGCTGCGAAAAAAGCGGTAGAAATGGGAGCCAAGGTGGTTACTCTTTCCGGTCCCGACGGTTATGTTTACGATCCCGAGGGAGTTTGCGACGAAAAACTCGGATATATGCTCGAACTTAGGGCAAGCGGGAACGACGAGGTGGCTCCATATGCCGACGACTTCCCCGAAGCGATGTTCTACCCCGGCAAAAAACCGTGGGAACAAAAGGTAGATATTGCCCTATGTTGCGCTACGCAAAACGAACTTGACGAGGAAGACGCGCAAATGCTTATTGACAACCAAACGATGTGCGTTGCCGAAGTTTCCAATATGGGCTGCACAGAAAAAGCCTCGGAGCTTTTTATAAACAACAAGATGTTGTTTGCGCCAGGCAAGGCCGTAAATTCGGGCGGCGTAGCAACTTCGGGACTCGAAATGACCCAAAATGCAGAGCATATCTCATGGACTGCAGATGAAGTTGACAAGAAACTCCATAATATAATGTCTGCCGTTCACGAACAATGCGTAAAATACGGCCACACCGAAGACGGATATGTTGATTACGTTCGCGGAGCAAACATAGCGGGATTTATGAAAGTTGCCAAGGCCATGATGGCACAAGGCATTATATAATATTGCGTTTTAGTTTGACATTATAGGAAACGCGTAAAGTTTCCTGCCTTTTAGCCGTCTTTGTCTTACGTAAAAGTATGGCAAAGGCGGGGCTTTTTCCCCTATCGTTGCAACCTTATTATATATAGAAAAAACTACAAGGCATCTCGCAAAAACTCCGACGCATCTAATTTAAATTAGATGCGTCGGAATTTAAATTTGGTGGCCCGGAATTTTTAACAATATCAGACATCGTTTTTGCGGCAAGCATAACCGCAGTAAAAACCAACCTATATCCTACATTTTTCGCGCCATATCCCTACCCCGATTCAAAGTTTGCAGTTCTTAAATCCTTATGAAATATGCAAAGCAAACCTCTAAAAACGCATCAGAATGTAAAAAAACGATGAAACATTAGGCGGTTAAAATAAAAATCGCTTAATTTGTAATTTATAATTCACTTATGTCAGTAAAGAAATGACACCAAACGAAATGACACCCTCTCAAGAAGAGCTCAACATCAATGAGCCTATTAATCAAGAAGCACAACAGGAAGAAACCACCCAAGCGTGCGAAACGACAAATGCCGTAGAACCTGAAGGAGAACCCGAAGCAGAGAACAAAGTTCTCGTCGCTCCCGAAACGAAACAGGCTGTAATCGAAAGATTGCAGGAACTGTCTCATGCCGACAACACTCCCGAACGCGAAGAAATCGACTTCCTGAAAAAAATATACTATCGTCTGCGCCACGAGGAAGTAGCTGCGCAACACGAGAAATTCATCAATGCAGGAGGAACCGAGGAAGAGTTTGAACCATTCCCCGATGCAGACGAAGAAAAGTTCAAGGCAGAACTTTCGCTCGTGAAGGAAAAACGTGCAAAACAACACGAAATTCAAGAAAAACTGAAACAGGACAACCTGAAACGCAAACAGGAAATCCTTGAACAGATAAAAGCATTCTCAGGCTCGCCCGAAGATGCAAACAAAAACTATGATGCTTTCCGCAAGCTCCAAGCCGAGTGGAAAGAAACCAATCCCGTGCCCGCCGAGAACTCTACGGAACTTTGGAAGAACTATCAGTATCTCGTGGAAAACTTCTATGATATGCTTAAGCTCAACAATGAGTTCCGCGAATACGACTTCAAGAAAAACCTTGAGGCAAAGACGCGTCTCTGCGAGGCTGCCGAAAAGCTCGAAGACTTTGCCGATCCCGTTTCCGCCTTTCATCAGTTGCAAAAACTCCACCAGGAATTCCGCGAAATCGGTCCGGTTTCAAAAGATTTGCGCGAAGAAATTTGGAATCGCTTCAAGGCGGCGTCCGTAATAGTAAACAAACGTCATCAGGCATACTTCGAAAATCAAAAAGCAAAGGAAAACGAAAATCTTGAAAAGAAGACCGCGCTTTGCGAGAAGGTAGAAGCAATGGATTTGAGCAATCTCAAAACATTCAACGACTGGGATAAAACAACTCAGGAGATTATTGCGCTGCAAGCCGAGTGGAAGACGATAGGCTTTACGCCGCGAAATGTAAACACCAAGATATTCGAACGTTTCCGTCAGGCATGCGATAATTTCTTCAAGCAGAAATCCGATTATTTCAAGCAACTCAAGGCTTCTCTCAACGAGAATTATGCAAAGAAAATCGCACTTTGCGAAAAGGCCGAGGCTTTGAAAGACAGCACCGAGTGGAATTCCACATTCTCCAAGCTCAACAATTTGATGGAAGAATGGAAGTCTATCGGCTCTGTGCCCAACAAAGTGTCCGACAGCATATGGAAACGCTTTAACGAGGCACGCAACGCATTCTTTGACGCACGCCGGAAAGCTACGTCCTCACAACGCGAAAGCGAAAAGCAGAATCTGGAAGCAAAACTCAATATAATAGAACAACTCAAAGCCATCACAGCCGAAGCAAAAGAGGAAGGCGTGAAAAAAGTGCAGGAACTGATGAACGAATGGCAGACCATCGGGTACGTTCCGTTCAAGATGAAAGAGAAGATATACAAGGAATATCACGAGCAAACCGACAGACTCTACAAAGAGTTGAATATGGGACGCACTGCACGCCGTGTGGAAAATATCAAAGCGCGCGCCACAGCTGCAATATCCCGTGGCGGAGACGCGATGTACCGCGAACGCGAACGCTTGTTCCAGTTGTTTGAGGCGAAACGCAATGAAATTAAAACTTACGAGAACAATCTCGGCTTCTTGAATGTATCTTCGAAAAACGGCAGCGGTTTTGTAAACGACATAAAGAACCGTATTGCAAACTTGAAGGAAGAACTCGACGGCATTCGCAAATCTATCGAAGATATCGACAGTAAGGCGAACGCTGCAAACGAAGAGGGAAACACAGATTCCAATTCGCAGGAAAACAAAGACTGATTTTATTTTCAGACAATACACAGGCAATCGAAACTTATATGGTTTCGATTGCCTTTTAACTTCAAAAATCCCAACTTTTCCCCACATGAATTTTTGCAAATCATTTCCCGCAATAAAAATATCGGGGCTTTTGGCGGCAATGATGCTTATGCTTTTGCTCGCATCGTGTGAAAACAAAACGCTGACCCCGCGCGCCGCAAAGAAAGCGCTTGAAAAAGAAACTGCATTCCGCGACAGCAGTCAGGTGATAGGTTTCAACATCGGATATTACGAGGTAGATTCCATTGCCCGCAAGAAACTCGAAAATCTTTCCAAGGCAGGAGTAATCAATTGCAAGATAAGCGAAATCACAGAGCACCACCGTTTTGAAAGATACACCTGGTGGGAAGGCACAAAGGTTTTCTTCAAGGATGTGAAGCACTATTTTGCCGAGGTGTCGCTTAGCGAAGAGGGCAAGAAGTATATCGTGGAAAATCCTCCCGTTAGGCCGCAGGGCGAAGACGATATCCCGGAATATGATGACCACAATATGACCGACACATTGTATTTGGTTTCGGGCATGGGGGAAACCGCAGCCGATTCAGCCGAAGTTGTTCCTGCGAAATCCGAGGGAAATACCACCGTTGCCGGTAATGATGATTACAGTAAGGCTTTGAAAAGGGTGAAATATACCACAGTGAACGTTTTGACCGGTTTCTACAAAATAGAAAAGGTGCTTGACGTTTATTGCCCGGAGACTTATAAAAGGGCGGGAATAGGCAAATGCAATTTTGTTTGCGTGTTCAACGGCATCACGCCGTTTGGCGCAGAATTCACATCGCACAAAAACGGCGAGCGCACGCTTGGAAATGCCGATTTCATAAGGTATGAAGACAAGGGGTGGCGCGTAGATATCTACAACACCAACAGTGGAGGTTTTGCTCCCTCTGCTATGCCGGCTACAAGCTTATAACAAGATTGCAATACTTGTTTTACTATAAAATCAAACCCTCTGCCAAAGCATTTGCCTCAATGCGCAGAGGGTTTGTTCTTATGTTTTTTGAAGCCCATGGCTTACCGTCAAAACAAGGTCGCATCTTGTAAAAATTCCGGGCCATGTAATTTAAATTCCGACGCATCTAATTTAAATTAGATGCGTCGGAGTTTTTTGCGGTGTTTTGCTGTTTTTATTTCAGTGCTATCGTAACCACGGATTTCGCCGGCAGATTAACTGTAAGTTCCTCGTTTTTCATCTTATAGCCGTTGAAATTCTCAAGTTTTACGACGTCGGGATTCTCAAACGAGTTGTAGTCGGTAATCTTAGCCGAAGAAACTATTTGTCCTCCCATTGCTTTGGGACTGTTCATGCCTCTGATGTGGCAAGTTACCGCAACGTCATTCTTGGGGTCGACATTGACGAGCGAAACGTGCACTACATTGTCCTTGTCTTTTGAAGCGGAAACGCTCACTTGGTCAAGATTCATATAATTATATGTATACTTGCCGCATTTCAGGTCGGTGGGCAGAAGAGTTGCGTCCTGGTGCACCTTATACATGTCGAAGATGTGATACGTGGGCGTCTTGATCATCTTTTCGTCTTTGGTGAGGAAAAGAGCCTGCAACACGTTCACCATCTGGGCTATATTGGCCATGCGCACTCTGTCGGCGTGTTTATGAAAAACGTTCAGCGTCAGCCCTGCAAGTATAGCATCGCGCATAGTGTTCTGCTGGTACAAAAATCCAGGGTTGGTGCCCGGTTCACATTGGTACCAGGCTCCCCACTCGTCCACTACGAGCGCCGTATGTTTGTCGGGGTCGTATTTGTCCATGATGCTCGAATGTTTTGTAATGAGTTCGTCCATAAAGCATGCGCGGTCGAGAGTACGTATATAGTCGCCCTCCGAAAAATCACGCGAAGGGCCTTTCTTGTCCCAGCCGTTGGGATAGGAATAATGGTGGAGCGACACTCCCCAGCGCATGCCGTTGTTGGTTTGCCGCATAAGCACGTCCATCCAATTGTAGTCGTCCACATTAGGTCCGCCGGCAATTTTCCGCAACTGGTTGCCGCTGTAATTGCGGCAGAAAGTTTGGTATTGGCGATAGCGGTCGGCGTAACCTTCGGGCGTCATGTTTCCGCCACACCCCCAGTTTTCGTTTCCCACTCCGAAGAATTTCACTTTCCACGGCTTTTCGCGTCCGTTTTCCTTGCGCAACTTTGTCATAGGACTCTCCCCGTCGAAAGTCATATACTCTATCCATTTGCTCATCTCCTCCACAGTGCCGCTGCCCACGTTTCCGCAGATATACGGCTCTGCTCCGAGCAATTCGCAAAGGTTGAGAAATTCGTTTGTACCAAACGAATTGTCCTCCACAACGCCTCCCCAGTTGGTATTGACCATTTTGGGGCGGTCTTTCTTCGGACCTATTCCGTCGCGCCAGTGATATTCGTCGGCAAAGCAGCCTCCCGGCCAGCGCATGTTGGGCACTCTGATTTGCTTGAGCGCTTCGATGATGTCGTTTCTCACACCGTTTGTGTTCGGAATCTTGGAGTCTTCACCCACATACAGCCCGCCGTAAATGCAATGTCCCAGATGTTCCGTAAACTGTCCGTAGATATGGCGACTGATTGTGGTTTTGCCCAAATCGGCATTGATAACGATTTCCGCCTTGTTTTGTGCTGGTAGATTTTGGGCGCATGTCATCGCTGCCCCGAGCAAAATGGTTAGTAGAGCTTTAGTTTTCATTGTTTTGAGATTAGTTTTAGTTACTCCTGCAAATGTAATAAAATATTCGCAAGACATACCGTTTTTCACGACATGCGATATGCCAAAAACAATATCAAACATTGTTTGAATAATATCAGACATTGTTTACAAGAATGTCTGACATCGGAAAAACGATAATCCGGCATGATTTTTCGCCCTCAAAAAACGGGCGAAAAAGCCGCAATGTAACGGGGAACAAAAACCGTTTATATTTTTTTTGCTGCGATACAAGAGTAAAAAATTAAAAAACGACATTACGAATGTCAAAAACGGCGTTTTTTGTAAAGTTTTTTATCGAGAGTTTGTCTGAAATCCCTATATTTGCAAACAAATATTAGCAATATAAAGAAAAACAATAATGAAAAAATTCATGAAAACATTAAAATCAATATGTTTGTTCATGTTCTTTGGTCTGCTTTTCAACGCTTGTAGCGACAAGGTGGACGAAAGTAATCTGTACGTGTTTAACGGACAAAGTGCCTACACATACCTCAAATCAGTAGACAATCTTACAAATTATGCCTACCTTTTAGGCAGGGTGCAGATCAGCAAGAAATCCGACTCTCATTTTTCGGAGTTGCTTTCGGCTAGAGGAAACTACACGGTTTTTGCCCCTTCAAACGAAGCCATACAAACGTTCATCGACTCCGTTTACAGCACAAAAAACTTCGACATAACCCAAGTGGAAGACACCATAGCCGATTTTATTGTTAGAAACAGTATCGTCGACAACGGAGAGAGTGATGCCTATCTCACCACCCAGTTTACAGAAGGCACATTGGGCGAATCGAATATGAACGACCGTTACCTGCAAGTGAACTTCAATTACGACAGCATTGCAGGAAAAGCAAATATCTATATAAACAACAAGTCGAAAATCATATCTGAGGACAACGAAGTTTCGAACGGATACGTACACGTAATAGACCGCGTGATCGACATGAGCGACTCTTCCCTACCCGACCTTATCAAGCAAACTCCAAACTTGAGAATATTTGCACGAATGCTCGATGCCACCGGTTGGGCAGACTCTTTGGTTCAATACATTGACCTTGTGTATGAATACGATCACCCCGAATATGGTTCTATCGACCCGGGAAATACTTCCGGCGGCGAAGTTGGTCCGAGCCCCGAGCACCGCTATATCGGCTACACGGCATTCGTTGAACCCGACAGCGTGTTTGAAAAACAATGGGGCATTCCTGCTCCTATTTTGGACGCGAACGGCAACGTTACCAACTATGCAGAAATCGATGCCAAGTTCATTGAAAAATGCAAGGAAGCATATCCCAATGCCAAGAGCGACGACCTTACGAGCCAAGACAATGCAGTGAACCAATTCATCTCTTATCACTTGCTCCCCGAACGCATAACTTGGAACAAACTCGTGGTGCATCACAACGAAATGGGATATTCCTGGAAAAATCCTTCGGCATTGACCATCAATTGTTGGGAATATTATGAAACTATGGGCAAACCGCGCCGTTTGATTAAGCTCACGGAAGGAAAACAAACCGACGGTATCCGTATAAACCGCCACTCCACTTACGACAATGCGTTCTTCGGAACATACGATGAGATAACGGTAGATCGTCCCGGCTCGTTGGTAACACAACTCAACGGCGGAAGTTCCACCAATGCGTTGAACGGTTTCTATTATCCCATAGACGAAGTGCTTATATACGATGAAGACGTTCCCGGAAAGGTACTCAACGAACGTCTGCGCTTTGACTTCGCCGCTATCTGCCCCGAACTTATGACAAACGGTATGCGTCAGGTGGAAGATGACAGATGGAGATTCATTCCCACGGGATATCTGTCAACTTTCTGGTACACCGATGACACCAAATGGCGTTATGTGCCATACCATACACAAAACCAACACAACATGCAAGGCGATGAAATCAATATCATCGGACAATATGACTTGACTTTCAAATTGCCGCCAGTTCCTTTCGACGGTACTTGGGAACTTCGCATGTGTGCGCCGGAAATCCAGCACTTCGGTATGTTCCAGGTATATCTTGGCACCGACCGTTTGAATCCTACTCCTATCGGTCTCCCGCTTGATTTCCGTGTAGCCGCTTCTAATCCGAAAATCGGTTGGAAAGCCGATCCCAAAGACGGCGATTTGGACGAAATTCGTGAGATTGACAAAACAATGCGTGCGCACGGATACATGAAAAACAACAAGCACAACGGAATGCCAACAAGTGGCGGCGTTGTAACATCTCCCTTGCGTAGCGCAGAAGGCGACTATATCCGTTTGCGCAAGATTCTTTGGAGCGGCAACATGTCTGCCAACGAAACATATTACATTAGAATAAAGTCTGTGCTCAACAACACACGTACGTGCTGCATGCTCGACTACTTTGAAATGGTTCCGAAATCAGTATACAACGGAGCAACCGGAGAAGATCCGTGGTAAAACACAAATTACATTCGACATACTAACAAACAGAGAGGAAGCAAAAAAACTTTCTCTCTGTTTGTTTTTACCATTATTGGTGTAAATTCTTCTCGTCTTTTGCTTTATTAATTGTAAATTTGCAGTAAATCAACAAAGATACAGAAACGAACATCATGAATAGAATAATAGAAAAACAACAGTTCTCTACAAACGTATTCAAACTGGTTGTAGAAGCACCGCTAATCGCAAAATCGAGAAAAGCTGGGAATTTTGTAATAATCCGTGCCGACAAAGAAAGCGAACGTATACCTCTAACAATCGCTCAAGCCGACAAACAAAAAGGCACAATTACTTTGGTAATTCAGAAAGTGGGATATTCCACAACGAAAATCTGTGAAATGCAACCGGGAGACTATCTGGAAGATGTTGTGGGGCCTTTGGGCAAGCCTACAGAAATCAAAAACTACGGAACAGTGGTTTGTGCAGGCGGAGGCGTGGGTACAGCTCCCCTACTTCCTATTGTAGAAGCTTTGAAAAAGGCTGGCAACAGAGTTGTAACCGTGATTGCCGGACGCTCAAAGGACCTTATTATATTGGAAAAGGAAATGCAGGAATTTTCCGATGAAGTTATTGTAATGACAGACGATGGTTCCTATGGCGAAAAAGGTTTGGTTACCCAAGGAGTTGAAAAAGTAATAAATCGCGAGAAGGTAGACAAATGCTTCTCAATTGGTCCAGCCATAATGATGAAGTTCGTTTGTCTGTTGACCAAGAAATACAATATTCCTACCGATGTTTCCCTAAATACAATAATGGTAGACGGAACTGGTATGTGTGGAGCGTGTCGTATAACGGTCGGTGGAAAAACCAAATTCGTTTGCGTTGACGGTCCAGAGTTCGACGGCCACGAAGTAGACTTCGACGAAATGTTGATGAGGCTCAAAGCTTACAAGCCACAGGAAACCGAAGAAATGAAATCGCTTGAGGTAACAGATGAAGGCGATGACAGAAATTCCCCATGGCGTGTGGATTTGCGCAAGTCGGTTAAACCCAAGGAGCGTATGCAGATACCGCGCGCTGAAATGCGGGAACTTCCTCCCACATACAGAGCACATAGCCTTCGCGAGGAAGTTAATCAAGGTCTAACCAAAGAACAGGCGCAAAAAGAAGCCATGCGATGCTTGGATTGCGCTAATCCCGGCTGCGTCAAAGGTTGTCCTGTGGGTATTGACATTCCTGGATTCATCAAGAACATAGAAACTGGAGATTTCTTGAAAGCTGCGCAGGTTTTGAAACGTACAAGTTCTTTGCCGGCGGTATGTGGTCGTGTCTGTCCCCAAGAAAAACAATGCGAATCCAACTGTATACATTTGAAAACCGGAGGCAAGGCTGTCGCTATCGGTTATCTTGAACGCTTTGCCGCAGACTATGAACGTGAAAGTGGACATGGCGAATTGCCCAAGTGTAAGCCTGCAAACAATATAAAAGTTGCTACGGTTGGTTCAGGACCTTCTGCGCTCTCTTTCGCAGGAGATATGGCTAAGAAAGGCTACTCTGTTACGGTATTCGAGGCTTTGCATGAAATCGGCGGGGTTTTGAAATATGGTATTCCCGAGTTTCGTTTGCCAAACAAGATTGTAGATGCAGAAATCGAGAACCTGCAAAAAATGGGAGTAACTTTCGTGAAAGACTGTATCGTAGGAAAGACAATAAGTGTGGAGCAACTCGAAGAAGAAGGCTACAAAGCTATTTTTGTGGGCAGCGGCGCTGGACTTCCACGGTTTATGAACATTCCCGGTGAGAACTATATCAACATTCTCTCGTCAAACGAATATCTTACCCGCGTGAACCTTATGGACGCCTCGTCCAAAGATTCTGCAACTCCTGTTCCCTTTGGAAAGAACGTCGTTGTAGTAGGCGGTGGAAACACTGCTATGGATTCTGTAAGAACTGCGTTGCGTCTTGGAGCCGAGAGTGCGACGATTGTTTACCGTCGTTCGGAAGCAGAGATGCCTGCGCGTAAAGAGGAGGTCAAACATGCGAAAGAAGAAGGTGTGAATTTCATGACGTTGCACAACCCTATCGAATATTTGGCTGATGAAGACGGAAGAGTAAAAGCCGTTAAATTACAAAAGATGGAGCTTGGCGAACCCGACAGTTCCGGCCGCAGAAGACCTGTGGAGATTCCCGGCGCAATAGAAACGCTTCCCGCCGATTTGGTAGTTGTCAGCATCGGAGTACGTCCCAACCCTATTATTCCGAACTCTGTAAGCGGATTGGAAATTAGCGACAAGGGCACTATCGTAACAAACGAAGAAATGCGTTCGGCACGAGAAGATGTATATGCCGGCGGAGATATCGTGCGCGGTGGGGCTACTGTGATTCTCGCAATGGGCGACGGAAGAAAAGCAGCCGAGGCTGCCGACAAAGCTATGCAAGCAAAATGATTCCTGTTCAACTTTTATTTTCCGAAGTTCAGAAGAATCCCCGTGCAGATGTGGAAAAAGCATTGGCTAATGGGTATAAATGGATACAACTTCAGGTGAGTGATTCTCCTAAAAAGAAAGAAGAAACCCTTATAGAAGAATTGAAAAAAATTTGCCACGACCACGAAGCTACGCTTATTGTAGAAGACAACATAGAACTGGTAAAGAAGTTGGAGTTAGACGGTGTGCACCTTTGCCATGCCAACGTAGGTTTGGAGAGAAGAACTCTGGGAGAAGGATTCATTATTGGCGCAACGGCAGAGAACCTTTCCGAAATTATCGATGCCAAGAAGACGGGAGCTGATTACGTTACAATAAAAACAAATAGGGATACCGTAACAGATTCAAGCGCTATGCTGAAAACCTACACCGATATCGTGAACGGTTTGCAGGAGCAGAACGTAAGAATTCCCGTTGTGGCTTGCGGCGAAATCAATGCTGCAAATCTTCAGTCGGTTGTCGATACCGGTATAAACGGCATTGCCGTAAAGGCCGACGGTCTTGAAGGCGGGATAGTAGAATTTCTTGCGGAATGCGAAAAATATTGACAATCGGAAACCGCCAAAAATATAAATCTTATTATTAAAAAGAACAATGGTAAAGCATATAGTAATGTTTCGGTTCGACGAAAAAACGCCCGCAGACGTTCGTCAAAAGGCTGCGGAGCAATTTCGTAGCGGTATATTGGCTTTGAAAGCCGTTATTCCTACGATTCGTGAAATCGAAGTGGGTTTCAATATCAATCCAGCCGAGCAATGGAACATTTGTCTTTACAGCAAATTTGATACATTGCAGGATGTGATTGAATATGGCAAGAATCCCGAGCACGTGAAAGTGGCTTCTGCATTGAAGCCGTTGCTTTGCGGGAGAAGTTGCGTGGACTACGAAACCGCCGACTGACGTTTGAAACAGTTTCCCGGCCTCTTGACATTTCCAACATAAGGCATCGGGAAGCAAAATACCGTAAATAGAAGCGGAGAATGCGAGATTTTTCTTGTATTCTCCGTTTGTTTTTTACCCCCGAATACAGCCGAGAAAAACATGTCAGATATGGTCTGAAACGATGTCAGACCTAATTTAAATTCCGACGCATCTAATTTAAATTACATGGCCCGGAGTTTTTACGAGATGCCGTATTGTAGAAATACTAAGTTTTTACACTTTCCACACAACTCATACGGCGGAAATTTAGTAATTTTGCAAGCGGTTTATTTCGTACAGAATTTGAACATCATGCAAAGCCGCACAAATAGCCTTTCTTTTGTGTATTGCAGACTTAGGAAAAGCTGCAAAGGTGTGGCAACCCCTTCAGAAGTTAAATCATTTAAAATATATAATCGTGGCTGAAACCAAGTATATCTTTGTAACAGGCGGCGTTGCTTCGTCGTTAGGTAAAGGAATTATCTCTTCTTCGATCGGTAAACTCCTACAAGCCCGTGGCTACAACATAACCATTCAGAAATTCGACCCTTATATAAACGTTGATCCGGGCACGCTCAATCCCTATGAGCACGGAGAATGCTATGTTACGGCAGACGGACAGGAAACCGACCTCGACCTCGGACACTACGAGCGTTTCACCGGCATCAAAACCACACGCCACAACAATTTCACCACAGGACGCATCTACCAGAATGTGATTGAGAAAGAGCGTCGCGGCGATTATTTGGGCAAGACCATTCAGGTGGTGCCGCATATCACCGACGAAATCAAACGCGATATACTCTACTTGGGAAACAAATACCATTTCGATTTCGTAATAACCGAAATAGGCGGAACTGTAGGCGATATCGAAGGTCTGCCATTCCTCGAAGCCATACGCCAACTCAAATGGGAACTCGGGAAAAACGCACTTTGCATACACCTCACCTATGTTCCGTTTCTCTCGGCAGCCAAGGAATTGAAAACAAAACCCACCCAGCACTCCGTGAAAGAGTTGCAAAGTTTGGGAATACAGCCCGATATCCTCGTTTTGAGGACAGAGCACGATCTGAATGCGGGAATACGCAAAAAAGTAGCGAACTTCTGCAACGTAGATCCCAATGCCGTGGTTCAGAGCACAGACCAACCTACGATTTACGAAGTACCTCTGAGAATGCAAGAGCAGGAACTCGATTCCACCATACTTCGCAAAATGGGCATAGAGCCGGGCGAAACTCCGGGCCTCGGTCCTTGGAGAGCTTTCCTCGAACGTCGCCACAAAGCTACCGAAGTTGTAAACATCGGTCTTGTGGGCAAATACGATTTGCAGGACGCCTATAAAAGTATTCTCGAATCTCTTTCGCAAGCCGGCACATACAACAACCGCAAGGTGGTATCCCATTTCATCAACAGCGAATACCTGACCAACGACAACGTAGCAGAAAAACTGCAAGGCATGCAGGGAATCGTAATATGTCCGGGATTCGGCCAGCGCGGTATCGAAGGAAAAATTGTTGCAGCCAAATATTGCCGTGAACACGATATACCAACGTTCGGAATATGCCTCGGCATGCAGATGATGGTAATTGAATTTGCCCGCAATGTGCTCGGTTATAAAGACGCCGACAGTATAGAGATGAACGAGAAGACTCCCCACAACGTCATCGACCTTATGGAGGAACAGAAAAACATTACAAATCTTGGCGGGACAATGCGTCTCGGCGCTTACGAGTGCACCCTCAAAAACGGAAGCAAGGTTCGCGAAATCTATGGCAAAGACCTGATAGAAGAACGCCATCGCCATCGTTACGAATTCAACAATGATTACCGCGAAGAATTCGAAAAAGCAGGCATGATGTGCGACGGAACAAATCCCGAAACCAATCTCGTGGAAATTGTAGAGATTCCCGGATTGAAATGGTACGTGGGCACACAATTCCACCCCGAGTACAGCAGCACAGTGCTCAACCCCCACCCATTGTTCCTTAACTTCATCAAAACAATAGTTGACAACACGCCCGAAAGCAAGTAAGGCAAAACAATAACACCAAGCATATAACAGATGGATAAAAACACCGTAATAGGTTTCTTGTTAATAATCGCCGTAATAATCGGCTTCAGCTATTTCAACCGCCCAAGCGAAGAGCAGATAAGGCAACAACGCGCCCAAGACTCTATTAGTGCAGTACAGCAAAAGCAGGCAGAACAAACAAACAAAAACATCGCTTCTGCAAATGCAGAAACGCTTAACGCCGAAAAAGACTCCGACGGAATTTTCGTTGCCAACAATGAAAAATCAAGACTTGTATTCTTGAAAAACAACGAAATCACTATCGGAATAAACACTAAAGGCGGAGTTATAGGGCAAGCGGTTCTGAAAAACTACAACGGACAGGACAAGAAACCCCTCCTACTTTACAGCGACAAGTATGCCGATATGGCGTTTACGATAGCCGGGAAAAAACAAAACATCAATACCGCTTCGTTGGTGTTTACCCCGGAAAATATCACCGACTCCACCGTAACAATGGTGGCTCAGGCTGTAAACGGAGGCAAACTTAGCATTAATTACAAACTGCACAACAGCTACGTGCTGAATATGGATTTGAAAGCCGAAGGAATGCAGGAATATCTGTTGCCTACGGCAAAAACCATGAGCCTGGAATGGAGCGAACTTTTGAAACAACAGGAACGTGGCTACAAATTCGAGAACCAATATGCCGCACTCACCTACAAGGAAGCCAACGGCAGCACAGACCGTCTCGACCCTCAGAAAGAAGAAACCAAAGACTTGGATGAAAATCTCGACTGGATTTCATTCAAAGACCAATTCTTCGGCGTTACTCTCATAGCTGATGCACAATTTAGCAAAGTAAATCTCAAAAGCGAACCGGAAAAGGATCTTAGCAAGGGATTCCTCAAACAATACGAGGCTAATGCGGAAACTACATTCGACCCTTCGGGAAACAAAACTTCATCTTTCAAATTCTATTTAGGCCCGAACAAATTCCGTACCCTTCAAAAAATAGACGACATCGTAAGCCCCGACAAAGATCTGAAACTTGAGCACCTCGTATATCTCGGCTGGCCTTTGTTCAGATACATCAATAGATATTTTACGATTTATGTATTCGACTGGCTTACCGATTTGGGATTGTCAATGGGAATAGTCCTGCTTCTCATCACAATACTGTTGCGTATCATAGTGTACATACCTACTCGCAAAAGCGTTTTGAGTAGTGCGAAGATGCGTGTGCTTAAACCGAAAATAGATGCAATAAACGAGAAATACCCAGATCCTGCCGACAATATGAAAAAGCAGCAGGAGATAATGCAAACCTATAGCCAATACGGTGCGAGCCCGATGGGCGGTTGTCTACCTATGCTTATACAGATGCCTATCTGGATTGCCATGTTCAACTTTATTCCAAACGCAATAGAACTTCGGCAACAAAGTTTCCTGTGGGTTGACGATCTTTCCACCTATGACCCAATAATACAGTTCTCCCATCCTATTTGGCTCATAGGAGATCATATCAGCGCCTTCTGTATATTGTTCTGCGTTACTAACGTTGTGTATAGCGTTATGAGCATGCGAATGCAGAAAGACATGATGAGCACGCAGCAGGAAAGCCAGATGAAAATAATGAGATGGATGATGTATCTCATGCCGGTGTTCTTCTTTTTCGTGTTCAACGATTATTCGGCTGGTTTGAACTATTATTATTTCATTTCGCTTCTATTCAGTGCGCTTACCATGTGGTATCTTCGCCGCACCATAGATGAAAAGAAACTCCTTGAGAAACTTGAGAAAAATTATCAGGCAAACAAGGAAAAACCCAAAAAGATGAGCGGTTTGGCAGCACGCCTTGAAGCTTTGCAGAAGCAACAGGAAGAAATGATGAAATTGCAGCAAGAACGTCAAAAGCATAAGAAATAGGATATGAAACAACTTATTTTTTCACTTGCAATAGCTATGTTTTCCATAAGTCCACAATTTGTTGCTGCCGCAAGCAATGACGATCGCCTTACCCCGGAACGTCTTTGGTCTATGGGCAGAATCGGCAACGTTGTGTCTTCTTCTGATGGGAACAAAATAGTTTACACCGTTACCACTTACGATATAAAAGAGAACAAAGGGCATACGGCTATATTTATAAAGGATTTGAAAAGTGGCGAAACCAAGAGTACAACCTCTCAAGCCAGTGAAACAGAGCCCGTATTCATTGAAAATGGAAGCAAGATAGCTTATTTATCAGTCAAAGACGGAGTAAATCAACTTTGGACGATGAATGCTGACGGTACGGACAAACAATGTATTTCCAACGAGAAAGATGATATCGAAGGCTTCCTTTTTTCTCCCGACGGAAAACGTGTAATTCTAATTCACGAGGTTCCTACCGAAGTGTCCATAGCAAAAAATGACGAAGACCTTCCTAAAGCGTCCGGAATGCTTATAAATGATTTGATGTACAAGCATTGGGATCAATACGTGCGCTCTATTCCTCATCCTTTCCTTGCAGATGTTGTAAACGGCAAGGTTGAGAATGCAAAAGATATATTGGAAGGCCAGCCATACGAATGCCCCATGATGCCCTTTGGCGGTATGGAGGAATTCGCATGGAGCCCGGATTCTAAAAAACTTGCTTATGTGTTGCGCCAGAAAACCGGTAGAGATTATGCGGTAAGCACTGACAGCGATATTTTCTTGTATGATCTCGAAAGCGGAGCTACTTTGAACTTGTGTAAGCCTGTTACACGCGACATTAAACAGCCGAGAAAAATAGACTATACCCGTTCGCTAAAAGACCAACGCGTATACGATGGAGACGATTGTAATCTTGGTTACGACGACAACCCTAAGTTTTCTCCGAATGGTAAATATATTGCGTGGACAAGCATGAAACACGACGGATATGAGAGCGATCGTACTCGTCTTTGCGTATATGAATTTGCTACGCGCAACAAAACGTATGTTACCGAGGCTTTTGACAGTGGCGTTGACAATTATTGTTGGAAAGATAATTCAAAGGAATTGTTTTTTGCGGGAGTTTGGTATGCGCGCACCAATCTTTATTCTACCAATCTGAAAGGCAAGGTACAGCAAATCACAGATGATGTTTGCGATTACAGTCTTGTGGGATACAATGCCGCCAATGGTAATCTATTGGTAAAACGACATAGCATCAGTCAGGCTGATGAGATTTATTATGTGAATGCCAAGAACGGCAAAAACACTCAACTTACGTTTGTAAACAAAGATATTTACGACAAAACCACTTTCGGAAAAGTTGAAGAACGTTGGGTGAACACTGTTGACGGGAAAAAAGAATTGTGTTGGGTGATTTATCCGCCCCATTTCGACGCCAACAAAAAATATCCTGTGCTTCTTTTCTGCGAAGGCGGTCCGCAATCTCCCGTAAGTCAGTTTTGGAGCTATCGTTGGAACTTCCAAATAATGGCTGCAAACGACTATATCATTATTGCGCCCAACCGTCGCGGTCTTCCGGGCTTTGGCACGGAATGGCTCGAGGAAATTTCGGGCGATTACACGGGGCTTTGCATGCAGGACTACCTATCTGCAATTGATGATATATCCAAAGAAAGCTATGTTGACAAAGATCGTCTCGGTTGTGTGGGCGCAAGTTTCGGCGGTTATAGCGTTTATTGGCTTGCCGGGCACCACGACAAACGTTTCAAGTGTTTCATTGCCCACGATGGCATATTCAATACACAACAGCAGTATGTAGAAACCGAAGAAATGTGGTTTGCTAACTGGGACATGGGCACTGCACCATGGGTTAAGCCCGACGGCAAATTGCAGAAAGTATTCTCTGATTCTCCCCACCTTTCCGTTGACAAATGGGACACTCCTATTTTGTGCATTCATGGCCAGCGTGATTTCCGTATAGAATATACTCAAGCCGAGTCGGCGTTCAATGCGGCACGTCTGCGTGGAATTCCCGCACAGTTGCTTTTGTTCCCCGACGAGAACCATTGGGTTTTGAAACCGCAAAACGGAATTATGTGGCAACGAACGTTCTTCCGTTGGCTTGATAAATGGCTCAAGAAATAAAAATCATTGATATGAGTATAATAACCAAAACTACAAAACATCTCAACGACTCTGCCGCTGCAAGATGGTCAGCGCTTTTCATCGTGGCGTTCACGATGATGGCGGCATACTATGTAAACGATGTGATGGCGCCTTTGAAAGGTATGCTCGAGGGCGAATTGCATTGGACAAGCGGAGAATTCGGCATGTTTACGGGAGCATACAGTTTTCTCAATGTATTCCTGCTCATGCTTATTTGGGGTGGACTTATTCTCGACAAGTTCGGCATTCGTTTCACCGGTATTCTTGCAACTATTCTCATGGTTGGTGGAACTGCTGCGGAATATGCTGCTATTACAACCTATGGCGGAACTACCGATATGTTCATGGGATACAAACTTGATGTGTTCATGGCTTCGGCAGGTTATTCGGTGTTTGGCGTAGGTGCCGAAGTAGCCGGAATCACTGTGAGCAAGATTATCGCCAAATGGTTCAAAGACAAAGAGCTTGCCCTTGCAATGGGTGTGCAGGTGGCTTTGGCGCGCATCGGTTCTCAAGTGGCTTACGCATTGGCAATTCCTATAGCGCGCAAGTTTCAGCTCGACACTCCGTTATTGATTGGCGGTGTATTGCTTTTGGGCGGAATGGTTTCGTTCATAGCTTTCAGTTTCATGGACCGCAAGTTGGACAGCCAGGTAAAGGTTTCAGTTGAAAGTTCAGACGAAGACAAATTCTCTTTCAAGGACGTACTCGCCGTTGTAAAGAATCCGGGCTTTTGGCTCATCGCTTTGCTTTGCGTATTGTTTTATTCCTGCGTGTTCCCATTCCAGAAATTTGCTACCGAGCTCATGATCACCAAATATGGAGTGAGCGAAGACATTGCGGGAATGTTTGCCGGTCTGCCGGCACTCGGTGCATTGATTCTAACGCCCGTATTCGGCGGAATGATCGACCGCAAGGGCAAGGCTGCATCTATTATGATGCTCGGTTCGCTCATGTTGATATGCGTACACTTTGTTTACGCTCTTCCTTTCATTCATTCGGCGTGGGTGGCAATAGCCCTGATGATAATTCTCGGCATTGCTTTTTCGCTTGTTCCAAGTGCAATGTGGCCCAGTGTAGCAAAGATTTTCCCCGTAAAGCAACTTGGCACAGCCTATGCGCTCATATTTTTCATTCAGAACATAGGTTTATGGGGCGTGCCTGCGCTGATAGGCTACATACTCGAAACATATTGCATAATCGGCACTACTTCCGAAAACGGAGTAACTACGAATCTCTACAACTACACTATGCCTATGTGCGTGTTTACCGGTATAGCAGTGTTGTCGCTTGTGATTGCGTTCTGCCTAAGAATTGCCGACAAAAAGTATGGCTACAAACTTGAAGAGCCTAACTTGAAGAAATAACTTACAACAGATAAAATGACCTACAAAATATCCCCGAAGCGTTTTGCTTCGGGGATATTTTTATATACTTACGGAGTTCGTTTTTACGAGGTCTGATATAATTAAAAACTAGGTCAGACATAATTTAAATTCCGACGCATCTAATTTAAATTATGTCTGACCTAGTTTCAGCCCATATCAAGCATCGTTTTTCTTGTTGTCGTTAAGCGTGTTACCATTTCTTCGGTTGTTGCGGCGATTACGGTTGTCGCGATGCGGTCTACGGCCTTTGTCATTCGGCTTGCGACTGTCGTCATTAGGTCTGCGGTTGTTTCTGCGCGGTTTATAGTTGCGCTTTTCGCCGCGTGGCCTGTTGGGTTCAGACTTCTCCCTCACCGTTTCCATTCCTTCGGGAAGAGGATAAATGTCAACCCTTTTCTCCATCAACTTCTCGATGTTGCGAAAACGCTGGCGGTCTTTGCCGCAAACCAAAGTGAGCGAGGCGCCTCCCCTACCCGCACGCGCAGTTCGCCCAATGCGGTGAATATAATCTTCGGGGTCGGCAGGCACATCGTAGTTTATCACCAGTTCAATGTCGTCAATATCTATTCCGCGTGAAATAATATCGGTTGCCACGAGCACCGATACATGGTTGTTGCGAAACTTCATCATGGTCTCATCGCGCTGCGCCTGATCCAAATCAGAGTGCATTTGAGCCACATTTATGTGCATTCCAGCCAATTCTATAGCCAATTGCTTTACCATTCTCTTTGACGAAGAGAAAATGATAACCCTGCTTAAATCCTTGTTCTTCTGAAACAAGTCGCGTATTACCGCAGATTTTTGTGTATCTGCACAGAAACAAACGCGCTGTCTTATGGATTCGGCAGGTTTAGAAACGGCTATCTTCACCTCCACCGGGTTGTGGAGAATTCCGTTGGCAAGTTGTTTGATTTTTTCGGGCATTGTTGCCGAGAACATAACCTTTTGGCAATCCTCCGGCAACAGTTTGTTTATATTTATAATGTCGTCGTAAAATCCCATATCAAGCATTCGATCGGCTTCGTCAAGCACAAAGAATTTCACCTTTGAGAAATCGGGGTGCTCCAATTGGATATGCGCAAGAAGTCTTCCGGGAGTGGCAATAATCATGTCTGCTCCCAGACGCAAACTGCGGCTTTCCTGCTCGTAGCGAATGCCGTCGTTTCCTCCGTAAACGGCAACCGACGATACCGGCACGAAATAAGAAAATCCCTCCATGGCTTGGTCTATCTGCTGCGCCAGTTCACGTGTTGGCGACATCACAATGCAGTTTATCGAACTCTTGGAATAATCGCCCACATACAGTTGGTTTATTATCGGCAACAAGTATGCTGCAGTTTTTCCCGTACCAGTTTGCGCAATTCCCATAACATCGTGCCCCTCTAAAATGGGCGGAATAGTTTTTTCTTGTATCGGCGTGCATTCCTCAAAGCGCATGGCATCGAGGGCATCGAGAACTTTATCGTCTAAATCTAAATCGTAAAAATCCATATCCTATATGTTTTTAAAAAGACAGTATATGTTTTCAACAACGCCAAATTGTTTTTCATCAAAAACAATCATTTCGGAGCTCTTTTGTAGAGAACGAAAGCGACAATCGAAAACAATATATTTGGAATCCAGGCTGAAAGCATCGGCGGCCAACCTGCATTTACTGCAAACGTGGAAGATACCGTTTCAAAAAGTATATACGAGAAACTCAAGGCAAGCCCAATTCCCAACGAAAGACCCATGCCTCCCTTGCGCTTTTGGCATGAAAGCGAAACGCCTATTACGGTGAGAATGAAAGCGGCAAACGGAGCAGCAAAACGCTTGTGAAATTCCACTTCAAACATACTGAGGTTCGCCGCACCGCGCAATTTCTGCTTTTGTATGAAATCGTATAACTCCGGTGAGGTAAGCGTTTCCTGCTGATTGCGCGAATACATAAAATCCGAAGGTTCCATCATTATAATAGAGTCGAGTTCCGAGCCATTAGATATCTTTTCGCGCAGACCATGAAGTTCTCTCACCTCATAATCGCGTATTTTCCATCTGTAACGCTTCTGCGCCAAAGTATCATACTGAATGGAAGACGCAGTAAGGTGGGACACAAGTTTTTTGTCGCTGAATTTGTCGAGCGAGAAGTTGTATCCGGTTTTAGTATCGTTGTCGAAATGCTGAATGTAAGCCACAACACCCGTATCAACCTGCAACTGCACGTTTTCTGCCGTGGTTACTTTCTTTTTGTGTATGTATTGCTGGTCGAAATTCAAACGCTCCACATTTCCGTGGGGTATCACAAACGCTCCCAAGGTAAACGTTAGCACAGCAATAACCCCTGCCGAAATCATGTAAGGACGCAACAAACGGTTGAACCCCATTCCTGTGGAACGCATGGCTATAATTTCGGAATTGTCGGCAAGTTTTGTAGTAAAGAAAATCACCGAAATAAAAACAAACAACGCGCTGAACAAATTCGCCAGATAAGGAATGAAATTCAGATAGTAGTCGAAAATAATTTCATGCCATGTTGCGTGAGACGAAGTAAACTTGTCGATTCTTTCATTGAAGTCGAAAATCGTGGCAATGGCCATAATCAATGCGATAGAAAAGAAGTAAGTTCCCAAAAACTTCTTGATTATATATCTATCGATTTTCCCTACAAAAGGCTTGCGTCCCTTTTTATCTTTGAGGTCTTTTCTTTCTTTTTCCTCGGTAAGAATCTGCGCCACTTCGGAGTCGGTTGCAAATAGTTTTTGCAACTTGCGTACAAACTGCCGCATTGTATCGACTAATCCCATGGCAGAAATTTTCATAACCTACGCATTATTACCGACAAGGTCTCTGTTTTCCAATCCACATAGTCTCCGGCCAAAATATGTTTGCGGGCCTCACCCACAAGATGCAGGTAGAATGCAAGATTATGGATAGAAGCTATTTCAAGTGCCACAAGTTCTTTCGCCTTGAAGACATGGTGTAAATAAGCCTTGGTATAAAGCGTGTCAACGTAACTTATATTCTCGGGATCTATGGGAGAAAAATCGTCTTCCCATTTCTTGTTGCGAAGATTCATAATGCCCTGCGATGTAAAAAGCATAGCGTTACGCCCATTACGCGTTGGCATCACACAATCAAACATATCCACGCCGCGTTCTATCGCCTCAAGAATATTGGCAGGCGTACCGACACCCATAAGATAACGCGGACGATTTTCCGGCAGTATCTCGTTCACAACTTCTATGACGCGATACATAACATCTGTGGGCTCGCCTACCGCCAAACCGCCAATAGCATAACCATCGGCATTGTATTGCAAAACATTTTTGGCACTTTCCCTGCGCAAATCGTCATACGTACACCCTTGTACTATCGGGAACAGCGATTGTTCGTAACCGTACAGAGGTTTTGTGGCGTTGAACCGTTCAAAACAACGTTCCAACCAATTTTCTGTAAGGGCGAGGCTTTTCCGTGCGTAATCGTATGTAGAATCTCCCGGGGCGCATTCATCAAAAGCCATTATGATGTCTGCACCTATCGCTCTTTGAACATCCATAACCTTCTCGGGCGAAAAGAAATGCTTGCTGCCGTCGATATTAGAACGGAATTCGCAACCAGCTTCGGTTATTTTGCGAATGTCTGTGAGAGAAAAGACTTGAAATCCGCCGCTGTCTGTAAGAATAGGCCCGTCCCACGAAGAAAATTTGTGCAAACCTCCCGCTTTTTCAAGGATTTCCGTTCCCGGGCGGAGATATAAATGATAAGTATTGCCAAGTATTATCTGAGCTTTGACACTGTCTTTCAAATCCGGCACAAGCACCCCTTTTACCGTGGCTTGCGTTCCAACCGGCATGAATATCGGTGTGTGGATATCCCCGTGCGCAGTTTTTATAATTCCTGCCCGTGCAGAACTTTTAGAGTCTGTATGTTCAAGAGTAAACTTCATATCATTCCTGCGGATTATCTTTGTTTTCGTCTTGCTTTTTATTGTCAATTGTAAGGTCAACAGCGTTACTAACCTTCTCTGAAAGCAAAGCATAGTCGAGTACTTCCATCACATTTTCTACATAATGGAAAGTTAATTGCTTGATATAAATAGCAGGAATGTCTTCGATATCTTTCTTGTTTTCTTTGCTTATTATTATGTCGGTTATCCCGGCGCGCTTTGCCGCAAGGATTTTTTCCTTTATGCCACCTACGGGCAATACTTTCCCACGAAGTGTGATTTCTCCGGTCATTGCGAGTTTTTCCCTCACTTTTCTTTGCGTCAATGCCGAAGCAAGAGACGTTGCAATAGTAATGCCTGCCGACGGACCGTCTTTGGGAGTTGCTCCTTCGGGCACATGAACGTGAATGTTCCAGTTCTCGAAAATTCTGCTGTCTATTTCCAGTTTGTCGGCGTGGGCTTTGATATATTCCAGTGCTAGAACGGCCGATTCTTTCATTACATCGCCAAGATTACCTGTGAGGGTGAGTTTTGACGCTTTGCCACGACTTAGACTTGTTTCGATGTAAAGAATAACGCCGCCGACAGAGGTCCACGCCAAACCGGTTACGACTCCGGCATATTCGTTGCCTTGATATTTGTCTCTGTTGTAAGGCGGATTGCCTATAAGTTCCTTCAAATCTTTTGGCGCTATCGGATTTCCGGCATACGATGGAGATATATTTGCAACGATTCTGTAGGCAACTTTCCGCATTATCTTGTTTATTTGCTTTTCAAGTTGACGCACGCCGCTCTCACGTGTGTACATTTCAACCAAAGTCTCCAATGCTTTTTTGCTCATGCTTACAGAAGAATCTGAGTCCAATTTGTCAAGACCTGTAGCTTTGATTTCTTTGGGAATAAGATGACGCTTGGCAATCTCCACTTTCTCTTCTGTGATATATCCGCTCACTTCTATTAGCTCCATTCTGTCGAGCAAGGCCGAGGGAATAGTGCTTAGCGAGTTGGCCGTCGCGATAAACATCACTTGCGACAAATCGTAGTCTATATCGAGAAAATTGTCGTGGAAGTTATTGTTTTGCTCCGGGTCGAGTACTTCCAAAAGTGCCGAGGCGGGATCGCCGTTATAGTTGTTTCCTGAAATTTTGTCGATCTCGTCGAGAATAAACACAGGGTTGTTTGCTCCTGCCTTTATCATTCCTTTGATAATTCTGCCGGGCATTGCGCCGATATATGTACGCCTGTGTCCGCGTATTTCCGACTCATCGTGCAAGCCGCCCAAAGATATGCGCACGTATTTACGCTTCAATGCTTCGGCAATGCTTTTTCCCAACGAAGTCTTGCCTACTCCCGGAGGACCGTAAAGGCATATTATCGGTGCCTTTTGATCACGTCGCAACGTTAATATGGCGAGGTGTTCGAGTATTCTTTCCTTTACTTTTTCCAAGCCATAATGTTGTTGATTCAATACACGTGTGGCATGTTTCAAATCGAGATCATCTTCCGTTACTGTGTTCCACGGCAAAGACAACAGCGTTTGCAGATAATTTAGCTGCACATTATAGTCGGGATTCTGCGGATTGATGCGTTCCAGTTTCTTCAATTCGCGCTCAAAGAAAGCCTTGATATTTTCGGGCATATCTTTTTTGGAAGCCTTGTCCTGCAAATCCTTCACGTCCTGGTTGCTTGGATTTTCTCCGAGCTCGTCTTGAATGTTCTTGATCTGCTGCTGCAAGAAATATTCCTTTTGCTGTTTGTCGAGATCCTCACGTGTTTTGTTTCGGATATCGGCTTTCAATGCTGCAAACTGTGCTTCGCGGTTAAGAATGCCTACCAATTTGTATGACCTCTTGACAAGCGAACCTATCTGAAGCAAATCGTTTTTCTCCTTCAAGGGAAACGGCAGATTGGTACAGATAAAGTTGATAAGGAAGAAGTCGTTGGATATATTGCGCAGTGCGAACGAAGGATCAGACTGCATGGAATTCTGCGACATATAGCGCTCGGTGATTTCACGGCAAGCGGCGGCAAGTGCAGGAAACTCTTTGTTGGTTTTTGCAGGCAACTGTTCTTTGAGCACACTGATCTCGGCCTTAAGATATGGCTCGGTAGAAGTGATTTTCTTGATTTTGAATCTTGCGAAGCCTTGCAGAATTGCGGTATGATTGTCGTCGGGCAGTTCAAATACCTTCACAACCTTTGCCAGTGTGCCCACTTCATAGATATCGTCTTCTGTGGGAACTTCCACATTGGGATTCTTTTGGCTCAGCACGCCTATATATTCGTCTTTGTCGTCTGCATGTTTAACGAGATGCAGACTTGATTTTCTGCCTATGGTGCAAGGTATTGCCACTCCCGGGAAGAGCGCCATGTTGCGCAATGGCAAAATGCCGATTTCCCCGTCTACTTCCACGTTGAACACTTTGTCGATGTCCCCGTCAAAGTCGGCTATCAATTGAAACTGTTTGTTTTCGTTTATATTGCTCATAATTGTTTTCGGTTGTTTGGATAATAGTTCTATAAGACCTTGTATTGATTCTACACTTTCTTATGTTCACAAGCCTAATTATTCAAGGTGCAAAAGTACTTATAATTTACGAAAGTAAACGGCTTTTCGTATTTTTGCATTCGGTTTCAACTCAAAAAACGTTATGGCGACAAACGACGGGCTTATGAAAACATTTCGTTTCAAGCATTTTTCGGTTCTAAGCGGAGGCGATGCAATGGGTGTGGGTACCGACGGAGTGCTTCTCGGAGCGTGGACAGATATCCCGCAAAGCGCGGTGCGCATGCTTGATGCCGGTACGGGTAGCGGACTTATTGCCATGATGCTCGCACAACGTTGCAATGGGGCATTGATAACGGGTGTGGATATAAACGCAGGGGCTGTGGAGATTGCTAAGCGGAATGCCGCACTAAGTTCGTGGGAGGCGAGGCTGACGTTTGCCTGTTGCGACATACGCACGTTTGATATCCCCGAAAAGTTCGACCTTATTGTGAGCAATCCGCCCTTTTTCCCATCAGGAAGCCTTGAAAAAGGTTCGGCACGCTCAAAGCAACGGAGTTTTGAAACCCTTACACCTCGACAACTTGTTGCTACAGCAAACAATTTGCTCGTTCCCGGCGGAAGTTTGGCAGTTGTTGTGCCCTTGGATATCGCAGATGGTTTGGAATATAATGCGTGGGAATTGGATTTGCTCCCTGTTCATATCACTAACGTAGTAACCAAAGAAGGAAAACAAGCCAAACGAAAACTGATGCAATTCATAAAAACCGACCGCTCTCCCTCATCAGCCGTGCGCGATACGCTTGTGCTTCAAACGACAGACGGCAGACGGACACCGCAATATGAACAACTGACAAAAGATTTCTATCTCGACAAAATTTAGTGGCGGAAAAAACAGATGCAAAGCGGCGTTTTTTTCCCCTCTCGCATAGCCGTTTTTAGGAGACGGCATCTCGTAAAAACTCCGACGCATCTAATTTAAATTAGATGCGTCGGAATTTAAATTATGTCTGACCTTGTTTCGCGCATATTTGTTGTATTTTTTTAGCGAAACGAATTACTGTTTTCTTTATATACTAAAAGTAAAAATACACTTTAAAAAACAATGAGTTAGACAAACACTCCCCATAGTTGATAGAACGCCAGCGAACAGATGTATGCCAAAAGTGTGGTGTATACTGCTGTGAACAGTGCCCAACGCCATTGTCCCGTTTCGTTGCGCACTGCGGCAATCGTGGCAAGGCAGGGGAAATAGAGCAACACAAAGATGAGGTATGATGCAGCGCTGCGCGGAGTCATGGCATTCTTTACCGCCTTTTGCAGATGCGTGGTTTCGTCGGTTTCTTCGCCGTTTGATTCGTATGTCTGACTATATAGCACTCCCATTGTGCTCACCACAAGTTCTTTCGCTCCCGTGCCGGCAATAATTCCGGCGTTCATTCTCCAATCGAAGCCCAGCGGTTTCATCACAGGCTCAATGGCGCGGCCAATACGCTCCATATAAGAATTGGTATTAGCCTCAGAATTGGAACCAGCCTCGGCTTGCGATGCATCGGGACGGGGAAAATATCCCAACGCCCATATCAAAATGCTTGCTGTAAGTATTATGCCTCCCATCTTTTGGAGATATTGGCGTCCTTTCTCCCACGTGTGGCGAATGATAGTCTTTGACGTCGGCATTCTATAAGGCGGAAGTTCCATAACAAACGGCAGATTGCCTTTCTTCATAAACAGTTTGCTGAAGATACGCGCCATTACCACCGCCATCATTATTCCGAAAGCGTAAAGTCCAAGCATCACAAGCGAAGCATGGCTTGGGAAAAATGCGCCGATAAGCACAATATAAAGCGGCAGGCGTGCGCTACACGACATAAGGGGCGTTACAAGCATAGTTACAAGGCGGCTTTTTGGACTTTCAATGGTGCGCGATGCCATAATGGCGGGAACATTACAGCCAAAGCCCATAATCATAGGGATAAACGATTTGCCGTGAAGTCCCATCTTGTGCATTAATTTGTCCATCATGAATGCGGCTCGCGCCATGTATCCACTGTCTTCGAGCACGGAGATGAAGAAATATAGAATCAATATGTTTGGCAAAAACACGATTACAGCCCCCACTCCGCCGATTATTCCGTCGCTTACAAGGTCTTTCAATATTCCGTCGGGCATGTTCTCGCCTACAAATTCGCCAATCTTTCCAACCAGTCCGTCTATCCAGTCCATCGGATACTGCCCGAGGCTGAACGTAGCCTCGAACATAAGGAACAACAGCAGGAAAAATATTGGATAACCCATGAAACGGTTTGTTACCACAGAGTCTATCCGCTCTGTAAGCGTGAGGTGATGCTCCTTTACGACTTGCGGGTGGTAGGTTTCCTTGAGTGCGCCGGATATAAAGCCGTATTTTGCATCTACAATAGCCGATTCGCTCTGTTCGTGCAGTTCTTCTTCTATACGTTTCTTCTCCTCGTAAGTTACAGCAATGATTTCTTCGTGATTAGGTTGGGCGGCAATTACTTTTTCTGCGTCGCTGTCGTTTTCAAGCATCTTGATAGCAAGAAAACGTAGCGAATACTTGGAACTTAAATCGCCGGAGCCTTTACTTATAGCCGCCCTTACGCGATTTATCGACTTCTCAAGCGTTTCTCCGTGGTTAACATGAATATGACGGCTCGCAGTGTCGTTCGTTCCATTGTACACGTCAATCACAGTTTGGAACAAATCGCCAACACCTTTACCATTACGACAAATAGTAGGGACTATAGGAGTGCCAAGCATCGACGCAAGACTCGGATAATCGAACTTGTCGCCGCTTTTCTCAAGCTCGTCATACATATTCAAGGCAACAACCATCGGGAAATTCATGTCAATCAACTGCATCGTGAGATACATGTTTCTCTCAAGGTTGGAACCGTCCACCACATTTATTATTATATCCGGCGTGTTCTCTACCAGATTTTTTCTAACATACAATTCTTCCGGACTGTAAGCAGACAAGGAATACGTTCCGGGCAAATCAACAATCACAAAATGGTAGCCGTTGTATTCGAACTTGCCCTCCTTTGCATCAACCGTTACACCGGAATAATTTCCTACGTGCTCATGACTACCCGAAGCGATGTTGAATAGCGAAGTCTTGCCGCAATTAGGATTTCCTACCAGCGCAACTTTTATATTCTTGCCACGTTCTGCCGCCAGTCGTTCCATAAGTTGAAGACGTGTCGGTTCGGATTCGGCAGATGCCTTGCCGATTTGCGGTTCGTGCGACTCAATCGGCCGTAATTCCGTAGTATCGAAATTTTCGTGCCCGGCAACTTCACTCTCGCTGATAACTTCTATCATTTTGGCTTCTTCGCGACGCAAAGAAACCTTATATCCTATTACTTTATAAACAATGGGATCATGAAGCGGCGCGTCGGATACAGCTTCCACCGTCTTGCCTTTTATAAATCCCATTTCAACAATACGCTTGCGAAAGCCGCCGTTACCGTAAATCTTGACGATAACACCGCGCTCGCCCATATGTAACTCTGATAGTCTCATTCTAAAATACGCGTTCTATTTAATCACAATTATCACATGCCAGAATAACTGTGCATTCCCGGAAGAATCATGTTTACTCCGAAATATGTCATTAAAACCGTTAGGTATGCTATAACGATGTATGCGTTGAAAAACTTTGCCGTTCGCAATTTTGCAAAACTTCCTTCGTGCAAAGCCCAACCGTATACTATAAATGTTATTAACGACCAAACCTCTTTTGAATCCCAACTCCAATAACTTCCCCAGGATACGTTTGCCCAAATAGCGCCAACAAAGATGCCGATACCCAATGTCGTTATAGCCGGCGGGAGTAATATTCTTACAAAATTGGTTAGCCGTTCTTCTGTTTCTCTTTTCCTTGAAAACTTCCCTGCCGCCAATGCAGAAACACTTGTGAGAAACGTTAGCGTGAGCAATGCGTATGCCATCATAATAACTGATACGTGTAGCGCAAGCAGCGGAGATGATAATACGGGCATCAAGGGAGTAATTTTAGGGTCGGCTGCTTGTAAAGATGCTACGAGCAACATAAATCCAGAGCCTATCAATCCAAAAGAATTAAGCAATGCAAGACGGCGGCACGTTATAAGCGAAACAATTTGAATCAGCCACGCCAAAACAAGCATGGTTTCGTATCCATTGCTAAGAGGCACGCGCCCGGCAACAATCGCCCGCAAAACTATAACTCCAAGCAGTAATATGTTTGTAAGCGTTGATATTGCGATGAAACCCAATCTTATTTGTTTTGAATCCTTCCTTATGAAAAAGAAAAGCGCCAACAATCCTGCTGCCAAGTTTATCTTGAACAACAATCCGGTAAACGGGAAAGAGTTCAGCAGGTGTTCACATTTCTGTTGTGCGGCGGAGGGCAAACTGTTTCCGCCATGCGATTTCTGAAACTCGGATATTTCTTTTACGACATCGGATATCAGTTGTGGCTTTTGCATTAGAATATAGCCGTATATCCTTGTCATGGACATATGTATCAAATCAGCGTCGCGTTTAGATATGTTTGCAGGTAAATTGTCCAGGTATGTAAACCATTTCACTTGCCCTTTGTTTGAATAGGGAAACATTTTCATCAATTCGCCTTGCTCCAACGAATAAACAAGGTAGAGTTTTTCAGACAATTTTTCCGTTTCTTTCTTGCCTGCCACCGCTTGTATTTCTTCGGGAGAGCGATAAGAAATTGCGGCAGCTATTTTCGTGTAAGACGTATATCGTTCCAGTTCAAGAAACTCTTGTAACTTTTTGCTTTTTAGCGATATTATATCTTCGTCTTCCCATCTGCTCGGAAAGAAAATCCAGCCTGTAAGAATTTGTTCCGATGTAAGTCCTTTGTAAGTGGTTTTGCCGTCGGTGAGTTTCTTTACAAAATCATCGGCAAAGGTTTCTATCGGAGCAATGCGCCCTTCGTAGTTCATCAAGAGCCGTCCTATTTCCTGCGCTTGCTTCTTGGGCAATACTATCTGCGTTTGCGCCGATGACGTTTGCGGTAAAAGCAACAACAGAAACGCTGCGGCTCCGATTGTTTTCTGGTTGCGCAAAGCCTTGCGCATCATTCCGTTCTTGGAAAACAGCCAGGCTATCAAACAAAAGAAGAGCAAACCGTAACCGGTATAGGTAACGGGAGTGCCATATGGGTCGTAGTTCACGGATAGTGTGCTTCCTTTCATATCATCGTCGTAGGATGCCTGATAAAGTCGCATTCCGGAGTCGTTGAAAATGTTGTTCATTGAAACGCTTGTCGAGATGGTTTGTCCGCCGGGCTTTTTCACAATAAGGAAACTTTTGTAATCAGAAGCTACGTCTGTTCCCGGGTATGAAACCACCTGAAATTTCGACAACGTAATTTCAAAAGGCAGTTCCGACGACGTTTCTGCGTCTTTTTCTTTCACAAGGAATGCTTTTGTGCTTTCACCGTTTCTCAAATGTATATAACCTTGTTTTGCCGTTATGTGAGTAAGAAAAGCTCCCAACAGTATAAGCAGCAAAGCAAAGTGCAAACCTCCAACAAGCAAGCGCTTATATGTTTTGCGCCAAGCCAGATAGGCTGTTCCACATGCCGCCACCACGAACCACAATGCGGAGAACCACGGAGCACCATATATATAGTTTGCAGCAAAATCAGACCCTTTGTATAATTCCAGGAATGTCGCAACAGCCATTACCACACATAAAACAGCCAAAAAGGCGAAAGCTGCGCGTACAAGCAGTTTGTTGAATACAGTCTTATCCATACTGCAAAATTAGCTACTTATTTCCGCCCCCGCAATACCCATTTGTTGTGATAGTGTACAAACAACAGACCCAATGCTCTCGAAAAACAACTGATAGCATTGGGTGTCTAAGCGTTTTTATGTGGAACTCGGTTAAAAGCGCGTCATAAATTCGATAACAAACTTGTTTTTCTCCGAAACTTTCGCCACTCCGCTTCTACGGTAAAAGTATTGCTCGTAGTTGAGCCGTATGTCCGATACAAAAGGTTTGCCGATGCTGAACGTGGCTCCCGCTGTGAGTCGCGAACGTTCGTAGTCGTTTATGATGAGTGTGCCGGCAGTGTTTTCACTCCCGTCCAGATATCTCATTCCATCGCTATGGTCGCTCATATAGTCGTATCTTATGAGCGGTGATATCTTGCTGAAAAAACATTTCCGCAGAGGAATGTCGTAGCAGCCGAAAACGTCAACAGCATGAACTTTCTTGAACGCATTGTGGGCGTATGTCTTGAGCAGATATTCTGCTTCGACAAAAAGATTGCCAAATCTTTGGTTAATACCTGCGTTATACATTATTATATCACAACTGTCGGGGTGGATTTTCTGCACGCTGAAAACTATGGTAGTGTTTGTCGGGAGAAACATTTGGGCTTTTGCCGAGAAGTTAATTCTTTTGGTCCAATAGTCTTTCTGGTTTGTAAGCCCCGAGCCGTTAAACAATCCGGCTTCTATCATAAATGGTAGGTCGGCGTTCGGCTTATATCCAATCATAGCTCCCACATCTCTCACATTTCCCACTTGTTTGGCAATAAACGAACGGTTGGCGAAATATTGCTGATGGGGCGAGCGGTGGGCATCGATTGTAAACGGCACACGCATCTGCCCTATCGTGAATGCCATGTCGCTTATCGGTTTAACTTTCACGAATGCGTCGAGCATCTTTATCTTGCCTTCGTCGCAAAGGTCCACTTCAGCTTTGTAGGCAACACGCGGCACGGCTTCTCCCGATACACTTATGCGCGCCGTTCTTACCTCAAAACGTCCCTTTCCCTCCTGTGGCTGATACTCATATTTGCCCCTGACCGTACCATTTATTATAGGAGTTCTGACAATGGCGCTGTCAGTTTTTTCGGTTTGGGCAGACAAAGCGGCATTGAATGCACCGAGCATAAAAGCCGCGATAAGAAATCTGTTCATATAATAACAATGTATTTTCGCGTGCAAATTTCAGCACATCAAATTGCCTTATTGTTACACAGATGTTAAGTTCTGGTTACAAGAGGTTTATATATCGCTAAAATTCCAAGGCATCTAGTTAAAACGATGTCTGACATAGTTTAAATTCCAAGGCATCTAGTTTAAATTAGATGCCTTGGAGTTTTTGCGATGTCAAATCAGGCAAAAACAATAGCCCATTCGCCAGTAAAAATCGAGCTTTTAACATATATTACCCGTATGTTTTTTGTCATTAATAATTATTAAGTGCTTGCGGGAAAACATATCGTTTTAAGAGAAAAAAATGTTTCGTAACTTTGCAGCCGATAAATATAGAGTATAAAAATCAAATTCAAAAAACCAATGATGAGAAACAGTTTTGCATTAGCATTGGCGGTTCTTGCCCTGGTAAGTTGCGGCAAGAAATCGAGCACGGACAATAGCGGCACACCCGACGAATTTGTTGTGGCAACCGTTAGTACAAGTTCTTCAGAACAGTCCACATCTTATCCGGCAACAATCAAAGGTAAACAAGACATTGAAATCCGCCCCAAAGTATCGGGTTTCATAACCAAGCTTTGTGTTGACGAAGGAAGCACCGTAAAGCAAGGCCAACCTTTGTTTATGATAGATCGCGTGCAGTATGAAGCACAGGTGAAAAGCGCAAAGGCATCTGTGGAAGTAGCAAAAGCTACGCTCAACACGCAAAAACTCACAGTAGAGAACAAGAAAGAACTTCACAAGCGTCAGATAATAAGCGATTTTGACCTTCAAACAGCTCTCGACAACCTTGCTTCGTGCGAAGCCCAGCTCGCTCAGGCTAAAGCCAACCTTACGAATGCCCTTGAGCAACTCAGCTATTGCACCGTTGTAAGTCCGTCAAACGGCGTAGTAGGCGAAATACCTTACAGGGTTGGTAGTCTTGTTAGTTCGGCAAGCGCAACCCCACTCACTACCGTATCAAACATTTCGGAAATGTATGTGTATTTCTCAATGACAGAGAAACAACTCCTCGAAATGACACGCAACAGCGGCAATGTGAAAACGGCTATCGCACAAATGCCTCCCGTTAAACTCAAACTCACCGACGGAACAATCTATGCCTACGAAGGAAAGGTGGAAACAGTTAGCGGTGTGATTGATCAAAACACAGGTTCCGTGAGCATGCGTGCCACATTCCCCAATCCCAAACACGAACTTCGTAGCGGCGGTACCGGAAGCGTTCTTCTTCCCCAAATATTCTCTTCGTCCATTATCATTCCGCAGTCTGCTACATATGAAATCCAGGACAAGAAATTTGTTTATGTCGTAGGTAAGGACAATAAGGTAAGCCAGCGCGAAATAGAAGTGGCAGATGTGAACGACGGAACAAATTATATCGTTAACTCCGGACTTGCAAACGGCGAACGTATCGTTGCAGAAGGAGTGAATACACTTAAAAACGATATGGTGATAAAGCCTATCACGGCTGCACAGTCGGCGAAGAATTTCAAACAGGCTCTTCAAGACGAGAAAGACGGCAAGTTGCCATTCTAATCCAACAAAGTCTCTCTCAATACGTCTAACAACAAAACGACAAATAAATGAAACTAGACAGATTCATTAATCGCCCTGTGCTGTCAACGGTGATTTCTATCCTCATCGTTATATTGGGCGTTATAGGCTTGGTGTCATTGCCTATAGAGCAATATCCGGACATCGCTCCTCCTACAGTATCTGTAAGAGCAACTTATACGGGCGCAAATGCGCAGTCAACCCTCAATAGTGTGGTAATTCCCCTTGAGGAAGCAATCAACGGTGTGGAAAACATGGACTATATGTCTTCTTCCGCAACCAATACCGGCTCTGCAACAATCACGATAACCTTTAAGCAGGGCACCGATCCCGATATGGCTGCCGTGAACGTGCAGAATAAAGTATCTACCGCCCAAGGTCTTCTTCCCGCCGAAGTAACAAAAGTCGGTGTCGAAACGATGAAACGCCAAAACAGTATGCTTATGGTATTTTCTGTATTCGACAAGAGTGGAAAGTATGACCAGAAATTTATTGAGAACTACGCCAAGATCAACATCATTCCCCAGGTGCAGCGTGTAAACGGCGTGGGTGAAGCATTTGTGATGGGTGCTGACTACTCGATGCGTATTTGGCTTAAGCCGGAACTCATGGCACAATATCATCTTATGCCGGCTGATGTTACCAATGCGCTCGCACAGCAGAACATTGAGGCTGCTCCCGGTTCTATTGGTGAACGTGAGAACCAGACATTCGAATATACCCTGCGCTATCGCGGACGTTTGGAGAGCGAACACGAGTTTGAAAATATCGTAATCCGTGCTACCCAAGACGGCCAGGTACTTAGACTGAAAGATATCGCACGTGTAGAACTCGGTCGTTTGACCTACGCATTTACCAACAAAGTAAGTGGACACACCGGCGTAACTTGTATGGCTTTCCAGGTAGCAGGTTCCAACGCGACCACCGTTGTTAAAGACATCAGCAAAGTTCTTGACGATGCTAAGAAAGATCTTCCCGCAGGACTCGATATCAATGTCGCACAAAATGTGAACGACTTCCTTTTTGCCTCAATCCACGAGGTGTTGAAGACGTTGATAGAAGCGTTTATACTTGTATTTATCGTGGTATATATCTTCTTGCAAGATATGCGCTCCACCCTCATTCCTGCAATAGCAATTCCCGTTGCATTGATAGGTACGTTCTTCTTCTTGAAGATATTCGGATTTAGTATCAACCTTCTTACATTGAGTGCGTTAGTCTTAGCCATAGCCATAGTCGTCGATGACGCGATTATTGTGGTGGAAGGCGTGCATGCAAAACTCGACCAAGGTTATCAGTCCGCCCGCAAAGCATCAATAGACGCAATGCACGAACTCGGAGGGTCCATCGTTTCGATTACTCTCGTGATGATGGCCGTATTTATTCCTGTTAGCTTTATATCAGGAACGTCCGGTATCTTCTACCGTCAGTTCGGTTTGACGATGGCTATTGCTATAGGTTTGTCCGCATTGAACGCATTGACTCTTAGCCCGGCTTTGTGTGCGATTTTCTTGAAACCTCACGATGGCAAAGCAAAAAAGCAGTCGTTTATAGATCGTTTTCATACGGCGTTCAATGCAACCTATACCACATTGCTTGGTAAATACAAAAATGCCGTTCTAAAACAAATCCATCGTCCGTATCTTACTCTCGGTTTCGTGGCAATCAGTATTGCTGCATTGCTCGTTCTTATGGCTGTAACACCTACAGGTTTCGTTCCTAATGAAGATACGGGAACTGTAATGGGTACTGTTGACTTGCCGGAAGGAACTTCACAGGATCGTACAGAGAAAATTTTGGCAAAAATCGATAGCCTTATTAGCGCAAATCCTGCAGTAGAAAGCCATACGCAGATTTCTGGTTACAGTTTCCTTGGTGGTCAAGGTTCAAATGCCGGCTCGTTTATCTGCAAATTGAAGAATTGGGACGAACGTTCCATGAAAGAAAGTTCAAGTGTGGTCGTTGGTACGCTGTATCTGAATGCCCGTAAATTAATTAAGGACGCCCAAGTTCTTTTCTTCGGTCCTCCTATGATTACCGGTTACAGTGTTTCCAATGGTTTCCAAATAAACTTGCAGGACAAGACAGGTGGTTCTATCGAATCATTCTACAAAGTGGCGCAAGACTTTATTGAACGTCTCAACGAACGTCCGGAAATTACGCAGGCCCAAACTTCTTTCCGTCCGAACTATCCGCAATACATGATAGACATAGATGCAGCAGAATGTATGAAAGCAGGACTTACTCCTAATGATATTCTTACAACTTTGCAGGGATACTATGGCGGTTTGTATGCTTCAAACTTAAATAGATTCGGAAAACTTTATCGTGTAATGGTACAAGCCGAGCGCAGTGAGCGTACCAATCTTGAATCTCTCAAGAAAATAAAAGTACGTAATGGTAGCGAAATGGCTCCGATTACCCAATTCATGACAATTAAGAAAGTATATGGTCCAAGCAGTATCAACCGTTTCAACATGTACACCTCTTTGTCGATAAACGGTAACCCTGCCGACGGATATAGTAGTGGCGAAGCCATAAAGGCTGTACAAGAAGTTGCTGAAAAATATCTGCCAACCGGTTACGGATACGAATATTCGGGAATTACACGTGAGGAACAATCGAGCAGTGGTAGTGCAACCGCAATTATATTTGTGCTTTGTATCACATTTATTTATTTGCTGCTGAGTGCCCAATATGAGAGTTACCTCTTGCCATTGGCGGTTATTCTTTCCGTTCCGTTCGGACTTGCAGGTAGCTTTATCTTCGTACAATTGTTGGGGCTTGCCAATAATATATTGCCTTTCTTGGGAGCTGCTTCCAACAACATCTACGTACAGATTTCTCTTATTATGCTTATTGGTCTTCTTGCAAAGAATGCAATTCTTATTACACAGTTCGCGCTTGAAAGACGCAAGATGGGCATGAGTATAACATGGGCGGCTGTTCTTGGTGCAGGCGCGCGTTTGAGACCTATTATGATGACCTCTCTTGCAATGATTGTCGGTCTTCTGCCTCTTATGTTTGCCATGGGAGTTGGTGCAAATGGTAACCGTTCTCTTGGTGCAGCAGCAGTAGGCGGTATGCTTATCGGTGTTATTTGTCAGATATTTGTCGTTCCTTCTCTCTTCGTTATTTTCGAATATCTGCAGGAGAAAGTCAAACCTATGGTTTGGGAGGACATTGACAACAGTGATGCCAGCGGAGATATCGCACAATATTCCATTAAAAAATGAGCAAAATGATAATGACAACAAATATAAAAAGGATAGCAAGCAACACTTCAATGTTGTTGCTTGCTGCCGTAACCCTTGTAAGTTGTAGAATCTACTCCAACTACGAGCGTTCGGAGAACTTGCCCACAAATGCCTTGTATCGCGACACTGTAAGCAGCACAGGCATTCTGACAAGCGATACAATAAACTTTGGCAATATGCCTTGGCGTCAAGTCTTCACAGATGCAAATCTGCAAAGTTTGATAGAAAAGGCGCTGCAAAACAATACAGATTTGAAGAATGCTGAAGAAACAGTGGAACAAGCGCAGGCTTCGCTTAAAGCAGCCAAACTTGCCTATCTGCCGTCTTTGAGTTTGAATGCCCAGGGAACGTTGAGCAGTTTTGATGGCGGCAAAGCGGTTAAAACATATAGTGTGCCTGTTGTTGCGTCCTGGCAGTTGGATTTGTTTGGAAGTATTCGCAATGCAAAGGAGCAGGCCAAGTCTGTGCTTATGCAAAGTAGTGCCTACAAGCAGTCGGTACAAACGCAGATTATCTCCAACGTTGCCAATCTCTACTATACTCTTCTCATGCTTGACGAGCAATTGCACACAACGCGCGAGACTTCTGAGTTGTGGGATAAGAACGTAGAAGCAATGGAGGCTATGCAGAAAGCTGCCATGACCAATATGGCGTCGGTAGAACAAAGCAAAGCAAACAATTTGCAGATTAAAGCTACCATTCCTGCTTTGCAGCAAAGCATACGGGAAACAGAGAACTCTCTCTGCAAGATACTTCGCGAGCAACCGCATGCTATCACGCGTTCCACTCTTGCTGCGCAGCAAATGCCGGCCAACATGTCGGCGGGAGTGCCTGTACAGTTGCTTTCAAACCGTCCTGATGTCAAGGCTGCCGAATATTCTTTGCGCCAGGCTTTCTATGCCACAAACGCTGCATATTCCGCATTCTATCCGCAACTAACGATAACAGGGCAGGCTGGTTGGACCAACAGCAACGGAATGATTGTCAATCCGGGCAAGATTCTTACTACCCTCATCGGACAATTAACCCAGCCGTTGTTTATGCAGGGGAAACTTACGGCTCAACTTAAGATTGCGCAATCGCAACAGCGCACGGCGCAAAACACATTTGAGCAAACCATTCTGAATGCAGGCACCGAGGTGAGCAATGCGCTTTATTCCTATAAGGCGGCGTGTGAGCAGGCCAACATTTGTCAGGAGCAGGTGAAATCGCTTGAGAAGACCCGCGACCAGACCAACGAGCTTTTCAAATTCGACCGTTCCACTACTTATCTCGAGAAGTTGACGGCTGAAATGTCGTTGCTCAATGCCCAGCTCACGCTTATTAACGACAACTATTCCAAACTTCAAGCTGCAGTGAATCTCTACGCAGCATTGGGAGGCGGAAGATACTAATCATAAAAACCATTGACCATGATAAGTAAGCATGCATATGTAGATCCCACGGCTAAGATTGGGAACAATGTAGAAATAATGCCGTTCGCCTTTATCGGCGAGGGTGTGGAAATTGGGGACGATTGCGTTATTATGCCCTATGCCGGTGTGCTCAAAGGCACTACTGTGGGTAAGGGAAACCGCATTCACGGACACGCCATTCTCGGTGTTGATCCGCAGGATTTCAGATACACAGGCGAGGAAAGCAGTTTGATTATCGGCGACAACAACGATATCCGCGAGAATGTGGTCATAGCGCGCGGCACTCATGCCGACGGCGCTACCCGCATTGGCAACGGAAACCATATTATGGAGAAAGTGCATATCTGCCACGACGCTGACATACACGACAACACTGTGATTGGCATTGCCTCTATCGTTGCGGGCAACACTACGATTGAGAGCGAAGCCATTCTCTCTAATCTTGTTGTGGTGCACGAGGGTAACCGCATAGGCCGCCTCTCGCTCATTCAGAGCGGTTGCCGTGTGCAGAAAGACGTGCCGCCCTATATCATCACGAGTGGAAATCCTGTGGTATACCACGGGGTGAACGCGGGAATCCTGGCTGACTGCAAAAACATCAGCGAACGTATACTGCGCCACATTGCCAATGCCTATCGCCTTGTGTTCAATGGCGATACAAGTGTGGAAGATGCTGTGATGAAGATCAAGGAGCAAATTCCGCAAAGCGAAGAAATCACCAATATCGTGAAGTTTATCAGCAATTCAAAACGCGGCATTATACAAGCCGAATACTGATTTCACGGAAATAGCATTGATAAATCTCCGGCCTTGATTGGTCGGGGATTTTTTTTGCCTCTTATCGTGAAAACTTTATGCCATTGGCGTGAAAACTATATCAGATGTAATTTTTTCAGCAAGGGCTTGAATTCATCGGTTGTCCCTATCTTATTCACAAACCAGCTTGATCTTGCGGAGAATACAACTGATAAAGATTTCCATAAAACCTAAGAAAAAAAGCATCTCAACGCATCTCTTTTCCCTTTTGCTGCCTTCTGTTTGTCTTACTTCGGCCGTTCAACATGCTTACTTCGGCCGTTCAACGTGCTTACTTCGGCCGAAGTAAGACAAACACATCAGGTGTTTTGGGAAAACACATCGGGCCTCTTGGGAAACTCGTCGGACCTCTTTACGAAAGAGATGCCGCAAAAAGGAGACATTCTACGAGGGAAAGCATATTTCGCCCAAAGCATATTGGCTTCAACAATATGCTTGTTTTTTATGGTTCTACCATTTGTCGAAAAATCTGAGGGATATTTTTGCTCCGAACTTAAATCCAGTTCCGTTTCCTGCCCCTACAAACAATGCGCCGTCAAACATGGAAGTGGCCACGCCGTATCCGCCTTCCACATAAGGGTTGAGGGCATGCAGGCATACGGCATTGAAGTAAATCCGCTCACGCGTTATGGCACGCGAGACAAGCGGCAGTTTGCCAAGAAGGAGCATAGGCGTGTCGTATGAACTTCCGAGCAAAACGTAATAGTTTGACTCGTTGTAGAAACGGCGGTCGAGCAAATGAAACTCGCCCGTCATGTCATCGTCCCAGCCGGCAGGCATATCGTGAAACAGGAAATTGTCGTAGTCAACGAAATACATTTCCTTGCGATTGGTAAAGAAACCGCAGCCGCCGCGCAGATACAGCGAGCTCAGCTTTCCAATGTCAATGCGGTGGGAGCAGTCGAACTCCATCTTTTCATACCTGTTGTTGCAGTCCAGCCAATCTACTCCTCGCTCATACGACCCTCGAAATGTGGGGCAATGCGAATGCAACGGCACTTTGCCATGCCTGCTCTCGTAGTAATACATTCCGGGCGTATAGGTCATCTCCACATGCGGCGCGAGACTCTTGTAATACTTGCGCATACCTCCAAGCTCCGCCTCCTTGTTCCAGTTGGTAGGCTTGCGTTGGTGAAACACCATTCCCACCTCCAAATCCATACCACACTTGGGAGAAATCGAAAACAAGCTCCGCACAAAGAGGTCCTTGTAGTAGTTGAAACTGTATTTGTTGAATACGTAAAGCAAAGAGTCGTAGTTGCTGAATTGTTTCAACTGTTCCCTCACCTCCTTTGCCTGAAGGCTGCTGTATATTTTGTTGCCGTTTCCGAACGTCAAGGCAAAGCCGCCGTTCTTCTTGGGGAAAAGGCGCATGTTGAGCGGCACTTCCCAATACAGAATCTTTTGCTTGAAATTGTATCCCACCTTGGGGCGCATGTTTACCGACACTCCGCTTTCGGTTTGCAGCGAGAACTTAAACCGTTTCTGTATCGAGAATCCCCGACTGCCCGACCATTGCAGCATAGAAAGCGAAAGAATGGGAGGAATAGATATCTGCGCGCGATTGTTGAACAGCTTCAAATTGTGCCGGTCGAGAAACACATCTTCAAAAGCGTCTGCACTAAGTTCTACAATGCTTTTGCCGTTCTCCACGATGCTGTCAACTTTCACCGGCTTCTCCCGCGGTCGCAACAACGAGTCTTCCTCTTCGGTCAAAGGCACGGGGCGCGAGTAGTTGAAGTAATCCCGCGAGCGCACAATGCCGCCCGATTCAGGCGAAAGCAAGTTAAGCCGCGTTATGTTGTATTTGTCGTTCCCCTTCACCCGGCGCAAAGAGTCAGCATAATGCCTTTCGTCGGTTTCGATATGGTTCAGTCTCGCCTCTGCGGCAATATGTATTTTGTTTCCTGCAAACTTGTAACGCGCGTCAAAGTCAACCTTTTCGGCAAGCAGCGAGCAAATACCGTCTTTCCCCAATTTGAATCGGACATCACAGTGCATAAGATTGTCGTAAACGGCTTTGAACCTCACGGAATCGAGTTGCCCCGTGCTCACGTCAATCAAAGCGCACCCGTTGATAAGAAGAGAATTTTGGTTACGCGGAGCAAACGCAACCCAAACCATTCCATTTTGCGGCGCCGCCTTTGTAGTATCAACGCTATAGCTGTAATATTTGCGGTTAACCCTGTTGAACGGCGACAGCAGCTTGTTGCTTATCATGTAAGGCGAGTAAACCTGCACGGAAACGTTGGTCATGTAAACGTCTCGAAGTTCTTTCAGCCGCCGCAGCGTACTGTGAAAAGCCAAAACCTTTCGGTTTGCCACTCCTATGTCGGAGTATTCGAGCAACGCCATGCTTTCGCCGAAATAATGGTTCTTGCCTTTGCTTATATGTATGGTGTTGGGAATAATGCGCAGCAACACGTTGTGAATGTCTGTGTTGATGTGGAATTTGGTATATACCTGCGATTTAATATGTCCGATATGCAGATTCCGCTCCTGTTGGTATTGAAAAGTGCGGGCCATTATGGAATCGGCATTCGGTATATCGTTTCCGTTGGCATGGTCTTGTATTGTTTGTGCACGGCTATCGGCAACTCCAGGCCTGACAAAGGCGGAGCACAACAAGAACAAGAGTAATGCAAGTCGTTTCAAATTCGCGCCACACTCTTTACACCATGCACGGTGCCAAGTTTCTTAATCAAAATATCTACGTTTCGGGTGCTTCCAGTGGATATCGTCAGAATTCCAGAGAACAGTCCGTCGGCAGTGTCTATTCTTATTGAACGCAGAAGGATATCCTGTTCTTTGTCGATGATTGAAGTCATGTTGTTTACTATTCCAATATCATCGTTACCTATTACTTTTAGCGTGATGATGTATTTCTCGCCACCTTTTCCCGCCCAGCGTGCTTTCACCACGCGATATCCGTAACGTTCTCTCAGAGTTTTGGCGTTTGGGCAACTGCAACGGTGTATTTTGATGCCGCCTCCCGAGGTAACAAATCCGAAAACATCGTCTCCGTATATGGGGTTGCAGCATTTTGCAAGGGTATATTCTATGCCTTTCAGGTTGCTGTCGATAACAAGTACGTCCGAATTCGAATTATTGTCTTTCCCTTTGCCTTGCTGTTGCGAAAGATTGAATTCGTTAGCGCTTATGGCCTGGTAATGATCGGGAGCTTCGTGTTCGCTCTTGTACATCGATTCATATTGGTCGGTAGCATCGTTTAGTTGTATGCTTCCGCTTGCCATTGCCTTGAAGAATTCGCTTTGCTCCTTATAGCCGAATTTCTTTGAAAGATGACTCAGAATGGAATCGTCCCAAGCTATGTCGTGGTTTTTCAGTTTGCGTTCGAATGCTTCGCGGGCGAACTGTCCCTCCTTTATGGCTCTTTCGTGAACCGACTGCCTTATTTTGCTTTTTGCCCTTGCCGTTACCACATAGTTCAGCCAGTCGCTGTTTGGGCTTTGCGAATTGGAAAGTTTTATCTCCACCTGGTCGCCGCTCGCAAGTTTATGGCGCAACGGATAGTTCTTCCCGTTGATAGTAGCTCCCACACAGCGATTGCCTATATTGGTATGTATTCGATAGGCAAAGTCAAGAACTGTGGCTCCGGCGGGTAGTTTGTATAAATCTCCCTTTGGCGTGAACACATATATCTCCTCGTCTTTCAAATCAAGTTTGAGCTGGTTTATTATATGAACGTCATCGCCGGTTTCGAGTATTGACCTTATTTCTCCAATCCACTCGTCTATTCCGCTTTCTCCGCCTTTTATTCCTTTGTAACGCCAATGTGCTGCAAGTCCATACTCTGCAATTGTGTCCATACGCTCTGAACGGATTTGCACCTCCACCCATTTGTTTTGCGGGCCGAGCACTGTGATATGCAGGCTCTCATATCCGTTGCTTTTGGGCACGCTCAACCAGTCGCGAAGTCGCTTTGGGTTTGGCTGATACATGTCGGTGATTATGCTATATACCTGCCAGCATTGCAGTTTCTCCTTGTCTTCGGGACAGTTTATGATAATTCTTATGGCAAACAGGTCGTAAACGCCCTCAAATGCGCAATGTTGCCGTTTCATCTTCTGCCAAATGGAATGAATGCTCTTTGTGCGTCCTTTTATATGGAAATCCAGTCCGGCAGCAGTGAGTTTTTGTGATATAGGTTCGATAAAGTTCGCGATATAAGCGTCGCGCGCACTTTTTGTAGCGTTCAACTTTTCGCGTATCAGGTAGTAAGCATCGTGTTCAAGGTATTTCACAGCCAAATCCTCGAGTTCGCTTTTAATTTTGTATAGTCCCAATTTGTGGGCTATCGGAGCATAGAGAAACTCAGCCTCTTTTGCCACCTGGTTGCGCGCGTCTTCGTCGGCCACATCGCGTATACGCCGCATTGCAGCAAGGCGGTCGGCGGTCATGATAAGCACCACGCGCATGTCTTCTGCGAAACTCACGAGCAGATTTCTGAAATTTTCGGTTTCCACTGCCGGAGTCTTGGCATATAGTCCTTTCACTCTTTTCAGCCCCGAGGCAATGCTTGCAATGTCGTTGCCGAATTCTTTTTTCACCTCGTCGGCGTCTACGCAGTTCACCTCAAAAAACGGTGCAAGCAGGCAACCGGTCATCGTAGTTCCGTCGAGCCGCATTTCTTCTCCGAGAATAATTGCTGTTTCCAAGGCTGTAATCACGGGATTAAAGCCGAAGACATCGCGCTTCACCGTTCCGTTTTTCGTGGCCTGCAATATATAATCGCGTATTTTGCGAAAGCCGAAACGGTCTATGGTCTGGGGGGTGAGCCTTGCGAATTTCCTTGTCAGTTCAAGGAGTTGGGAGCGTTCTTCGTCTGTGAAAAATGTTGTGGGCATGGTTCTCAAAATTTCTTTATAGCAAATATACTGATTTTTGTGTAACCTGCGGTTTGTCTTTCTTCAAAGAAGCGTTGCGAGGCCTATTGTTCCTGAAAAAATGCAGCATGCCGCAGAATTATATCGCAACACTAAAACGGATATTACAAATGGGTAGAAAAGCACATTTGATGTGCAAAAAACTCCGACGCATCTAATTTAAATTAGATGCGTCGGAATTTAAATTAGGTCTGACCTCGTTTTAAACGACATCAGACATAGTTTTTTCTACAATCAAGTGGCTTTTTTCAAGCTCTTTTATGATGTTCCTCTACCCTCTTTCTGTGCTTTGGAATGTTATCATAATTTTCCGCTGTGGGCTTCTATAAAATTCTTGAACAGAGGGCATAGAAGCAGATAGCCGTCTTTGGTGGGGTGAATGCCGTCGGGGCACAACTGTTGGTAGTTAAGTTCGTTTATTCCGCTGTCGGTCCACAGATTCAATAGCGGAACGGAAAAACGGTTTGCGCATTCCATTTGTCCTTCAATGTAGTTCCACATTCTGCGCGGCGGATTATAGCGAGTTTCTCCCGTTTTGCTGTAGCCGTAGGGGCTTCCGAAACTTTTGAGCGAGGCAAACACGAGGATTTTTGCGGCAGGCGCATGTTTCTGTATGGTCTCGATGCAATAATTCAAACCGCCGCATTGGGTCAGAAGTTTGTTCTCGTCATAACCGTCTTCAATAGTGTAGTCGGAAGATTTGCCAACGGGATTTCCCCAAATGTCATTGGTGGAGCACCAAAGTATGTAGATATCATAAGGCTTTTTGTCGTCGCCGCATTGATTGGAAACCATCAAAGGAATTCCGCCCAAAACAGCCTTGCCATTCTCTATTTTAGTCTGTTTGCAGAAACCGTCTCCCGCTTTGCCGAAATTGGTAATCTTGTATCGCGGCATAGATTTTTCAAGTTGCTTTTGCGCCCCCTTGTCTTTGAAAAATTGTGCCACAGAGCCGCCGAATATTGCCACTTTCACTTGTGCCGTTGTGATTTGCACTATAAACAGCGCAGCGAAAATCAATAAGTTTATTTTCTTCATGGTTGTTTTCAGTAATAAAAAAGCCTCCTGGAATATTTCAGGAGACTTTAATTCGTTGTTCTTACGCTCCGTTTTTTACTTGAGGGCGTAGGTTGTATCCGAAGCTTCTTCGTCGATGTTCAATTTGTCTTCACGAAGCAGCCAACCTAATCCGAGGAAAAAGTCTTTCTCGTTGATTTTTGCCAATTTCTTGATTTGTTTCATTGTAAGCGTACCTTCGGCGTTCAATACAGTCCAAATCTTTCCTGCTGTTTCTCCGGCTTTTTCTTGTAGCATAATTTTTTAGTTTTCGAGACGGTGGCTTAAAAACCTTGTCTCATGTTAATTCGATGCAAAGTTATGTTTTTACGCATATAAAACTTTGATACCCAAGAAAAATCTATGGAATAACGCCCTACTCTACTTTTATTTGACAAATTAAAATAGCAAATCTCTTTCAAACTATTCCGATTTGTAAAACAAACTGATACAGAAGTTTCTCATTCCTCTCCCCGAAGACGCGGAAGGGATATATTGAACTTTACGGCAAGCAAACGCACAGCAATGACCGTTATGCTGCAAACAATGCCCGATACCACATTGTCCATTCCTATCAAGCCGCACAACATATAGATACCCCCGCCTATCAAACACGCCGATGCGTAAATTTCCTTGCGGAATATCAACGGCTCCACGTTGATAAACACATCGCGGAAGATTCCCCCGGCCGCGCCGGTCATTGTTCCCATAACGATAGCCGTCCACCAAGGGAAACCAAGCGTGAGAGTTTTCTCGATACCCGTTACCGTAAAAACGGCAAGCCCTATCGTGTCGAACAAAAACCATGTATTGTTCTGCCGAATGAGATGTTTTCCGAATATAGCCACCCACACAACCGCCAATGCCGTACATATTATATATATTGCGTTGCTCATCCAAAAAGGAGTCTGACCTAGCAACAAATCGCGCAATGTTCCGCCGCCTACTGCCGTGGTAAGTCCCACTACAAACGCTCCGAAAATATCGAATTTCCTTGCCGACGCAAGGCGTATGCCGGATATTGCAAAGGCAAACGTACCTATAAAATCAAGTATTTGGGCAAATGTAGGCATTTCCATTTCGAGAGATTTACTTATTGGGCACAAATCTGAAATCGCGGTATCCCATCAGTCTGTCATACCTTTCCCCTTGTAAACGGGCGTATACAAAAACCGTGTATTCGTTTTCCGTCTGAAAGAAATCGCCTTCGCTTTCCGCCATAGACCCTACACGTTTTCCGTCGGGCACAAATATATAAGCGTAGTTGTAGTAGCCTTGCTTCATCAATATGGCAGCTTCGTAAACATTGCTCTCCGAATCGTATTTCATTCGGTTCTCGGGCAAAAAATTATAGGCATTCCATTGTCCGCAAACGTAGAAACTGCCGTCATCACGCATCTCGTCGGCCTGCAAAGCAAAATGAACGATCACATATTCGCTCTGAGTGTCATTGTTATCGTTGTCCTCGTTTCTCACAACGTATGAGCCGTTGATTTCCTGGCTATATATGTAATTCGTGAACTGTTTTCCCGGATATAGGAACGCATGGTAATATGGCGCAAACCATCGCATTTTGTCCACTCCCAATGTAGGTTGGTGTATGTTCAGTATCTCGAACTTACGAAACTCGTTGCCCGCCGGAAAAATCAAATCACGGCAATGCTGCCATCTCATTTCCTTGTCGCTTATATAGGTAGGCTCTGGATTGGAAACCGCATTGTCGTAACGTTTGTTCTGAAGAATTTTCACAAATACCTCACGCGAAGGATCACGAAGCTCCACGTTTGAAAAATTCACACTCAGTTCCAATTGCTGGTGCGACTTGTTGCTGTCGATATCGGTGTTTGAAGAAGCCGAAGCCCCTACTCCGAATTTGTTTTCCGATACAGAAAAAAATGCCTCGGCAACCGGATTTTCCATGTCCTCTTCGTCGTAAATGCTAACCTTGTAATTTCCCGACACAATAGGTTTAACATACGAATTAGGGAATTTAAGTTCGTAGTGAGTGTAGAGGTTGGAAGTATTCATGCTTAGGGTGTAATTTTCTATCGGACGGTCTAAATTCGTCCCGGTCATATAGTCGCTTTCGAATACTCCGTCGGAGATTTTCCAATCGTGATCGCAATGCTCAAGTTTGTAAACGTATCTCACATAATCGTGAGTCATGTCGTCAAAAGATATTGTAACCGTCTCCTGTCCGTTCAAATTTATAACGGGAGGGTTTTGCCTATCGCCGTTAACCACACTTTCTACTGTTCGAATGCGCTCGGAATAAGAACGGTTCTGCTGGGCAAAAATATTTGTTGCAAGCAAAAGCAACGGAAACAACATCAATCTACACATAGCTATATATTTTTAACAGGTGTCAGTCCCATTTTTTCGGCAATCCTCAACATATAGTCGAAAACGGCATCGTGTTCGTTTGCAACCTTGCCGTCGAGCACAGCATCCTTTATCTCGGCTTTAAGAGTTCCCACTTCGCGACACGGTTTTAGCCCGAAAGTTTCCATAATCTCCACGCCGTCGACAGGAGGTTGGAAGTTGCGTATTCTGTCGCGCTCTTCAATTTCCTTGAGTCTCACTCTTACGAGTTTGAAATTGTCGAGGAAAGTTTGTTTTCTCACCCGATTGCGACTTGTTATGTCGGCTTCGCAAAGAGTCATGAGATCTTCTATGTCGTCTCCGGCATCAAACAAAAGACGTCGCACAGCGCTGTCGGTAACTTCGTCATCGGCGATAGAAATAGGGCGCATGTGAAGGTCCACAAGCTTTTGTACGTATTTCATTCTCTCGTCCATCGGGAATTTTATGCGGCGGAATATTCCCTTAATCTGTTTTGCTCCCACCACATTATGATTCTTGAAAGTCCACCCTCCTACGGGATCCCAACGTTTTGTGGCGGTCTTTCCGATATCATGGAGCAACGCAGCCCAGCGCAGCCACAGTTTGTCGCTGTGGGCGGATACATTGTCGAGAACTTCAAGCGTGTGATAAAAGTTGTTCTTATGCGAGAATCTTCCTCGGGTTTCCTGTATGTCGAGTGCTGATACTTCAGGCAAAATATACTGCAACAATCCAGATCTTTGCAAGTCTACGAATCCGCGTGAAGGCGTGGGCGATAGAATTATCTTGTTCAATTCGTCGACAATACGCTCGCTACTCACGATTTTTATCCTTTCGGCGTTGCGTTCAAGGGCTTCAAACGTTTCATCGCATATATAAAAACCCAGTTGTGTGGCAAATCTTACGCAGCGCATCATTCTAAGCGGATCGTCTGAGAATGTTATATCGGGGTCAAGCGGTGTTCTTATGATTTTGTCGCGCATGTCGAGCAGTCCGTCAAATGGATCTACCAATTCACCAAACCTTTTACTGTTTAGGCACAATGCCAATATGTTTATAGTGAAATCTCGGCGGCATTGGTCGTCTTCAAGTGTGCCCGTTTCCACGATTGGTTTTCGCGAATCGCTATTGTAGCTTTCCGAGCGTGCTCCCACGAACTCTATTTCATGCCCGTGGTATTTCACTTGTGCTGTGCCAAAACGGCGAAATACCGACAAGTGTGCGCCTTTGCCCAAGGATTTGCAATAGGCTTCGGCTACATCAATGCCGCTTCCCACTACAACAACGTCTATGTCGCACGACGGACGGTCGAGAAACAGATCTCTTACGTATCCCCCGATAACATAGCATTCCACTCCCAAATTGTCAGCAACTTCGGATATTTTATGGAATAATGGTTTGTCTATACGCTCTATTAATTGTTCCGGAGTTAATTCCAACATCAAAATTTCAGTTTTAACGCGCAAAAGTAATAAAAATCAAATTAAATAGCGTATTTTTACCACCGCAACCAAACAGCATAATATATATAATGAGAAAAAACAATATTTTGAATACGCTAACGGGTATGGCTATCTGCGCCGTTGGGCTGGGAACGGTTTGTTCCTGCAACGGCAACAACAAGGACGAAAGCGGAGGCTATGAGTGCATTTCCCAGGCAAGGCAATTGCTCTCCACCGGAAATTATGACAAGGCACGCACTATGATCGACACTTTGAGAAACAATTACCCTTTGGCTTTCAATGCGCGCGAAGAAGGTATACTGCTTCTCGATTCCATAGAGATTGCAAGCGCGCAAAAAGACTTGCAGAATGTCATAGGTGAGTTGGCGACGGCAAAAGTTGGGTTTACTGATTCCCTGCAGTTTGCAAAGGAAGAAGCCGAACAGAAAATAAAGTTCTATACCAAGAAGTTGAACCACGACAAGGCTAATTTCAAAAAGCATAAATAGGCGTCTACAAAAAGCCTACAGATTAGCGTTTTAATTTTGCGGTATGTCGTAAAAACGATATCAGACATTATTCAAATTATGTCTGACATTGTTTAAATAATATCAGACATCGTTTTTAATCATATCAGACATCGTTCAAGCAATATCAAATCTTTTTAATTCTAATTAGATTTTGGTTTCTGCAAACACCTATATCCGATAAAAAGAAATTTGTAAATTTGCATTGTAAAGAATGAATAAGATAAAGAGAATGTTCAAACATATCTGCACAAGCATTTGCTGCATGTTGTTTCTTGTTCCCGTATCGGGACAAACTAATGCGCAAACGATGAAGGTGCTTGACAATTGCGCTTCGACCATAAAAAAGTGTGGGAATATCAAAGCCACTTTTGTTGCCACGCAATTTTCGCATAAGCAGGAGCAAGGTTCCAACAAAGGCATGGCTTGCGTGAGCGGCAACAAGCTGTATATTGACGGCGGGGCCACGAAAATATGGTATGACGGCAAAACCCAATGGTCGTACAACACTTCAACTGCCGAAGTCAACATATCTACCCCGTCGAAAGCAGAAGCAGCACGCATCAATCCCTACTCATTTATATATTTGTATAAGCAAGGATACAATGCTACGATGACCGATGCAAACGTACGCGGAAAAAACTGCTACGACGTGCGCCTTGTTTCAAACACAAAGAAAACCTTGCGGTATGTTTACCTCACCATAGACAAAAACACCATGCTGCCAATTTGCATAAGAATGAGTAGCAACGGAACAGATTGGACAAGAATCTCAATTTACGAAGTAAATAAAAAACAAAAGTTCGACTCGGAAACCTTTCGCTTCAATGCAAAGGATTTTCCAAATGCCGACGTAATAGATTTAAGATAGCAAAACAAATGGACAACACATACAAGTGTCTTATCATAGGCTCCGGTCCTGCCGGCTATACCGCTGCAATTTACGCGGCACGCGCAGGAATGAATCCTGTACTTGTAGAAGGAATGACAAGCGGCGGGCAGTTGACCCAAACTTCAACCATCGAAAATTTCCCAGGCTTCCCCGACGGAATAGAAGGCTTTGAGTTGATGGACAATATGCGCAAGCAAGCAGAGAAATTCGGTACAAAAATAATAGGAAGTTCTGTGGTTTCGGTAGATTTCGATGTAAAACCGATGAAAATCACTCTTGACGACAACAGCGACGTATATACCGAGACTGTTGTCATAGCCACTGGCGCAACAGCCAAATATTTGGGACTCGACGACGAGAAGAAATACTCCGGCAAAGGCGTAAGCGCATGCGCAACCTGCGACGGTTTCTTCTTCCGCAAGAAAGTGGTGGCTGTTGTAGGCGGCGGAGATTCCGCATGCGAAGAAGCATCATATCTCAGCAACCTTGCAAGCAAAGTATATCTCATAGTGCGCAAACCATATCTGCGCGCCTCGAAAATAATGCAGCAAGAAGTTTTTGAAAACGAGAAAATAGAAATCCTATACAACACCAATACCGAAGGATTGTTCGGAGAAAACAAAGTGGAAGGCGTTCGTCTTGTAAGCAATGTCGGGACCGAAGAAGAAAAACACTTTGAATTGCCGATAGACGGATTTTTCCTTGCAATAGGTCATAAGCCCAACAGCGAAAAGTTTGCAAAATGGGTGGAACTTGACGACAACGGATACATTAAAACCATAAACGGTACGTCGCAAACCGGACATCCCGGAGTTTTTGCAGCAGGAGACGTGGCCGATCCGCATTATCGTCAAGCCATAACCGCAGCAGCTTCCGGTTGCAGGGCTGCTTTGGACGCTGAAAAATATTTGAAAACAAAATAGTACTCATAATCATGAAATTGAAAATAACTCTTATCGTGGCATTGTTTGCCATTGGAAGCGTAAACACCGCTTCGGCACAAGATCTCTCCAGCATCTTTTCAAAAGTAAAATCCGCAATTTCCAGCATAACAGGCAGCAGTTCCGGTAGCTTAGAAGGAACGTGGGTGTATTCAGGTGCCGATATCGAATTTACCTCTGACAACATATTGGCACAGGCTGGCGGAAAACTGACATCTGCCAAACTTGAAAAAACTATCAACAATGCTTTGAACAAATACGGGATTGCTCCCAACAAACTGTCGTTTACATTCGGTAAAGACAGCACATACTCTTGCGCATACTCCACTCACACCACACAAGGTACGTATGCGTACAAAGACGAAAAGCTAACAATTAAACCGTCTACATATTCCGGCAAAACGATAACAACAAATGCCTCCGTAGGAAGTACATTGAAACTTACTTGCGATGCAGACAAAATTTTGTCGCTGGCTCAGATGATTAGCAGCAAGGTAGCAGATCAAAGTCAAAATTCAACATTGTCAATACTTTCACAACTTTCAAAAAACTATAAAGGTATGAAAGTGGGACTTGAATTCAAAAAGAAATAACGTTACAGACACTTCGACAAAGAAGAATAAGGATTTGGGGGGAAATCTCTGAAATAATTATTTGATTACCCAATTATCCTTTCTTGAAAATAAACAATTGAAATAATCCTCTTAATATGGGAACAGAAACAGTCAAGCCCGCTAAAGGCAAATTAGGTGTTTTGGTTGTAGGTCTTGGAGCCGTATCCACAACATTCATTACAGGCGTATTGATGATACGCAAAGGTTTAGGAAAAGCTATCGGCTCAATGACACAGTATGATAAAATACGTGTTGGACGCGGCAAAGACAAACAATACAAGCATTACGGAGAAATTGTTTCCTTGGCAAATTTGAACGATATCGTATTCGGCACTTGGGATGCCTATCCTGAAAATGCCTACGAGTCGGCTATCAACGCAGAAGTACTTCGCGACAGGGATATAAACCCGGTTAAGGACGAATTGGAAAAGATTGTTCCGATGAAAGCGGCTTTCGATCACAATTATGCAAAACGTATTGAAGGCGATAATATAATGAAAGGCGCAAGCCGCAAAGAAATGGTGGAAAATCTACGCAAGGATATCCGCGATTTCAAGAAAGCAAACGATTGCGAAAGAGTTGTGGTGATTTGGGCCGCTTCTACCGAAATTTATGTGCCGTATTTCGCCCCAGTTCATGATACAATTGTTGATTTGGAAAAAGCAATCGAAGCAAATGATACCGAGCACGTGGCTCCTTCAATGTGCTATGCTTACGCAGCACTTAAAGAAGACGCTCCGTTTATCATGGGAGCTCCAAACACAACTGTTGATATACCGGCTATGTGGGAACTCGCAGAACAAACAAAAGTTCCTATCGCCGGAAAAGACTTCAAAACCGGACAAACATTGATGAAATCCGGCGTAGCTCCGATAATAGGCACACGTTGTTTGGGATTGTCTGGTTGGTTCTCCACAAACATTCTTGGAAATCGCGATGGCCTTGTACTTGACGAGCCTGCTAATTTCCGTACAAAAGAAGTCAGCAAACTTTCTACCTTGGAATCAATCCTTGATGGAGACAATCAGCCGGATTTGTACAAGAACTACTACCATAAAGTCCGCATTAACTACTATCCTCCCCGTAACGATAACAAAGAAGGTTGGGACAATATTGATATATTTGGTTGGATGGGCTATCCCATGCAAATCAAAATCAATTTCCTCTGTCGTGATTCAATTTTGGCGGCGCCACTGCTTTTGGATCTTGTACTTCTTTCAGATTTGGCGCATAGAGCAGGACGCTATGGGACTCAAAGATTCTTGAGTTTCTTCTTGAAGAGCCCGATGCACGATTTTACAAAGAATGAAGTGCCCGTGAACAATCTTTTCCAGCAATACACTATGCTTAAGAATGCTATCCGTGAAATGGGCGGGTATGAAGCAGATGAAGAAATAGATTGACAAAGTTCTCCAAATTTTATCGGCGTCAAACATAGATATCATGAAAGCTTCATGGCCTTATATGATGAGGTCGTGAAGCTTTTTCTACAAAAATAAATAAGAACTGAACAACATGCGCAAGACATTATTATTACTTCTGATTTCTTTTTTGTCGATTATCGAAATCAGAGCGCAGCATGTAAGTGGTGTGGTAGTTGATGCACAGTCGGGGCAAAGATTACCATACGTGAATGTTTATTATGACGGGAAAGGTGTGGGAGCTACGTCTGACGAAAATGGAAACTTTACAGTCCCGTATCATAAAGGGTGGACGCAGTTGTCTTTTTCTTCGGTTGGTTTCAAGAAGAAAGACGTTATTATATCTGGTCCAATCAATGGATTGACCGTTAAACTTGACGTTAATGCCACTGCTATAAAAGTTGTAAGCGTAAAAGGTAAACGCAAGAAATATAACAGGAAGAACAATCCGGCCGTTGAACTTATGCGCAAAGTTATCGAAGCAAAAAAAGACTATGACTTGCGAAGAAACCATGATTATTTCAGCTATCAAAAGTATGTGAAACGCACTTTGGCCTTCAACGATTTCACCGAAAAATCTCTCAATGACGATCACTTCAAAAAACTTCCGTTTCTAAAAGATCGTGTAGAGACTTCACCCGAAACAGGAAAATTAATTTTGCCAATTTCCGTAGACGAAGTTTTATCGAGACGTATTTACAAAAAAGATGGAAACGTTGACAAAACGATTGTTGAAGGCAAGAAAAATACAGGTATCAACGAATTTTTTACAACCGGAGACATTGTTACGACCATGCTTGAAGACGTCTTTTCGGATATAGACATCTACAAAAACAATATTCATGTTCTTCAAAAAGAATTTGTCAGTCCTCTTTCTTCAAGCCAAGGTATTGTGTTTTACAGATATTTCATAGCCGACACCGTTGAAGTTGATGGCGAAAGATGCTATGAAATAACCTTCACGCCCAATAATCCGCAAGATTATGGCTTTAATGGAAGTTTGTATGTTTTGACCAACGGTTCTTATCTTGTAAAGAAGGCGGTGCTCAACATACCAAAGAACAACGATGTCAACTTTGTGAACGACATGCTTGTTACCCAAAATTTTGAAAAGTTGCCTACAGGTGAGCATGTGCTTGTTGACGACAACATGATAGTTCAAATCAATGTTGTTGGTTATGTTACAAAAGTACATGTGAAGCGCAATACTCATTATAGCGATTTTGCGTTTACCCCTATTCCTGACAAACAATTCAAATTTTCAGGAAACGAAAAGACGCTTGCTGATGCGGGAAACAAGACAAAGGAATATTGGGAATCGGTACGTCCTGTTCCACTTACGGAGAAAGAAAGCACGATGGACGATTTCCTTAAAGATATGATGAAGACCAAGGGATTCAAACCCGTCTTGTTTGTTGCCAAAGCTTTTATCGAAAATTTTGTGGAGACTTCCGCAAATCCCGAGAAACCTTCGAAATTTGATTTCGGCCCTGTAAATACTATTATCTCCAATAATTTTGTTGACGGGTATCGCGTGCGTTTGAGTGGACAAACCACAGCTAATCTCAATCCGCATCTTTTCGGTAAAGGATATGTGGCTTATGGTTTCAAAGATAAGAAGTTTAAGGGAATGGGCGAAGTAACATATTCTTTCAACAGAAAGGATTATCTCCCGCGCGAGTTCCCGGTGAACAATCTTACTTTCACATTCCAATACGACGATGCTTCACCATCAGACAAATTCATGCCTACCGACAAGGACAACGTGTTTACAGCATTCAAATGGACCAAGGTTAACCACATGAACTATATGCGCAGATACAAATTGCTCTATGAACGGGAATGGGGAAATGGTTTGCGCTTCACAACAAGTTTCAAAAACGAAGATTTAGAACCTACTGCAGATTTGTTCTATCAGCCGCTCAACGGAGCAGTAACGCCTTCGAGCGACAGAAGTCTTTATATAAAGCATTTCAAGACGAGCGAATTTATGGCGGGAGTACATTTTCAGCCGGGAGCAACCTATATAAACACCAAACAACGCCGAATGACTACCAATCATGATACTCCGATTTTTGAATTGTCGCATACGGTTGGTTTGAAAAACCTGTTTGGCAGCGACTATAGGCACAATCTTACAGAAGCCGGCGTTTACAAGCGGTTTCAAATGTCGTCGTGGGGAAGAATCGATACTTATCTTAAAGGCGGAATAGAATGGAACACAGTTCCTTTCCCTTTGCTTATAATGCCTGCCGCGAACCTTTCGTATATCAAAGAGCGTGAAACTTTCTCACTTATCGACAATATGGAATTTCTCAACGACAGATACGTTTCGTTTATGGCAAGTTGGGATATGGGCGGGAAAATTTTCAACCGCATTCCCCTACTCCGCAAACTGAAATGGCGCGAATTTATCGGGACAAACATTTTGTGGGGAACGCTCTCTGACAAGAACAATCCGTTCCTCGAAAAGAATGCAAACGGCAGCAGGTTGTTTTATTTCCCAGGCGAGTTCAATTCCGATGGGACATATACATTCCAAAGCCGGGTGATGGACAAAAACCGGCCGTACGTAGAATGGGTTGCAGGTATTCACAATATCTTCAAAATTGTTCACGTAGAATATGTGAGAAGAGTAAACTATTTCCGTCAGGGAACAAAGAAATGGGGTATTCGCATCATGATGCGAATGAGTTTTTAGAGCATTCGCAACCCCACTTTGCCCCAAATACGCAAAACGTCAAAAAAAACAATAAGAGACATTGTTTTAATCAATGTCTCTTATTGTTTAAACGATGTCAGGCATTATTTAAATAATGTCTGACATCGTTTTTAAGGCTCTTCGGGAAGAAGTTCCTTAAGATATTCGTGAATCATTTTTGTGGCATAAAACGTTGCTACAGCGAGGTTTTTGTCGCGTCCGCAATCTTTTTCCAATTTCTTCGTAACAACCTTTTCTGCATTGCCAACCGCAATCCATATTGTTCCTACGGGAGCTTCGTCTGTTCCTCCACCCGGGCCTGCAAAACCAGTAACGGCAATGGAATAATCGGAATGGAACAACTTGTTAGCACCAATAACCATCTGTCGAGCCACTTCCTCACAAACGGCACTCTTGTCCTCTATCACCTTGGCATCAACGTTTAGAAGTTCCGTTTTCACCTTGTCTGCATAGCAAACAATACCGCCCAAATAATATTCGGAACTACCCGGCGTAGAAGTAATCACAGCCGCTACACGACCAGAAGTGCAACTTTCTGCTGTTGAAAGCGTCTTTTTGGTCTTCCACAACATCTCGTTGATGTCGCGACTCATTATTCTAATGTCTAAATTCATATTTATATATTTAACTATTTATCTTAACACGTGAATAAGCAGGCTTTGCTATATCGCAAAAGTCTTTATCCAAATATTTGAAATATGCCGCCGTAGCAATCATGGCTGCATTATCCGTGGTATAGCTGAATTTGGGAATGAAAACCTCCCACCCTTTCGTTTCCGCCTCGTTTTGAAAAGCCTGGCGCAAACCTGTGTTAGCCGAAACTCCACCAGCAACCGCCACACGCTTGATACCGGTGTCGGCAACCGCTTTTTCGAGTTTCTTCATCAATATTTCAACTATCGTATGCTCAAGCGAAGCTGCAAGATCTTCTTTGTGATGTTCCACAAAATTAGGATCGTCTTTCACAAACTTCTTCAGTTCGTACAAAAACGACGTTTTCAATCCGCTGAAACTGTAATTGTAGTCGGGAATTACGGGCTTGCTGAAATGAAAAGCATTAGGATCGCCTTTTCGTGCAAGCCTATCTATAATCGGACCGCCGGGATATCCCAGCCCCATGACTTTGGAACATTTGTCAATGGCTTCACCGGCAGCATCGTCTATCGTCTGCCCGAGAATCTCCATGTTGTTGTAAGAATTAACCTTGACGATTTGAGAATTGCCGCCGCTTACAAGCAAACAAAGAAACGGCAATTCTGGAATATGGGCTTCCTCATCGCGGGTACGAATGAAATGCGCAAGAATGTGCCCCTGCAAATGGTTTACTTCAACGAGAGGCAAACTCTGAGACACGGCAAGTCCTTTGGCAAACGATACACCCACGAGCAGAGACCCCATAAGTCCCGGACCAAGCGTAACGGCAACCGCCGAAAGGTCTTCCACGGAAACTCCGGCACGTTTAAGTGCCTGGTCAACCGTAGGAACAATGTTTTTCTCATGGGCGCGCGAGGCAAGTTCCGGCACTACTCCGCCGTAAGCCTCATGCACAGCCTGCGAAGCCGTAACATTGCTCAAAAGATAACCGTCTTGAACAACTGCAGCCGAAGTATCGTCGCAACTGGATTCGATTCCCAATATAGTTATTTTGTCTTTAGCCATTATCCCAAAGTCATTGTGTTAATATCTCCAATCCATGTTCGCGCATTACGAAAGTATGTTCCCACTGCGCGCTTGGCAATTCGTCTTCAGATATTACAGTCCAATTGTCAGCTGCGTCAATAAACACATGCCAATCGCCCATGTTTATCATAGGTTCTATTGTAAACACCATTCCCGGCACAAGCATCATGCCACGTCCCGGTTTCTTTGCATAGTGTTCCACATCGGGGTCTTCATGAAACTCCAAACCCACGCCATGACCGCACAAATCGCGCACAACCGAGAAACCGGCTGCATGGGCGTGCTTGGTAATTGCATAGCCTATATCACTGAGAAATCCATAAGGCTTGGCGGCTTCCATTCCTACCTCAAGGCATTCACGGGCACAGTCAACGAGACGCTGTTTCTCGGGAGTGGTTTTTCCGATGACAAACATTCGCGATGCGTCGCTGAAATATCCGTTAAGTATGGTGGACACGTCAACGTTTATTATGTCGCCTTCTTTTAGAATTTCGAATTTATTGGGAATGCCATGACAGACAACCTCGTTAATACTCGTGCAAACGCTTTTAGGAAAGCCCTCGTAGTGAAGCGGAGCAGGGATTGCGCCGTGAGCTATTGTGTATTCGTAAACAATGCGGTCGATTTCTTCGGTAGACATACCCGCATGGATTTGCGCAGCTACCGCATCGAGCACACCGGTATTCACCATGCCGCTAAGGCGAATGCCTTCGATTTGTTCTTCTGTCTTTATGAGTTTACGAGACGGCACTTCCGCACCGCTTTCTTCGGCAGCCATCATACGGCGTTCCACCTCGGTAGGTTCTACGCCCTCGGGGACTGTCCAAAGTCTTCTACGTTTTCTACTCATTACTACGGATATTTTTCCTGCTTCGTTTATACGAGATACTGGTCGGATATTGATTCGTTGTTTTCCACGCGGCGAATTGTCTCGGCAAACATATCTGCTACGGTAAGCTGCTTAACTTTTGCGCAACGGTTGGAATAAGGAATACTGTCGGTGAACACCATTTCTTCGATTGCGGAATCTTGGATACGCTCGCTTGCAGGACCCGACATCACGCAGTGGGAAGCTATTGCACGCACGGAATTGGCGCCTTTTTCTTTCATAAGATTTGCAGCCATGGTGATTGTGCCTGCTGTGTCCACGATGTCGTCAACAAGTATTACGTCCATTCCTTTCACATCGCCGATCACCTGCATTTCGCTCACGATATTAGCGCATTTGCGGGTCTTGTTGCAGAGAACGAGCGGGCAATCAAAATATTTTGCGTAAACGCTTGCGCGCTTTGAGCCGCCCACGTCGGGAGTTGCGATGCAAAGATTCTTCAAGTTCAGAGATGTAACGTAGGGCAGCATTATTGTAGATGCATAGAGGTGGTCTACCGGAACATCAAAGAAGCCTTGTTCCTGATCGGCATGAAGATCCATTGTAATCATGCGGTCGATTCCGGCAACGCTCAGCAAATCTGCCACAAGTTTTGCACCGATGCAAACGCGCGGTTTGTCTTTACGATCTTGACGCGCCCAGCCAAAATAAGGTATCACGGCAACTATATTGCGAGCCGACGCACGTTTTGCGGCATCGATCATAAGCAAAAGTTCCATCAAGTTGTCTGAACTCGGGAAGGTGGATTGTACCAAGAACACATCACGTCCTCTTATGGATTCTTCATACGATACAGCAAACTCTCCGTCTGCAAATTTTGTTATTTGTAGTTTACCCAACGGGCATCCTAAAGATGCACATATTTTTTCTGCAAGATACTTTGTTTTCGTACCTGAAAAAACCATGTAAGGAAGTTTTTCGCTCATTTTCAAATTATATTTTGTCTGTTTTTAGTTTTCTATTCTGTTGCGCGGCGCAAAAGTCTGAAATAGCCAATGTATTCCTTGAAATCGGTTGAGGAAACGGCATCAAACTTCGTTGCCAAAGAGCCATAAACCACAACGCCGCCAAATCCCAAGTCGCGAAGTTTTTTCACATTGTCCGTTCCAATTCCTCCATACGCCATTACCTTATTGTCAACAATGCCTTTGTCGGAAGCAGCACGAAGTTGGGAGTGAGTGAATTGCGGGGAAAATTCTTCGGGATTGATGCTATTGAATATAGGACTAAGAAAAACGTATTTCATATCGCGCTTGTAGTCCTTCACTTCTTCAAAAGATTTACACACACACGAAACCTGCCCTTTATATCCCTTGGGGATTTCCGGATTCCTGCTATTGAGATGTATTCCCATCAGTTTGTATTTTGCTTTTAAGTCGAAATTGTCGTGAACCACGATTTTCTCTCGGCATTCATCGGGAAGAAGTGTCAGTAGCCTTTCGCATGAAGAAGCATCGCCGTTGGGCTTTCGCAAATGAAGAATATCAAGCCCCTCGTTGAAGAGTTCTTTAATCAAAAGATGCTCCACAACGAAATACTCAGGTCTTGTTACAACTATCAATTTCATTTTCACGAGCCCCTCGTTCGTCTAATGCTTTGCAAAAGTAGTAATTTTATGCGTAATGTGGCTATTGGTCAACCCATATATTGGTTACTCAATCCCTTTTACTTGAAATTTGCAACTTGTGGCTTGTTTTGACAAACAAGTAAGAGTATAGAAACACACTTTTCCGGCATTTTTCGTGGGGCATTTGCGAGGCACAAAAATGCTTGTTGGCTAAGACTTTTTACGATATCGGTTCTCGGAAAAACGATGTCAGACATAATTTAAATTCCAAGGCATCTTGTTTAAATTATGTCTGACATCGTAAAACGTTCAATTTGAGCTATCTAAAATCCAACGCATAACGGGCTTAAAATTGCAGTTTTTGAGCATGCAACGGCGGCTATATTCATATATATTATTAGAGCCTGTTTTTCGTTTGCCCCATATAGTTTGTTTTCCTATTAAAATGAATCGCGTTTGTATCTTGATACGAATAAAATCATTACCTTTGCAGCCAAATGAATACAAGCCGGAACGCGGTGTGCGGCTGGCTTTTCAAAACAAAGACAACTACAAATAATATCAACCATGATAGAATTGACTTTTCCCGACGGCTCCAAAAAACAATACAACGAAGGAGTAACGGGACTTGAAATCGCAGAAGGAATTTCTCCGCAATTGGCGAAGAATGCGTTGGCAATAAAAGTTGGCAACGACGTAGAAGATCTTAGCCGCCCTATTGAAGAAAGCACCACAGTTCAGATATTGACCTGGGACGACGAAGAAGGTAAACATACTTTTTGGCATACATCAGCCCACCTCATGGCAGAAGCCGTACAGGAACTCTTCCCCGGCACACAATTCGGCATTGGCCCGGCTATTGAAAGCGGTTATTATTACGACGTAACCCCACCCGAGGGCACCGTGATACGCGAAAGCGATTTCGTGAAGATAGAACAGAAAATGCAGGAACTCCTGAAACGCAAGGAGAAACTCGTTCGTAAAAACATTTCAAAAGCCGATGCGCTGGAAATGTTCCAATCAAAAGGACAGACCTATAAATGCGAACTCATAAGCGAACTTGAAGACGGAAATATCACAATCTATCAACAAGGTAGCTATGTGGATCTTTGCCGTGGTCCGCACTTGGTTGATACAACTCCCATCAAAGCCGTAAAAGTAATGGCTATCAGCGCGGCTTTCTGGCGCGGAGATGCAAAAAATCCGCAGATGACACGTATCTACGGCATCTCTTTCCCCAAGAAAAAGATGCTTGACGAATATCTCGCCCTCCTTGAAGAAGCAAAGAAACGCGACCACAGAAAAATAGGCAAGGAAATGGAACTGTTCATGTTCTCCGAGCGCGTGGGAAAAGGACTTCCAATCTGGTTGCCCAAAGGAACAATGCTCCGCGAGCAACTTACAAATTTCCTCAAACGCATACAACATCGCTTTGGCTATCTGCAGGTAATCACCCCGCACATCGGAAGCAAACAACTCTATGTAACTTCCGGCCACTACGCTAAATACGGAAAAGATTCGTTCCAGCCGATACATACTCCCGAAGAAGGCGAAGAATATATGCTGAAACCGATGAACTGCCCCCACCACTGCGAAGTTTATGCGCGCAAACCGCGTTCATACAAAGACCTCCCATTGCGTATTGCAGAGTTCGGAACGGTTTATCGCTACGAACAAAGCGGCGAACTTCACGGATTGACAAGAGTGCGCGGCTTTACGCAGGACGACGCCCACATATTCTGCCGTCCCGATCAGGTGAAGTCGGAATTCTTGCGCGTAATGGACATTATTATGATTATTTTCCATGCGCTGAAATTCGAGTCTTTTGAAGCGCAGATCTCACTTCGCGACCAAAAAGACCATAGCAAATACATCGGTAGCGACGAGAATTGGGAAAAAGCCGAGAATGCAATTATTGAAGCATGCAAAGAAAAAGGACTGAATGCGCATATAGAATATGGCGAAGCAGCTTTCTACGGCCCGAAACTCGACTTCATGGTAAAAGACGCCATTGGACGCCGTTGGCAATTGGGCACAATTCAAGTAGACTACAACCTACCAGAACGCTTCGGGCTTGAATATATGGGCGACGACAATGAAAAGCATCGCCCCGTCATGATACACCGCGCTCCTTTCGGCTCGCTTGAAAGATTTGTCGCAGTTCTTATTGAGCATACTTGCGGACACTTCCCTCTCTGGCTTACTCCGGTGCAGGCTGTCGTACTTCCGATTTCCGACAAATACAATGACTATGCTGAAAAAGTGAGACAATATCTCGACGAGCACAATGTTCGCGTAGAAATAGATGCCCGTAGCGAAAAAATCGGACGCAAGATACGCGACAACGAAATGCAACATATTCCTTATCTGCTCATTGTTGGCGAAAAAGAAGAAGCAAACGGCACGATTGCAGTGCGCAAACAAGGCGTAGGCGACCAAGGCGCAATGAAATTTGAGGATTTTGCAGATAAAATCAGCCAAGAAGTTCTCCAAGAAACAAATAAGTATTAAATTTGCAGCCGGTTTGAGTTCCGCCCTATAAAAAGGGCGGAACTTCAGACTACAAATTACTCTGAATGAAGAACGATAAACTTAAAAACAAATATCGCATAAACGAACAAATACATGTACGTGAAGTACGTGTGGTTGGCGACAACATAGCTCCCACGGTAATGCCTACGCATCAGGCTATAGCTATGGCGCAACGGGAAAATTTGGATTTGGTGGAAATATCCCCGAATGCAGATCCCCCTGTTTGCCGGTTGATAGACTACTCCAAGTTTCTCTATCAACAGAAGAAACATCAGAAAGAGATGAAAGCCAAGCAGGTTAAAATTGATGTGAAGGAGATTCGCTTCGGACCGCAAACCGATGACCATGACTATAATTTCAAATTGAAGCATGCCAAAGGTTTTCTCTCCGACGGGAACAAAGTAAAGGCTTATGTGTTTTTCAAAGGTCGCAGTATATTGTTCAAAGAACAAGGCGAAGTTTTGCTTCTGAGATTTGCGAGCGATTTGGAGGAATACGGAAAAGTGGAGCAGATGCCTGTATTGGAGGAAAAACGAATGACAATATTCATAAGCCCCAAGAAGGTGAGCAAGAGCAACGGCGAGAGCAAGCCGTCGGAAGTTGCTGTGAAGGAGGAAAAGAAATCTCCCAAGGCAAAGGCTCCCAAAGAATACAAGGCTCCGACTATCGAAGGAGAATAAAGAATGGAAATGTGTCGTGTAAACGTAGTTGGTATACGTTGCGCGCGCTATTATAAAAACATCAAAACATAAAGTAAAATGCCAAAACAAAAGACCAATTCCGGTGCTAAGAAGAGATTCTCGTTCACCGCGACAGGTAAAATCAAACGTCATCACGCTTTTCATAGCCACATCTTGACGAAGAAGACAAAGAAGCAGAAACGCAACTTGGATCACGTTGCTCTTGTTGACAAATCGAATGTAAAACAAGTTCGCGAACTTTTGCTTAAGCGTTAATCAAACAACATCATTAACCCGAGTGTACAGCCCAAAAGTCCGTAGAACAATCACGGCGCTGACATTCAAAAACACAAAACAAAATGCCAAGATCAGTAAATCACGTAGCATCACGTAACAAGAGAAAGAAAATATTAAAGAAGACCAGAGGTTATTTTGGCGCGCGCAAAAACGTTTGGACCGTTGCCAAAAACACCTATGAAAAAGGTTTGACTTATGCGTTCAGAGACCGTCGTGCAAAGAAACGCGAGTTCCGCGCTCTTTGGATTCAACGTATCAACGCTGCTGCCCGCCTTGAAGGTTTCTCTTATTCACAGCTTATGGGTGCGCTTCACAAGGCTGGTATCGAAATCAACCGTAAGGTTCTTGCAGACCTTGCTATCAATGATCCCAAAGCTTTCAGCGCTATCGTTGCAAAGGTGAAGTAAGAAATTCTTATATACTCTTAAAGGTGTCGTATGATAAATTCATACGGCACTTTTTTATTGTCTTTCGGCAGAGAGTGCCCATGGGTTTGTCAGAAAGAGTGCGTGTGTTTTGAGAATGTACCCGTGTGTTTGTTCCAAACACCTGTCTTTTTTCCTTGACAGAGCCTTAATACTTGTCTTACTTCGTACGTTCAACGTGCTTACTTCGTACGTTCAACGTGTTTACTTCGTACGTTCAACGTGTTTACTTCGTACGTTCAACGGTTTCTTTCGTGCGTTCAAACGATTTACTTCGTGCGTTCAAATTGTTTATTTCGTCCGTTCAAATTTCTTTTTCGTCCGTTCAGTTTGTCTTACTTCGGCCGTTCAACGTGCTTACTTCGGCCGTTCAACGTGCTTACTTCGGCCGTTCAACGTGTTTACTTCGGCCGAAGTAAGACAAACACATCAGGTGTTTTGGGAAAACACATCGGATTTCTTGGCGAACTAATCGGACTTCTTTACGAAAGAGATGCCGCAAAAAGGAAATATTCTATGGGGAAATGTTTGTTTTGCCCTGGTATCTTGACTTAAAGTTTTGTTCTATTTGTCTGTTTTATAGCAAGAAAGATGGCGATGATTTATGCTATACAAACAAAAAGCCCGGCCTTCATGGATTGAAAGCCGGGCTTCATATTAAATTTGTCTGTCAAGAATTCATCGACAAGAGGAATTCCTCGTTGGTTCTCGTGTTTTCCAAACGGTCTTTCACGAAGTTTATGGCTTCTACGGAATTCATGTCGGCTATATACTTGCGCAGTATCCACATGCGGTCGAGTGTTTGACGGTCTTGCAGCAAATCGTCGCGGCGTGTGCCCGAAGCTGTGATGTTCACCGCGGGGAAGATGCGCTTGTTGCTCAGCGCGCGGTCGAGCTGCAATTCCATGTTTCCCGTGCCCTTGAACTCTTCAAAGATTACTTCGTCCATCTTGCTGCCGGTATCAATGAGTGCCGTTGCAATGATTGTGAGCGAGCCGCCGCCTTCGATATTGCGCGCTGCGCCGAAGAAGCGTTTGGGCTTTTGAAGTGCATTGGCATCTACACCGCCGGTCAGCACCTTTCCGCTTGCGGGCGAGACGGTGTTGTAGGCGCGTGCGAGCCTCGTGATTGAATCGAGGAATATCACTACGTCGTGGCCGCATTCTACCATTCGTTTTGCTTTTTCGATAACGAGTCCGGCTATCTTGACGTGGTGTGTGGCTGGCTCGTCAAACGTCGACGCTATGACTTCGGCGTTTACCGTGCGCGCCATATCGGTTACTTCCTCGGGGCGCTCGTCTATGAGCAGCATCATGAGGTAGGTGTCGGGGTGATTCTTTGCTATGGAGTTGGCTATGTCTTTCAACAACATGGTCTTACCCGTTTTGGGCTGTGCCACGATGAGTGCGCGCTGGCCTTTGCCTATCGGGGCGAAGAGGTCGACTATACGTGCCGACAGATTGTCGTAGTTGCCCGAGCATAGCTTGAATTTCTCGTCGGGGAACAAGGGAGTGAGGTGTTCAAAAGGCACTCTGTCTCTAACTATTTCGGGAGATATGCCGTTTATCTTGCTTGCATTGAGCAATGCGAAGAACTTCTCGCCTTCGTGGGGTATTCTTACGTTTCCTTCAACTACATCGCCGGTCTTCAAGCCGTAAGTCTTGATTTGTTGTCCCGACACATATATGTCATCGGGCGAAGCAAGGTAATTGTAATCCGAAGAACGCAAGAAGCCAAAGCCTTCGGGCATTATTTCAAGGCAGCCGCTGCCCTGGAGAATTTGGTCGAAATTATAGCGTGGCATAGGAGGAGACGGCGTGAATACTTCTCTGCGAGGCCCGCCGCCCAATCTGCCGTTTGCTATTTCGGCTTCTATGAAACTTTCGTCCGACGAAGGCGCGCCGCCATAGTTTTTCATTCCACCATGCATCGGCTCCATCGGCATATCAAAGTCTTCAATAATGGGAATATCCACTACCGTAACGAAATCAGGCCCGTTGTCCTCGTCAGCAGGCTTTGCAGTTTCGGCAGGAGCTGTTTCGGTTTCTTCCGAAGCCTCTGCGTTTTCGTTTTCCTGCGCTACTTCCTGCTCGGGAACGTTATTGCTTTCCTCTTCTTCGTTTGCCGCCGCAGGCAGTTCCTTGCGTATGGTTTCGTAATCGGTTACCCAATCGGAGCCTTTCTTTTCCTGCTGGCTATCATCTGATATCTCCGCAGGCACGTCTTCTGAACTTTCTGGCAAGATATCTTGGTGTTCTACTTTTTCAGCAACAGAAGGCAACACTATTATATCTTCATCAGCTTTTTTCCTCGTTATACGTTTGCGCGTTTTGGGAGCTTTCACTTCCGCTTCGGCAGCACTCGTATCTACTGCGTCAGAAACCGTTTCTATCGTCTTATCAGCCGCGTCGTCTGCTTCCACTTTTTTGGTTTCCGCTTTCACGCCTTTGCTTTGAGAAGCGGAGTAAACACGGTCGGCTTCTTTCTTAACGATGCGCGCACGGCGTTTTGTTGCAGGCTTTTTTGCAGCATTCTGTACCGCCTGTTCATCGAGAATTTGATAAACAATGTCTTCCTGCGTATCAGAATTATTATATTTTACTTCCAGTTCGTCTGCAATGGCACGAACTTCGGATTCGCTCTTTTGCATGAGCTCATCTTTGTTGTAGTTTGACATAATTATATAAAAGGATTACCGGCATCCAATGGGATAAAACTATCCTAACCAGACTACCAAGATTAAAATTCGGATTTGTATTTTGATGTAAATTAAACAGAAGAACTCACAAGAAGTGGGTTAAATTCGTTGCAAAGGTAATATAATTATTTCATTTATGCGATTTTGCAAAAGTTTTTTTGAAACAAGGAGAAACAACACCAAATTCTCGGCAAAGGAAAAACCACACGAAAACTCCTCTACCCCTCAATACAAATGTTTGTTTTCGGACAATTCTTTTGCTTAAAGTTATAGTTCTTCCCCGTATAACACGACAAATAACAGAAATCGGCATTGTTTTTGATAATTTAGGGTTGCTTTTATCCTTGTTTGTTTATAATTTATCGCATTATGCCTTGGTGTGATGCCGTTTTCGATACTATTTTGGGCAGTGTAACGCTTATATTTGCTATCTTTGCAAAACACCGAGCAATTTGATGCTTGTTGAAAATCAAAACCATCATGTCTACAGTTATACTCAAATATCCCGCAGGCAATATTTTTTCCGTCAAATCCGCCCTCAAGCGTTTGGGAGTTGACAGCGTTGTTACAGATGATGAAAAAGCGCTACAAACTGCCGACCACGTAATAATTCCCGGACAGGGAGAAGCTGCCGTAACTATGGAATATCTCCGCAAAACTGGTTTGGACAATGTCATTCGTTCGCTCAGACAACCCGTTTTAGGTATCTGTATAGGCATGCAACTAATGTGTGAACACTCTGAGGAAGGCGGAGGGGCTGATTGCTTTGGCATATTCCCAGAAATCAATGTCAGACGTTTTATCCCGCAAAACGGAGAGAAAATCCCCCATATGGGTTGGAATTCACTCACCAATATGAAGGGCAATTTGTTCAAAGGTGTAAACGATGGTAGTTATGTGTATTTCGTACACAGTTATTACGTACCTATCAATTCATACACCGTAGCCCAAACAGAATATGCCGACAATTTTAGCGCTGCCATTGAACGAGAAAATTTTATGGCTGTACAATTTCATCCGGAAAAAAGCGGTGTCGTGGGTGAAACGATTTTAAAGAACTTCCTTGAAATATGATACAACTTATACCCGCTATTGATTTGATTGGAGGGCATTGTGTAAGACTTGCCCAAGGAGATTATTCAAAGAAAACCGATTATAGCGCATCGCCAGTAGACTTGGCGATAGAATACGAAAAACTCGGTTACACAAGACTCCATTTGGTGGATCTTGACGGGGCAAAACAAGGTAAGCCTGCAAATCTTGATGTATTAGGCAAGATTTGTTCAGAAACCCAATTGCATGTTGATTTTGGCGGCGGCATAAAAACAGACGAAGACCTAAGAAATGTTTTCGATAATGGGGCAGAAGCCGTAAGTATTGGCAGTATGGCTGTAAATGATTTTGAGAAAGTAGTAAAATGGATTGAGACCTACGGAGCCGAAAAATTCATTATATCTGCCGATGTCAGAAACGGAAAAGTCAGAACACACGGCTGGACCGAAGATTCCGGTATAACCATAAACAATCTGCTTGAAAAATATTGGGATTTAGGCGTTAGGAATGTGTTATGTACCGATATCTCCCGCGACGGAATGCTTTGCGGTTCCAATATAAAGCTATACACTGACATCATGACAGATTTTCCAGAATGTAAGTTGATAGCAAGCGGGGGCGTAAGTAATATTGAAGATATTATATCGCTCGAGGAATCAGGAATTCCTTCTGTAGTTTTTGGCAGAGCTATATACGAAGGTCTTATCGACTTGAAACAACTCGCACAGAAATTCAATTTAACTCCTAAAATATAGAAATAATGTTGGCAAAACGCATTATACCATGCTTGGACGTTAAAGACGGACGCACTGTCAAAGGTGTAAATTTTGTAGGATTACGCGATGCAGGCGATCCTGTTGAAATGGGGAGAATCTATTCCGACCAAATGGCAGACGAACTCGTTTTTCTTGACATTACAGCAAGTGTTGAAGGACGCAAGACTTTCACCGAAATGGTAAAACGAGTGGCTACAGAACTTTCCATTCCTTTCACCGTAGGAGGTGGAGTCGGATCTTTGACAGATGTTGAGTGTTTGTTAAATGCCGGAGCTGACAAGGTTGCTATAAATTCTGCAGCATTGAGAAAACCAGAGCTAATCGATGATATAGCAACACATTTCGGCTCACAAATCTGCGTGCTTGCAATTGATGCGAAATACGATAATGGCGAATGGAAATGCTATCTGAATGGTGGCAGAACGCCCACAGACAAAAATCTTTTCGAATGGGCACGAGAAGGATACAATCGCGGCGTCGGTGAAATCTTGTTTACCAGTATGAACAACGATGGAACTAAAGAAGGATTTGCCAACGATGCTCTCAAAAAAATAAGCGAAGAAGTTGGCATTCCTTTGATTGCTTCTGGAGGCGCAGGTAAAAAAGAAGATTTCCGCGATGCTTTTCTCGAAGGACACGCAGACGCAGCTCTTGCCGCAAGCGTCTTTCACTACGGAGAAATCAAAATCCCAGAACTTAAGAAATACTTACACGGAGAAGGCATAGAAGTAAGATTATAAAGAATATAGCAATGAATATAGATTTCGATAAAATGAACGGTCTTGTACCTGCAATTATACAAGACAGCGTAACAAAAAACGTGCTTATGCTGGGATTTATGAATGAGGAAGCATTCAAAAAAACCATTGCCACAAAACGCGTAACATTCTACAGCCGCACACGTAATTGCATTTGGACAAAAGGAGAGACGAGTGGAAACTATCTCGAACTTGTCAGCATGACGCCTGATTGCGACAATGATACTCTTCTTGTAAAAGCAATTCCGCATGGTCCTACTTGCCATAAAGGCACAGACACATGTTGGGGGGAGGATAACAAACGTAATCCAATACTTTTCCTCTCAGAACTCCAAGATTTCATAAACAAACGGCACGAAGAAATGCCTGAAAAATCCTACACTACAAGTTTGTTCAAAGACGGAACAAACAGAATGGCACAAAAGGTAGGAGAAGAAGCGTTGGAAACAGTAATCGAAGCTGTTAGTGGAAATAACGAGAGAATGATATATGAATGTTCCGACATGCTCTATCACCTTATCGTTTTATTAACTTCCAAGGGATTGAGGATTGAAGACGTTGCTGCAGAATTGGCTGAACGCCATCAACCTGGCTGGCACAAACATTAAAATTTTAGAAATACATTTCCAATGATGGACACCGCAAATCAAACTATCCAAGAAAGCAATGCTCTTATATCCTATGAGGGCGTTGCGATAAGCCATGACGGATACGAAGTTATCAGAGACATCTCTTTTACTATTTATCCCGGAGATTTCGTGTTTCTCACAGGACAAGTTGGCTCTGGAAAAAGTTCAATACTTCGCACTATTTACCGCGACCTCAAGGTTTCCAAAGGAAAGGCCAAGGCACTTGGTTATGATTTAACGGCAATTCACAGAAAACAGATACCGGATTTACGAAAACAACTCGGAATTATTTTCCAGGACTACAAACTCTTGGGAGATCTTACCATAGAAGATAATCTTGCATTTGTTCTTCGTGCCACTGGTGTCAAGCATAAAGGAGAAATATCGCAGCGTATTGCAGAGGCTTTGAGTCTCGTTGGATTGAATGACAAAAAGGAAAAATTTCCCAACGAGCTATCAGGCGGAGAACAGCAGAGGGCAGCTATCGCAAGAGCCATAATCAATCACCCGAAAGTTATTCTCGCTGATGAGCCAACGGGAAATCTCGACAAAGAGGCTGCAACTAAAATAACCATGCTTTTAAAAGAAATAAGCCTGAATGGTACGGCAGTAATCATGAGCACTCACAATCTTGATTTGGTTGAAAAATATGCCGGAAAGGTTTTTCAATGTATCAATGGTGAATTTCGAAATTTAACTTTACAATAAACACTACCCATACATTCTCCCGATTTTTTCAAATATAGGACAAAGAAAACGGGAAAGAAACAATGGAAAGAAAAACAGTATAATACAGGGGAATTGATGAAAGTAATGAAATTTGGAGGAACCTCAGTAGGTTCACCACAAAGAATAAAAAATGTAGCACAACTGATTTCGTCGGAAGATTCAAAGTTGGTTGTACTATCGGCAATGTCAGGAACGACAAACACATTGGTTGAAATCACCGACTACCTGAACAAAGAAAACCCGCTCGGCGCAAACAATGTGATTCGTCGCTTGGAAAATGTGTACCACAAGCATGTAAGTGAACTCTACGCCACTGAAGAATACAGAAAAATCACAGATAATTTCATAACCGAAGAGTTTAATTACCTCCACAAGCTCACGCAAAGAAAACACGATGAGAACGTGGACAAAGAAATACTTGGTCAAGGTGAAATCATCAGCACCAACATGATGGTCAACTACCTTAAAGAGTGCGGCAAAAGCGTTGTATTGCTTTCTGCTTTGGATTTCATGAGCATTAACAAGGACAAGGAACCGGACGAGTTGCAGATTGCAAAAAAGCTAAACGACATTCTCGAAAAAAATCAGGGATACAATATATATATAACGCAGGGATTTATCTGCCGAAACGTTGAGGGCAATATCGACAACCTTCAGCGCGGCGGTTCCGACTATACAGCATCGTTGATTGGCGCTGCAATCAATGCAGAAGAGATTCAAATCTGGACTGATATCGACGGAATGCACAACAATGACCCGCGATTCGTAGAGGGAACGAAGCCCGTTAACCAATTGAACTTTGAAGAAGCTGCGGAGCTTGCTTATTTTGGCGCAAAAATCCTCCACCCCACGTGCATATTGCCTGCAAAATTTGCGGGAATACCTGTAAGGCTGCTCAACACGCTTGACCCGTCAGCCAAGGGAACTATCATAAACAATGAGATGGAGAACGGCAAAATCAAAGCCATTGCTGCCAAAGACGGAATCACCGCTATAAGAATAGTATCCTCGCGAATGCTTCTTGCATCTGGTTTCATGAGCAAGGTGTTCAACATCTTCGAAACCTACAAGACAAGCATTGATATGATAACCACTTCTGAGGTGGGGGTATCAATGAGCATCGACAATACAGACCATCTCAACGAAATCATAGGCGAACTGAAAAAATACGGAACTGTTGACATCGACCGCGACATGTGTATCATTTGTGTCGTAGGCGATTTGCGTTGGGGCAACATAGGTTACGAAAGCCTCACAACCGATGCAATGTCAAGTGTACCCGTGAGAATGATTTCCTACGGGGGTAGTTTCCATAATATTTCTTTCTTGATACGTTCTTGCGACAAAGCCAAAGCGCTGCAAGAATTGAGCAAGAAATTGTTTAACGATGACAAAAACGCCTAAGATGCCTGCCTACACTGATTTCAAGACACCATATTATCTTTATCACAAAGACATTCTGAAACAGACGCTCGATGCAATTGCCGAAGCCACGAAACAAGACAGCAACTTCGTTGTGCATTACGCTATCAAAGCCAACGACAACGCCGAGGTATTGAAAGTTATCAGTTCCTACAAGTTTGGTGCTGACTGTGTGAGCGGCGGCGAAATAAGAAAAGCGGTTGAAAACGGATTCGATCCGCAGAAGGTGGTTTTTGCCGGCGTCGGAAAACGGGACGATGAGATAGAATTTGCCCTAAACAACGGCATTTTCAGTTTGAATGCGGAAAGCGAAGAGGAAATAGAGGTTATCAACGAAATTGCGGGGAGAATGGGAAAAACCGCACCCGTTGCAATACGTGTGAACCCCAATGTCGACGCCCACACTCACGAGAAGATTACAACGGGCACGGAGGAAAACAAATTCGGAATAAGCCTTGACAACGCTATACCCGTAATCAAAAAAATCATGGGTATGAAAAATGTAGTTTTCAAGGGACTGCATTTCCACATAGGTTCGCAAATCACGGAATACACTTGTTTCGTGAGCCTTTGCCAGGTAATAAACGGTCTTGTCAACGATATTCTGAACGAAGGAATCGAATGTGAGATGATCGATGTAGGCGGCGGGCTTGGCGTAGACTACGAAAATCCTGTATCAAATCCCATACCCGATTTCGAAGGTTACTTTTCCACGTTCCGCAACAACCTTAAAGTTCCGGCAGGGTCAAAGGTGCATTTCGAATTAGGGCGCTCTGTTGTGGCGCAATGCGGCGACCTCATCACCAAGGTGCTTTTCACCAAACACACGCCCCACAAGAAATTCGTGATAGTTGACGCCGGGTTCACCGATTTGGTACGTCCGGCATTATATGGTGCTTACCACGCCATCGAAAACCTTTCGAATACGGATTCCAAGGCTGAAAAATGCGACATCGTGGGACCTATTTGCGAAAGCAGCGACGTTTTTGCGAAAGACCGCCAGTTGTCGCCGGCTAAGCGCGGCGATTTGCTTGCAATACATTCGGCGGGAGCCTACGGCGAGGTCATGGCGTCGTCGTATAATGCCCGCGACCTTATACAAGGACATTTAGTCTGAGAAACATTTTCGGGCAAGCCTTTTGTTTAAGGCTTGCCCGAAAAATTATATACCTTATTATATATACACTCCACGATGCTATTGAAATCATCGTCGATGTTTTTCTTTCCCCACCACATCAGTTTCATTTCGATACACTTCTTGCTTGAATCATAAGGCGGCTGCACATATTTTCTGTCGCACAAGCTAAAACCGTGGCGCTCATAAAAAGCGATTCTCTTCCTTGAAATCTCGTCGCAGGGCAGTTCCACTTCCAACACCACCGTTTTTCCGGCGTTCTCGCACAGTTTGTCAATAACCTTTCCCCCTATGCCTTTTCCGCGAATTGCGCTGTCAACGGCAAAATGTTCCACATAAACAAACTCCCCGAAGTTCCAATACGAAACAAAGCCCGCTATTGCGCCGTCGCTAATGATAACGTTGTTGAAAAACTCCGGCTCGGAATAGCTGAGCCTTATCCATTCCGTTGTTTCGCGGCGTTCGTCTTCCGGAAAACTCGACATGTAGTATCTTTGTGCATACCACATTTCGCGCTCGTCTGCTATGCGTTTGATTTCAACCATATCCCTATTCGTCTTTTTCTATTTTTATGGTTCTGTCAAGGCGTTCGCAAAAAGGGTCGACCATTGACGTACGCATGCTCACCTTCAACACGCAAGCCTCGTCGTATCCGTTTTCAACGATTCTCACTCCCGCGTCCCTCACAATCTTCATCACAGCGCTCATTCGCTCATATCCGAAACGCAATGTCAGAGATGTTTCAACGAAACATTGTTTGAATTCCGCCTTTTCAAGCGCATCGGCGGCAGCCACCTTGTATGCTTCGGTAAGACGGCTTGTTCCCAACTTCACGCCGCCGAAATATCTCACCACGGCAACAAATACATTTGTTAGCCCCTTGGCACGTATTTGCCCGAGAATCGGTTTTCCCGCCGTACTTGACGGTTCTCCGTCATCGTTTGCCCGAAACAATTCCCCGTCCACGCCTATTATATATGCGTATGCCACATGGCGCGCGTCATGAAACCTGCGTTTCAGTTCCGCCACATGCTCCTTGGCCTCCGTCTCTGCCGTTATGGGAAAAGCAAAGGCAAAAAACTTGCTGCGCAACTCCGAATAAAAACCTTCAGAAGGTGATTTCAAAGTAAGAAACTCGTCTTTCATCATAATGCAAAGATAATGCTTTCGCCGCAGTCTGCACATTAAGCCAGCACAAACAGCCGTCAAAACCAGGTTATCTGACATCGAAAAAACGACAAGGCATCTTGTAAAAACGATGTCAGACATAATTTAAATTCCAAGGCATCTAGTTTAAATTATGTCTGACATCGTAAAAAGCACATTTGCACCCCATTGCAAAGCATCAAATCTCATGGAATCCACAACAGATTTTCTCATTAAAAAAACAAGGGTTTTTGACAAGCATAAGTAGCATCTACACAGAAGCATTTAGTATTTCTTTGCAAAATACGCATTATGAGTTTGCCCTATGCGTTCTGCTTGCTACATTTGTAGTCTAAAAGAACAAGACATCTAACGTAAGCAACCGCAAGTTCAGACATCTGCCCAAAGGCACACCCTACAAAAAGAGTTAGAACACTAAATCAAAATAACTATCCGATACCAAAACAAAAAAAGGTAAGGACTCAAAAAAACAAAAACTTATGAACGTATTTTACAAGACTTTTGCAGTAGCATTTGCTATGTTTGCAACGTTTGCTACAAACGCAGTGGCAGACGAAAGGTATCACGCAACCAGTGTGCAATGCCGCGTAGGTATTTCCACAGACACAGAAACGCTGGATTTTCTGGGAGTAACCGAAGACAGTTGCGAGATTTGGGGCGCTCAAAAAAATTCTACAAACTACGCATACTTCTGGTGCGATATCGATGGGAAAAGTTATTCCGTACATGAAACCAACATTGAAACCAATACCGAGTACACTCTTGAAGAAACAGGCTTTTGGACATCAATGCTCTTAAGAAGTCTTCCCTCGAGCTTGAACCAATCGTATTTCGTAAAGATAAAGAGCAACAACAGCGGCGATAACAAATTCGTGTCCTACACCTTTGGCGACATCCTTGACAACATGGATTCATGGCATGTAGCCGGCGGAAATGTTTATATCACTCCTCTCGACACTCCAGTTTACGATGCTTCAACCGATACCTACAGCCAAGATATATATTGGGGCTATGAGGGTATAAAAGGCAAATTGGTTTTCCAGGCACAAGTCTTCGTTTCTTACGATGGCGGCGAAACATGGGAGGCAACCAGAGCCTGCACATCAAAGGGAAACGAAGGCGGAATGAGTAGAACTCTGACCGTAAATATACCCGGCGACAAGAAAAGCGTACGCTACGGACTTTCACTTCAGCCTTACGACTGGTGCAAATTGGTAGCAGCCAACGGAGAATGGGGCTCTGAACCTTCAAAAGAATTCATTCTCAATAAAAACGTAAGCCCCGTATCACCCACACCGGGCGGCGGCGGCAGCAGTTCTGTAATTGGTGGTGGCGGCGGTGCTACCGGAACCGACAGCACGCTTACCAAAGTAAACACCACAACAGCAAAAGCTAAACTCGTAGACATCTACGACGTATCGGGCGTATGCGTGGCACGCAAGATTTCCCTTGACCAAGCTGCAGCAACTCTCAAACGCGGCATCTACGTGGTGAACAAAAAGAAAATGGTATTGGGCAAATAATCCAAACAAAACACCCTAATCCCATACAAAGGGATAACAAAACAAATTGAGCGGCACAGCAATTGCGTGCCGCTCAATTTGTTTTTGTATTTACCACACAGCAGCAATTTTCAACTCCAACATACATCAACTATAAACGCATACCGCAGAAATGCCACACGTTTGTTGTACGAATGCAAAGCACAGATTACATCACACAAACATTTGTATTCTTTTCAACCCTATTTACATATCATTTTGATAGTATTTCTCATTTTTCCTATCATTTTGTAAAACTTTTTCTCTGTTTTCTTTTTTATCTATCACAAAATCCCTACCTTTGCAATTGATAACGACAAGAAAATATTAAAGTAATGAGTAAACCCGAAAACGAAATGTTTACGCACGTACGCTACCAAAGCGGCATGCAAAACGAACGTGGACTATACAATCCCGCAAACGAACACGATGCTTGCGGTATTGGTATGGTGGTCAACATAAACGGCGAAAAATCCCACGCCATAGTTGACAACGCGCTCAAAGTTCTCGAACACCTCCAGCATCGTGGAGCCGAAGGTGCAGACAACAAGACCGGAGACGGTGCCGGCATAATGGTTCAGATTCCCCACGAATTCATACTTCTTCAAGGCATTGCCGTTCCAGAACGCGGACGTTATGGAACAGGTATGATATTCCTCCCCGAAAACGAGAAATCGGCAGAGGAAATAATGAAGATAGTAAACGAAGAAATCGAATCGTACAAACTTCAACTCGCCCACACGCGCGACGTTCCTACAAACGATGAAGTTTTGGGCCGCGACGCAATGGCAACAAAGCCATTGATAAAGCAGATTTTTGTAACCGGTTTTTCCGACATCGAATCTGCAGAGCGCACATTATATATTGTACGCAAACATATAGAGAACAAAGTAAACGCTTCGAGAATCGAAGGAAAAGAAGACTTTTATTTCGTTTCGCTTTCTACTCGCACGCTCATTTATAAAGGCATGCTTACCTCGTCGCAACTGAGAACATTCTATCCCGACTTGGAAAGCCCCTATTTTACCACCGCACTAGCTGTGGTTCATTCGCGTTTCAGCACAAACACATTCCCTACATGGGGATTGGCACAGCCTTTCCGCATGCTCTGCCACAACGGCGAGATAAATACCATACGCGGAAACCGAAACTGGATGAAAGCGCGCGAAAGTGTGCTCTCAACTCCTTTGCTCGGCGACATAAAAGAATTGCGTCCGATAGTACAGGAAGGCATGAGCGACAGTGCTTCGCTCGACAACGTGTTGGAATTCCTCGTAGCGTCAGGGTTGTCGTTGCCCCATGCAATGGCAATGCTTGTTCCTGAGTCTTTCAATGCCAAAAATCCAATTAGCGAAGATTTAAAGGCATTCTATGAATACCATTCCATACTTATGGAGCCTTGGGACGGTCCGGCTGCGCTTTTGTTCTGCGACGGACGATATGCCGGCGGTATGCTCGACCGCAACGGTCTTCGCCCAGCAAGATACACAATTACCAAAGGCGGTATGATGGTTGTTTCGTCTGAAGTTGGCGTACTCGACATTCCGCCACAGGACGTCAAGGAAAAAGGACGCCTGCAGCCTGGCAAGATGATTCTTATCGATACTCTTGAGGGCAAGGTGATTCATGACGAAGAACTTAAAAAGACACTCGCGGAAGAATTCCCATACCGCAATTGGCTACACGAGAACCGTATCGAACTTGATAAGTTGAAAAGCGGACGACATGTGGGTAGCAGCGTAGACAACTTGCGCGAAAAAGAACGCGTGTTCGGATATACCCAAGAAGATGTGGACACCCTTGTTGCTTCTTACGCAAAAGATGCAAAGGAACCCACTATGTCAATGGGTAACGACAAACCTCTGGCAGTTATGTCGGAGAAACCACAAATTCTATTCAATTACTTCCGTCAACAGTTTGCACAAGTTACCAATCCGTCCATAGACCCTATTCGCGAGGAATTGGTAATGAGTCTTACAGAATACATAGGAGCTGTGGGCATGAACATTCTTGTTCCTGATGAGCAGCATTGCAAAATGGTGCGTCTACCCTACCCTATACTTACAAACACCCAGCTTGACCTTCTCACCAATATTCGTTACAAGGGTTTCAAGACAGAGAAACTCAAAATGCTTTACGATGTAACCGAAGGTGCAGAAGGATTGAAAAAAGCCATAGACCGTCTTTGCCACGAAGCAGAGCAATCGGTAGACAACGGCGTAAACTATATCGTACTTTCAGATCGCGAAATTAACGAACAATACGCACCCGTTCCTTCACTGCTCGCAGTTTCAGCCGTACATCATTACCTCATCTCCGTAGGTAAACGTGTTCAAACTGCCATTATAGTAGAAAGTGGTGAGGTACGTGAAACAGAACACGCTGCGCTGCTACTCGGATTTGGCGCCAGTGCTCTCAATCCATATATGGCTTTTGCTATAATCGATGACCTCGTAAAACACAAAGAGATACAACTCGACTACACTACAGCCGAAAGCAATTATATCAAAGCCGTATGCAAAGGATTGCTTAAGATTATGAGCAAGATGGGTATAAGTACTATACGTTCCTATCGCGGTGCACAAATCTTTGAAGCAATTGGTTTGGGTAAAGAACTAAGCAACGATTATTTCGGCGGCATGCCTTCGCCTATCGATGGTATCGGTTTGAACGAAATCGCACGCGACTATAAGAAAATGCATGACAATGGTTTTGAAAACCATAATGAACGTCTTGATTTCGCAGGAGAATTCTGTTTCAGAAAGAATGGCAACAAGCATGCTTGGAATCCCGACACAATACGTACTCTACAACTTTCCACCCGAATAGGCAGCTATAAGAAATTCAAAGAGTTCACAAATCTTTCTGATCATAAAGATTCCCCTATTTTCATTCGTGATTTCTTCGATTTCAAACGTAATCCTATTTCGATAGACAAAGTAGAGCCTATCGAAAGTATAATGAAGAGATTCGTTACAGGAGCGATGAGTTTTGGTGCACTCAGTAAAGAAGCGCACGAAGCAATTGCTTTGGCAATGAACTCTATTCATAGTCGCAGTAATACGGGAGAAGGCGGTGAAGATTCTGATCGTTTCAAACCGCAAGCCGATGGCACATCGCTTAGAAGCGCTATAAAACAAGTGGCTTCAGGACGTTTTGGCGTAACGGCAGAATATCTTGTAAATGCAGATGAAATACAAATTAAAATCGCCCAAGGCGCAAAGCCCGGAGAAGGCGGTCAACTTCCAGGCTATAAAGTAGACAAAATCATCGCACGTGTACGCCATTCTATTCCTGGAATTTCGCTTATTTCCCCTCCACCTCATCACGACATCTATTCTATAGAAGATCTTGCACAATTGATATTCGACCTTAAAAATGTAAACCCATCCGCATTGATAAGTGTAAAACTCGTTGCAGAATCTGGAGTTGGAACAATTGCAGCAGGCGTTACAAAAGCAAAAGCCGATTTAATTACAATTTCCGGAGCAGACGGAGGTACAGGCGCTTCACCTGGTTCTTCTATATATTATGCAGGTATTTCTCCCGAATTAGGATTGAGCGACACGCAACAAACCCTTGTAAGAAATGGTTTGAGAGGACAAGTAAAACTTCAAGTCGACGGTCAGTTAAAAACGGGACGCGATGTAATATTGATGGCACTTCTCGGCGCAGAAGAATATGGATTCGCTACAAGTGTACTTATAGTCTTGGGGTGCGTTATGATGAGAAAATGCCACACCAATACTTGTCCAATGGGTGTTACAACTCAAAACGAAGAACTACGCAAACGATTCGTTGGAAGAAGCGAATATATTGTGAACTATTTCAAGTTCATCGCTACAGAAGTTCGCGAATATCTTGCAGAAATGGGTTTCACATCAATGGAGGAAATCATTGGACGTACAGACTTGATTGTACGCAAAGATACAAATTGTACAAACGGACATCTCCTTGATTTTAGCAAACTTCTATATATGCCCTCTAAAGACAATGGAGTTGCTATACACAATGTTATCCAGCAAGACCATCACATTAGCAATGTAATAGATGTTGATTTAATTAGCAAATTAAAAGACGCTATTGACAATAAGACCGAAATGTCGCTTGATTGTGTTGTTAAGAATACAGATCGCGCTGTAGGAGCAATGCTTTCTGGCGCTGTTGCCAAGAAATGGGGCGGAGAAGGTTTGCCTGAACATACAATTAATGTCAAATTCCGTGGTTCTGCAGGGCAAAGTTTTGGAGCTTTCCTTGAGAAGGGAATAGACTTTACTTTGGAAGGTGAAGCTAACGACTATCTTGGTAAAGGCTTATGCGGAGGTATAATTTCTGTTATGCCATCATTGCGCAGTACTTTCAACTCATCAGAAAACACAATTGCAGGAAATACTTTACTATACGGTGCAACTTCTGGAGAAGTTTACATTTCCGGACGAGCAGGCGAGCGTTTTGCAGTGAGAAATTCTGGCGCTACTGCAGTCGTAGAAGGAGTCGGTGATCATTGCTGCGAATACATGACAGGAGGTCGAGTTGTGGTTTTGGGCTCTACAGGGAAAAACTTTGCTGCCGGAATGAGTGGCGGTATTGCTTACGTGTGGAATTATAACGAAAACTTTGACTACTTTTGCAACATGGATTCCGTTGAACTTTCGCTCATCGAAGATTCTGTGTCAAGCAAGGAACTTAAAGACCTAATTCGCAAGCATTACATGTACACTCGCAGTGAACTTGCACACAAGATGCTCAACGATTGGAACAAATATGTTGAGCAATTCATTCAAGTAGTTCCGATTGAATACACAAAAGTGCTTCAAGAAGAAAAGATGAGAAAATTGCAAGAGAAAGTTGCTGCAGTACAAACAGAGTTTTAACAAAAATCCTACAGAATTTTGTAAGGAGACAAAAAGAACGAAAGTCATGGGAGATCCCAAAGCATTTTTAAATATACATCGTAAAGAAGCCGGATATCGTCCGGTACACGAAAGAGTCCACGATTTCAGTCAAGTGGAACAAACGTTAAACACACACGATCGCCGTTTACAAGCATCTCGGTGCATGGCATGTGGAGTACCTTTTTGCCATTGGGCTTGTCCGCTTGGAAATCGCCAACCGGAATGGCAAGATGCATTGTACAAAGGGAAATGGCGCGACGCATACGAAATCCTTTCTGAGACATGTGATTTTCCTGAATTCACAGGAAGAGTTTGTCCTGCTCTGTGCGAGAAAAGTTGTGTGCTCAATCTTTCTTGCCATGAGCCTGTAACAATTCGCGAAAACGAAGCTGCGATTATCGAAGCTGCATTCCGTGAAAATTACATTGAGCCTAAAGTTTATGAGCGCAATGGAAAAAGTGTTGCCGTTATTGGTGCAGGTCCTTCTGGATTAGTTTGCGCCAACCGTCTAAACAAACTCGGTTACGATGTAACTCTTTTCGACAAAAACGAAGCAGCCGGTGGTTTATTGAGATATGGTATTCCTAATTTCAAACTCGATAAAACCATTATCGATCGCCGGATGAAAATATTAGAAGCAGAGGGTATTCATTTTGTGATGAATGCAGAAGTAGATCCCAACCGTCTACCCGAAGGATTTGATGCTTACTGCATTTGCATCGGTACTCCTACTCCACGCGACCTCAAAGTTCCTGGACGTGAACTTAAAGGTATTCACTTCGCCCTTGAACTTCTTTCACAACAAAATCGCATTCTTGCAGGCACCAAGTTCTCCGAAGAAGAACTGATAAATGCAAAAGGCAAAGATGTTCTTGTTATTGGTGGAGGTGATACTGGCTCTGATTGCATTGGAACAAGTATTCGTCAAGGAGCAAACAGCGTTACCCAAATAGAAATTATGCCAAAACCTCCAGTAGGATACAATCCTGCGACACCATGGCCCGAATGGCCGAGAATATTCAAGACTACATCTTCCCACGAAGAAGGTTGTACACGTCGCTGGCTTGTAAATACTAATTCTTTCATCGGCAAAGACGGTAAAGTCGTAGCAGCAGAACTTGAAGAAATAGATTGGACAAAGCCTACCGATGGCAGTCGTCCGCAAATGATTTCTACTGGCAAAAAAGAAACTTTCAAAGCAGACTTGGTATTACTCGCTATGGGATTCTTGCGTAATCAAGAACAGCAATACCCGGAAAATGTTTTTGTTGCCGGCGATGCAAAAAGCGGTGCGTCTCTTGTGGTAAGAGCCATGGCTTCGGGACGAGAAACCGCAAAAATGATAGACAAATACTTAAAAGAAAAATAACAACATATCCAAACACATAAAACAACAAGATTATGTCAACACTGAGATTCAAAGTTGTAGAAGAGGCTTTCAGTAAAAAGCCGGTAGCAGTTCCACAGCCTTCGGAGCGTCCTTCCGAATATTTCGGAAAGAATGTCTTCAACAAAGAGAAGATGCGCCGTTATCTTCCCAAGGAGATTTTCCGCAAGCTTACCGACACTATTGAGAACGGCGGCATTCTTGACCGTTCCATTGCCGATGCTGTAGCTGAAGGTATGAAACGTTGGGCTATCGAAATGAAAGCCACCCACTACACCCATTGGTTTTCTCCACTTACCGAAGGCACTGCTGAAAAGCACGATGCTTTTGTTGAGCCCGACGGTCGTGGCGGAGTGATTGAAGAGTTTACCGGCAAGCTTCTCGTTCAGCAAGAGCCTGATGCTTCTTCATTCCCCAGCGGTGGTATTCGCAACACATTCGAAGCACGCGGATATTCTGCATGGGATCCTTCGTCTCCCGCATTCATTGTTGACGACACTCTTTACATTCCTACTATTTTCGTTGCATACACTGGTGAATGCCTTGACTACAAAGCTCCATTGCTCAAAGCTTTGCGTGCTGTGAACAAGGCTGCTGTTGACGTTTGCCATTATTTCAACCCCGATGTAAAGAAAGTTTACGCATATCTCGGTTGGGAGCAGGAGTATTTCCTTGTTGACGAAGGTCTCTACGCAGCTCGTCCCGACTTGCTCTTGACAGGCAGAACCCTCATGGGTCATGAAAGCTCAAAGAACCAGCAGTTGGAAGACCATTACTTCGGAGCAATTCCCCCACGCGTGATGCAATTCATGAAAGAGTTGGAAATCGAAGCATTGAAACTCGGAATTCCTGTCAAGACACGCCACAACGAGGTTGCGCCCAACCAGTTTGAGCTTGCGCCCGTGTTTGAAGAGTGTAACCTTGCCAACGACCACAACATGCTCATCATGGCATTGATTCGCAACATCGCACGTCGCCACGGCTTCCGCGTTCTTCTTCACGAAAAGCCTTTCAAAGGTATCAACGGTAGCGGTAAACACAACAACTGGTCGCTTGGCACAGACACCGGCATCGGCTTGATGTCTCCGGGCAAAACAGATATCGACAACCTGCGTTTCGTTACATTCATAGTCAATACACTTGCAGCAGTTTACCATCACAACGGTTTGCTCAAGGCAAGCATTGAGAGCGCATCAAACGCACACCGTCTCGGAGCAAACGAAGCACCTCCTGCAATCATTTCCTCGTTCATCGGCGAGCAGCTCACCAACATCCTCGACCATATCGAGAACAGCGACTCCGAAGACATGACAAACTTCGGCAAGAAGCAGGGAATGAAGATGGATATCCCGAGCATACCAGAGCTTCTCATCGACAACACCGACCGCAACCGCACATCTCCGTTTGCTTTCACTGGTAACCGTTTCGAGTTCCGCGCCGTTGGTTCTCAGGCAAACTGTGCAGCAGCAATGATTGTGCTCAACACAGCAGTGGCAGAGCAGTTGCAAAACTTCAAGGCTGCAGTTGATGCACGCATTGCAAAAGGCGAAGAGAAGACAGCCGCAATTCTCGAAGAATTAAGACTGGTTATCAAGGAATCAAAAGCTATCCACTTCGAGGGCAACGGTTACAGCGACGAATGGGTTGCAGAAGCTAAGCGCCGCGGTTTGGACTGCGAAAGTTCCGTGCCTTTGGTTTACGACAACTATCTCTCCGACACCTCTGTAAGCATGTTCGAGAGCACAGGCGTGATGACCAAGAAAGAACTTGAAGCACGCAACGAGGTGAAATGGGAAACCTACACCAAGAAAATACAGATTGAAAGCCGTGTGCTCGGCGACCTTGCCATGAGCATGATAGTTCCTGTTGCTACACAATATCAAACCCAATTGGTAGACAACGCCTTCAAGCTCAAAGAAATCCTTCCCGCCGACAAGTTTGCCGAAGCATCAAAGAAAGACATCGAACTTATCGACAAGATTTCTAAGCACACTGCATATATCGAGGACAAAGTTCACGCCATGATCGAAGCGCGCAAGGTTGCCAACCGCATAGAAGACAACCGTGAAAAGGCAATAGCTTATCACGACACCGTAGCTCCTATGTTTGACGACATTCGCTACCACATCGACAAGCTCGAACTCATCGTGAGCGATCAGATGTGGGAACTCCCGAAATATCGCGAACTTCTGTTCATCAGATAATCCAAGACAAAATTTAGCACATTACTCTATCGTAATATTTCTGTGTCGTGCGGCGGTTGCGTTGTTCTTTTAGAAAGCGTAACCGCCGCTTTTTATATCCCTTCCCTACTACCTTTCCCCCGCAAGGCTTCAATTCGTCTATAGTCCCCACCTTGTTCGCAACCCACTTAACCTTCCGAATCAAAACCACGGAGAAACATTTCAGAAGAACAAGGAAAACACACCAAACCTCCCAGCTCTTTTCCTTTTAGAGCCACCTTTTCGTCTTACTTCGTACGTTCAACGTGCTTACTACGTACGTTCAACGTGCTTACTACGTACGTTCAACGTGTTTACTTCGTACGTTCAACATGTTTACTTCGTACGTTCAACGGTTTCTTTCGTGCGTTCAAATTGTTTATTTCGTGCGTTCAAATTTCTATTTCGTCCGTTCAGTTTGTCTTACTTCGGCCGTTCAATGTGCTTACTTCGGCCGTTCAATGTGCTTACTTCGGCCGTTCAACGTGCTTACTTCGGCCGTTCAACGTGCTTACTTCGGCCGTTCAACGTGTTTACTTCGGCCGAAGTAAGACAAACACATCAGGTGTTTTTGGAAAACACATCGGACCTCTTTGCAAAACAGATGCCTCGATATGAAAATCTCGTCCATTCAAAAAGCCAACACCACAAGCTAAAACGAAAGGACAATAGAATCTTATTCATAGAACACCAGAGTCCTGATCAGAGTTTATTAAGGAATAATCCTGTTTCAGATTGGATTTCTTTCCTTGTTGGAATGTATATGAGATACTGACGCCAAAATATCCGGCAATCAGTCTTAGAATGTACTGATAACAGCCGAGAAATGTTTTTTTGAAATTTATGTATAAGTATCGTCTATGTCAGTATTACGGTATCCACTTATTAGTCGACAGATAAAAAGACATACATATGTCATCTTCAGAAAAGGACAGTTCAATAATCACATTGGCACTGCTTTTACGTTATCAATTGGTACCGGATTTTGTTTGTGAGTCAACTTTTTTCAGTTACAGCGCAGGACATTATTTACCGCGCAATTTGTTTATTACGTTTATTGGATTGTTTTTTTCGGCAAACAAACGGCTTCGCGTTTGGAGTTCATCTGCAAAGTTTGCAATATGCTGAAAAATATTAGCCTTGTCCGAATGAGCATTGGGGTTGGTTACGATATTGATTCCCTTATGTACAAGTTCAAAATGCAAATCCTTGTCAGCCTTTATGGGATCGCCGTCGCAGTGTATCACCCCCGGTTTCTCACGATGCACAGTCAGCTTGTTTGTCCTAATCATTCTCACATGGCTTCCGGGGCGCAATGTTTTGCTGAACAATTGCAAAGCAAGTTGCGGCGCTTCGATTGCATTGAAAGGCTCTACAATCGTAACATCGAGCATTCCGTCGGTCATCGAAGCCTGGGGAGCTATGTAGGCATTGTTGCCGTATTCCGAAGAATTGGCACACGTAATCAAGAAAGCCTTGTATTTTTCCGTGCCGTTCTCGTCTTCCACCGTATAGGTCTCGGGTTTGTAACGAAGCCACTCTACAAGTGCCTGTTCAAGGTATGTCAACACGCCGCGCGTTTTTGCTTCCGCGAATTTATAGCTGACGTAAGCATCAAAACCCATTCCGCATGTTACAAAAAAGGGGCGATTACACACTGTGGCATAATCCATCGCCTCTATATTGCACAAGTTTAGTGTTTCGATAGCTCCTTTTATATTCAAAGGGATTTTCAGGTGTCGCGCAAGCCCGTCGCCCGAACCGCAAGGCAGTATTCCAAGCGCGGTATGGCTTCCGATGAGTTCGCTTGCCACTTCGTTCACTGTGCCGTCTCCTCCCACCGCTACAACGATGTCTATGTTTTCTTCTTTGGCACGTTGGGAAATTTCTTTGGCGTTGCCGGCATATCTTGTTGTCTCTATTGTATAGTCAAACAAATCCTTGTTCAAGAGATTTTCGATATCTTGAACTATAAACTTCTTGTCCCGTGTTCCTGAGATTGGGTTTATAATGAATATGATCCGTTTTTTTGTTGCCATACTTTGCAAAGTTACGCCGATTTTTCAATTAAAATGTACACACGTTGCGCAAAAAACAAAATAGGGGTTGTTTTTGGTAGTATTGGCTTTCTAATTAGGTAAAAATAACTACCTTTGCAACGCTTTAATGAAAACTTGCCTCAGGCAATTACTTAATATAATGGGACTATTACAGGAACGACTAAAAAAATACGACCTTCCGCAGCAGTATATGGCAAAAGGCGTATACCCTTATTTTCGTGAAATCGACGGAAAGCAAGATACAGAAGTAAACATGGGCGGACACAGAGTGCTCATGTTTGGCAGCAACGCCTACACAGGGCTTACCTCCGACCCGAGAGTAATCGCGGCAGGTGTGAAAGCCCTGGAAAAATACGGCTCTGGCTGTGCAGGTTCAAGGTTTCTTAACGGAACGCTCGATCTTCACGTTCAATTGGAAAAGGAACTTGCTGAATTCGAAGGCAAAGACGAGGCTTTGTGTTTCTCCACTGGTTTCAGCGTGAACAGTGGCGTTATCTCATGTCTTACAGGCCGTGATGACTATATCATATGCGACGACAGAGACCACGCATCAATTGTTGACGGACGCAGACTCTCTTTCTCGACCAACTTGAAGTTCAAGCACAACGACATGGAGGATTTGGAGAAACAACTCAAGAAATGTCGTCCCGATGCTGTGAAACTTATTGTAGTTGACGGCGTATTCTCTATGGAAGGCGACCTTGCAAATCTTCCCGAAATCATTCGTCTGAAACACAAGTATAATGCTACGGTGATGGTTGACGAAGCTCATGGTTTGGGTGTGTTCGGAAAACAAGGACGCGGCGTTTGCGATCATTTCGGATTGCGTGATGAAGTAGACCTTATCATGGGTACATTCAGCAAGAGTCTTGCTTCTATCGGCGGTTTCATTGCTTCGGACAAACACACCATTAACTGGTTGCGCCATAACGCCCGCACTTATATTTTCAGCGCGAGCGATACTCCCGCAGCCACAGCTTGTGCAATGGAGGCCTTGCATATTATCCAAAACGAGCCGGAACGCATAGAGCATCTTTGGGACGTAACAAACTTTGCCTTGAAACAATTCCGCGACAACGGTTTTGAAATCGGCGCCACCGAATCTCCTATCATTCCCCTCTATGTGCGCGATGTTGACAAGACATTCCTTGTAACCCGCCGTGCTTTTGAGGAAGGCGTATTCATTAATCCGGTGATTCCGCCCGCATGTGCTCCGCAGGATACATTGGTAAGATTTGCCCTTATGGCTACCCATACCAAAGAGCAAGTTTCAATCGCTGTTGAAAAGCTGTTGAAAGTTTTCAAGGAATTGGATATTTTGAAATAAATTCTATTTCATAAAACAAACAAAGGCGAGCAGAAATTCCTGTTTGCCTTTATTTTTTTCTTGCTTGGGAAACGCAAAAACGATGTCTGACATTATTCAAACGATGTCAGACATTATTTAAATAATGTCTGATATAATTTTCGCAATATCCGATATACTTTTTGCCACACCATAAAAGTCTTCAAATTGTGGGCCGGCCAATATGGCGGACGCAGTTTAAGTTTTATCGGCAAAGCCTGGAAATCAATGCTTTTAATAGCTTTGTCCAAAACAAGCAAGGCTTTGTGCTGCTCTTCGTCCGTAAACTGCCCGCGATATTCCTGCAACAGTTTATAATGAGCCACGATATTTTTCCAACGATGTATCTCCACAACCTGCAAAACGTCTTTGGGAGCATGGAGAGCAAGCATCTGTTTTCGCAAACTTATGTTTGCCAAAAGATAATCGAAACGTTTGAACGAAATATTGTGGGTCTCGCTTTCGGAATGCTGACGGTAAAAATATTTTCCTTTGCAGAAACATATTTCGGGACATATATAATAATGTATGCGCGCCGTATTGTCGTCGCTGTAAAGTTTGCACGAATCGTCAAACGGAATTTGTTCGTAATGCTTGCGGTGTTCCACGCACAAACCATGCAGTCTGCCCTGCACACATCGGACAAAAGCCTCCTTACCGCTCATTGTCTTGCCGAAACATTCGTTTGAATATGGCTGAATCCTGTTGTCATCATAATACATCTGCAAATCAAGCACGGCAGTCTCCACATTATTTTCACGCATAGCCTGCAAAGCCGAACCTATTGCGTCTTTCGAGATAAAATCATCGGCATCTACAAGCATCACATACGGTCCCCGGGAATTTTGCAAGGCACGTATACGGCTTTTTATCAGTCCTTCGTTTTCTCTATTGCGCAAAACAGAAATACGTTTGTCTTTCTCGGAATACCTTTTTAAGATATTAGGCGAACCGTCAGTGGAAGCATCGTCTACAACAACAATCTCTATGCGTTTTTCGTCCTGTGTCAATATGGAGTCAAGGCTTTGGGCGAGAAACTTTTCCTCGTTGTAAACTGTCATCAACACACTTACAACTACTTCCCGGCTTTCTTCTTGCGAAGCATACTGCTTATTGATTTCCATGACAGGTTCAGTTTTTTTATACTATATGAAACGGAGAAAACTATAAGTATCGCGCCCAAAATGTATTGCAACACTCCGTATCCCGAAGCGAACGTGAAGAATGCAACTGCCACCATAATGCCCTGCAATACTATTATGCGCAACGAGCCACGGGACACTGAGAAATTGTAGATGCGCTTATACACCACGCCAACCATTACGAGGTCGAAGATATACGACACCGTCAACGCCATTCCCGCACCTTCGAGTTGGTAGAACTTATAACCAACAACCACCGCAAGGACAAAAAACAAATCATAGGCGAGTTCCATAAGCAGATACGTCATTGAGTCGCCTTTTGCAAGCGGTATGTATTCAATAGGAGCTATTATCGCCTTTACAAACAAGTAGCCCGTGGCGCCGATACACATTCCTATTGCTCCCTTGAACTCACTGCTGTAAAGCAAAGATATTACCAATGGCAAAAACACGAGCAATGCTATCAACATCGGCGCCATAAGCAACACGCACACGTCTATTTGTTTCGACACCACTTGGTTTCGCTCGCGCCAATCATTGCCTACGGCTGAAAGACGAGGGAAATAATCCGCATCCATTGCCACAAAGACAATGCGGGTATACGTAACGCAAAGCACAAAGCCCGATGCATACAGTCCCACATCGCCCATGGAAGATTGGGAAATGAACATTCTTACAAGCATCTCGGCTCCTGTGCCGGCAAAGCCCGCTATCACATAAGACACTCCTATTGCCAGCAAAGCTTTTCCCGCCACAAGATGAGCACGCGAGAATATCGTTTTGTTCCAAGGGTAGAGGCGGTTGGTTACAACAAGCGCGGAAACGGCAAGAACTATCGAGCCTGAAAGCAGAGCCCACGGAATGCCGTTGATGCCCGACAATACATACAGGAGAACCGTTATTACAAGAGAGACAAAGGTTGCAATGGCTGAAACGGAGGCCAATTGCTTGATATTGCGCGTGCCTTTAAGGATTGCCACCTCACCTCCGTAGACCGACATGCACAAAACGACGGGAGATACATAGGCAAGGAAATTATGAGGTATGTTGCCGGCAAAAAAGTATTTGTTTATCGGGTTGGAGAGAAGCGCGCAAATCACGGCGCCGAGCATTCCGAGCATTACGCTCCACAGTCTTACCGTGCTTATGAACAGAGACAGTCGTGTGTTGTCGGCTTGTTCGGCTGATATTGCCCTTACTCCGCTAATTGGAATGCCGAGGTTTGTGAGCGCCGAGAACATATCGGTGGTACGGTTGAGCACATCGGTGATGCCCATACCCACCCGTCCGATAAAAACCGCCGCGCATTTGTTGCGGATTATCGACATTATCACTTGCAACACCTGCACGCTCCCGAAGATACCGGTATATTTCAGTATTTTCCCGTAGGTGCTTGCAAGTGAGTTGCTTTGTTGCGCGCTATTTGTCTTGTTGTCTGCCATTGTTAGGTGCAAAGATAATTCTTTTTGCCGCTCCCGCTCCGGCAAAGGCGCGCAATATTGCGGGGAATCAAATCCAGGTTTTCTTTCTAAACCACCACACGAAGAGAATGGTAATCACCACCGAGATGCCAAACACTATGGGAAAGCCGAAGTTGAAGTTCTCCATTCCGTTGATAAGGTTCATTCCGAAAAGGCTTGCTATCAATGTAGGGAACATCAGGATAATCGAAACCGAGGTGAGGCTTTTCATCACGCTGCTCATGTTGTTGTTGATGATGCTTGCGTAGGTGTCCATCGTGGAGTTGAGAATGTTTGAGTATATGCTGGTCATTTCTCTCGCCTGGCTCATTTCGATGTTCACGTCTTCGATAAGGTCGGCATCAAGTTCGTCTATCGGCAATTTGAACTTCAGCTTCGACAAAAGCATCTCGTTGCCCCTGATGGATGTGGCGAAATATGTGAGGCTGTCTTGCAGTCGCGAGAGCCCCACGAGGTCTTCGTTGTCGATTTTGCGGTCAAGATTGAGTTTTGATTCCTCGATGAGTGTGTTAATCTGCTTCAATCTTTTGAGATACCACACGGAAGACGAGAGGAAAAGGCGGAACACCAGGTCAACATTGTCGGTAAAGCCAACGTTGCGCTTTTGTTGATAGGCAATGAAGTCGATCATCATATTTGTTTCAAAGTTGCATATCGTTACACACACATCTTTGTTTATTATGATACCGAGGGGGATTGTGGTATGCGGAGTGTGGGAGCGCACTTCCCTCACGTAAGGAATGCGGAGAATGATGAGTATCCACCCGTCCTCGTATTCATAACGCGAACGCTCGTCCTTGTCTCGGATGTCCTCTATAAAATATTCGGGAATCTTCAATTCGTCTATCATGAAAGAGATGTCCTCTTCGTTGGGACACGTAACCTGTGTCCAACAAGCGGGCTGCCACTTGTCCACCGTGCGCAGTCCATTGTTAATGTTCCAGTAAGTTCGCATAGTCTTTACTCCATAAACTTAAGCGGCAGGAGCAAAGGCGTCAAGCACATCTCCCGTCGCGTCAACGTTTGTTATCCGCGTGATAGTCGTCCATATTGATTTTGTTGCCCTGCTTCCCGAACCTCTTCTGGCGGTTCAATGCAGCAAACACGGGCAATTGGTTTTGATTTCTGGGTGCAAAAATAGAAATTTATTTTGAGAAACACAGCGTAAGCAGCCACTTTTCAAACAAACGGAGCGACTTTCGCGGCTTTAGATTGGGGAATAATTCCCTAGATATCCGATAAGTTCGCCAAGAGGTCCGATGAGTTTTACCAATAAGTCCGATGTGTTTTCCAAAAACACCTGATATGTTTGTCTTACTTCGGTCGAAGTAAACACGTTGAACGTACGAAGTAAACACGTTGAACGTACGAAGTAAGACGAACTGAAGGCATCTCTTTAGATTTTTCACCCTACAAAACGGAAAGAACACGGGGCGAAAAACAATTTTCAAGCCTTTGACAACTCACATTCTCAGCAGAAACGTTTCCTTTCACAGCATTGTCAACAAGCAACATTGGCAGAAGTCAAGGACAATGCGCCTTGAACGGACACAACAAAACCGCCTCGGCTTTCGACCTCACAAGTCTACTCACCGAAGCGGTTGGTTTCATTCAGCAGCAAAAGCCGCGATATTTATTTCTCGGGAATGTTTTCGAGCACCTTGGTTATGAACTGATAGAATTCAGCCACCGAAGGAACATAGCAACGTTCGCTCGTGGTGTGGGGAGAACGGAGCGTAGGACCGAGCGACACTACATCGAGACCTGGATACTTGCCCAAAATCACGGAGCATTCCAAGCCGGCGTGGTCAACCTGCACCAAAGCCTCCTTGCCAAACATTTCCTTGTACTTCTCTTTGAGCAACGCAAGGATTTCACTGTCGTTGTTGGGGTCCCAGCCACCATAGCTGCCGCTGAACGTAACCTTCATTCCTGCCATGCAGAAGCAACTTTCAAGGCTCAAGGCAATATATTCCTTCATACTCTCCTTGCTGCTGCGCGCCAGGATATTGAACTCTGCCCTGCCATCGGCAATCTTGATAATGGCAAGGTTGGAAGAAGTTTCCACCACTTCGGGGAAATGCGGAATCATTCTCACCACTCCGTCGTGGCATGCATATATCGCGTCGACCAAATTGTCCTGAATCTCCTGCGGAGCAATCGTCTTGGGCACATCGGTATCCTCGGCAAACATCTCAATGCCGCTCTCAATGCCGGCATATTCGTTCACAAACTCCTCTTTCCACTTCTCAACAAGGGCTTTCAGTTTGTCAACACCTCCGGCAGGCACCACAAGCTCCACCGTAGCCTTGAACGGAATGGCGTTTCTCATGTTTCCGCCGTCCCAAGTGGCAAGACGGGCCTCGCAAGTAGCTATTGCCTCGCGCACAAAGCGCACCATCAACTTGTTGGCATTGCCGCGCCCCTCGTTAATCTCCAAGCCGCTGTGTCCGCCGCGCAAGCCTTTGAGCGTAACCTTCACCGCCTTCATTCCGGCAGCTACAGGCTCTTCCTTATATTCAAGTTCGGCATTCACGTCAATTCCGCCGGCACTTCCCACAACAAACTTGCCCCACGTCTCGGAGTCAAGGTTGAGCAGAATGTCGCCCGTGAGTTCTCCCTCGGGCAACTCGTTGGCACCATACATTCCCGTCTCTTCGTCGCGGGTAATCAATCCCTCGATAGGCCCGTGCTTGAGACTCTTGTCGGTCATCACAGCCATCACAGTAGCCACGCCGATACCGTCGTCGCTTCCAAGCGTCGTGCCCTTGGCCTTCACCCAATCGTCCTCAATGTAAGTTTCGATAGGGTCGGTTTCAAAGTTATGCTTGCTGTCGGGAGATTTCTGCGGCACCATATCCATGTGCCCCTGCAATATCACTCCCTTGCGGTTTTCCATTCCCGGAGTGGCGGGAACACGCATCACGATGTTTCCGGCAGGGTCCAAGAATGCCTCAATACCGTTTTCCTTTGAAAAGTCGAGCAAATACTGTTGAATCTTTTCGAGATGTCCCGACGGACGTGGAATCTGAGTGAGAGAATAGAAGTGTCCCCACAGATTTTTCGGTTCTAAATTTCTGATATCTTCCATAATATCTTGTTTTTAATTAGTGAATTTCCCTATTATCCCCTTGCTTTTCCCTGCAAGCTTGGGCACAAATTGCAGACCAATCAATCCTGCCACGCCGAGCACGATTATGAGTCCCGTCTGCATTGCGTGTACCACGAGCGCAAACAGTATTGCATCGCCTGCCGCCACTCCATAGAGCACAAGCATCGTCTTCACCGCGAAATGCCACGGACCGGCGCCGTTGGGCGTGGGTATCAGCACGGCATAAGAACCGGCGCAGAAGATTACAAGTGCGTCGAGTTGGGTGAGATGTGCCGTGAAGTCGAAGCAATATAGCGTGAGCGAGAAATGCAGGTAGTAGCAAAACCATATGGCAAAGCTATAGAACACGTAAAGCCAAAACGATTTCATGTTTTTGAGCGAGATGATTCCCTCCCAAAGGTCGCGGAAGAAACTATGGAGTTTGCCGAACACTTTGAGCCGCTTGAAACATACCACGAGCATTATTATCAGCGACGCCACACACACTGCCGTTACGATGTAGCCCGTGGTAGTGAACCGTTGCAGTATTCCTTCGAAGTTTGTGCCCGTCTTGTTGAAGAACACCATGAATGTCTTGCGCTGCGCAAAGAGTGCAAACATTGTTACTCCCAACATAAAAACGGCGTCAACTATACGTTCGGTAACCACTGTGCCTATCCCTTTCACAAAAGATGTGCCCTCGTGATGACTAAGTGTGCCGCAGCGGGTGATTTCGCCTATTCTCGGCACCACAAGACTTGCAGCATAGGATATGAAGATTGCAAACGTGCAGGTTCTCCGTCTTGGTTTTTCGCCGGTAGGCTCAAGAGCGAGACGCCATCTGAACCCTCGCAACACCTGCGGCACTATTCCGAAAAACAACGACAGGAACATCCAGCCCCACTTCATGCGATTGAAAAGCATATTGCTTATGTCGTTCCACGAACTTCCGCGATACATCCAATAGAGTATGGCGGCTCCAAGGAGGAACGGCAGAATTATGCGCAGGGATGTGGTTATAGCTTTTTTCAAATCTGTTATTACGCGATTAATTCGTAATTTTGTAACGCAAAGATAATCAAATCCCATTACAGATGCCCAAAGTACGCCCGAAAAAATCATTAGGACAACATTTTCTCACCGACATTCCAACCGTGATGCGCATTGCCGCCACGGTAGACGCTCACCCCGACATTCCGCTACTGGAAGTTGGTCCGGGAATGGGCGTTCTCACCAAGCCTCTGCTCGACACGGGGCGCGAATTAAAGGTTGTGGAAGTTGACAAAGAGAGTGTGGCTTATCTTAAAGAGAACATTCCGGCGCTCGGAAGCAACCTCGTCGAGGGTGATTTCCTCAATATGCCATTGGACAAGGTTTTCGACGGACGGCAGTTTGTTCTCACGGGAAACTATCCTTATAATATAAGTTCGCAAATCTTCTTTCACATGCTCGAATACAAGGATTATGTACCCTTGTGTACGGGAATGATTCAGCGCGAAGTGGCTTTGCGTCTCGCCTCTCCCCCGGGAAAGAAAGACTATGGCATATTGAGCGTACTGTTGCAGGCATGGTATGACATAAAATACCTTTTCACCGTGGAGCCGGGCGTTTTCAATCCGCCGCCAAAGGTTCGTTCGGCCGTGATAAGCATGAAGCGCAACGCAGTTACCGACCTTGGCTGTAATGAAAAGCTTTTCCGCCGCGTGGTAAAGGGCACATTCATTCACCGCCGCAAGATGCTGCGAGTTACACTGAAGCAAATTCTCAACGAGATTGACATGAAAACGGGGAAAAGCATCGACCACACAACGTTCTTGCAAACGCCGGATTTCACACGCCGGCCAGAGCAACTCTCGGTAGACGAATTTATCGCGCTAACCAACTGTGTGGCAAAGGAATGTGGGCTTGAATAAAAAAACTAGAAATAAGGCAATTACGATGTCAGACCTAATTTAAATTCCGACGCATCTAATTTAAATTATGTCTGACATCGTTTTTACGAGATGCCTTGTTGTTTTTACGGTATCTTTTTTTGTTTCTCCACCGCCGCAAAACCTACTTCCCTCCACTTGTTGCAAAGAGAAGCAAATACATTTTCTTTGATTTTACTAACACACTTATATTTATTATCTTTGCAAAGCCTTATGCCAGGCAGTAAACAGCAAAATCGAAACGTACACCATTTTATATGAAACATATACGCAACTTCTGCATAATAGCCCATATTGATCACGGAAAGTCAACATTGGCAGACAGACTGCTTGAACGTACAAAAACCATCAAGATTACCGAAGGGCAAATGCTTGACGACATGGATCTTGAACGCGAACGCGGAATAACAATCAAGAGCCATGCCATTCAAATGAAATATCAACACGGGGGAGAAACCTATACGCTCAACCTTATCGACACTCCGGGACACGTAGACTTCTCATACGAAGTGAGCCGTTCCATATCGGCGTGCGAAGGGGCGCTGCTCGTTGTAGACGCTACGCAGGGCGTACAGGCGCAAACCATCTCAAACCTATATATGGCCATTGAGAACGATTTGGAAATTATCCCCGTAATCAACAAATGCGACATGCCCAACGCCATGCCCGAGAAAGTGGAAGACGAAATAGTGGACCTCATAGGCTGCAAGCCCGAAGATATAATTCGCGCCTCAGCCCGCACCGGCATGGGCATAGATGAAATTCTCGAAGCCATAGTGGAAAAAGTACCCGCCCCCTCCGGCGATGAAAACGCTCCGTTGCAGGCGTTGATTTTCGACTCCGTGTTCAACAGTTTCAGGGGAATTATAGCCTACTTCAAAATAGTAAACGGCTCCATAAGCCAAGGCGACCACGTGGTGTTTGTAAACACCAAACAAGACTACGTTGCCGACGAAGTGGGAGTGCTCGAAATGAACCTTGTGCCCAAGAAAACGCTACACTGCGGCGATGTGGGATACATAGTAAGCGGCATAAAAACCGCAACCGAGGTTAAGGTGGGCGACACAATCACCAAAGTAGAAAACCCATGCAGCAACGCAATCGACGGATTCGAGGAAGTGAAACCGATGGTCTTTGCCGGTGTATACCCCATCGCACCTGAGGATTTCGAGAACCTTCGCTCATCGCTCGAAAAGCTACAGCTCAACGACGCTTCGCTCACATTCTCCGCCGAAAGCTCCGTTGCACTCGGATTTGGTTTCCGCTGCGGTTTTCTCGGACTGCTCCATATGGAAATCGTACAGGAACGACTCGACCGCGAATTCAACATGGACGTAATAACCACCGTGCCAAACGTATCGTATATGGTTTACGACCACCACGGCGAGGCAAAAGAAGTGCACAATCCGGCAAGCATGCCCGATGTATCAGACATCGACCACGTGGAAGAGCCTTACATTCGCTCCACAATCATTACCGATACCGCATACATAGGTCCGATAATGACCCTCTGCCTGTCGAAACGCGGCGAACTCGTGAGCCAGAACTTCATAGCGGGAAACCGTGTGGAAATAAACTTTGACATGCCGCTCGGAGAGATAGTGATAGATTTCTACGACAAGCTCAAAAGCATTTCAAAGGGCTATGCGTCGTTCGACTACCACGGAATAGGTTTCCGCCCCTCAAAACTCGTGAAACTCGACATACTTCTCAACGGCCAGCCGGTAGATGCGCTTTCCACGCTCACACATGCCGACAACGCCGTTACGTTCGGGCGCAGAATGTGCGAGAAGTTGAAAGACCTGCTGCCGCGCCAGCAATTCGACATTGCGATACAAGCGGCAATAGGTGCAAAAATCATAGCCCGCGAAACCGTGAAGCAAGTAAGAAAAGACGTTACGGCAAAATGCTACGGCGGTGATATCTCGCGAAAGCGCAAACTGCTCGAAAAACAGAAGAAAGGCAAAAAACGAATGAAGCAAATAGGCAATGTGCAAGTGCCGCAGAAAGCATTCCTTGCCGTATTGAAGCTCGACTAATAGAAATCAACAATAACAATACAAACACATATACAAATGTATAGAACAAATACATGCGGAGAGTTGCGCCTGAGCGATGCAGGAAAGCAAGTTACACTTGCAGGCTGGGTGCAGCGCATAAGGAAAATGGGCGTCATCACGTTTGTAGACCTTCGCGACCGCTACGGAATCACCCAATTGGTGTTTAATGAGAACGACACGCCGAAACTGTTTGAGGTTGCAAACAATCTCGGGCGGGAATATGTGATACAAGCCACGGGCATTGTAAACGAGCGCAGTTCGAAAAACGAAAAAATCGCAACCGGAGAAATCGAAATCATTGTGAGCGAACTGAATGTGCTTAACGAGAGTCTCGTTCCGCCTTTCACCATCGAAGAGAACACCGACGGCGGAGACGACCTGCGCATGAAATACCGCTATCTTGATTTGCGCCGTGCCAATGTGCGCAAGAATCTTGAATTGCGCCACAAGATGTGCATCGCCATACGCCAGTTTCTCGACTCCAAGGGGTTTCTCGAAATAGAGACGCCGGTATTGGTAGGCTCTACTCCCGAGGGAGCACGCGACTTTGTGGTTCCTTCGCGCATGAATCCCGGACAGTTTTACGCTCTGCCCCAAAGCCCGCAGACATTGAAGCAGCTTTTGATGGTTGCAGGCATGGACAGGTATTTCCAGATAGTGAAATGTTTCCGCGACGAGGACCTTCGCGCCGACCGTCAGCCCGAGTTCACGCAAATTGACTGCGAGATGAGTTTCGTGGAGCAGGAGGACATTATCGAAACATTCGAGGAGATGGCAAAATACCTCTTCAAGACTGTAAGAAACTACGACTTGGGCGAACAGCCGTTCCTGCGTCTGCCGTGGATTGACGCAATGCGCCGTTTCGGCAGCGACAAGCCCGACATGCGTTTCGGCATGGAGTTCGTGGAGCTGATGGACACGCTCAAAGGCACGGGCGAGTTTGCAGTTTTCAATTCGGCAGAATATATCGGCGGCATCTGTGCCAAAGGTTGCGCAAGCTACACGCGCAAGCAGTTGGACCAGCTCACAGATTTCGTGAAGAGTCCGCAAATCGGGGCGAAAGGTCTTGTTTATGCTAGGGTGAACGAGGACGGGAGCGTGAAGAGTTCCGTAGACAAGTTCTACTCTGCCGAAACATTGCAAAGCCTCAAGGAAGTAATGGGAGCCGAGGCCGGCGATTTGATTCTCATTCTCAGCGGCGACAACGCGATGAAGACGCGCAAGCAGCTCGGAACGTTGCGCCTTGAAATGGCCGACCGCCTGGGCTTGCGCGACAAGAACAAGTTTGCGTTGCTTTGGGTGGTAGACTTCCCGATGTTTGAATGGAGCGACGAGGAGCAGCGCTTGCTCGCCATGCACCACCCGTTCACTATGCCCAAGCCCGAAGACATTCCGATGCTCGACACTGCGCCCGAGAAGGTTCGCGCCAATGCCTACGACATGGTTTGCAACGGCGTTGAAGTAGGCGGCGGCTCAATACGTATTCACGACAGCAAGTTGCAGGCAAAGATTTTCAAAGCCCTCGGCTTCACTCCCGAAAGGGCGCAACAGCAGTTCGGTTTCCTCATGAATGCCTTCAAATACGGCGCGCCCCCTCACGGAGGTTTGGCTTACGGCCTCGACCGTTGGGTGTCGTTGTTTGCCGGTCTCGACAGCATTCGCGACTGCATTGCATTCCCCAAAAACAATTCCGGACGCGACGTGATGCTCGACGCACCTGCCGAGCTCGACCAGTCGCAACTCGACGAACTGAAGATAGATGTAGTGAAAAAGGAACAGTGAAATATAGCTGACACATAGCCTTAGAATGGCAATAGGAAGGCTGCAACCAAAAAGATTGCAGCCTTCTTTTTTTCGTTTTCCCCGCAGAATATTTCCTTTTTGCGGCATATCTTTCGTCAAGAGGTCCGATGTGTTTTCTAAAAACACCTGATGTGTTTGTCTTACTTCGTTCGAAGTAAACACGTTGAACGTTCGAAGTAAACACGTTGAACGTTCGAAGTAAGCACGTTGAACGTTCGAAGTAAGACAAACTGAAGGCTTCATTAAAGAAATCTCACGGCATCACAAGGAAATCTCGCGGTATCATAGGACAAGTTTAGCGGGACTTCGGCGCGACATTGTCCTATGAGTTTTGCCATTTTAAGCAATCGTCGTACCTTTGCATTCCATTTCAGAAGAAACAAACGCGGAGCGTTCCGAACGAATCAAAGGGGCTGCCGCAATACCACAATATTAGAATATGAAGAATATATTTACGTTGAAATCCAAACTGTACCCTTGTCTGAAACAATATAACCGCAAGACATTTGCAGCCGACTTGATGGCAGGCATAATAGTGGGCATCGTGGCGCTGCCGCTTGCCATTGCCTTTGGCATTGCGTCGGGAGTTACGCCCGAGAAAGGCATTATCACCGCCATCGTTGCCGGCCTCATCATCTCGGTATTCGGTGGGAGCAAAGTGCAGATAGGCGGCCCCACAGGCGCATTCATTATAATAATCTACGGCATCATACAGAAATACGGCATTGAAGGGCTCACTATCGCCACGCTCATGGCCGGGCTGTTTCTCGTGATGTTCGGACTGCTCCGCCTCGGCACTATCATAAAATACATTCCCTACCCCATTGTCGTGGGATTTACCAGCGGTATAGCCGTTACAATCTTCACGACGCAAATCAAGGACCTCTTCGGCCTTACACTGCCTTCCAACCCTTCTGACTTCATTGAGAAATGGGGAGTGTATCTGCAAAACTTCAACACCATCGACCTGTGGTGCACCATAGTGGGAGTTTTAAGCGTGGTAATCATAGCCATAACCCCTAAGTTCAGCAAGAAAATCCCCGGCTCGCTCATTGCAATAATACTGATGACCATTCTTGCACTGATACTCAAGAACTATGCAGGCGTTACCTCAATCGAAACCATTGGCGACCGCTTTTCGATAAGCAATGAACTGCCGGCAGCGCAAGTGCCCGACATGAACTGGGACACAATCAAAAGCCTCGTCTCGCCGGCAATAACAATAGCAATACTCGGAGCAATAGAATCGCTGCTCTCAGCCACCGTGGCCGACGGCGTGATAGGCGACCACCACGACTCAAACACAGAACTCGTGGCGCAGGGCCTGGCAAACATCGCCTCCCCATTATTCGGCGGCATACCGGCCACAGGAGCCATTGCACGCACAATGACCAACATCAACAACGGCGGCAAAACTCCCATTGCAGGCATAATCCACGCCGTGGTGCTGCTGCTGATATTCCTTTTCCTTATGCCTTTGGCCAAATACATTCCAATGGCGTGCCTGGCAGGAGTGCTGGTAGTGGTAAGCTACGGCATGTGTGGCTGGCGCTCCTTTATGGCGCTGATGAAAAACCCTAAGAGCGACGTAACGGTATTGCTCATCACCTTTTTCCTTACAATCATCTTTGACCTCACGATAGCAATCGAGGTGGGACTGATAATTGCCTGCCTGCTCTTCATGAAACGAATGGCAGAAACCACCGACGTGAAAGCAATTACCGACGAGGAGATAGACCTGAACAAGGAATACGACTTTCTGTCGACCAACCTTGAGCACTACACTATTCCGCAAGGCGTAGAAGTTTACGAAATCAACGGCCCCTACTTCTTCGGCGCAGGCAACAAGTTCGAGGAAGTCATGGCTGCATTCGGCGACCGCCCCAAAGTGCGCGTGATACGTATGCGAAAAGTTCCTTTTGTCGACTCCACGGGCATTCACAACCTCACCAATCTCTGCATCATGAGCCACAAGGAAGGCATACAAGTGGTATTGTCGGGAGTAAACGAGAAAGTAAACGCACAACTCGAACGCGCCGAATTCTACGACCTGCTCGGCAAAGAAAACATCTGCGACCATATAAGCAAAGCATTGAAACGTGCAGGCGAAATAGTGGAAGGACGCGCGTAAGCCCCCAACCACGCAACGATTACAGCAATTGCAGCAATTATCATAACCCAACAAATACAAATTTACCATGACAGATTTATTGACATTAAGCAAAGAGCGCTTCTCGGCCCGCAAGTTCAGCGGCGAAAGCATCAGCAACGACGATTTGAACTATATCCTGGAAGCAGTGCGTATGGCCCCGTCGGCATGCAACCGCCAACCGTGGAAATTCATCGTAGTTTCATCAGAAGAAAACCGCAGGAAAGTTCAGGAATGTTACGACCGCGAATGGTTCAAAACAGCTCCGCTATATATAATATGCATGAAGAATACCGCCGAGAACTGGGTGCGTTCCTACGACAACAAGCCCCACGGCGACATCGACGTAGCAATAGCAACCGAGCACCTGTGTCTTGCAGCCGCAGAGCGAAATCTCGGCACTTGCTGGGTTTGCAATTACGACCCCGCCAAGATGGCGCAACATTTCCCCCGTCCGGGATTTGAGACCGTGGCTATAATTCCTATCGGCCATATAACAACCGACTGCCCTCGCGGAGAAAAGAAGCGCAAATCCCAGGACGAATTTATAGAAAAAGCATAGCGTTTTTACGACATCGGTTGTCGTAAAAACTCCAAGGCATCTTGTTTAAATTCCAAGGCATCTAATTTAAATTAGATGCCTTGGAATTTTTCTTATAACGCGCGGCTTTCTTTTCTCCTCAGTATCAAGGAGTTTACGATACCGGCAAACTTTTATAAAACAAGGAGAAAGAAAAATGCTTTCAAACAGAAAAAATTCTGTAAGAAAGCACTTCTGATAAAAGTCGGGGTGGCGGGATTCGAACTCGCGACCCCCTGCTCCCAAAGCAGGTGCGCTAACCGGACTGCGCTACACCCCGTGGCTTTTGCTTTTTGCGGTGCAAAGATAATGCTTTTTCGCAATATAGCAAAATGCTGTCAATATATTGTAAGCCTATATCGCTACTCGAATCTCAAAACCTTGGACGGATGAATACGGGCGGCAAAATAACTTGGCAGCACCAAAGCAAGCGTGGATATGACAAACGTTACCACGGTAACAGCCACAACAACCCACACATTAAGCTCTATGGGAACGCTCTCAATATAATATGACTCAGGATCGAGTTTCACGATACAGAACTGCTTTTGCAGGAACGCCAGCAACAGACCAATCACATTCCCCAACAGCATGCCTTTGAGCAATATGATGACAGCGAGTTTTATGAACGTATGGCGTATCAACGAATTGGTGGCGCCAAGCGATTTAAGCAAGGCAATGGTACTCGTGCGCTCGAGAATTAGAATCAACAACCCGCTAACGATGGTTACACCGGCTACCAATATCATCATTATCAATATCACGGCAATATTAATATTGAGCAAACCGAGCCAATCGAATATCTGCGGATACATCTCCTTGATATTATAGGAAGCATACTGCGTGTTGTTGTAAATATTGTAGTAGGCTATCTTTTTGCCAAGCTTCATGTTTGTTTCATACAGCCGGTCAAAATCTTTCAACTGCACCTCCACGCCCGAAACTTGCCTTGCAGAAAAACCGTTAAGCTGGTTCACCGTCTTTTGGTTGGCATACACTATTATATTGTCAAACTGCGACAAATCGGTGCGGTATATCGCTGCAATTTTAAAGCGCCGCGTGCGCAAGCCGTTCTCAAAGAAATAAGCGAATATCTTGTCCCCGCACTTCACATTAAGCACCTTGGCAGTATTGTGGCTTATGGCAATTTCGTTGAGCGAGGACGAAGATGAGAAATCAGGCAACTTGCCCTCCACTACGTGGCTTTCGATAAAACGTTCGTCATATCCCTTGCCTATTCCCTTCAATGTTATTCCGGCGAAGTCGTTTTCGGTTTTCAATATACCCGTTTTCAGCGTAAAAGTCTGCGCATAAGATACATTTGGCACGCTCTTCACGCAATTCAAAAACGAGTCGGTGGCATTTATAGGCTCATTGGTCTGCTCCAAAGTGGACGAAGCATCGATAACAACGATATGCGAACCGAAACCAATGACTTTTGAACTGATTTCGTCCTTGAAGCCCATGGCAATAGCAATAGAAACAATCATCACGGCAATTCCCACCGCAACGCCAGTTATAGCAATGCGCACAGCAGGCAATGACGCACGTTTTGCCTTGTTCTCCGTAGCGTAAAGTCTTCGCGCTATAAAAAGAGAAAGGTTCATTGTCTGATTGTTCTGCCGGGATATTCTTCGAGAGCCTTACGCAAAACCACAAGCGCCTGATGTAAATCCTGTTTGTTCAATACATAGGCAATACGCACCTGATCTCGCCCCGCCCCGGGAGTTGTATAGAAGCCCGCCGCAGGAGCCATCATCACAGTTGCGCCTTCATAGGAAAAATCGGTGAGACACCAGGCGCAAAATTTCTCGGCATCGTCTACCGGCAATTGGGCTGTGGTATAAAAAGCCCCCATAGGCACAGGAGAATAACAGCCGGGGATACGATTAAGCCCGTCAATGAGACATTTTCGCCGCTCCACGTATTCGTCATAAACGTCGCGCGTATATTTTTCATCGGCATCAAGAGATGCTTCCGCCACTATCTGACCCAGCAAAGGCGGACTCAGACGTGCTTGGCAGAATTTCATTACTGCTTTTCTCACATCTTGATTTTTCGTAATCAAAGCCCCGATTCTTATTCCGCATTCGCTGTAACGTTTCGATACGGAATCAATTAGAATCACATTCTGTTCGATTCCTTTAAGATGGCAGGCGGAAATATAAGGAGAACTTGTGTAGATAAATTCACGGTAAACCTCATCGCTGAACAGGTAAAGGTCGTATTTCTTCACCATATCGCGAATCTGGTTCATCTCTCTGCGCGTATAAAGATAGCCTGTGGGATTGTTTGGATTGCATATCAGTATTGCGCGAGTCCTATCGTTTATCAGTTCCTCGAATTTCTCGACTTTGGGAAGCGAGAACCCTTCTTCTATTGTTGTTGCTATTGTTCGTATAGTTGCTCCCGCAGCCACGGCAAACGCCATATAATTAGCGTAAGCCGGTTCGGGCACAATGATTTCATCGCCCGGGTTCAAACACGACAGAAATGCGAACAACACAGCTTCGGAGCCGCCGCTTGTTATTATGATGTCGTCGGGAGTTACGTCGATGTCGTATTTCGCATAATAGTGTACCAGTTTTTCGCGATAGGTCTTGAATCCTTGCGAAGGGCTATACTCGAGAACTTTGCGGTCGATATGTTTCAGTGCCTCCAATCCGCTTTGCGGAGAAGGCAGGTCGGGTTGTCCGATATTCAGATGATACACTTTGAGTCCCCGTTCTTTGGCTGCGTTTGCCAAAGGAGCGAGTTTGCGTATTGGTGATTGCGGCATTCTCTCGCCGCGTTCCGAGATTGTTGGCATTTAGATATTATTTTTCCTTCTTTCCGAACACAGAGAAGTGCACGTAGCGTTTGGGGTGTTGCTTCAAGTCAACAAGCAAATCGTTGGCGCTGTTCATTGTGTCGTATAGTTTGTCATAAGCTCCCCTGTCGTTCAGAAGTAGTCCGAGCGAATTGTCTTTGCCGTTTATCTTGGTGTTCAAGGAGCTTGTCATATTGTTCATGTTTTCTATTGTGCGGTTCACGCTTTCGAGTGTTGAAGCTACGTCCAGTTGACTTAGATTCTTGGTGAGCAGTTCCGTGTTTTCGCCAATTCTGTCCATGCGTTTGGTAAGCATCGGAATGTCGTTTGCGAGAATACTGTTGAGTTGTTTGGTGCTCACCTTCAAATCGGCGGAAATCTCGTTCACATTATGAAGCGTTGCAGCTATTGCGGGGTCGGCAAGAAGCGCGTTGAGCGAAGTCAATATGGAATCCAACTTCGGCATCATCTTTTCAAACGCCGGAATCATGGTTTCCACCTTTTCCAAAGCCCCTTCGTGTATATGTCCATAGATTGTGTCGCCGGCATTCAAGTGTTCCAAAGGATTAGACGAGAGCACAAGATTCATGTTCACGCTTCCGAGCATGCTCGAAACGAGTTCTGCCGAAGTTCCGCGAGGTATCTGCATTGCCTTTGACAATTCCACCTGAACCACCACGTTTCCGGGTTTTTCATAGTTGTAGTCGATATCTTTCACATTTCCCACGGCATAGCCATTGGCGTATACCGGATTCGACTTTGTAAGTCCCGTTACATCGGAAAAGACTACATAATAGGTATGCGTTGATTTGAAAACGTCTATTCCTTTCAGGAAGTTTATTCCGAAAAACAACAGAACGATTGCAACTATGGCTGCGATAGCCACCTTCACTTCTATGGTGAAATACTGACTTTTCATATCACGTAGGTTTTTACTTGCGTTATTTCTTACTCTTATTTAATTTATACTCGTTTATAGCATCTGCCAAGTTTACTCTCTGGCCATTCTTGAATGCCACGATAAAGGCATCGGCAACCTTTTTGCGCACTTCTTTTTGATTTGCAACTGCTTCGTTATAGTCTGTGGTCGAAAGGCAGGTGTATTTGATTATTCCGCCCGGTTTTTCCTGATAATTTTCCACGCGTTCAAAGCCCTGCAACCTTTTGTCGCCTGATTTTATAGGGGTATCGGAAGTGAGGAATTGTATCTTGAAAACAGGGGCTTCGTCCTGCGTTTTCTGATGTCTGACATTATTTGAATTATGTCTGACATCGTTTTCACGAGATGCCTTATCGTTTTTTTCATCTGCAACTGTTTGTTGTTTAGCGCTTTCTTTGCTTCCGAATTGTTGGGCAAGCACTGACTCCTGTTCCTGATTGTCCACTCCCTTTCCTTTCTGTGTTTCCGCAGTTTTTTTGTCGGAATTTTCATTGCCGTTGTCAGCTGCTGTATTTTGAGTTTCAGCCGCAACAACCCGGGGCACAGAATCATTGTCTTGCTCGTTTTTGGTCTGAACCGGCGCAACGTCTTCGTTCTTGTAAGTTGCGGGACGAATCTTTCCGTCCTGACTTTGTTTGTAGTCAAGGAATCCTTCAAAAATAGAGCGCGCCAATTTGCTGATTCCGTCCTGGCTATTGAGATAAGCCTCTTCTTCGGGCGTACTTATAAACCCCAATTCCGTAAGAACGCTTGGCATTGAAGTTTCGCGCAACACAAGAAACCCTGCCTGGTGAACCCCTTTGTTTTTGCGGTGGGCAAGACTCACATAATACTTCTGTATGCTTTGGGCAAGACTTATGCTCTGCTTCATATGTTCATCTTGCATGAATTCGAATATGATATAGCTTTCAGAAGAATTGGGATTGAAACCGGCATATTTCTCCTTGTAGTCATTTTCAACCAATATAACAGAGTTTTCACGCTTTGCTACATCGAAATTCTCCGACGAACGCGCCATACCGAGCGTATAAGTTTCAGAGCCGTACGCAATCTTTCCGTTTGGCAAGGCATTGGTATGTATCGAAACAAAGAGGTCGGCTTTATTTCTGTTGGCAATATCCGCGCGTTCCTGCAAAGGAATGAAAACGTCGGTCTTGCGCGTGTATATAACCTTTACATCATTACAATTGCGCTCCACCAATTTTCCGAAAGCAAGGGCTACGTTCAAATTTATGTTCTTTTCCTGCGAATAAGTACCGATTGCCCCGGCATCATGTCCGCCATGACCGGCATCTATAACCAATGTAAACTTGCCGCCGTCCACTGACGCAAGACAAAAAACAGACGCCTGCAAAAGCACTGCAAATGTTATGAGAATTCGTCGAAAGTTCATCGGTTGTTTACTTGGTTGAAAACCGCTCTTAACACGCAAAAGTAGGTAAAAAACAAGAACAAAGCGTGCAATAAGCCAAAAATATGCCGCCAACGTTGGAAATAGGCCAATTTATGCAATGATTTGGTGTCATTACGTCGGACATACATTATATATTGATGCCGTACGTGTTTTTTTCCTCCGCCATAACAAATGTACTCTCTATCGAAAGCATCGACTCTATCCTTCCCAATACATTTATCACGAAACTTTGATACGACGCCATATTGCTTGCGCTCACTTTCAACAGATAGTCGTATTGCCCGGAGATATTATAGCATTCCGTTACCTCAGGAATTTCGCGTATGGAGTTCACAAAATCCGTAGCAATGTCGTGATTGATTCTACGCATCTTTATCTTGCAAAACACAGTAAAGCCCAAATCGAGCTTCTCGGCGTTCAAAATCGTAGTATACTTCTTAATATATCCGTTGCGCTCCAAGTTTTTCATTCTCTCGTGCACAGGCGAGAGCGAAAGGTTCACCTTAGACGCCAGTTCTTTTATCGTAAGCCTCGAATTGTTCTGCAATTCTCTAAGGATAGCGATGTCGGTGCTGTCCAAATTGTTGGTCTTTTCCATCTTTTTGTTGGTAGTTTCTTATTATGGTTTTACAATTTACTGCCGTGCGCAAATGTTCAGGCCGCAAACCATCACATTTTTCGGTTTTCAGATGCAAATATACTATTATTTTCTTGCTTTCAGAAAATATTTGGTGATTATTTTCGGACAGCGTAACTTTGCAAATGAAAAAATAAGGGAACAACCCAAATTAAACTGAAATATTAACATTAAAAATAGAAAGCCATGTCAGAGAAAAAGTTACATTTCGAAACATTACAACTTCATGTAGGACAAGAACAGGCAGATCCCGCCACAGATGCGCGCGCAGTGCCTATTTATCAGACAACATCATACGTATTCCATAATTCACAGCACGCATCCGACCGTTTCGGGCTTCGCGATGCCGGCAATATTTACGGACGTCTCACCAATTCCACACAAGGTGTATTTGAAAGCCGTGTGGCAGCCCTTGAAGGTGGCGTTGCAGGCCTTGCCGTTGCATCGGGAGCTGCTGCCGTTACCTACGCAATAACCAACATTGCTTTTGCAGGCGACCATGTGGTGGCTACAAAGACTATCTACGGCGGCACATACAACTTACTGAAACATACATTGAGCCGCTACGGAATCGACTCTACCTTTGTTGATCCTGACAACTACGAAGAATTGGAGAACGCCATTAAACCGAACACCAAGCTGGTTTATATCGAAACGCTCGGCAATCCCAATTCAAACATATCTGACATAGAACGCACGGCTGAGATTGCCCACCGCCACGGAATTCCTTTGGTAATCGACAACACGTTCGGCACGCCGTTCCTAATCCGTCCCATTGAGCACGGAGCCGACATTGTGGTTCATTCTGCCACAAAATTCATCGGCGGCCACGGCAGTTCGCTCGGTGGTGTCATTGTTGACGGCGGCACATTCGACTGGCTTGCAAACGACAAGTTCCCCGGTTTCTCCGAGCCCGACCCAAGCTACCACGGTTTGAAGTTCGGAACAATCCCCGCGCCTTTTGCAACACGTGTGCGTGCTTTGCTTTTGCGCGACGAGGGTGCCACGCTCTCCCCTTTCAACGCATGGATTCTCTTGCAGGGCCTCGAGACATTGAGTTTGCGCGTTGAGCGCCACGTGGCAAACACATTGAAGGTTATTGAATACCTCAAAAACCAACCCAAAGTAAAGAAAATCAACCATCCTTCGGTTGCAACCCACCCCAACCACGACTTGTATGAACGTTACTTCCCGAACGGCGGCGGCTCTATATTCACGTTTGAAATCAACGGGACGCAGGAAGATGCGTTCAAGTTCATCGACAACCTCCAGATATTCTCGTTGCTCGCAAATGTGGCTGACGTGAAATCGCTGGTAATCCACCCGCTCACGACCACCCACTCGGAATTGAGCCCGGAGGAGGCCGCAGACCAAGGTATATACGAAGGGACAATCCGCCTCTCGATCGGTACGGAAAACGTGGAAGACTTAATCGACGACTTGGATCAGGCTTTCGCCAAGATATAATGTAAAGTGAAATTGTAAGAAGGGATTCGGAGATTCGGCCGTCAGGGTCGGGTCTCCGAATTTCATTTTGTACCTACGCGCCATGCCACCACAATCAATCCCGAACATAATAATAAGGCTGCGCGTCTGTATAAAACATCTATCGAGAAACGATTTTTTCACATTAGTCCACAGCGATTTTAGCACCGAAAACAACTAACCCATAAACCACTCTATACCAACAATTTCCAAGCTCGTAAAAATTACATCTGACAAAGGAAAAACGATGTCTGATATAATTTAAATTAGATGCGTCGGAATTTAAATTACATCAGACATCGTTTTTACGACATCGGACATCGTTTTTTGCCTTAGCAAAAGGGCAAAAAATAAGGCATAAAAAACGCAGCAAAACCGCAAAACGATTCTGCTGCGTAAGTATATCGCGACGTTTCAAAACATCAAAAATCCACGTTCTTGACTACCGGTTGCAAGTCGGGCAGTTTTAATTTCGTCCCTATGGTAATCAAATCGGGCTCGGAAATATCATTGTAACGAATAATATACTTGGCGCAATCTTTCGAGCCGTATATCTGTTTGGCCAGACGCGTGATGTTTTCGCCTGCACCCAATACATGTTCGCCTTTTTGCCCTACAATGACAAATTTATCCCCCGGCATCACTGGCATAACAGGCTTTTTTACAGCAATTTCCTTTTTCTTTTTAGGAATCTGCGGTTGCGCGGTAACGCTGTCCTTTTTCGCAGGCACAACCTTCGCGGGAACAGCTTTCGCAGGCTTGGCAGGAACGTTTGTCTCAGTCTTGCCTTTCTCCGTCTTTGCAGTCCTCAACGAAAGGACGTCCCGATTTCCGGCAACATATCCTATTGCAAGGAACGCCACCGCAACCAAAGCCAACCACAACCAGAAGAACTTTTCACGTTTCGAGACTTGAACCGGCCGTTCCGCATCGTCTTCGCACTCATTCCCCGGTTCAGCCGCATCTTCCGCCACTTCTCCGTTATCACAGCCAGTATCGGTTTCAGAAGTTTCCTCTTCGGTTTGACTGTCTTCGTTCTCCTCCTCCAGCTCTACCGCCGCAACAGGTTCTTCCACCGCAATGTTCTGCCCGACTGCTTCAACAGTTTCGCCCACATCAGACGTTTCCGGTTCGGCAACAGGCACATTCTCTTCGGATAGCCCGGCAGGATTTTCCGCCTCCATTTTCATGCGTATATCCTCCACGGCCTTTCCATCGGCAAGCCCCATTTGGGACACGTCGGTACCTTCGTTTATCACCACCGCCTGCAAATGGGCAAACGGTTTGTTGACTGCATCTTTTATAGATTGGTCGGGAGTAAACGTAATCTTGGAATGTCCGCTTATTTCTATCCTTTGCCCCGTGTTTACATCAACACTTTCGCGAGAAGAAACATCAATCAGTTTGAATGTACCCAAACCTTTTATCTTTACAAAGCGATCCTTATGCAATCCTTTTATGATAGCATTGAAAAATGTCTTTGTGAAGAGTTCTATATTCTCGCGCGAGTCGGGATTTATCGTTTGTATGGCTTCGATAAGGTCAGCCAAGTTTTTTCTTTCCATGTCTATTTGTTTACAGAGCAATGACTACTCCTTATTCAGCACTTGCAATTTTGTCTTTCAGCGATGGCGACGGTTTGAAAGATATTGCCAATTTGGGAGGCACGAGCATCTTTTGTTGGGTAGCCGGATTCATTGCCACACGCTCAATGCGCTTGCGCACTTCAAACGTGCCAAAGCCTTTTATCGAAAGCATTGTTTCGTCATCGAGCATCTCAACCAAGGCTTTGCCAATGGCAACAACACCTTCCTGCGCCGTGTCGCTGTCTACACTCAGTTCCGTTGACAAATAGTCAATAAATTCCTTGTTGTTCATCGTTGTTATATTATGGTTCTGCGAACAAATCGTATTCGTTTGCAGAAGTAATTCTTACATCATAGAATTTACCTTCCTCCATATACGGTGCCTTGGCTACGGGAATAAGAACCTCTCCGTCGACTTCGGGGGAATCGTATTGCGTGCGCCCCACGAAATAATCGTTTTCCACACGGTCGATTATTACCCGGCAAGACGTCCCCACTCTTTCCTGGCAAAGTTCCTCGGATATCCCTTGCTGCAAATCCATTAGCTTGTCAAGACGATTTTGCTTCGTTTCCTCGCTTATCGCGTCCTTATAATGTATTGCCGCATAGGTACCTTCTTCCTCGCTATAGGCAAACGCGCCCATTCGGTCGAACTTTGTTTCTTTCACAAACCTCATCAGTTCGTCAAAAGCTTCTTGAGTTTCGCCCGGAAAGCCCACCATTAAAGTTGTTCTCAATGTAATGCCGGGAACTTCCTGACGTATTCGTTTTATCAACTCGCGCGTTTCTGCGCCAGTGATATTACGATGCATCTTTTTAAGCACCCCGTCGTCAATATGTTGCAGGGCGATGTCAAGATATTTGCAAACATTGTCGCGCTCACGCATCACACGCAACAAATCATACGGGAAATTATTGGGATAAGCGTAGTGGATACGCAGCCACTCCACCCCGTCGATATCAGAAAGCCTTTCAATAAGTTCTGGAAGAGCCTGGCGATGATAGATGTCCGTCCCATAAGAAGTAGAGTCCTGGGCTATTATCTGAAATTCCTTTACGCCATTCGCAACCAAGGCCTTGACTTCATCAACAATGTCTTCAATGCTACGGCCAACCTGCCCGCCCGTTATCAAAGGGATTGCACAATAAGCACAACGCCTGTCGCAACCTTCAGAAATCTTTATGTAAGCATAATGTCGGGGAGTGGTAACTTCTCTTTGGACATTGGTCATGCAACTGTTGGCACAATTTCGATCGTGTGCCTCCGGCTCAAGCGTACCATACTCTTCAACCAAAAAGTTAATCATCTTGTTCCAATCAAACTTGCCGAAGAAACGATCTACTTGGGGGATTTCTTCTTCAAGTTGCTCACGATAACGCTGGGACAAGCAACCCATAACATAAACCTTCTCAAGTTTGCCTTCTTCCTTCGAGTTGCAAAGTTCCAAAATCATATTGATGCTTTCTTCTTTGGCAGCCTCGATAAATCCACAAGTATTTACGACGGCAATACCGCCGTGAATTTCTTCCGGATTGCTATAAGCTTGAAATCCGTTGCTTTTGAGTTGAAAAATGAGATGCTCCGAGTCAACAAGATTCTTAGAGCATCCCATTGTTATGATATCTACTACGCGTTTCATCAATCGTTATTGTTGTCAAATAGAGATTTAACAAAAGCATCACGGTCGAACTTTTGCAAATCGTCCATCTTTTCGCCCAATCCAATATATTTCACCGGAACTTTAAGCATGTTTGAAATGCCGATAACAACTCCACCTTTAGCAGTACCGTCAAGTTTTGTTATTGCAAGCGAGTTTACCTCTGTAGCTTGCGAGAACTGCTTGGCTTGTTCAAATGCATTCTGTCCGGTAGAGCCGTCCAATACCAAAAGAACTTCGTTTGGAGCAGTGGGAATCACCTTCTTCGCAACGTTCTTTATTTTGGTAAGTTCATTCATTAAGGCAACCTTGTTGTGTAGCCTTCCTGCCGTATCAATAATAACGACGTCTGCTTTATTTGCAATGGCAGAATTAAGTGTGTCAAAAGCAACACTCGCAGGGTCGCTCCCCATTTGCTGCTTTACAACAGGCACACCAACCTTGTCGCCCCAATATTGTAATTGGTCAATCGCTGCGGCACGAAAAGTATCGGCAGCTCCAAGCATCACCTTTTTGCCTTCTTGTTTGAACATGTTGGCGAGTTTGGCAATGGTCGTTGTTTTTCCAACACCGTTTACTCCCACAACTAAAATCACATATGGGTTTTCTGAATTTTCAGAGGAATTCTCGTCAGAAGTATTGCTACTTGACAACATCGCCGATATTTCTTCGCAAAGAAGCCGATTCAATTCTTTTGTTCCAACATATTTGTCTCGGGCTACACGATTTTTTATCCGATCAATAATTTCCAAAGTAGTATCAACACCGACATCAGAAGTAAGCAATGTTTCCTCCAAAGCATCAAGGACATCATCGTCTATGGTGCTTTTGCCAACAACAGCATGACTAAGTTTCTCGAAAAAAGATTTCTTTGTTTTTTCAAGCCCTTCGTCAAGCTGCTGTTTTTTCTTTCTTGATAAGAAACCAAATGGATTCATTTACCCAATGCTTTGTTCAAGCCTTTTGCGATGTCGTCATTAGCTTTATTGGCAGCTTTATTTATTGCATCGTTTGCCTTTTGCTGAGCATTAGTAACCGCGTTGTTCGCAGATTCTTTTGCCGTATTTTTAGCATTGTCTACCGAGCTTTTAGCAGCAGCCTTAGCATTGTTTACGGTGTTGTCCACGGCATTTTTTGCATTTTGTTTTGTTTGTTCTACAGCATTCTTGGCGTTGTCAACAACATTCTGAGCCGCAGCTTTGGCTTTTGCTATAGAATCTTGCACCGCATTTGTTGTAGCATTTACAGCACCAGTTGCCGTCGAAACAGTTGCACCAAATGCGTTCTCTGTTGTAGACGAAACGGCATCGATAAGTTGTTTACCCGTATTATTGGCATTCTTGTAAAGAAGTTCTTTCTGCTCCTTATAGAATTCAGCTATCGTCTGCTTTTGTTCAGGTGTCATGTTTTCTGTAACGTCTTTATATTTTTCCTGAATGCTTGCCAATTTAGCCAGTAATTGTTCACTTATTTTTGCAGCAGTTTCTGCGTCAGGCGCATTGTTTATACTATCTGTAGCAGATGCGAATGCCGCAGAGATTTCGTCTTTCATCTGTTGTTCGCTTTTTTCGTTTGAACAAGAAACAACAGTACCAGCTACTAACAAAACAGCTATTAAAAGAGCCGATTCAATGATTTTTCTAACATCAATTCTCTTCATTGTTTTTATGATTTTATTGTTTGTACAAAAAATTACGATATCAATACTTACTCATTACTTTCTTGAATTCGTTCACCATCTCTGTAGCATTTGCGCCATGAAGATTCTGCGGAACAAATTTTGATACTGCATCGTTCAAAACCTTTATTTTAGAAGGATTTTTCGAGAATTCTTCTCTCAACACACGTATCTTCTCATAATATTGTATTCCCTCCACAAGACGTTCCATTCTTATACTTGAAGCCTCCGGATAAACAAGATAACAATCACCAGCAGCCCAAGAACGGAATCGAGAATCTCTTAAAGGATCGGTAGTCCAACTATTATACGCCCAACGCAAATATCCATCAACGTTTATAGCAGAGGCATGCAATGGAATCCAGGTTGCTTCGGCGGGTTTTGAGAAAGTAAAAGTATTGGGGTATGCCTCTGCACAACATGTATATACGGTAGTTCTCTTACCTTCTTTCTGCCTACGCACCAATATTGACTCGGGAACAGTCTCTCCATAAGCAAGGCACAAATCATATATATTAGGCTCCACATCTGGATAATAATGTATCGCACCCTCTATCTTAAAATCTTTGTCTGCATCGTGAATCACTTTGCTTGCTGCATTCATTGCATCTCTCGGCCGTTCGTCCATTGCTATTGCTGTACGCTCAAACCAACCTTTTGTTTTAAGATGAGCAGCGAAGTCTTTCAAGAAAGGAAGCCAATAATTATAATACTCTTCACTACTCGGTTCTACTTTAAGAATTTTCGTAGTATTTGTTGCTTGGTCATAATAGTCAAACTCCAAACTCCAAGGAACTATGGTATAGCAGTCAATCTGTTCTTTCACGCCACATGCCATCATAAATTCCACCCATTTGTCGAATACACTATAATCATATTGCCAAGTGCCGTCTATCTTCTTGGTCTTTCCTATCATACTGCCAAACGCATCTTCTGTTTGCCCCGCCCAAGGACGGTTGATGATTGTCGTTGTTATGATTTTGCCGCCAGCATTTGCGTACTCTTTCATTATAGGACGCATATAATCGAAATGTGCCTTGCTCCAAAGCGGTACGTTATAATATCTTGCCACAGAATATGGGTTTTGCCACAAGTCAAGATGGAATTTCCATTTGTCTGGACTGGGAAGAGTTCTTGAGGTAACGGTTATCTGATAAGGCAGAGATAGTTTCTTGGAATTTTCAATTGCAATCTCCACGTTTCCTTTGTATACTCCCGGTTGTGCATCTTGGGGAATCCATACGTTTACCCAAACAGGGCGTACCGTTCTTGCTTGTACGGGCATTGACTTGGAAGCATCAAGAATATCGGCAACTATCGAAGAATCCCATTCTGATTTTATGTTATTTCCTCTACAACCGCTCTTGTAACCTTCTTTTCCTGGTTTGTTCAGTTCGTCTGTCATCACGTATCTCACAAACGAAAGATTCACGTTAGAAGCCGGAATAACATTTTTTCCGCTTTTAAGTGGTGTAGAAGCTATGCTTACATTTTTTATATCCTTTGACGTGTAAATTACAGCTTGTCCGAAAACTCTTTCGCCACGCCATGCTTTTGCCGACCATTTGGCTGACAGATTTTGCGGGATACTGTTTTTCTGGTAGCGCTCATCTGTTGAGCCCCACGCCGCAGTTGCTTGTTTTACTTGTTTGTCCCATTCCGCATCACTTGTGTGCGGTTTTGTGTCAGACAATTCTGTAAACGCAGGTGTTTGTGCCTGCATTCCGCTTACAAAAAGCAAGGAAAGAAAAAATAGTTTTGATTTCATTTTATTTTTAGATTATATTTTCTTAGTATACAGTGTAAGACTGCTCAGTACGACTGAGACAGAAGAGAAAGCCATGGCCGCAGCACAAATTATCGGACTCAATGTTACGTGTAGCACAGGATACAAAACACCTGCGGCAACAGGAATTCCTATTACGTTGTAAACAAAAGCCCAGAATAAATTGCGTTTTATCACGCCCACTGTTTCTTTTGACAATTTGAAAGCTTTCACAAGACTTTCCAGACTGTTGTCCATCAATACAACTTGCGCAGTGTTTATCGCTACGTCAGTGCCTTTTCCCATGGCTACGCTAACGTCGGCCCTTGCCAAAGCTTCCGAGTCGTTCGTTCCGTCTCCCACCATAGCCACCTTGTATCCTTGGCATTGCAGTTCTTTTATTTTATTGTCCTTATCATTTGGTTCCGCTGCCCACACAGCGTCTTCGATATCGAGTTGTTTTGCAATGTTTCGGGTTGTGGATTCACGGTCTCCCGAAAGCAATGTAACATGCTTGCCCAAATCTTTCTGCAATATGGTTATCATTTCGGCGGAATCGGCTTTCAGTTTATCCTGCAACGCAAACACGGCCAACACTTTCTGTCCTTCTCCGAACCAAACAAGCGTATACGTTTTTTGTTGGCTTGCTTCTAAAATTTTGACATTGGCCGTATCCGCACCATTGGCTGAAACCATTTTTTCGTTGCCCGTCCAATAGTTTTTTCCGTTGAACGAAAACGTGATTCCTTGCCCGCTCATATTTTCAAAATGAGACACGGATATATTTTCCGCGCCACCATAATTAGTTTTCAGGAAGTTTGCCAAAGATTTTGCCAAAGGGTGATTCGACATATTCTCAGCCAGCATCAACGCTTTCAGTTCTTCAACAGAACAATCCGCAAGGATTTCTTTTTCTGCCACATCAAGTTTACCCTCTGTTATAGTTCCAGTTTTGTCGAATACCACTGCATCGGCCTTGCTCATTGTTTCAAGAGCAACGGCATCGCGGAACAGCACGTGTATCTTAGCTCCCCGGCCAATGCCGACCATTATCGCCGTGGGCGTAGCGAGTCCCAGAGAACATGGGCACGCTATAACCAAAACGCTTACCGCAGATACAACTGCTTGCGAAAGATAGGAGAAACCGCCAACCGCCAGCCAGACAACCAATGTAAGCAACGAAACGGCAAGAACTGCCGGAACAAAAATCGCCACTACTTTATCGGCTATTCTCTGTATCGGAGCTTTGGAACCTTGTGCCTCCTCCACTGTTTTTATTATATGCGAAAGCACCGTGTCCAAGCCCACGCTTCGGGCTTCAACCACTACAGAACCATTGCCATTGATTGTGCCGGCAACGACTTGGCTTCCCATAGTTTTTTCAACGGGAACCGGTTCGCCGCTCATCATACTTTCGTCAACGAAAGTCGTTCCGCTTACAACAACGCCGTCAACGGCAATGCTTTCCCCTGCCCTTACTCTGATTTTATCGCCTTTTTTCAGTTTCTCCACCGGGCATTCTTTTTCGCTGCCGTCAGGAAGGACCATCAAAGCCGTTTGCGGAACGAGTTTTATAAGCGAATCTATTGCCGAGCCCGTTTTTTGTTTTGCTCTTTCCTCAAGCACTTTGCCCAAAAGCACAAAGGCAACAATCATTGCGGCGGCATCAAAATAAAGAGGTGCATTACCGCCGTTTCTGCTCCAAAGGAAAGGGAAAAGCAAACCGCACAAACTGAACACATAGTCCACAAATGTGCTCAACGCAACAAGGGTATCCATCGACACCTTTTTGTGTAGCAATTGTTTAATGGCATTGGTATAAAATCCGCTACCGCAAAAAACAAGCACTACGAGAGATGCCAAAGCCACCACAGCATTGTTCCAAGGCAAATTGCCGCCAAACATACTCAAAAGGAATATCGGTACGACCAATATCCAGGCAAGAATCATTTTTCTCACCAAACTATTATAATATGTCCGTTTGTATTGGTCCTGCACCTCCACTTTTTCGTCTTTGGCAACAATCAATTCGTAACCGGCATCGCTTACAGCCTTCGCCAAAGTCTCCGGCAACAATTTCTCATCGTATGTAACCAACACGCTACCCGAAGCCAAATTAACATTGGCTTCTTCCACGCCGGCAATCCCATTCAAGGTTTGCTCCACATTGTGTGCACAACCAGCACAATGCATGCCTACTACGGGGAAAGTCTGTTTTGTATACAATGCTATATAACCTCTACGATTTGGGGCAGATTGTTTTTTCTCAAACGCCTTTTCGTTTTAATTTTCAAAGATACAAATAAAATTTCAAAAGCCTCTCAAACCAACAAAAGTTTCAAAAGAAAAACATTTACAATGAGAAAAATCAACAGAAAAAGGGAAATAGAAGAATTCCGAATACACATTTTCGACACCACAACAGAGTCAAGAAAAAAGCATCGGAATATCAAAAATACGAGGTCTGATGTAATTTAAATTCCGACGCATCTAATTTAAATTAGATGCGTCGGAATTTTTACGAGATGCGCTTATATTATTTCAGCCTATTGTTCTTGTCGGGAAATACCAGCGAAGGAGTAAAATTCTTAGCCTCTTCAGGGGTCATAAGAGCATACGCCATTATTATAACAACGTCTCCCACCTGAGCCTTGCGCGCTGCCGCACCGTTAAGACAAATCACACCGCTCTTTGCAGGGCCGCTTATAACATACGTCTCAAAGCGTTCCCCATTGTTGTTGTTTGCAATGCTCACACGCTCCCCCGGGAAAATGCCAGCCTTGTCCATCAGTTCCTTGTCAATGGTAATGCTTCCCACATACTCCAGATTGGCTTCGGTTACCGTGGCACAATGAATTTTCGATTTCAATATCTCTACGAGCATGATACCTATGCGTTTTCCTTATATTTAATGTTATCTATAAGTCTCACGGGAATATGACCGCAATATACGGTAATGCACCCCACGATATAGTTGCTGTCTTTCCAATCGTCCACTTCCTGCAAAGAAATTCCGTCTACGATTTCAAAATATTGCACCTCAAGCCCGTCAATAGCATTCAGCGTATCGACAACATACTTCTGAGTTTCCTTCACTCCATGTTCCGAAGCATATTCCACGCTATCTTTCAACGTTTTCGAGATATTCAGGGCAATCTTCCTTTCATCTTCGTTCAACAAAGCGTTGCGGCTGCTGAGAGCCAAGCCGTCTTCCTGGCGCACAATGGGACACGGACAAATTTCCACAGGGATTTTCAAATCGTTCACCATAGCCCGAATCACAGCTATCTGCTGAAAATCTTTTTCCCCGAAATATGCTTTGTCCGGTTTCACGGCATAAAACAATTTGCTCACGATTTGGCACACTCCATTGAAATGTCCGGGACGCCTTGCGCCCTCCATCACCGTATCAATAGGGGGATAGCTGAAATGACGAGTGTCCGGCTCCGGATACATTTCCGCAACTTCCGGAACAAAAGCAATCGTCGCGCCCAAAGATTGCAGTAACTTTTCGTCTGCAACGACATCACGCGGATAGTTTTCCAAATCTTTTTTGTCGTTAAACTGAGTGGGATTAACAAATACGCTAACGACTGTAATATCATTCTCCTTAACGGAACGGCAAACCAAGGACGCGTGCCCCGCATGAAGAGCACCCATCGTAGGAACAAGACCAATGGTCTTTCCTTCTGCACGCAGTTGGTCAAGAACTTTGGCCAAGTCTTTCTGAGTTTTTATAACCTCCATAATTTACTTGCTGTTTTACTCGCAGTTTTCGATTGCAAAATTACTGCTTTTTTTATTGATACCAAAGAACCAGAGAATATAGTGCAAATAGCCCCGATTATACGCAAAACAACGAAAGAAAACCACGGCGAAATTTGACTGTTTCAAATTTATATTATACCTTTGCTATTACAAAGGAGTTCCGCTGACGGCAGACCGGGATGCTCATCAATAGAAAATGAAAACCGAGACCGTTTTGCAAACCAATGGCGCGCTGTAGCAATACAGATTACAGAGATTTGCAGACCCTCAAATCTTATTACATAGGAGTTTTCATCGCGTATCGCGTCAGTGCTCTCCTTTTCTTTTTTGCTTAGAATCTACAAGCCTCCAACAAAAAATTCCATGCAACAAACAGAATATCTGAACAATCTTGACGAAAGCCAACGGCTTGCCGTGGAATATATCGAAGGACCTTCGCTCGTTATAGCCGGTGCTGGCGCAGGTAAAACCCGAGTTCTTACTTCCAAAATAGCATATCTTATTGACCAAGGCATAAAACCGTGGAACATTCTCGCGCTTACGTTCACCAACAAGGCGGCAAAAGAAATGCGTGAACGCATCGCGCTTATCGTGGGAGAGAAAAACGCGAAATACTTACACATGGGAACATTCCATAGTGTGTTTGCAAAAATAATAAGAAGGGAGGCACCGCTGCTGGGATACACTCCAAACTACACGATATACGATCGCGCCGACTCTACAAGCCTTGTAAAAATGATTGTAAAGCAGATGGGCTTGGACATTAAGACATATAAGCCGGCCGTGGTGCTGTCTCGTATTTCCTGGGCCAAAAACCGTCTTATCACTGCCGATGAATACGCAAACAATCACGACATAAAGCAAACCGACAGCTCAAACAATATTCCCGCCGTAGGACAGATTTACCTTGCTTACCAAACAAGACTGAAAACTTCCGACTCAATGGATTTCGACGACTTGTTGATTCAGATGTATGTGCTTCTTACATCGCACGAGGAAGTACGCCGGAAATACGTGGACAAATTTGATTTCGTTCTTGTAGACGAATATCAGGACACCAACCGCACCCAGGCAAAAGTGTTGTGGTTGTTGACGCGCGAAAAAGAAAAACTGTGTGTTGTGGGCGACGATGCGCAAAGTATATATGCCTTTCGCGGGGCCGACATAGGGAACATTTTAAATTACACAAGCATTTTCCCGCAAGCGAAACTGTTCAAATTGGAGCGTAATTACCGTTCCACCCGCCACATTGTAGATGCCGCAAACAGTTTAATCGCACATAATCGCAACCGTATACCGAAAGATGTTTACAGCCTTGCTGACAATGGAGGCAAAATCGAAATTTACAGCACCGAAAGCGATCTTGAGGAGGCCGAGGTCGTTACAAAAAACATCATAAAGGCAAATCTTCACAAAGGCATCGAATATGAAGACATTGCTGTGCTGTACAGAAAAAACTCGCAAAGCCGCGTTATTGAGGAATCTTTGAGAAAATCCGGAATACCATATAGAATATATGGCGGATTGTCGTTTTACGAACGCAAGGAAATAAAGGACATGATTGCATATTTCCGTTTGGTCGTAAACCAAAACGATGACGAGGCTTTCAGAAGAATCATAAACTACCCCACTCGCGGCATAGGCAACACCACGCTTGAAAAGATTGTATCCACAGCCATTGAAAACAATGAAAGCTTGTGGCAAGCCGTAACTATGCACGGTGCAAAAGAAATTGGAATATCAAACGCGACTTACGGCAAGGTAACAAAATTCACCTCGATGATAAAATATTTTGCCGACAAGGAAGATACGACAAACGCATATCTGTTGGGGCTGGAAATCATGGAGAAAAGCGGAGTTAAGGACGAAGTTATTTCAGACATCAGCGATATAAGCCGCAAAGACAACATAGAAGAATTGGTTACGGCCTTGAATGATTTTGTTGAAAACAAGAAGGAAGAAACCGGAGATGCCGAATACATTACAACCTTATCGGACTATCTTGCAGATGTAGCCTTGCTTACTGATGCCGACAAGAATGACGACGACACAAACAAGGTTACCCTCATGACCATACACTCTGCAAAAGGGCTGGAATTTGACAGTGTTTTCATTGTAGGGGCTGAAGAGGAGATTTTCCCGGGACATCAGGCTTTTTACAACCCCAAAGAAATTGAAGAGGAGCGGCGTTTGTTCTACGTGGCCCTCACTCGTGCTAAAAGATACTGCACCATAAGTTTTGCCCATTTCAGATTTTCATATGGAAGTCTTACGGATTCCGAACCGAGCAGGTTTGTAAAGGAAATCAACCCAGCCTGCATTGAATACAAAGACCGGCAGAAAAGTTTTAACCGCCCCGCGCCACAACGCAATCAGGAATTCGTCAAAAAAAGTTTTATGACTGCACAACAACCTGCAAACTTCACAAAATTTCGGGCGGTAAATTCTATCGCACAAGAAGACAATGCAGCCGCATTACCCTCTGCCCAAACCACAAGCCGCGAAACAATAAAACCCGGAACTGTTGTGCGACACACACGGTTTGGAGACGGGGTTGTAAAGAAACTTACTGATGCCGGTGACACGGTAAAAGCATACATTGATTTCCATGATGCAGGCGAAAAAGTACTACTATTGAAATTCGCTCCTCTCATGGTAATTAAGCCGTAATTTCTCTCGAAAAAACAATATGGCTTATTGAAAAAACGATGTCAGACATTATTTAAATAATGTCTGACATCGTTTAAATTATATCGGTTATTGTTTTTCGGCTATCAAATTCGATGATTTCATGATGCTCTCCAACTTTTCTTTTTCCTCTTCTGGAACGTCAATTAAATGAATATCTCTCTGCGGGAAAGGCATTGAAATACCGTTTGCATTGAATGCGTTGTAAACCACCTCGTATATATCGCCGATAACATAGAGTTTGGTTGCAACCGGAACCCATATCACGATGCGCAACTGCACTCCGCTTTCGCCAAGTTCCTTGACCACCACTTTGAAACCGCGCGCCTTGTCGTAGCTGTCGAGTTTGCTTACCGCTTCGGTTACTATATCGCGTGCCTTGGCTATATCTGTTCCGTAAGCAACGTCAACCGGAATTTGCACCACCTCATAATGATGGTTCTTTGTGAGGTTTTTGAAATTCTTTGTGAACAACTGGTTGTTGAGGAATGCTATGATAGAGCCGTCAACTGCCTCAATCATCGTACTCTGATAGGAAATGTCAACCACTTGACCGCGCACGCCGTCGCACTCTATGATATCACCCACATGCAAACGTCCTGTCATAAGCGATACACCGTAGAAGAAATTTTCCAATGTGTCTTTCATTGCGAAACCGATACCTGTGGAAAGGCCGCCCATCGCAACGAGTATTCCCGAGGTGCTGATATGCAGGCAAAGCATAGAGACCATGGCATATATAAACCATATCAAGAACGTACATATCTTCAAAACGAGAGCCTTCTCCCCTATCACCGTCTTTTTCTTTCCGCCATAATACAGAATAAAGAAGGAATGGAACACATAAACAATGTATCTCACCACATGGAAAGAGGAGAACACTATGAGGATCTTGAACAGATTGATTTTTGCAACGCCCGTTATGTCAATGAAATTTGAGAAGAACAAGAATTTACATATTTCGGAGAGCGAGAAAACCTCTGTTGCCATGTAGAAACTGAAGAAGAAACTCGACGCCATTATTACCGGCACAAACACTCTGCGCACGAAATCATACGCCCACGTTTGACGTATATCCGACTTGCCTTTCTTGATATGTTTGCTGCGGTATTGTTCGAGTATATCATATATACAGGTAATAGTTTGAATGCAGGTAAATTGCATTATCCACCATATAAGCAGCTGCACACTAAGCAACGTATATCCCATCCACGACGTTACAACACTTACGAGCATCACGACAAGCGAAATGCCCGAATAGAACATATCGCTACGCGGAAGGCTGCGGTGGCGACGCAATATCGCATAAATCTGCCACAACGTTGTGATTAGCATAAGCGGCGGGAAACACAAGTTTACCATCTCGTTGGGAATAAAGATAATTCTGCAAGTGATGACGATAAACCCTGTAAGAATCAACGGGGAATAAATGCGGAATCCATCGCGTATCTGTGAACCGTCAAGCCTTACAAGCAACGAAATGAGTATTACTGCAAGCAGCCAAGCGTATTGCACCAACAACTTGCACGCCATAAGGAAGAAATTATGCTTCAACACAAACAACCAAAGCAACATCAACACAATGGCAAACGTTACCGTGGTCGACGCCATTATTATACACGGTTTTTTTTCGTTGAACTGCAAAGTCTTAAACCGCTTCGGCATAACGAATTTGATAAACAGCAAATTCAGAGCTACCGCCACCAGCGCATAGAATATCATAAAGATAAACCAACCCGTTACCACTGGTCCGCGCCACTGTGAAGAAGTGCGGGCATTCGATGCCGAATATTTTTCGTGCATACTGTATTTCGCCCGCATCACAGAAGAAGGCAAATTCAACAGAATGTCGAAATAAGTTTCATCACCGTTTATAAAAATACTCTGACGAATATTGTCGTATCGCTTTATGGCATAATCGTTCAACGTCTTAAGTCTTTCCGAAACCCGGTTGTAGGTATCGCGATATTCCTTTAACTCGCTCGCTTGATTCTGCAAAGTGCGTTTCATGGCCACGCAAAGCGTAAGACAAACATCTCTGTCTGTTTGCTCCTGCTGATTGAGAATCTCCTTAGGCATGTGGTTCAGATTGTCTATGAGCCCGTCGTAACGCGCTTCCTCCACTTCCATTTTCGTAAGCACCTTGTCAAACGGCAAACGCATCGTATTGAAATCATCATACAAATCAGTAGCCTTGTTGCAAGCATAGGTAAGGTCGAAAATGTAGTCTATTTTCTGGGAATACAACATCAAGGCAATCTGATTGCTTTCATTCATAATATCCATCAGCCTTTTGTGTACCTGTTCCCTTACCGCCTGTCCCATAGCAACCGTTCTCCGGCTGTCGCGCTGGTACATTTCAAGTTCCTCGCGCAATACAGCGAGCGTTTGCCCAAGATTTTTCTCGTTAAGCACAGCCGAAGCCGGTGTGGAGAGCACAAGAAATAGCAATGTGAAGAATAAAAATATCAGTTTACGCATCTACAATCTATTATTTGAGGCAAAGTTAGAAATTATATACGACTAAATCCTTAAATAAAGCGGCAAAACGACACTTTATTACTCCAAAAGAGCTAACTTTGCATGTATTACGAAATAATTTCGTCGCATAGCGTCTGAATTGTTAAGGAAAAACGTTGTTATTATAAGGAATGGCAACAGACAATAACGGCTAAAACAAAAACAGATTATGACAACTTTAATAGCTGATAGCGGATCTACAAAAACAGACTGGATACTAATTGCAGGAAATGGTAGCGTAAAAAGCTACAAGACCGAAGGAATTAACCCTGTGGTTGGAGACAAAGCAATCATAACAAAGACGATTAAAGAGTCGTTCGCGCCAAATATTGAAGGAACCCATATTGATAATATTTATTTCTATGGCGCAGGCTGCACTAAGCAGAAAAAAGGCGTTGTGGAAGAATGTCTGACGAAACTCTACCCACAGGCCGAAATCGAAGTGGCAAGTGATGTGCTTGCTGCGGCACGTGCTTTGTGCGGGCACAAAGAAGGCGTGGCTTGTATCCTTGGCACGGGTTCCAACAGTTGTCTGTTTAATGGCCGCGACATAATAGAAAACGTTTCGCCGCTTGGATATATACTCGGCGACGAAGGCAGCGGCGCTGTTTTGGGCAGAAATCTTGTCAGCGACATACTAAAAGGGCAACTCAGCGGAGACATTCAGGACAGTTTCTTTGAAGAAACAAAACTGACCGAAGAGCAAATAATCGAACGGGTATATCGCAAACCCATGCCCAACCGTTTTTTGGCCAGTCTCGTACCTTTTATACACCGCCACCATCGTGATAGTCAAATTGCCGAATTACTTGTCGCCAATTTCCGTCTTTTTATCAAGCGCAACGTACTTCATTACAACCGTCCCGACCTTCCAGTAAACTTTATCGGAGGTGTGGCAAATACTTTCCAGGAAGAAATTAAAGTAGCTGTACAGATAGAACATCTAACATTGGGACGAGTGGAATTGAGCCCGCAAAGAGGTTTGATTACTTACCACACAACAACCGCCAGCGAAGAAATCGTATAAAGGTTTCGGCTCTTTTTCGTTCCGGGAATTGTTGCGGCATAAAAAATCGCCCTACTGTTCCGGAATAGTGAACTTTTCGAGATCATACATAGAGCCGTTGTAAACATTTAAGTCCACGTATGATTTTATGCCATCGACTTTGCCAAAATCTGTGTGCTGCCAAAACTTCCAAGCGCCCTTATATCTTAGCGTATCAACGTAATAATGCGCAATCCAATAGGGATAGTCGTCAAACTTCTTGCTCGAAAAATATTTAAGTTTGAACTTGTAGTATGTATATAGGATAGGCTTCACGTGATAATGGTTCTCCACAGTTTGCAACCAGGTCAGTGCAGCCTTTTCAATTTGTTTCGGAGTAAGGTTTCCTGTTTTTTCAAAATCGAGAACAGGCGGAAGATCGCCTTCTTCAAGGTGAACTTGTTTCAAAAAGTAATCTGCTTGACTTTTAGCGTCCACTCCGGGAACAAAATAATGGTACGCCCCACGAATAAATCCGTATTCGGCGGCATTATAAAAGTTGTCGTTGAAATTGTCGTCGAGCAAAGAATTTCCTTCTGTACCTTTTATAATGATAAAGCGCACTGGGTTTCCGTCAATCAAGGCATTATGAAGTTTTTCCCAGTCAATGCTGCCCTGATAGTGCGAGATATCTATTCCTTGCACCGAATAGCCTTCGGGATATTTCGATTCGCCAAAAACAGCTTTCCAAATTAGCGTATTGCGTGGGGAGAGAAATACCGACTGAAACAGAAAAATATATATAGCACAGCCGGCCAAAGCACCAAGTACAAGTTTCCACGCCGGCAGTTTGATGAGTTTTTCCCAAAAACCGAATGATTTCCGACGATTCCGTGTATTTCTTGTTTTACGTGCCATTGCTATATATAAAAATAAGTTCCCGCCCATTGTCATGAGCGAAGAACTTATTGTTTATTTTACGTTTTTATTATTTGCTTTGTTCGAGTTTCAATGTCTCGGTAGGCTGGTCGCATACTTCGGTAGGACCGAAATACTGTATAGGACCTGGGTATATGAAGCAAGTATTGCGGCGCCATTCCTCGCGGTGAGAAGCGAACTCCTTGAAGGGTTTGCCGTCGAGATCTACGAGAGCCTTACGAATTACCGGTTTCATTTCGCCATTGCGACGCTCCATGTTGAACATCATAGTGATAGGCACACCGCCGGCAACCCATTCCTCTGCGGGAGCAGTGGTATTCTTCACGATTGCCATGTAGCCTGTTTTGCCGTTTGATATAAGTTCAGAAGCGCTGATGCCGAGAGCGTAGCAATAGTCGGCGTCATAGTTTGACGGAGCGGCACAACGTCCTTCATATCCGAAGAAATGGTGTAACGCTGCGAATTTTCCAACAAACTTGCCTTCTTTCTTCCATTCTGCGAGCTTATTGCCCACCATTTCCGACAGAAGTTTTTCGGTTTCGATGAGAGAAACTTGTACATTTCCGTGAGGATCGCGTTCCATTGTGAGTTGTTTTGCAACGCCTTCGGGGAGCGAGTTGTAAACCTCTGCGTTTTCGCCTGTAAGTTTCGTCTTGATCCAATTGTAATGGTCCTTGGTAGCAATCGTCTTGCCCTCTTCGCTTGCAAGCAAATCGTTGAGTTCTGCAATCAGACGCTTGATAGCGGGAACAAACTCGATAAGTCCTTCGGGAATAAGCACCGTACCGAAGTTGTTGCCATCGGCAGCGCGATCAGCTACGGCCTGGGCGATATAAGTAACGATTTCGTCGAGAGAGGTATCGTTCTTTTCCACTTCTTCAGAGATTATCGTTACATTGGGGTGGCACTGCAAAGCACATTCGAGCGCGATGTGAGAAGCTGAACGGCCCATGAGTTTGATGAAGTGCCAATATTTTTGTGCGGAATTGGCATCACGTTCAATATTGCCTATCACTTCGGCGTAAGTCTTGGTGGCAGTGTCGAAACCGAAGCTGGTTTCAATCTGATCATTCTTCAAGTCGCCGTCGATAGTCTTGGGGCAGCCTATTACTTGAATGCCATAGTTTTTTGCAGCATAGTATTCAGCCAAAACGCAAGCGTTGGTGTTTGAATCATCGCCGCCGATAATCACGAGAGCCTTGATGCCAAGTTCTTCGATAATCTCGCGTCCTTTTTCAAACTGCTCAATTTTTTCGAGTTTTGTACGACCTGAGCCAATCATGTCAAAGCCGCCGGTATTGCGGTAGTTGTCGATGATTTCTGCAGTAAGTTCCTTGTAGTTGTGATCTACGAGACCGCCCGGGCCCATAAGGAAACCGTAAAGACGGTTTGCGGGATTAAGACGCTTGATACCGTCGAAAAGTCCGCTAATCACGTTATGGCCGCCAGGAGCCTGGCCGCCCGAAAGAATCACGCCTACATTCATAGGCTCGTTTGCCTTCTTTTCTCCCGGAACAAACTCTACCAATGGCAAGCCATAGGTCTTGGGGAAAAGTTTCTTGATTTCCTCTTGGTCGCCAACACTTTGTGTGGGAGCACCTTCCTTTACATCAACAAAGCCGCGAAGAGCTTTGGGAAGTTTGGGAGTATATGCCTCCCTTGCTATTTGCAATACGCTTTTTTCCATTCTTTATTGAGAATTAAATTCTTTGCAAATTTAGGAATTTATGCTCAAACAGCCAATCTTTTGCCGATGTAAAAATCACGATTTGAATCACAAAAACAATGGCGATTTTCAATATTTCAACAACATCAGGACAACGTAAAAACTCCGACGCATCTAATTTAAATTCCGACGCATCTAATTTAAACTAGATGCGTCGGAGTTTTTACGAGATGCGGACAATTATTTTCAGCCCCATTTTCCCTTTTTACAACGTCTTGTTTTTGCAAAAAAATTATACCTTTACACCTTGAATACTACTTATACATAATATAAATGAAGAAATACTTTCTGCTGCTTTCAGCATTGCTTTTCACTTTGGTTGCATGGGGCGATTATCAGCCCGTATTCTCAACAGCCGGTTTCTTTCAACTGCCCAACACCGGGCGTGCCGCTTTTTCCATGAATCCTGCATGGAGAGTGCACAAAGGTCATGCAGAAGGCGCCGAGCGTAAAGATTTCAACGACAAAGATTGGCGTCTTTGCTCTTTGCCCGACGGCACCGAAGTTTTGCCAAGCGAAGCGAGCGGTAGTGTGAACTATCAGGGCGAGACCTGGTATCGCAAGCATTTCAAGCCACTCGAAGAATGGCGCGGCAGCAGGTTGTCGTTGTATTTCGAAGCAATAATGGGCAAATCCAAAGTTTGGATAAACGGCAAACTGGTAAAGGAGCACAAAGGCGGTTATCTTCCTATTATAATAGACGCAACCAACGAACTGAACTATGGCGAGGACAACGTTATAACCGTGGTTTCAGACAATAGCGACGATGCGTCGTATCCCCCGGGCAAGTTTCAAGACGTTCTCGACTTCACCTACGCCGGCGGCATCTACCGCGATTGCTGGATGGTGAAACACGGCGATGTTTTCATTACCGATCCTAACGAAGAAGACCTTGTTGCCGACGGCGGCATGTTTGTAGCCTATGACAACGTATCAGAAAAATCTTCCGACCTAATAATCAAAACCAATGTGCGCAATGCCACAAGCAAAAACTTCTCTGGCAAAATACAGTTCGAGTTAATCGACAAAGACGGCAAGAAAGCAAGCACATTTTCTCTGTCCTTGCAGATATCCCAAGGCAAAACGTCCACCGTTTCAACGCAAAAAACCATCAAGGGTGCGCATCTTTGGTCGCCCGACGACCCATACCTTTATAAATTGCACGTATATGTAAAAAACAAGAAAGGCGAAATAGTCGACGGATACTATCAACGCATCGGTTTTCGCAGTTTTGAATTCAAAGGGAAAGACGGTTTTTGGCTCAACGGCAAACCCTATCCCGAACCCCTCATAGGAGCAAACCGTCATCAAGACTATGCCGTGATTGGCAACGCACTGTCAAACAGCCTGCATTGGCGCGATGCAAAAAAGCTCCGCGATGCAGGACTCAGAGTGATACGCAATGCCCACTATCCCCAAGACCCGGCGTTTATGGACGCATGCGACGAATTGGGTCTCTTTGTGATTATCAACACTCCGGGCTGGCAGTTCTGGAACAACGAGCCGCAATTTGCACAATATGTATACCGCGACATACGGAATATGGTAAGGCGCGACCGAAACCGCCCGTCGGTTTGGCTTTGGGAGCCTATACTCAACGAGACATGGTATCCCGATGATTTTGCAAAAAAGGTAAAGGATATCGTGTATGAGGAATATCCCTACCCCTCCTGCTATTGCGCCTGCGACCTCTCGGCAAACGGATATGAAAACTATGATATTCTCTTCACCCACCCATATGGCGGCGAACCTTCCTATTCTATCAAAAGTCTCGACGAACTAAAAGAAGGCAAGAACTATTTCACACGCGAATGGGGCGACAATCCCGACGACTGGAGCGCACAAAACTCTCCAAGCCGCGTGAGCCGTGCGTGGGGCGAAGTGCCTATGCTCGTTCAGGCCGAGACCTATGCACATCTTAACTATAAATACACCACTTTCGACGTACTCTACGACCAACCGCGCCAACATGTGGGCGGCTGCCTGTGGCATTCGTTCGACCATCAGCGCGGCTATCACCCCGATCCCTTCTATGGAGGGATAATGGACAATTTCCGTCAACCCAAACTGTCGTATTATATGTTCTGCGCCCAACGTCCGCCCTACAAAAACGAAAATCTAATAGCCGAAAGCGGACCAATGGTATATATTGCCAATGCCCTAACCCCTTTCTCTCCCTCCGACGTTACCGTTTACAGCAACTGCGACGAAGTGAAACTCACCTACGCCACAATGGGAAAGACCTATACTTACCAAAAGAAGAAAGATGACAAACGTATGCCCTCGCCGATAATAGTTTTCAAAGACGTGTTTCATTTTGTAGACGACAGAAACCTCGCGATGAACAACAAAGGCGACCTGTCGTACATGATAGCCGAGGGAATAATGGACGGGAAAGTAGTTGCCACGCATAGAATAAGCCCCACACGCCGCCCAACAAAACTAAAACTCACTACCGACAGCGAAGGAATGGAAATGATTGCCGACGGCTCTGACATGCTCACCGTGGTAGCGGCTGTAACCGACGACAAAGGAATGGTAAAACGATTGAGCAACCAGAAGATTATTTTCAATATAGAAGGACCGGGGACAATTGTCTGCGACGAAAATTCGTTCACCAATCCGCGTGAAATTCAATGGGGCACAGCTCCCGTGATTATACGCAGCACCACAACTCCAGGCACTATCCGAGTGCGCGCGTCTGTGGTGTGGCAAGGCAAAACCACTCCTATCGACGGCGAAATAGAAATCAAGACAACTGCACCCAAGATTCCCGTTGTTGCCGACGAGAACGAGTTGAACAAGATGCCCAAGACTCCCGTTTTCCACAATCAAGGTAATGCGAAAGACAACAAAGCAGACACCCAAGAGAGACTTAAAGAAGTGGAAAAGCAGCAAAAAGATTTCATGTAACAAATTCCTTGTTTTATTAGCGTCAGTCCCGGCATTGCTTAGGCGATGTCGGGATTTTCTCGCGGCATAACGGAAATAAAACAACAGATATGTTTTTATCATGCTAAAACATAGGCTGTTTTTGGTTCGTCAATTTACAAAAAGCGCTAACTTTGCATTCGTGTGCAAAAAACATGGCGCACAACAGAAACAACAGAATCAGTAACAGTAATATGATCTCTTTTACAATAAGTTTGATAGCCTTAATCATTGGCTATATTGTTTACGGACGATTCGTTGCCAAGATGTTTGGCTCCGACAACCGCACCACTCCCGCGTACAACATGCAAGACGGCATGGACTATATACCTATGCCCACGTGGAAAATCTACATGATACAATTCCTTAACATTGCCGGTACAGGACCAATCTTCGGCGCAATAATGGGCGCATTGTACGGCCCCTCTGCATTTATTTGGATTGTATTCGGCTGCATTTTTGCCGGAGCTATGCACGATTACCTCAGCGGTATGATTTCTCTAAGAATGGGCGGAAGTTCCCTCCCGGAGATTATCGGCAAATACTTGGGAAACGTCGCAAAAAGAATCCTTATCATATTCACGATTCTCCTGCTCATACTTGTGGGCGCAGTGTTTGTGAGTTCACCCGCACTTATTCTCAAAGATATTACCTCCGACGTGCCGTTCATGAACTTTTACTTTTGGGTAGTTGCAATATTTGTATACTACATCATTGCCACTCTATTGCCCATTGACAAGATTATAGGCAAAATATATCCCCTTTTCGCTTTTGCCCTGCTTTTTATGGTCATTGGATTGGCGATTGCACTATTCATACACTGGCCGTCTATTCCCGAAATAACCGACGGACTCAGCAACAGACACCCACTAAAAGATACGCAGCCTATATTCCCTTGTCTGTTCATCACCATAGCTTGCGGCGCAATATCAGGATTTCATGCTACCCAAAGTCCGCTTATGGCAAGATGTATAAAGCATGAAAAATATGGCCGTCCTGTTTTTTACGGCGCCATGATTACAGAAGGTATCGTAGCACTTGTGTGGGCTGCTGTAGGAAGCTATTTTTTCTTTGACCCAGCAAGCGGAAACACCGACCTTACCGTGCAAGCTCCACAAGTAGTGGAAATCATGAGTAAACGTTGGCTCGGATTATTTGGCGGCACACTCGCTATTCTGGGCGTGGTAGCAGCACCGATAACAACAGGCGATACGTCTCTCCGTTCTGTAAGACTTATAATTGCAGACTTTTTGAAATTCAAACAAAAGAAACTTATATCGCGTCTCTACATCTCAATACCACTCTTTATTGTAGTGGCACTTATAATCTGGTTTAATTTGTCAGACGAAACAGGTTTTTCCGTGATTTGGAGATATTGCGCGTGGGCCACCCAAGCTCTCTCTGTATTTACGCTTTGGGCTATCACGGTTTATCTTGTACAAAATCACAAGCTATACATCGTAAGTCTAATTCCGGCTCTTTTCATGACAACAGTAAGCGTAACCTATCTTTGCATGGCTCCTGAAACGCTCGCTCTACCCAAGTCTATCGGCTATCCCATTGGAGCTACGGCATTAGTAATAGCTATTGTATGGTTCATTATCTGGAAAGTAAAATATTCAAACACTAAAGTTCATTCCAACGAACTGAAATGATAAACTTTCGCTTACATACCAACTTTTTTAATCTCTCCACGTTGTTGCTGTGCTTCTTTGTTGGAGTTTTAACCGCATGCAACGGGAACGATAACTGTTGTGCAGAAAAATCGAGCGAATATCCTAATATTTTTCCGGACTATATCAACACTACAATTCCAGAGAACATTGCTCCGCTGAATTTCAAAATAAAAGATGCCACACATATTAAAGCGGTAGTAACCCTTGACGGCTGCGAGATGTTCGATTTAAACGGCAAAAACACGATAGAATTTCCGGAAAAGAAATGGAAAGATCTACTAAAAAAAGCCGCAGGGAAAAATTTGCAGGTAACTGTAAGCGCATGGACCGAAAAACATCCTAACGGAATAGAATATAAACCATTCGACATTAGTGTTTCTAAAGATCTTATCGACCCTTGGATTGCTTACCGACTTATTCCTCCGGGCTATGAACTTTGGAATAGAATGGGCATCTACCAACGAAATCTCGAGACGTTCAAACAGGAAGCTATAATAACAAATAGTCAAAACAATAAAGGTTGTGTAAATTGCCATAGTTTTTGCAATTACGATTCCAAGAATTGGCTTTTCCACGCCCGCGGAGAAGGTGGGGGCACAGTCCTTACATTGAATGGCAAGACCCTCAAATTGGCGATAGAACAATTGGGCCCGAAGAAAAGTGCGACCTATCCCTATTGGCATCCTTCGGGAAAATACATAGCATTCTCGTCCAACACCACACGACAGACGTTCTACGGAATAAGCCGCAACAAGATCGAAGTTTTCGATATGAATTCCGACCTTATCATCTATGATGTAGAAAACAATAAAATCATCACAGACCAAAGGTTTTGCGGAAGTCCCGATTGGGAAACGTTTCCGAGTTTTTCGCCCGACGGGAAATATTTGTACCTGTGCGTAGCCCATTTGAACATTTCCGAACAACAACGTCAAAAGATGCAAGCCTATTTTGAAAAGATGAAATACGCTTTAATACGCGTGCCTTTTGATGCCACTACCGGCAATTTAGGAAGCAAAATAGATACTATCTACAGTCCCGCGCATGAAGGCGGCAGCGTTTCTTTCCCCCGAATATCGCCCGACGGTAAGTTTATAATGTTCACCAAAGCCGATTGTGCTACATTCCCTATTCAACACGCCGAAGCAGATTTGGTTATGAAAGATGCAAATACGGGAAAAACTATCAGCACAGAGGTTTTGAACAGCAAATATTCCGACAGCTATCATTCTTGGAGTTCCAATAGTCGATGGATTCTTTTCAGTTCGCGACGAATTGACGGCAAATACACGCGACTCTTTATCTCTCACTGCGATGCAGACGGAAAATTCACAAAGCCTTTCTTATTGCCCCAAAAAGACCCGGAACAAAACAGCACATTACTATATGCCTACAATATTCCAGAGTTTATAAAGGAAAAAGTAACGCTTGACAGAGAAAAAACATCTGATTTGTTTCGCATAAAATAAGATCTCGAATGAAACGTTTCTATATTTTTTTCACTGCGTCCACTATCATTACGTTTGTAATGCTGCTTGTTTATTTTCCGAGCACATTGCAGATTATGGAAGGCGAGGATCTTTTTTTGCTGACCAAAGAATTCACAACTGAAGTACTGACGCGATACCAAGGATTCACGGCTTACTTACAAGACTTTCTCACGCAGTTTTTCTACATACCTTGGATTGGTGCGTTGATTTACACGTTGGTAATATCAGCATCTGTTTTCCTGACATTTCTCACGCTTAAAAACCACGGCAAAAGCGACCTGTATTGGGTTACATTCTTTCCTGCGTTGAGCCTCGTCTATTTTTCTTTCCCTTTCTTCGACATATCGCTCAACTTCCTGTTTTTTGCGTTGTTTCTATACCTTCATTCCTTAATCAAATCCCCTTTAGCCCGCAGCATCTACGTTATCCTACTGCCTATACCTGCTTTCGGATTTATCACATGGTATGAATCCACTCTTTTGTTTGTAGTCTTCCTTGCTTGGGAGCTATTCAACCGCAGCAAGACGTATCCAAGCATAATTACAGCCGTTGCCTTGCTTCTCAGTTTGTTTGTCCCGCGTTTATGGTCGGATTCCATTGCTTTCGTTCCGTTTACAGAGCGACCTTTTGCAGGACTTTCCGATTCTTTCACCGCAAAGATTCTAACGGCATATCTGTTGACGACATTCGCATGTATAGTTCCGTTTACAAAGAAACTCCACAAATTAATAGGATATACCATCACGCCGGTAATTATATTGGGCTTTGTTGCGCTGATGCTTTCATACAAAGAACTTAAATTCGCAGAGCGCACAAACAAAATCTCTTTGATGGCTGACCAAAAGGACTGGTACGGAATTATCTCGGAAATTCCTTACGAAGATGCCGTGGGCAGTAAAGTTTTGATGGATTATATGCTTCTTGCTTTGAATGCCACGGGAAATATGGTGCAATCCTTATTTTCCTATCCCATAAACAGTCCGGAGCAATTCTTGTTTCGTCATGACCAACGCCCTTTCTATGTAAACTTCAACCGGCAGTTCTACGAAAACATCGGTATTTGGGACGAGGCGTTCCACCAAGCTTTCGAATATGGAGTAATACAGCGGGAGAACGAGTGTTTCAGATCGTTGCGTTTCAAAACTGATTACGCGCTTAACTCTCACGATTTGGGCGTGGCGAGATATTATATCAATCTGCTGTCTAAAAGTTGCACCAACACGGAGTTTGTGGAAAGCCGGAAAGCACGTCTTAAAAAACTCGAAGCCGCAAATTCAAAAGGGAAGATAAAGTTGCCGCCTTATAGGAGCGATACTTTTGTCGGGGCCTACCTTATGGCGTCGGAGATGTTCCGCCTTTTCGAGAGAAACCCGAAGAACAAAAAACTGCTCGACTATGTTTTGTGTAGCTTGCTGCTGAACAAAGAAGTGGATAAGTTCGGAATCATCTTGGGCCATTTCAATCTTTACAAAGGTCAGGAACTGCCACGCCCGTATGCCGAAGCAATTGCCGCATTAGCGTCGCGCGATTCCACGGCTCACACTATTGCGGAATACGATCACACACTCGATCAATATTTCATGGACTTCATGGCAAAGAGCAAGCAGAAACAAAACATCAGTGAATACGCCTCAACTTATTGGAGCTACCTGATGTTCCGCCAAGTTGCCCCCCTACCCGATTATTCTAAGTAATAAAAGCAAACCGTTTTATTTTTATGAAACACAAAGCCATTGTCATTGCAGCCATTGCGGTTGTAGTTTTATTGTTGGGAGCTTACACGGTGTTTGCCCCTATGCTGAAAGGAAAAGAAACCGCTTATGTTTACGTGGACAACAACGACACAAAAGATTCCGTTGCCACACAACTTTCCCACATAGCCCATTGGCCGCAACGCTGGGGCGTTTCGCTCATGGCCGCTTTGACCAATTACGACAAACACCCGCTCACAGGTAGATATGCATTGCAGCCTGGCGAAAGTGCATTCCGTTTTTTCCGTTCCCTGCGCGGCGGACACCAGTCTCCCGTGGAGTTGACAATTCCTTCGGTGCGAACAATGGAAGACATGGCAGGTTTCGTTTCCCACAACTTGATGATCGACTCACTCGAATTTCTCAAAACGGTGAAAGACTCCGAGAAAATTTCGGCATACGGCGTCGACACGGCAACGGTATACTGCCTATTTATCCCCAACACCTATGAAATTTACTGGAACATCTCATTGGAGAAATTCCTGCAGCGTATGAAAAAAGAAAGCAATGCTTTCTGGACCGACAGCCGGGTAGAAAAGGCAAACGCCATACCGCTCACTCCAAACGAGGTCTACACTTTGGCGTCGATAGTTGACGAGGAGACTGCAAACAATGAGGAAAAGCCGGCTATTGCAGGCATGTATATCAACCGTCTAAAGGCACAAATGCCGCTGCAAGCCGACCCAACCATTAAGTTTGCCTGGAAACGTTTTGCGCTGCGCAGAATTTATCACGATTTGCTCAACATTCAAAGCCCCTACAACACCTACCGCAACATAGGGCTCCCTCCCGGACCGATTCGTGTGGCAAGCGTGGCTGGCATCAACGCAGTGCTCAACTATGCCAAGCACAACTATATATATATGTGTGCCAAGGAGGATTTTTCGGGCACACACAATTTTGCGCGCACCTATTCTGAACACCTCGCAAACGCCGCGCGCTATTCAAAGGCTCTAAACGAAAGGGGAATAAAATGATGCTAAGCGAAACATATACCATTGCCCTCGACAGCATGCACTTTTACGTGCAAATAGGAGTGGGCGACGACGAAAAGGAAATTGGCGAACCGATTGTCGTAAGCGTGAAACTTACGGCAAAAACCCAACCAGGGGCGTTCTTAAACGATGATTTTACCGATTCCCCCGACTATTCGGAAATCTACAATCAGATACGCGAAACCGTAAAAGCCCCAGTAAATTTATTGGAACGGCTTGCCTACAAAATAGGTGAAGCCATTATAAAAATAAACGGCATTCTTGCAGCCGAAGTTACCGTTACCAAACCAAATCCTCCCGTTGGAGCCGACGGAATGAACGCTTCGGTTACGATTACAGTGGCAAGATAATCCTGCGAAAAAAGATATGCAAAATCATATACGGCATATCGTAAAAACAATGTCTGATATCTTTTAAACGATGTCAGACATTATTTTTCGGCAAAAAAGTTCTTCTGAAAACGGCATTTGAGAAGCAGATTTCTTTATTGCTTTTTCTCTTGTTCCATATTGTTTTTATCACATTTTCCCCGTTCTTTGTCGTTCGCTCAACAAGTCTTGGGACTATCACAATCTTCAACCTACGGAATAAAACATATTACAGAAGGCGAATCAACGACAAGGAATTTTATTCATCAGATATCGGTTTTACGAGGTCAGACCTAATTTAAATTCCGACGCATCTAATTTAAATTACATCAGACCTCGTTTCAACGAAACCGCATCTCGGAAAAAACAGATGCGGCTATATTATTTTTCCAGCCTACACATTTTTTATACCACCCTATTCTACAAATACATACAAACCTTATTTGAAGCATTTGACAATACGAATTAAAAACGCGGCATTTTGTTTACGACTTTTTTCGCTAACTTTGCAAAAGATGAACGAACTGTCGAGAAATATTATTTGTCTGTTAGCAGAGAATGACTGTGTTATTCTCCCCGGTATTGGTGGGTTTATAGCTCATTACAAATCTGCAAATTACAACACGAATAATAAAGAGTTTGTTTCACCCCAGAGGGTAATCGGATTCAACCGCGCGCTCACCCTGAACGACGGGCTTATGGTGCAAGCCTATATGGAAAGACACGGGCTCAACTACCCCGACGCCTCAAAACTGGTGGATAGCGAAATTTCCAAAGTAAGACAGCAACTCAACGACTGCGGAAAAGTTCATTTCGAGAGCCTCGGCATATTGGTAAAGACATCAGACGAAGCATACAGTTTCGAAACTTCCGCATCTCAGGCCGCAACCCCCGAACTCTTCGGATTGCCGAATTTCGGAGTAGCCACATTGCCAAAAGCAAAGGAAAAAATCGCAACCGAAACAGCAGAAGCAACAACCGAATACGAAGAACAGGAAGAGGAAAACAAGACCTACAACTTTTCTTTCCGCAAGTCTTTTATCCACAAGGCCATTGCCATTGCTGCAGCCGTAATACTGTTTTTTGCATTCACATCTCCGGTCAACGACAACAGCATGAGCACAATGCAAACCTCATCGATGATTGGAACATTCGGCATACCCTCAAAACAAGAAACGGTGAAACCGGCGGCGAAACCCGTGGCTGTGCCCGTGGAAAGCAAGCAAGAAAAAACTTCTGCAGAAACCAGCGCAATGCCAACGGCTGCCTACACAATAGTATTGGCTAGCGCCGTAAGCAAACGAAACGCAGAAGAATTTGTATCCTCGCTCAATGCACAAGGATACAACGACGTTAAAATAATTGAGACAAAGAGCATGCGCAGAGTGGTTTACTCGCATTTCGAAAACGAGAGCGAAGCACAAACCGCGCTCAACAAGATAAACGACAAGGACTTTGCAAAAGAAGCCTGGGTATTAAAATTGAACAAGTAATAACATGAAACGCTTTGTCATACTGCTCGCTATGGCTTTTGCCGCATTTGTTTCTGCCGATGCCCAAAAACAATCGCTGTTCAAAGGTCTTTTTTACGATTCCGACACAAAGATGCAGATTCATCTCGACCTTGATTCCGAAACGGTGAAAGTTCCGGGCCTGCCTTTCCTCGGCGGAACAAACGGATATATGAACGGCGGAATAATCTACGGCACATGGTTTATCACAGATTTCAAGAAAGGGAAAAACTCAGCCGTCATACGCCTCACGAACGACTTCGGCGCAGATACTCAAGTGCTCAACATCACCCACATAAAGGCAGACACTTTCAACGTGGAGCTACAACAGCCGGTGGTTATCAAGAAAGTGGTGAAAAACAAACTCGTGAAAATCGGAACAAAATACACCTTCGTAAAAAGATAACCCTCCCAAGGCAAAACATATACAAACAAAAGCGAGCCACACCTGATATCGTGCGGCTCGCTTTTGTTATTTCTCTTACGCTCGCTCACTTCGCGGTTTCCGTATCCGCTTCCTCCTTTGCAGCCTGCTCCTGACGATGCCGGCGCTCCTGTTCCATAGCTTCGGTAACCACCGGATTGTCTTTGAAACGGTTGGTATAAAACGAATAGTCGGGAATGGCGTGCTTGTATTCGGGATCCGTAAAAAGCGGACTTGTTATGATATGATCGGCAGAGCTTCTGTTACAGCAGAACACAATGTTCTCCACACCCGCCAAGCGTGTCAAAGCCTTGATGTCGGTATCGTGGGGCTGCACCGTGAGAGGGTCGGTAAAGAAAAACAGATAGTCAATGTATCCTTCCACTATTCGTGAACCCATTTGTTGGTCTCCGCCAAGCGGACCACTCTTTAAAATCGTAAAATCCCAGTCCACGTCAGGATGCTTTGCCTTCAACGCTTCGAGTATAAGCGTTCCCGTAGTTCCGGTGCAGTAGAATTTATGACCTTTCAAACGTTCTGAATTCCACAACACCCATTCGATAAGATCCTTCTTCTTTGCATCGTGCGCCACAAGTCCTATGCGGCGAACAGCTACTTGCTTTTCCATAATCTATAGATTTTTATTGTTGAGAAAACCTTGTTTCTTGTTTCGGCAAATTTACCAATAATATCCCTGACAAGCGACTTTATTCAGCGGAATAACGTAATTTTGCGCAACAAACGAATTAAGGGAACAAAAAGAATGACCAGTATCGCAGCATTGTTATCAGGCGGAGTTGACAGTTCGGTAGCCGTTTATCTACTGAAAGAGCAAGGCTTCACCCCCGACCTTTATTATATCAAGATTGCCAGCAATGATTCCGAAGATTGGGATTGCGCCGAAGAAGAGGATTGGGAAATGGCAAACTTGATAGCCCGGAAATACGGCTGCAAACTCGAGAAAATAGATCTTCACCGAGAATATTGGGACAATGTCGTGGGATATTCCATCGAGCGGCTTCGCAAAGGACTTACTCCCAACCCCGATGTGATGTGCAACAAACTTATAAAATTCGGCGCCTTCTATGAAAAAATCGGGCACAACTATGATTTTGTTGCAACAGGACATTACGCTTCCACCGAGAAAGATTCCGACGGCAATGTCTGGCTTACCACAAGTCCCGACCCGGTAAAAGACCAAACAGACTTTCTTGCCCAACTCGACAGCCTACAAATTTCACACGCGATGTTTCCTATCGGAAATATGATGAAAGAAGATGTTCGGCGAATCGCACATGAACAATCCATAGCTTCAGCTGACAGAAAAGACAGCCAAGGTATTTGTTTTCTCGGCAAGATTAACTACAATGATTTGATACGTAAATATCTCGGCGAAAAGGAAGGATTGATTATCGACCGACAAACAGGCAACATTCTCGGACGTCATAAAGGCTATTGGTTTCATACAATCGGGCAGCGCAAAGGTCTTGGGCTTGCAGGAGGCCCGTGGTATGTTGTAGGTAAGGACATAAACCGCAATATTGTCTACGTAAGCAAAGGATTTCAGACTCCAGATGCTTATGGAAAGGATTTCAGCATCGCGGCTCCGCATTTCATTACAATCAACCCGTTTGAAAAAGACGGAGACTACGATATAACTTTCAAAATCCGGCACACCCCCATAGTTTTCCCTGCTATCATGCAAAAAAGAGGGGACGAATACAGAATTATCTCCTCGCAACCGGTTCAGGGCATCGCACCCGGGCAGTTTGCCGTTGTATATGACCAGAATTTCCATCGCTGTTACGGAAGCGGTGAGATCGCTGGAGAAACATACAACAAACATAAAAACAACAAAGCATAATGTACGATCAAGAAAAGATAAAGCCATATTCCGCAGAAGGCAGAAAAGGGGCGCAGGTAGCAAAGATGTTTGACAACATAGCCCACTCCTATGATTTTCTGAACCATTCGCTATCTTTTGGAGTTGATCGAATATGGCGGAGAGCGGCTATAAATTCTTTGAAACCATACAATCCGCAAGAAATCCTTGATGTCGCGACAGGCACAGGGGATTTCGCTATTCTTACAGCCAAGAAGCTCAAACCCCAAAAGCTCATCGGCATAGACATCTCCCAAGGAATGATAGACGTGGGGCTAAAAAAAGTAACCAAAGAGGGACTGGACAAAACTATAACCCTACAAACAGACGACTGTATGCGCTTGTCTTTTCCCGACAATAGCTTTGACGCGGTTACAGTGGCTTATGGCGTAAGAAATTTCGAGAACCTTGACTGCGGATTAAAGGAGATGCACAGAGTGTTACGCCCGGGAGGAAGACTTGTTATTATAGAACTTACCGTTCCCTCCCGTTTCCCGATGAAACAATTGTTCTCCATTTATTCCCAAATCGCATTTCCGCTAATCGGCAGACTTGTTTCTCACGATGACAACGCATATAAATATCTTCCGGCCACGATGAAAGCCTTTCCCCACGGACCTGAGATGAAAGAGATACTGAAACGCGCCGGATTCAACAACCCAAATTACAACGATTTCCTTTTGGGAATAAACACTCTATACACTGCAGAAAAATGAAAACGCCAAAACTTTACGGCTTAATAGGATATCCGTTGGGACATTCGTTCTCAGCAAAATATTTTGCCGAGAAATTTCAGAAACAAAACATAGATGCCGCGTACCAGAACTTTGCTATCGAAAACATAGACCTATTGCGCGAAGTTTTGAACGCCAATCCCACGCTCCAAGGTCTGAACGTAACCATTCCATACAAGCAACAAATCTTACCGTTTCTCGACGAAATAGACGAGAGTGCGCAGAGAATCGGCGCGGTGAACGTAGTTTGTGTAAAGCATACCGCCAACGGAATAAAACTCATCGGACACAATGCCGACGTTATCGGGTTCAAAAATTCCATAAGCCCGCTAATCAAGCCGCACCACGTGAAAGCATTGGTTCTTGGCACCGGCGGAGCGTCAAAGGCGGTTATCGACGGACTGCACCTGTTGAACATCGCAACCCAATATGTCAGCCGCACGAAAAAAGACGATATCCTTGCCTACTCCGACCTTACGCCGGAAATTATCGAAGACTTCAAAGTTATAGTAAACTGCACCCCGTTGGGAATGTACCCCCAAACAGATGTTGCCCCCGACATTCCATACGAGCATATCACCCCAGCGCATTTGCTATACGATTTGGTTTACAATCCAGAGGAAACATTGTTTTTGCGCAAAGGCAAAGAGCATGGTGCAACTGTCAAAAACGGGCTCGAAATGCTGCATCTGCAAGCCGAGGCCTCATGGAATTTCTGGAATGCCGAATAATACTCGCAAATGCTTTGTTGTTTAAGCGAAAATAAGTAATATTGCAATAACCAAAAACCATATTGTCATGATCAGAGTAAACTGTTTCGCCCAATTTACGGACGCTGCTCACAAGAGCGAAGTTATTGAAAACGCAAAGAAACTTACCGAAGCATCTTTGAAGCATGCCGGAAATATTGCCTACGACATATTTACCAGCGAAACCCGTGCAGATGTTGCAATTATCTGCGAAACATGGAAAGATGCCGATGCGCTGAAAGCCCACATGGCTACAGAGGAATTCAAACTCTACGTGGGGAATATCGAGAAATACGCTACGTTGAAAATCGAAACGTTCGAATTCTAAGACCCAAAGCCAATGCGGAGTCTACATCTCACGATGTAAATTCCGCATTTCTTTTTACATTCGCTTTGCCCATGATATATTTTTTTGTGGCAAAAAGAGGGTTATTTCACAAAAACAACGCATATAACTTTGCTTATCAAAATAAAAGCGCTAACTTTGCACCGCTTTTTAGGCGAATAATAAAATAAATACAATATACAGCAATGAAAAAAGGCATTCATCCTGAAGATTACCGTCCAGTGGTATTCAAAGATATGAGCAACGGCGATATGTTTTTATCACGCTCTACTTGCAAAACAAACGACACTGTAGAATTTGAAGGCGAGACCTATCCTTTGGTTAAGCTCGAAATTTCCAGCAGTTCCCACCCGTTCTATACAGGAAAGAACAAATTGGTCGACACTGCAGGACGTGTAGACAAATTCATGAGCCGTTACGGAAAGGTAAAGAAATAATTTACTTTTCAGAACAGACACAAAATTTACAAAGAGGGATGTTTTTCTAAACATTCCTCTTATTTTTTGCTTTTCCACGCATCATTTCCGCTCCCAATCCCCTTTTGCAACGACCGTTACGACACTTGCGAAAAGCGATGTCGTAACCTTAAAAAACTACACCGCATCTCGTAAAAACTAGGTCAGACCTAATTTAAATTCCGACGCATCTAATTTAAATTAGATGCGTCGGAGTTTTTGCGAGATGCCGTGTAGTTTTTTTCCCAACTTTTGCCGCTCGTTTTTCAAGGCAAAAATTCCGCGCCATATCCTTGTTTCGTTTGTTTTTCGTAAGTTTGCAGCATTGTTTACAACGATTACATCACAACCATATAGAACATAAACAAAAAAAGAATGAAAAGGCCATTTTATTTATTGTTTGTCATTGGACTCATATTAGTTTCCTGTGGCGGGAACAAGCAACATAAAAGTTTTTTGCAAGAACATAAAAATGGGGGTTACTATTGGAAAACCACTTTTAAACTGTCGCCATGGGAAAAAGATTTCTTGAAAGAGCACCAGATTACCAAGCTTTATGTTCGGCTATTCGATGTAGACTATAAAACAGACTATGACGGAGAACAGAAATCCGTTCCCATTGCCACTATTAGGTTTGTTGACAGTCTGCCAAAAGGCATCGAGATAGTTCCCGTGGTTTATATTACGCAGAATGCCATATCTGCCGATCCCTATTTCCAAGACATTTTATACAAGCGCATAAAGGCGATGGCCAACAAGCACGGCTTTTCGGATTTCAAGGAAATACAACTCGACTGCGACTGGACCGAAAACTCCCGGGAGCAGTTCTTCGGACTATGTGATAGCCTGCACCAACTTTTGCAAAAGGACGACCGGATTCTAAGTTCCACCGTGCGTTTGCATCAACTCAAACAAACAGCCCCTCCGGTGGACTGCGGTGTGCTTATGCTTTACAACACCGGTTCTATCTACGACCCGGCAGTTCAGAATTCCATATTGGATTATAAAGATGTGAGTCCTTATCTGAACAAGAACATAGATTATCCTCTTCCTTTGTCGCTTGCTTATCCCACATACAGTTGGAGCATCGTGCTTGACAATAATGAATTCCGCACCATCTTGCATCAGACAGATTTTAGCGATTCCCTTTTATACGAGCCCCAAAAAGAAAATCTCTTTAAGCTGAAAAAAGATTCCTGCATTGAGAGAAACTACCTTGGCGCAGGGACTGTGATTCGTCGTGAAACGCCTACGTTTGAAGAAATAATCAAGGTGAAAAAACTGGCAGCGTCGCGAATTTCCCCTATCACAAACAACATAATTTATCATCTTGACGAAAAAGAACTGTCAAGATACAGCAAAGAAGAAATTGAACAAATATTGAAGTAACATGAAGCGTCTTTTCATAATCAGTCTGCTTGCAATTTTTTCGTTCCCGGCATTGTTTGCCTGCGGTCCCTATGACAGGGAATTTTTGGCAAGCCAATATTTTATGTTCAGGCTGTTCGGGGACAATATGGACGGCTCGTTCAACCAACTCTCCAAGACCCGGGAACGCCAAGAGAACTGCAAGAAATGGGCAGAGGCCACATCGAGGGCTTTACCTTTGAAAGATATCGAACAAGTGGTTTACGAATGGAATTTAGACCAGATAGAAAACCTTTTTGATAGGAAAGAATCACATCGCAATGCTTTTGCTGAATGGATTATCAAGCACCAAGACAAAGAAACAGCCGACTTCTTGATTCTGGCAAAGCAATGCGAACAAATCCGCACCGCCCAAAACACGCGCTGGTACTACTTTGTTGACGGCGATGAGGAGAGTGTGCAACTTAAAACGCTCGCAAAACAAGCGCAAGCCTACAAAGGAAAACGCTTAAAGGACCGATATCTTTTGCAAGCCGTACGCGCTTTGTTTGCCGCCCGAGAATATGCTTCTTGCGTGGACTTATGGAAAAACTCAAGCCGATATTTTCGCGATGATATAATAAAAAAATTTGCCGAGAACTATATTGCCGGGGCTTATCAGCACTTGGGGCAAAACGACAAAGCATCAAAGATGAATTTGAAGCAAGATAATGCGGAGGCCAGGGCACTTTGTGAATTCCAAAGCAAGATTCATTACTATGAATGGGAAGATTTTGAAGGGAATGTCTCAGATTATCAAAAACTATACCGAGAAGTTTGTTCCGCTATCAGCAAAAATCAAATCAAGGACAAAGCAAGGTGGTTTTACACCAAAGCTTTTCTTGCCGATAAAACAGGAAAAGGAAAAGAAGCCTTATCCTGCATCAATACCGCCAAGTCTTTTGCTGCCGACACCGACTTAAAAGCGTCTATACGCGTATTGGAATTTTTCTTGAACACCAAATATCAAAAATCCTACGATTCTGATTTCGAGGACTACCTATATGGCGAATTGTTGTGGCTGGACAAAAAAATATCCAACGGCATCACGCCTAAAATCAAAGAGAGAATACAAGAACACGGTGTGGACAATCACGTTTGCGGTTGGAGCATTTATTATTGGAACGACATGCTGCGAAAAATTGTTATCGGAAATGTTGCGCCGTTGTGCATCAAGTCGAATTATAAAACCCGTGCCCTGCAATTTCTAAACATGGCCGACAATCTTATTTTCGTCAAATGCCAGAATGTGGTGCTGAAAAAAGACGGGAAATACCACAAGATGTTCCTGAAAGGCGATGCAGTTTCATCTAAAGCAATCAAAAAGGTTACTTGGAACGATTATCACAACTCCCCCAACAATACGTATGATTACTCCAACGACTATTTCATAAACCTCGACTCTCTTGGGGTGAATTATGTGAAGAAACTGGCATACAGGATATCCAATCCGCAGAAACCTCTGGACTCTTTTTTGAACAGCAGGAGTTATACCGACCCTCAATTCCTAAATGATATAATCGGAACCCAATTAATTGCTGCCGGGAAATACACAGAAGCCGCAGAATATCTGGCAAAAGTTTCCGCACAGTTCTATCGCAGCAGATCTGTAAGCAGCTATTTTAACAGGAATCCTTTTGTAATCGGAAGCAGAACTGCCGGAAATTCCGGGAAAAAGCCTAAAATAGATTTGCTGTACAAACTTCATTTTGCCCAAAGCATGAGCCGGCTGGAAAAAGAGATTAGCGAAACGTCCAATCCCAATACCAAGGCGGAAAAGATGCTCTCGTACGCCCGCGGCATGCAGAATTCAATAGGCAAATGTTGGTCTTTGACGTCATTCCATTGGGGATATTGGTATTGCTATCCTGTCCACAGCCAATACAAGAGGCATTGCGTAAACTCTCTGTCAGCAAAATCACAAAGGATAAAAGCCAAAGCATTTGCGATGTTTACAGATAAGGAACGCGCTGCCAAAGCTTACCAAAACTGGTGCATGTGGAAAACGGCAGTAACCAAATGTCCCAACACCCAAACGGCAAAAGAAATCCGCCGCCATTGCGACAATTTGGTTGACTACAAGCCAAGACTAAACATTTCGCCCGGATTTTTAGAGTAAAACTCTGGCTTTCATTGCTATACACAGAATTAGAAACACGCAGGGGCTTTCTCATAAACTCTGCAAAAAATATACTGAAAACTAGGTCAGACCTAATTTAAATTCCGACGCATCTAATTTAAATTAGATGCGTCGGAGTTTTCACGAGATGCCTTGTTGTTTTTTCCACCACTTTTGCCGCATGTTTTTCAATGCAAAAAGTTCGCGTCTTATCCCCATGCCATGTATTTTTTGTAAGTTTGCAATATAGTTTAGCGCAATCAAATCATGAGCAACAAGAGCAAAAACATACACAAATACATTATTGCAGCATTGTTTGCGGCTGTGAGTATCAACATATCCTTTGCACAATACGTTCCGAGGATTGAAAACCTGAAAGCGCGCGAGGAATTTCAAAACATGCGCTTCGGCATTTTCATACATTGGGGCATCTATTCAATGTTTGGGCAAGGCGAATGGTTCATGAACAACAAAAACGTTGACTTCAACGAATACTCCAAGGCCGCAAGCGCATTCTATCCGCAGGCTTTCAATGCCAAGGAATGGGTTGACGCTATAAAGGATTCCGGCGCAAAGTATATTTGCTTCACATCGCGACACCACGACAGTTTTTCCATGTTCAAGACGGCGCAATCGCCCTACAACATCGTCGATGCCACGCCCTATGGCGAAGATGTGCTGAAAAAACTTGCCGACGAATGTCATGAGCAAGACATCACGCTGAACCTGTATTACTCTTTGCTCGACTGGACACGACAAGACTACCCTATCGGACAAACGGGAAAGGGCACAGGAAGAGTGAAAGGGCTTAGCGACATGAATACCTACATGAAATTCATGAAAGGACAGCTCAAGGAACTGTTGACAAACTATGGAAAAATCGGCGCAATATGGTTTGACGGTTGGTGGGACCATGAAAAAGATTCCATACCCTTCGATTGGCATCTCGACGAGCTTTATTCTTTGATTCACAACACACAGCCCACGTGTCTTGTGGCAAACAATCACCACGTTACGCCTTTCGACGGCGAAGACATACAGAACTTTGAGCGCGACATACCGGGCGAAAACAAAGCCGGGTTTTCCGGGCAAAGCGTTGGGCAGTTGCCGCTCGAAACATGTCAGACCATGAACGAATCGTGGGGCTACGACTGCACAGACAATAGGTATAAAAGCGTAGGAGACCTCATTCAACTCATCGTGCGGGCCGCCGGGAAAAATGCAAACCTGCTGCTCAACGTAGGACCACAGCCCAACGGAAAAATTCCAGACCAGGCAATCGAACGGCTGAAAGGCATAGGAAAATGGATGCGCCAATACGGCGAAACAATCTACGGCACCACAGCCGGCGAACCGGGAGAACAGGAATGGGGAACCACTACCCAAAAAGACAACACCCTATATCTGCACGTTTTGAAGGCAAGCAGCAACAACATCACCGTTCCTCTGAAATCCAAGGTCAGAAAAGTATGCACCTTCAACGGCAAAGTGCCCCTGAAATATACCAAGACGGCAAACGGAATAAGCGTGGATCTAATAAACCAACCCGACGACATTGATTTTGTAATTGAAGTAAACCTGAAATAAACCAACCTAAATGGGACTTTTCTATAGAGCGCGCGCAGGACAACGCATGGATTTTACACTCGAACTGAAACCAGATTGGTACAACGATACAAGAATCGAAACACGAGGCAGATTTTTCGCACCGGAATGGTTTCCGCAAAGCGGAATACAAATAATATGGCCAACACAAGAGACCGACTGGAATTATATGCTCGATGAAGTTACGGAATGTTACGTTAGATTTGCCTTTGAAATAGCCAAACGCGAACGGTTGTTGGTCGTTACGTCAAGCAAAAAGCATGTGGAAGCACTGTTAAAGGAGAAAATGCCAACAAAAGTGCTTCAAAACATCACGGTATACGAATGTCCGGTAAACGACACCTGGGCTCGCGACAACGGCGTGCTTTCGATAATAACGCCCGACGGAGTGGAAATTCTCGATTTCGGTTTCAATGGCTGGGGAAACAAATTTGCTGCGGAAAAAGACAACGAAATAAGCCGTTCCCTCGCGGCAAATCATATTATATACGGCAACTATCGCGACTGCAACGACTTTGTTTTGGAAGGAGGTTCGATAGAAACCGACGGGAAAGGCATTTTGTTGACCACGGAAAGCTGTTTGCTAACGTCTACACGCAATCCAAAACTAAACAAAGCCGACATAGAATTGCTGCTAAAGCGAATTTTTAATCTGCAGCAGGTGCTTTGGTTGAAACATGGCGCACTTGAAGGCGACGACACCGACGGACATGTTGACACGCTGGCTCGCCTTTGCCCCCACGAGACCATTGCGTATGTAAAATGTGAGGACAAAAACGATTCACATTATAAGGAGTTGGCACTGATGGAGGAAGAATTGAAATCATTCAGGCAAAACGGCGGCGAAGGATTCAACCTCGTTCCGCTTCCAATGCCTGCCGCAATTTTTGACAAAGACTGCGGAGAAAGACTACCGGCTACTTATGCAAACTATCTTGTGATGAACAACGCGGTATTGGTTCCCACATACAATCAACCCGAGAACGACAAAGCGGCAATGCAAGCTATCGCCAGCATATACGGCGAAAGAGAAATTGTAGGCGTTCCCGCCACAGCCTTAATCCGTCAGCACGGTTCCATTCACTGCAGCGCGATGCAATTTCCCGCAGGAGTTTTCAACGACAACGAAATAAAAGCAATATGAACAAGATAAAAGTGGGCATAATACAGCCCAAAATCTCACCCAATCTCACAGAAAATCTCGCAAAGCTCAAAAAACACATTGAAGATTTGGCAAATCAGGGAGCAAACCTCATTGTTTTGCCCGAACTTCAAAACGGAGTTTATTTTTGTCAGACTGAAAACGTGGAAAATTTTGATTTCGCGGAAAGCATACCCGGTAAATCCACAGACTTCTACGGCAAAATCGCGAAAGAAAACCATGTAGTGCTTGTAACAACCATTTTCGAACGCCGCGCAGCAGGACTATATCACAACACAGCCGTTGTATTTGACACCGACGGCAGTATAGCGGGAAAATACCGCAAGATGCAAATCCCCGACGATCCGGGATATTACGAAAAATTCTACTTTACGCCGGGCGACATAGGCTTCAAACCAATAAATACAAGCATCGGAAAACTCGGAGTACAGGTTTGCTGGGACCAATGGTACCCCGAAGGAGCAAGACTAATGGCACTGCAAGGAGCGCAAATACTTATTTATCCCACCGCCATAGGATATAATTCCGAAGACGACGCCGAAGAAATCAAACGCCAGCGCGAAGCATGGATCACAGTGCAACGCGGTCATGCCATTGCCAACAATCTTCATGTCATCACCGTAAACCGCACAGGCTTCGAGCCAGATCCGTCGAACGCAACGCCGGGAATAAACTTTTGGGGCAGCAGTTTTGTGAGCGGCCCCCAAGGAGAACTGATTTCGCTTGCCCCGGAAAACGAAGAAGCCTTTATTTGCACGGAAATAGACCTCGACCGCACAGAAGAAGTAAGGCGCTGGTGGCCCTATCTGCGCGACAGAAGAATCGACAAGTTTGACGAACTCACAAAAAGGTTCATCGACAACGACACCAAGCAGTAATTCGTCATAATTTAACGGCAACCAATTCCCCCATAAATGGGCTGCGCACAATGCGCCGCCCATTATTTTTTCTTCCCAAAAGTTGTTTTTTTGCTTTGTCCGCATCTCGTAAAAACTAGGTCAGACCTAATTTAAATTAGATGCGTCGGAATTTAAATTAGATGCCTTGGAATTTTGACTATCTCAAACCTTTGATTTTCAATATGGTTTAAAACACCTTTGGCATCTCGATACGAAACACAGTGCCTTTGCCTATTTCGGAATACAATACGTATATCTTGCCATGATGATACTCCTCAACTATTCGTTTTGCAAGCGAAAGTCCAAGTCCCCAGCCTCTCTTTTTTGTGGTATAGCCTGGCATGAATACGGTTTTAAAGCTTTTTCGGGCAATGCCCTTGCCGGTATCGCATATATCTATAAGCACCATTTCCGGCATCTCGCTTACGCGAAAAGACAACATACCTCCCGACGCCATTGCGTCCATTGCGTTTTTTGAAAGGTTCTCTATCACCCATTCAAACAAAGCCGAGTTCATTTTCACATTGATATTGTCGCAAGCATATTCCTTGATAACCTTCACGTGGTTTGATGCCCGGCGCGACATATAGTCAACGGCTCTGTCCAAAGCGGCCATTATGTTTTGCGTTTCAAGTTCCGGAATGGAACCAATCTTTGAAAATCGTTCGGCAATGAGTTGCAGCCGGCGCACATCCTTTTCCATTTCGGGGATAAGCGAACTTTCGGAATACGTTTCCTTGAGTATTTCGGTCCATGCCATAAGCGACGAAATGGGCGTGCCGAGTTGATGCGCCGTTTCCTTGGACAATCCCACCCACACCTTGTTTTGTTCGGCGCGTTTGGAACTCATGAGGGCGAATATTGCCACTATAGCAAAAATCAATACCACGCCAAGCTGCACATATGGGTAAACGGCAAGACGGTTGAGCATGGAACTTCGGCCATAACATACTTCCAAATAGCCGGAATCCTTCTTGTTTGCGCCATCTTCGGCAGCAGCGTCAATTCTTACCGAATTGCCCGCCTGTTTCCACCTTTCGGCATACGCGAAAAGAACTTTCATTGAATCTTTCTTCTCTGCTTTCGACAATCCCACGTTTCTCGAAATTTCGGGATTGCCTTCCGCATCGAGCACAATCACCGGAATCGTGTTGTTGCCGTTTATCACTTTCAGCACAAGCCCGAGGTCTGTGGTTTCGTCGGCACGGTTGAGCGAGCGCATGGCTTCGGCCCAAACTTCCATGCGTTCGTATTCTTCTTTCTCCATATCCTTGACAAGAAAATGCGATACTGCGAGCGACGCCATAGCTATAAAAAGCGCCGCAAGCATAAGAGCTATTTTCACTCTCTTTATTCTGTCAAGCCATTGCATATGTCTGATGAAAGAAAGTCATTATTAAAACGAAAACATCGGCTTTCTATTGCTTTTTTCGGCATATTTGCGACACGAATGTGCAATATTTTTGTTTCCGAAAACATTTTGCACATTATTTAGCTGATAATATTTGGAAGCAAACGGTAATTTGCGCATTTTTGCTTATGAAGATAACAAACATGTAGAACAAATAAAATACAACGGCCATGAAAAAGCTAATGCTCGCCCTATTGGGAATAATGTTTGCCTATTCAAGTGCTTCGGCTCTTAGTTTTGAAGAATCTCGCAAGCGTGCATGGTATCTCACAGACAAGATGGCGTATGAATTGGACCTAACGCCGGAACAATATGACAAGGCTTACGAAATAAATCTCAACTACTTTTTGAACATAAACTACGCAAGCGACATCGACGGACAGTACTGGCGTTACCGCAATCAGGACCTCGGCTATATTTTGTTTGACTGGCAGTTCAACAGATACGTAGACATTTCGTATTTCTACCGTCCTCTGATTTGGCGCTCGGGAGTTTGTATCATGACCACCTATGATTTTTACGACCGTGGCTTCTTTTATTTCAGCCGCCCCGCGATCTACAGCGTTTACCGCGGCATGAGTTGGAGAGAACGTCTGAGACACAACCCCTACCAACACATGACATTCAGCGCCAACGGCGGTATGCGCGAACGTTACGGCGAATGGGGACACGGATATTACTACCGCGACGGCAAACGTTTTGATGCGCCAAAATACAACGGCGAACATTACGGACGGAGAGACGACCGGCGAAATCCTGGGCCTGACTTCGACAAAGGCATGACGTATGACCACAGAAACGGAAGCCATAACAACGGGCGCGAATTCGGACGCAATGACAAAAATCCCGAAGCCGGCAATCCCAACAGGAACAACGGCAAAGTTTATGGCAGTGGCAATAATTATAGGGACAAGAATGAGAATTCCGGCAACGCAGGATATAAATTTGAGAACGACAACAGAAACAACGGGAACAACCCGCCGCAAAACCGTATCCAAACTCCCGACAACAACAATGGCAACGGTTCGACCAACGGCTTGAAATATGTTTCCAACGACAACAACCGTTCGAATTTGAACAGCAGCAGGAATTTCAGCATCGGAAGCCGCAACAACAGCAACGTAGGCAGTACAAGCAGCAATACAAGCAGTGCAAATTCCAACCGCAACTATACTCCCGGCGGCAGAACAGGAACAACTCGTACCAATGTGAGTGGAAGCGGCAACAATAGTCGTTCGTTCTCCCAAAGGATGCAAAGTTCTTCAAACGCTTCCCGCAACATACAAAGTTCATCTCCGGCTACACGCAATACGTCGTCAACGGTTCAAGGTGCCACAAGCAACAGAAGCAATACCGGTTCGACAGGAAACAATGGCGTACGCACGCGCTCATTCGGCAAAAGATAATGCTGATGTCAGTTACCACGGCTAAGCCAAAGGAGTCTGTCAGAAAGCCAAGGGAGGTCGCATTGCGTGTAATTCAGAATAAAATGTTATTTTTGCACTGAAAATAAGTAACAAACAACATTATTTCGAAATGAAAGCATACGTATTTCCCGGTCAGGGAGCCCAATTCGTAGGAATGGGCAAAGATTTATATGACAACAATCCTAAGGCAAAAGCTCTGTTTGATGAGGCAGACGAAATACTTGGCTACAAAATCACCGACATTATGTTTGCCGGCACAGACGAAGAACTGAAGCAAACCAAGGTAACTCAGCCCGCCGTATTCATACATTCTGTGATTAGCGCCGTTTGCAGTGCAGATGATTTCAAGCCTACGATTACCGCCGGCCATTCTCTCGGAGAATTCTCGGCCTTGGTAGCAGCACAGGCTCTGACATTCGCCGACGGATTGAAGCTTGTTTACGCCCGCGCTATGGCAATGCAAAAAGCATGTGAGCAAGCCCCGTCTACAATGGCAGCTATCATCGGTCTTTCTGACGAGACAGTTGAAAGCATCTGCAAGGAAGTTTCCACAGACGGCAATGTCGTTGTTCCGGCAAACTACAATTGCCCGGGCCAGTTGGTTATCAGCGGAAACATCGAGGCAGTAAATGCCGCTTGCGAGAAACTTAAAGCAGCCGGTGCCAAACGTGCGCTTGTTCTCAAGGTAAGTGGTGCGTTCCATTCGCCGCTTATGGAATCCGCCCGCGCAGAGTTGGCTTCCGCTATCGAAAACACGGCGTTCTCCAAGCCTGTTTGTCCGGTTTATCAGAACTACGATGCGAAAGCACACGAAGATCCAGAAGAAATCAAGCAGAATCTTATTGCGCAGCTCACTTCTCCCGTGCGTTGGACCGAAGAAGTAAACAACATGGTGGCTGCCGGTGCAACCGAGTTCATAGAATGTGGACCGGGCAAGGCTTTGCAGGGCATGATAGGGCGCATTTGCAAAGGCAACGACAGTATTAGCGCACATAGTTTGGATTGAAAAAACAATGAAATAAGACGAGAGCCGTTCCGCAGCCAATGTGAAACGGCTCTTTTTGATAAACTACACGCACAGATGGCTGAAAAAATCGTAATCTACCAAGTATTGCCCCGCTTGTTCGGCAACAAAACAAAATGCCTTGTGAGAAACGGAACAAAGCAACAGAACGGTTGTGGAAAATTCTCGGATTTCACACTCAAACGACTTGACGAAATCAAGAATCTCGGCGCTACCCACGTTTGGTTTACCGGTATTCTTGAACACGCCACGCAGAGCGATTACAGCAAATACGGAATTGCAAAAGACAGTGCGCTTTTGGTAAAAGGTATTGCCGGTTCCCCTTATGCCATAAAGGACTACTACGATGTTGATCCCGACCTTGCTGAGAAGACCGACTGCCGCATGAAAGAATTCGAGCGGTTGATTGCGCGCACACACCGCTGCGGACTGAAAGCCATCATTGATTTTGTGCCCAACCACGTGGCCCGCCAATACCATAGCGACTGTGCGCCGGAAGGTGTGGGTGATTTCGGGGACAACGATGACTGCACAAAATGTTTCTCGCCGCAAAACAATTTCTACTACATAGAAAACCAGGCTTTCGTGAGTCCTGTCAGCGCCGACACCGCAGAAAAATACGACGAATTCCCTGCAAAGGCAACGGGAAACGACTGTTTTCGCGCCAATCCCGGCAATTTCGACTGGTATGATACCGCGAAACTTAACTATGGTGTGGACTATTTGGGCGGAGGAGCCAAGAATTTCTCCCCCACTCCCGACACATGGACGCGAATGTATGATATCCTGAAATATTGGTGCGCAAAAGGTGTGGACGCTTTCCGTTGCGATATGAGCGAAATGGTACCCGTGGAATTCTGGCATTGGGTAATCGCAAAAATAAAGACTGACTACCCCGAAACCATATTCATTGCCGAGATTTACAACCCCGCCTTGTATGATTCCTATGTGAACTATGGCGGATTCGACTACCTATACGACAAAATGGGGCTGTATGACAAACTGCGCAATGTGGTTACGGGATACAATCCGGCAAACGAAATAACGTACGCATGGCAGAGTTTGGGAAACTTGCAGCCCCACATGCTCAATTTCATCGAGAACCACGACGAACAGAGAGTGGCATCGGATTTCTTTGCAGGCAAAGCCGAAAAAGGAAAAGCGGCAATGATTGTAGCAGCACTGATGAATGTAAACCCGGTGATGATATATTCCGGCCAGGAATACGGCGAGCGCGGAATGGATGCCGAAGGTTATAGCGGTGTGGACGGACGCACGTCGATTTACGACTATTGGTCTCCCGAAAAGATGCGCAAGGCTCTGTTTGCCCCCGAATCTCTTACGCCCGAAGACATTGCACTGAAAAATTTCTACGCCACTCTTCTCGGCAAAGTATGCAAAAACCAGGCTATTGCCAACGGAAAATTCTTCGACCTCACATATTGCAACCAGGACAACTATTCAAAATATCCCGCCGACAAGTTGTATTCGTTCCTGCGCAAGGACGGCAAGGAAACATTGCTCATTGTTTCAAATTTCAGCGGCGGCAACATAAAAGCCTACGTCAACATTCCGATGCACGCATTTGAATACATGGAAATAAAACCGGGAATCTACAATTGCGTCAACCTTTTGGCCGAAGGCAAGCCTCAAACCGCCAACGCACACCTTGCTCCGGAGTGCCCGTTGTGCGTTGAAATACCGGCTTATTCGGGCGTTGTTTTACGCTTCTCTAAATGAAGCTTTTACGATGTCAGACATAATTTAAACTAGATGCCTTGTAATTTAAACTATGTCAGACATCGTTTTCACGATATCCGATATCGCAATTTTGCGGCCCTATACCCGATGTTTCAAAGAAGATTTTTTTTTATTTTTTCGCCGCGTTGATGTAACAAAAACCGTTGACCAGCGTATAAGGGGTAAAAGAACGAACAATTTATCAAACATCATGAATAAAAAGATTCTTATCGGAGCCCTTTTAGGGTTGACATTATGCGCAAACACAAGTTGCGCAAACTCCAAAAACGCAAATTCCAACGAATATGACGAAGAACTGGTCGACGCCGTCATAAACGATGTTGACAATTCGCTTAAACCTCTTAAAAGTTCGCTTAAGTCTCTTGACAATTCACTTAAATCGATAGAGACAAACGATGACGAAAAAGGCGAAAGCGTTTCAAAGACATTCGATCTCAAAAATTTCTCGAAAATCACAAGCTGCGGCATTGCCAACATCTATTTCACCCAAGAAAACAACTACTATGTGAAAGCCGAAGGCACACCCGAATTGATGAAGAAACTCATTATAAACAACAATAACGGCAATCTTACTATCGATTTCAAAAGCACCCGTGGCAGTTACCAACATGCTTTCATGAACATTTACATAAGCGCGCCCAACATGACATACGTGGAACTCTCGGGAGCATGCAAGTTCGAAGCAAAAGAGATTGATTCATCAACATTCACAGCCGATTTTAGCGGAGCTACCAGATGCAACATCGGATTGCTCAAAGGCAAAAAAACGAAACTTGATTTCAGCGGAGCAACAAGGGTAAACATGAATGTGGAATCAGACGATCTTGACGTTGAATGTTCAGGCGCGACCAACGGCATACTGAAATTCAAAGGCAACAACATAGACGTGGACAACAGCGGAGCCGGCAAACTGGAAATAGATGTGAACTGCCGCACACTGAAGTCGGACAACAGCGGAGCATCTAAGATAGTATTCACCGGCACAGCCGACAACACGAATATAGAAAACAGCGGAGTTGCAAAAACCAACACCAAAGGTCTGAACAACTTCTAAGACCGTTCTTCAATTCCATGACAGGAGAGGCACTACAACAAGCCATGCAGACAATACGAAAGGAACTGCTGGCAACGGCACGCAGATATTTCCCCTCAGACAGCAGGGCGGAAGATATGGTGCAGGATGCCCTTCTCCGGCTATGGGAGATAAAAGAAACCCTACGGGAACCTATCAACGGCATAGCAAACATCCTGGTGAGAAACATTGCCGTAGACACTCTGAGACGCGAGAAACCTACCGTGGATATCGACGGAATGGAAATCGGAACGCCTTCAAATTCAAACGATATCCATGAACGTTACAACAAGGTGATGAATATCATAGACCAAATGCCGCAAGCGCAGCAAACAATCATACGTCTGAGGCTTATCGACGGCATGGAATACGAAAAAATCTCCAAGCTCACCGGAATAAAAGAGGCTACTATCCGACAAACAATAAGCCGGGGACGAATGGCTATAAGACTTCAATACAAAAAGGACAATGAAAACTGAGGAAATAAAACGACTTGTCGACCGCTTCTTTGACGGCGAAACCACAGTAAAGGAGGAACGGAAACTTTACGCCTATTTCCAAAACCCGGAAATACCCGAAAGTTTACAGGAATACCGGGAAATGTTTCTGGACATGGCGGCAGTTGACACCGAATTTGTGGCAATGCAGACAAGAAAGCCCAAATTCAAGTTCTTGCCCGTTTGGAGCCGCATAGCAATAGGCACGGCAGCAATGATAGCAATCGTGTTTGGCGCCACACTCTTTGTAAACCATATCGAAGAAAGCAAATTGGCAAACTTATACGGAGGCAGCTACGTGATAGTGAACGGACAGCGCATCGACGACCTCAGAAAAATCAAGAACACCATAAACGAAACGCTGAGCGACGCCGAAAAACTGGAAAACAAAGTAGCAAGTCTGCAAACCATCGACGATGTGGAAGAAGAGGTGCTGCAAAACGTGAAAGACCCGCAGCAAAGAAAACTAATGGAGCAAATGCTTAAAGACTGAAACAATGACACGCAAGATAATATTCGTTTTGACCACACTGGTAATACCGCTGGTTGCAATGGCGCAAAACAGTGTTGACGAAATGATGGGACAATATTCTACGATAGGAAGTTCACAATACTCGTCAATCATTCAACGCAATTCAAAAACCCACGAAGTGGAAAAAGTGGTGAAGAAACTTATTGTTGAAGGAGTGAATTCAAAAAAAGTAATCAACTGTTTCAACAAAGAAGCGAAGCAAAACAAAACTACCAACACTTCCCGTTCAAACGATATAGTAACCACGATTTTCACGACAAGCAATGCAAAGAGCAACCGCATTTATATGATGAAATACGACGATGAAGATTTCTATCCCGAAGTAACAGTAACGATTATCGTGAAATTGAAATAAACCGATTAAGCCGCCGGAACAAAGGTATCCCCTTCTCCGGCGGCTTATTTTTTACGTTGTAGAATCTGGCAGCTTCCTCGCGGAAGCTATTGTTGTTTTTACGAACAAATCATGTCATAAAAGCCAGCGCACTATAGCCGCAGGAATTCACACAAACAGTCTTTCGTAACACAACGCCCTATTTGCGAAAAACAATATCAGACATTATTTAAACAATGTCTGATATTATTCAAATAATGTCTGACTTCGTTTTTACAAGGTCAGACATTGTTTTTACTATACGTCATACATCAAATCTTACACACCCATTATAACCTTTGTTTTGCGGTGTTCAACCATATTCAACCACAACAGAAGGGAAGGAAAGGCGGTTTTATTTGACTTATACCGGATTTTCTTCTGACAGATACTTTTTCAGTGCGCGTTCCACGCCGTTTTTCCAGGTGTTTATGCTTTCGCTTTCGAGCGAAAGCGAACTTACGAGTTTTATAACGTTTTGCAGCGGCATTCTGTAGCGTAACACGCCGGAAATTAGCTTGGCATAGTTCCAATATTCCTTGTTGAATTTTTCGGAAAGTCCCTCAACCGTAGTCTTATATCCGCGCTTGTTTTCAAACTGAAAGTCGTATCTTTTTGAACCGTCGGCATTGACCACCTTGATAATCTTTCCTTTTGTTACAGTTTTGGGCAAAAGTATTCCCTCGTCGTCGTCCTGCAAACCGGTAAAGATTTCATAAGGATGTCCGTTGAGAAGTCCCACAAAAGCCACCCATTTGTCTTTGTTGTTCTGGAAGCGAACCACATCGCAAGCCAGCACTTCAGGACGTGTTTCCACCACATTTGCCTGAGCATTGAGCAGATTTTCCTTGAAGAGCGAGAGAGTTTCAAAAATATCCTCCACCGTCAGCGCCGAATTGCTGTTTTGTTGTTTTGTAAAGATTGCATTGGCTGCGTTTAGCAATATTCTTGCTATTCCGTCTATGTTTTCTGTTTCCATAATCATTTTGTAGAATTTGTTTTCACGAAATAGTAGTACCACCAATAGGTGTCGCCATATTGCGAGCGCAAGAGATTTAGTTTCTCTTTGGCATTTTTGCGCGAATGGGCTATATCCATGAAATCATTATAGTTTGTTTCTGTCAGATTGTCCTTGATAGTAACCACAGGTTTGGTTCTGATATGCTGATACAAAACAATGGCCTCACGACAATGCTTCTCGTTAAAATTATGTCTGACATAGTTTAAATTATCTCTGACATCGTTTAAACGAGATGCCTTGTAATTTTCGGCAAACCTATCGATTTGTTTATTAACAAGTTGAGTTGCCAAAAAATATTCCATTATTTGCGGTAGAGAATCCACGAGTTCCTGCTGCGCGGCTATCACATTAAGATACTGGTTGGGCGAGGAATTTTCGCCGGGCATTGCACCAAGCCATTGGTATATCTTTTCGGGAGGAAATATCATCTTGAGACTGTCGCCTGGCAATGGCAGCAAACTATGCAAGCCGGCAGGAATGGGATATTCAAACAGTTTTTCATTCAGCAGCCCTTGGCGCGACAGAGCATAGGCTCTGGCAATGGTAAGCACGTTGCTCGTTTCGGGAGAACCCTTGCCCACCTCCAATGCTTTGGACATATTGTTTTCATTGAGGTATCTCTCGATTTTCAACTCGTAATGAAGCACCTTGTTTGTGTTTCCGCTGAATCCGACAAGCAGTATCATCACTGTAAGAAGCCCTACGTTTACGGTCAAAACGCTTATTGTTGACGCGGAGCGCCTTCTCGGCACTTGTTTGTTCACCCCCACACAGATTACCAGCGATACCACGAGCAACAACAGGTAAACAATAAGTTTGAGAGTAGTATAGTTCCAAGCCAAATCGGTGATTGCTGCAAGAAACAACGCCGACGGCACGTAAGACAACGCATACATAATATCAGGCAACCGGAACACATTTGACATTATAACCTGCAGCGCAATTGCGACCGCCGTTATAATCACCGTTCCTACCACCCGGTTGTAATGAGTCTGCCCGTCAGAAAGAATATGTTGGGTCATGGCAATCAAATCACACTGCATATAATTAATGTAGCAGAACGTAAACGCCGCAAAAAGCAGCATAAGCAACGCCCTTACAACATTGCGCGAAGAAAAGATGCCTGTTGACCGACGATAGAACATTGTTGTTTATTTGCTGTGCTTCAATACAACGGCAGTTCTTGCCGGAAGATAAGTTTTAACCCAGCCCTTGCCCTGCGAATGAAGTTCTTTGTCAAAAAGCGTGGCATGCTCCACTGTGTCGTCGGCAAGAGCAAACCCGCCATATTCCTTGGCGTCGGTGTTAAGCACCACATTGTATCGGCCTTCGGGCACACGGAATCCATAACCGTCGAAACTTTTTACAGGATTGAAGTTGAAAACAAAAAGATAATCCCCGCGCATATACGCAAGCACCTGGTCGGAATCATCGTGCCAAATCTCAACCACCGGAGTGTCGCGCAAATGTTTATCTGATTTCATCAGTTTGAGCATATCCTTGTCGAAATCGCCGAGATAATGGAAACAAAGTTCCTTGTTATCCACCAAATTCCACTGACGCCGGGCATATTTGTAGCTCCAACCGTTACCCTCGCGCGGAAAGTCTATCCATTCTGGATGACCAAACTCATTGCCCATAAAATTAAGGTAGCCGCCGTTGAAAGTAGAGATGGTAATCAAACGAATCATCTTGTGCAAAGCAATGCCACGGTCAACATTCGCGTTTTTATCGGAAATTTTGAAATGCCAATACATATCGGCATCAACAAGACGGAAAATGATAGTCTTATCCCCCACCAAAGCCTGATCATGACTCTCACAATACGAAATGTTCCGCTCGTCCTTGCGACGGTTAGTCAATTCCCAAAGCATGGAACTCGGCTTCCAATCTTCATCTCGCTTCTCCTTTATAATCTTAATCCAGAAATCGGGAATATTCATCGCCAAACGATAGTCAAATCCGTAGCCACCCACCTTGACAGGCGATGCCAAGCCCGGCATTCCAGAAACATCTTCGGCAATAGTTATTGCATTTGGATTTACCTCGTGAATCACATGATTGGCAAGCGTGAGATAACAAATTGCGTTGTCATCTTCATGCCCGTCGTAGTAATCGGCATAGCCCGAAAAAGCTTTGCCTAACCCGTGATCGTAATACAACATAGAAGTAACCCCGTCAAAACGGAATCCGTCAAACTTGAATTCGTCGAGCCAGTACTTGCAGTTTGACAAAAGGAAATGGAGCACTTCGTTTTTACCATAATCAAAGCACAAACTGTCCCATGCCGGGTGAACTCGACGCTGATCGGAATAGAAATATTGGTTGGGATCGCCCGCGATATTCCCCAAGCCTTCGTTTTCGTTCTTTGCAGCGTGGGAATGAACCAAGTCCATAATTACGGCAATGCCCATACCGTGAGCCTCGTCAATGAGATGTTTTAGTTCCTCGGCCGTACCGAACCTGCTGGACGGAGCAAAGAAGTTGGAAACATGGTAACCGAACGAACCATAATACGGGTGTTCCTGAATTGCCATGATTTGTATACAATTATACCCATCAGCCACTATGCGCGGAAGCACATTTTTCCGAAACTCTTCGTAAGTGCCAACGCCTTGTGCGTCCTGAGCCATTCCTATATGGCACTCGTAAATTAGCAAAGGCTCGGTGGTAGCCTTGAAATCTTTGTTACGGAAAACATACGGGCAATCGGGATTCCAAACCTGAGCACTGAAAATCTTGGTGCGTTCGTCTTGAACCACACGCCGGCACCACGCAGGAATTCTCTCGCCACTTCCTCCGTTCCAATACACTCTCATTTTATACAAGTCGCCATGATGTATGGAATTGAGAGGCAATGAAACTTCCCAAATGCCGTTTGCCACGCGCTGCAACTCATAATCCGGAACTTCTTTCCAATTGTTGAAATCGCCTATCAGAAACATTCGGGTTGCATTAGGAGCCCACTCCCTGAAAACCCATTTGTCTTTGTTACGATGTAAACCAAAGTACAAATATCCCGAAGCAAATTCCGACAAACTCTGTTTTCCTCCGGTCAATTCCTGCATTTTGCGCAACGCATACAGATGGCGTCCGGTTATAGCCTCTTCAAAAGGCTTCAACCATTGGTCGCCTTTTATTAGTTCCAACTCTTTTTCATTGGTTTTCATGTGTTCTAAGATTAAGTTTTTATTGTATCACATCGTTATGGTATGTTCCCTTGCGGATAACGTTCCCGTTAGCATCTTTCTCCACAAATGCGCCGTCTTTCATGCCATTATGGAAATGTCCTTCGAAACGTGTGCCGTCTTTACGCTCCTCAATACCCACGCCTTCCTTCTTGCCGTTTTTGAAAGTTCCTTTGAATTTCATACCATCAGAAACTCTAAGCACTCCTTCTCCGTTCATTTCGCCATTTTTCCATTGGCCTTCGTAAGTATTGCCGTTCTTCCAGATATATTTACCCGAGCCGTCGCGCAAATTGTTCTTCCAATTGCCTTCGTAACGGGCGGAATTCTTCCAGATATAAACACCCTGCCCATTAAACTCGCCGCTAAGGAAACTACCTGTATATTTATTGCCGTTGGCAAAAGTAAAAATGCCTTCGCCGGTACGTTCTCCGTTTACGTACTGTCCTTCATAAACATCGCCATTACGGAATTTGTAAATACCGCGACCGTTCTGGATATCATCTTTCCAATCGCCTATATAAACATCGCCGTCGGAATATGTAAACGTACCTTTCCCGTTTCTTTGATTATTGCTCCAAGACCCGGAATATCTCGACCCGTCATTCCAATCAAACACTCCGTTGCCAGATTTCTTGTCGTCCTGCCAAGTTCCTTTGTAATACGCTCCCGTAGAATACGTATACGTTCCTTGTCCTTCGCGTTTATCGGCTTTCCAATCGCCTTGATAGACATCGCCGTTGTAATAATACATTTTACCGGCGCCTTGCTGGTAATCGCGATACCAAAGTCCGTCATAATGGTTGTTGTTCTTGAAATAGAACACTCCTTTACCGTGCTGTTGGTCTTGATACCATTGCCCTTCGTACTTTTCTCCATCGGTAAATTGATAAACACCATATCCCTGACGTTTGCCTTTTACATATTCTCCCTCATAAGTATCCCCGTTCTTAAAAACGGTCTTCCCTTTTCCATGAGGTTTGCCGGCTTTCATTTCGCCACTATATTGTGCGCCGTCGCGAAACACATACGTACCAATCTTCAACGTTTGTGCATGTGTTTGAACGCAGAAAGCGCAACTTATAAAGGCTATATATAGTTTTATGTTCATTATTCAATGATATTATTTCTCTTTACTTATATACTGTTCGGCTCTTACCAAATCTTCCGGAGTATCTATTCCAACCGTTTCAAATTCGTTTACAGCCACTCGTATGCTATAGCCGTTTTCCAACCAACGCAGTTGTTCCAACGACTCAGTTTTTTCCAATACACCTTGGGGGAGTCTTGTTACTTCCTGCAATACATTTGTTCTGAAACCATATATACCTATATGTTTATAGAACGTATGTGTATCAAGCCATTTTTCCTGTTCCACACCACGGATATAAGGGATTACCGATCGACTGAAATACAAAGCTTTCATGTCTTTCGAAACCGTTACTTTGGGGGAATTTGGATTAAGGAGAGCTTCCAGTCCGTCAGAAGGCGAAAAGGGCTTTACTATAGTGGCAATGTCTGTATCTTTTTTGTTGAAACACTCAATCAAAGCCATGATTTGCTCCTTGTGTATGAAAGGCTCATCACCCTGAACGTTTACAACGACATCAAAGTCTTTTCCGATTTTCCGATAAGCCTCAGCCACCCTGTCAGTCCCGCTTTTATGCAACGGAGAAGTCATTATGGCGTTTCCGCCAAAGCTTTCAACGCAATCAAATATGCGTTGGTCGTCAACTGCCACGTATACGTTTTCCACTACTTGGGAAACCCGTTCGTACACATGTTCCACAATTGGTTTTCCAGCAAGCATTGCCAATGGTTTACCGGGAAACCGGCTTGACGCATATCTTGCCGGTATGATAACAACTGTCTTTATATCGTTCATATTGTTTCTTTTTATTCAAACGTGCGGTCTATACCGTTCACAGAGTATTGCAGGCTGTCGTTTGCCGTTTGTCCGCAGGAATTATAGTTCTCGGGGTAATCAAATTGTTCGGTCTCGGAATATCCCAAACCTTTGTCTCTGTAAACTTTCTTCATGAAATACGCCCAAATAGGCAAAGCCATCGATGCACCTTGGCCATAAGTCATATTGTCAAAGTGAATGTCGCGATTCTCTCCGCCCACCCAGCATGCGCCAACAAGTCGCGGAGTTATTCCAACGAACCAACCGTCGGAATGTTTGTTTGTCGTTCCGGTTTTTCCGCCCATCGGAGCATCTATATGGAATTTATATCTTATACGTCCGCCTGTTCCGTGGTCTATAACGGCTTGAAGCATTTCGAGCATGCGCAGCGAACTTTCTTCGCTTATCACTTCGTTCATTCGGGGATAGAACTCCCCTACCACATTCCCTTCGCTGTCTTCAATCTTGGTTACATACAACGGCGACACGTGTATTCCCTTGTTTACAAAGGCTGTATATGCGCTCGTAAGTTCGCTCACGGATATTTCGCACGGGCCTAAACACAACGCAAGCGAAGGATGGATTTCCTGATTGGTAACACCGAACGTATGAATCAGTTCCACGAATGCCGTAGGACTGAGCTGGCTCATAAGATAAGCGGATATCCAGTTGTTCGACTGCGACAAACCCCATTTCAATGTTACAAGTTGTCCTATCCGCGAATGACTTGCGTTGTCGGGCGACCATATTTGATCGCCTACTTTATAGGAACGTCTCACATTCATCACCATATCACAAGGTTTCCAACCGTTCTCCATTGCCAGGGAATAGAGGAAAGGCTTTATTGTAGAGCCAACCTGACGACGGCCTGCGGTGCACATGTCGTATTGAAAGTGGGAATAATTCAATCCGCCCACATAGGCTTTCACATGACCGTTATGTGGATCCATTGCCATGAAACCGGAACGAAGAAACGACTTATAATATTTTATCGAGTCGTATGGCGTCATAATGGTATCCACTTCTCCGTGAGGGGTAAACACCGACATTTGCACAGGCTTGCGAAACGCTTCGTTTATCTCTTCTTCCGAATATCCGCTTTCTTTCATTGAACGGTAGCGGTCGCTTTGTTTCACAGATTTACGGATTATCGCATTCACTTGTTCCGATGTCAGAGCCTTTGAGAACGGAGCTGTGGGAGAATTCCTCTTTTCCCTATTGAACTGCGGCTGCAAATATCCCTCCACATGCCCGTGCATTGCTTCCTCGGCATACTTCTGCATTCTCGAATCCAGGGTGGTATATATCTTAAGTCCGTCGGTGTAGATATTATAATGCGAGCCATCTTTCTTGGTATTCTTATTACACCAACCATATAGGGGATCTGTTTCCCACGCCAGCGAATCATCATAATATTGCTGCTTTTGCCACGAAGCATAATTGCTTTTTTCGGGACGCTTTGCCATTAGCCGTTGACGCAAGAACTCGCGGAAATACGTAGCAAGTCCGTCCTTGTGGTCAGTTCTGTGGAAATCGAGTCCCAGAGGTTTGGCGGAATTTTCATCATATTCGCTTTGCGATATATAGCCGGCCTTTTGCATTTGCATCAGCACCACATTGCGTCGTTGCAAGCAACGTTCGGGTTCTCTCACCGGGTTGTAATACGACGGATTCTTGCACATGCCTATAAGCATGGCGCTTTCCGTAAGAGTCAAGTCCTTTGGCTGTTTGTTGAAATAGGTTTCCGCAGCCGTCTTTATGCCTACGGCGTTGTGCAGAAAATCGAAATAATTGAGATAAAGAGTGAGAATTTCGTCCTTGGTATAGTTTCTCTCGAGTTTCACGGCAATCACCCATTCGATAGGCTTCTGCATCACGCGTTTGATATAGTTTTCAGCCGTGGAGGAATAGAGTTGTTTTGCAAGTTGCTGCGTTATGGTTGAACCGCCGCCGGCACTTTCGTGCCCCATGATGCCGCGCTTTACCACTGCCCTCATGAGCGAACGGAAATCTATGCCCGAATGTTCATAAAACCTCACGTCTTCGGTAGCCACCAAAGCCTTGGTTACATAGGGAGATATCTTGTCGTACGAAACAAATATGCGGTTCTCGGAACGGGCATACGTTCCCAGCGAAACGCCGTCGCTCGTTATCACCTGCGAAGCGAATTTGTCTATCGGGTGGTCAAGTTGTTTCAAATTAGGAACATATCCTATCCAGCCTACGGATATTGCAAAAAACGCGAATCCCGTAAGCAAAACAGACAAAACCAGCAGTCCCCAAAGAAAACATATGAACTTCTTGCGCATAGAAGAGCCAAATTATAATGTAAAAGCAAATTTAGTCATTATCATTGATATGGCAAAGAGACGAACTCAAACAGAAACCGCCCCAAATGCGCTTTGTTTTCCCACCATAAAGATTACTGACAAAGGGAATATCTTGCCCTAAAAACAACAAGGCATATCGCAAAAACTATGTCTGATATTATTCGAATAATGTCTGACATTGTTTAAATAATGTCTGACATCGTTTTTAACACTTCAGCACATGGTTTTGAGCCCATGCAGAGAGGGCTGAAAACCGAGCCGAATCAGTTGAAGAAATTCCAGGATATTCCGAATTTTATGGTCATCGGATTGTAGGGATAATGGGGGACGAGGAAATAATGTCCGCCATTGCTGCTCTTGTTTACGTGCGAAGCCATAAGATAGAAGCGTGTGTGTTTGAGATGAAAGTTTGCATACACGTCGATAATGGGATAATTTCCTATCTTGATGCGGTTGGAATTGTCTTGCACGGCAAACTGCCCGATGATAGGCGAATAAGTGGGGGCGTAATACTCCGAAAAATATTTCACATCGGCGCCAAACTGCACGTTAAGCACCTTGGCTATGCGGAAAAGCAGATAAACGTTGGAATATGCCGAGAATGTGGGCAACGGCAACACGTCTTTGTTGCTGCTTGTGGAATATACGAGTTCGTTTTCCCAATTGAAAATGCCGAATTTGAAGTTTTGGTTGAGCGCGGCCTCTACTACCTGCACGCTTCCCGAATGTTGTTTCACTCCTATGCCGTTTGAATAGAGCGTGCTGTCGCTTCCGCCGGTATATTTCACTTGTGTTGCCGCGAAATACGTATAGCTTTTCACATTCTCCAAACTTACGCGCAAATTGGTACGGGTGCGGTTGTACGAAAGCACACCTTCGAAACGCGTGCGCAGTTCGTGGTCTAAATCATCATTGTCCCACCAAGCATATTTGCCGTGATAGTGGCGATAATAAAACGAAGCCTGGTTGTTGCATACCATGGCGCGGAGTTTCAAATTGATTGTGTCTTTTTTCAAAGGCAGGGTGAGATTCAAATTTCCGTCAACGTTGAACATTCCGAAGTCTTTGCCCGATTGCGATACGCTTCCCACCACATCATATTTGGCGTATTTGCTCTGTGTGCTCACGAGTCTTCCGCCAAAGGTGAAACGGTTTTCCGTATAAGTCTTTTCGGCCACCCGGCTTACCGGCAATTTGTATTGCATAAGCTCATGGCGCGCAAAGGCCGAGAGCCCGGCTTTCGCCCATTTGCTGAAACCTTCGCGAAGTTGCACTGAAAACGTATTCGACACGTTGAGAAAATGCGTGCGGTCGTTCACGGAATCCCCGTCCATGTATTGGTTGAGATAATATCCCTCGCGAATTTTATTGTTTATGAACCTGTGGGTATTTCCGTCGATGCGCAACACATGATTGAAGCTTGTAACCGGAACAAACTCGCGTATATAATATTTGCGTGCCTCTTCGAGTTTGCTTATCGAGTCGCGCTGCAAGGAATCAAGGCGCGAAAGAGCCACAGGGTCGGTAAGAATCGTGTCATTGGCGTTCTTCACAACATTGCTGTCCTTGTCGAGTGTGCGATAGAAGCCGAGATTGTAACGGTGGGAGAAGAAAACATTGTTGGTATAGACTTTTGTCCACGCCTTGCTCAACACCGTAGGAATATCAGTGGAACTGTATTTGTTTGAAAGGCTTGCAGGATTGGTGATATAGACATCTGATTCTATTCCGCCGTTTTCAGCCACCTTGATATGGTTTGCCCCCACAAGCAGATAGGCTTCGTATTTGTCGTCAACGTATGAACCGTAGATTGAAGCGTTGAACTGCGAGGTGTTCTGGTTTGCATAATATCCGCGCCCGTACAAGTAATCCATCTTGAAGCCCAAGCCGATTTTCTTTCCTGCATTCACTGCAAACAAAGCCGTAATCCTGTCTTCGCCGTCGGTCTTGTCGCCACATTCGTGGTATGTTACATTGGTTATAGGCGAGAGCGTGTTGGTGAAATAGAATTCTCCGGGAGTTGTAAGGAAGAAATCGAACGGGTCGGCAAACAAAAAATCGCTCATAATGGGCCTCTGCATGTAGAGACGCGACATTCGCGGCGAGCCCATGTTGCCGAGAGTGTTGTATTGCCCCGTGATGCCGTCGGTGAAGTTTGTGTTTTGAAACTGATAGGCCATCGTGTCGATTTCGCTCATTATCCTTTCGCCGAAAGTCTCGTTCATTTTCCACACAAACATTCCTGTCGGCAAATCATCGTCTGTCTCGGTGGAATCCTCGGCACTCGTGAAGTGGGAACCGTTTTGCGGCTCACTTCCGTCAATTCGGTTTCCACGCTCGTCAAACACGTTTTGTCCGAACAAGCTCAGGCTATTGCCCCAAACCAACAACGTTATAAACAGTAGCTTTCTCATTTCGGCTGCAAAGTTAAGCAAATAATCAAAATGCGGAAAGACAAAGCCGAAGAGCGCAGCGGCAACTGATGATTTTGTGCAAAAAAACAAGCGAAATTTGAGGGGTAAAAAAACACAAGGCATCTCGTAAAAATTAGGTCTGACCTAATTTAAATTCCGGGCCATGTAATTTAAATTAGATGCCTTGGAGTTTTTGCGATATAAAAGCATTGTTTTACATACAGCGCAACACTTTGTTATACAGAGGTTTGGCAAACAAAAAGTCCGCCTCCAAAAAGAGACGGACTTTGCTATGTTTCGTTTTACCGGGAATATCATTCCCACTCTATCGTTGAAGGCGGTTTTGAAGATATGTCGTAGCATACACGATTTACGCCGCGCACGTTACGGATTATGTCGTTGCTCACCTTGGCAAGGAACTCGTAGGGCAAACGTGCCCAATCGGCTGTCATAGCATCGACACTCGTTACCGCACGCAAGGCAACGGCACGCTCATATGTGCGCTCGTCGCCCATAACTCCCACACTCTTTATTGGTAGAAGCACCACGCCGGCCTGCCATACGTGATTGTAGAGTTCGTCTTCGTTGCCGTTTTCGTCTTTCACCTTCCAGTCGTGAAGACCTTGGATAAAAATATCATCGGCTTCCTGCAACACGCGCACTTTCTCGGGAGTGATATCGCCGAGAATTCTCACTGCAAGTCCGGGACCGGGGAACGGGTGGCGCAAGATGAGTTTGTCGGGCATTTCCAACTGATGCCCTACCCTACGCACTTCGTCCTTGAACAGCCATTGCAGCGGCTCGCAAAGTTTCAGGTTCATCTTCTCGGGCAGACCTCCCACATTGTGATGACTCTTTATGGTACGGCCCGTGATGTTAAGGCTTTCAATACGGTCGGGATATATTGTTCCCTGCGCAAGCCAGCGTACATCTTTAAGTTTCTTGGCTTCGGCTTCAAACACATCAATGAAGCCCTTGCCGATAATCTTGCGTTTTTTCTCGGGTTCGGTTACTCCTGCCAATTCCTCAAAGAATTTTTTGCTTGCATCAACGCCTATAACGTTCAAACCAAGATTTTTGTATTCTCCGAGTACACTTTCAAATTCGTTTTTGCGGAGCATGCCGTGATCTACGAAGATACAGGTAAGATTCTTGCCTATCGCGCGGTTCAAAAGCACCGCTGCAACCGAAGAATCTACGCCGCCGCTCAAACCAAGTACCACTTTGTCGTCTCCCAACTGGGCTTTGAGTTCCGCTACTGTGGTATCGACAAACGAGGCTGCGCTCCAATCTTGTTTGCCGCCGCAAATGTCTACCACGAAGTTCTTCAAGAGCAAAGTTCCCTGCGTGGAGTGGAACACTTCGGGGTGGAACTGTACGCCCCATATCTTTTCGGTTTCAGAAGCAAAGGCTGCATATTTCACCTTCTCGGTAGACGCAATCACCTTGTAGCCTTCAGGTATCGCCGTAATGGAATCTCCGTGGCTCATCCATACTTGTGAGCCGGGGGTGAAGCCTTTGAACAACGGATTTTCGGAATCCACGCTCGACAGGTTGGCCCGTCCGTATTCGCGTGTGCCTGCCGGTTCAACCTTTCCCCCGTGGGTGTATGAAATATATTGTGCGCCGTAGCATATTCCGAGTATCGGATAGCGTCCTTTAATCTTGTCAAGATCAACCTTAAAGGCTTCCTTGTCGTAAACGCTGTAAGGCGAACCGCTGAGAATTACACCTATAATTCCTTCCTCGTCTTCGGGAAATTTGTTATACGGAATGATCTCGCAAAAAGTGTCTAACTCACGCAGGCGACGCCCTATCAACTGCGTGGTTTGCGAGCCAAAGTCCAAGATAATAATTTTCTGTTTCATGTGGCTTGGTATTTACGTCCGCAAAATTAACAAATTCTGCCGTAATAGAGAATGTTTGCCAAATATATCGGGGGCATAAAACAACGATACCGCTATTACCGAAACAGTTCTCGGAGGCGCAAAAACGATGTCGGATATTGTTTTTTTGCATGCACAACAAGCATTTCGGCCTATTGTAAAAGATTTTTCATATCAGCCTTGAGTCAACTCTAAATTACTCTTTGAAAGACTGTTATTGCATCTATTTTTCCTTGCACAAAAAAAAGAAAGCCGGACATATGTCCAGCTTTCTCCTTTTGTCTTTCCTAAGAAATTAAGCGTTAGCCTCGTCTGTTGCAGGAGTTTCCTCAGCGGGAGCCTCTGCCTGGGCAGCAGCCTCCTGTGCTTCAGCAGCGGCTTTAGCAGCCTCTTCAGCCTGAGCAGCAGCGATAGCGGCTTTCTTCTCAGCCACACGCTTTGCAATTTCTTCGTTAACTTTCTTCTCAGCTTCAACACGCTTTGCAGCATCGCTCGACTTGTCAGCCTGAAGTTTGTTTACCACAGCACTGATGCGGGAATCTTTGTCAGCCTTCCAAGCCTCGAAACGCTTCTTTGCTTCAGCCTCGTCAAATGCGCCTTTCTTAACGCCGCCAAGTAGGTGCTTCATCAGCATCACACCCTCGCGTTTGAGAATGTAGTGGGCTGTGTCGGTGGGTTGTGCACCCACACCTACCCAATAAAGGGCGCGGTCGAAATTCAACTGGATAGTGGCAGGATCTGTGTTGGGATCGTAACTGCCAAGACGTTCAATGAACCTTCCGTCACGCGGAGCTCTTGAATCAGCTACCACAATGGTGTAATGAGCATAGTCTTTACGACCGTGGCGCTGCAATCTGATTTTTGTTGCCATAAAAAAATTTTATTAGTTTGAACATGCCGCCAACTCGTAGCGGTGCTGCAAAGTTACGGAATTATTTTTATTACAGACTGAAAACGCTAAAATTCTTTACATTCCGAAGTTTTTGGGCTTCACTATCGACATTTTTACGAAACAGAATATCAAAAGCACGTATGCAATGAGCGAAACGAGTTCGCTAAGCGGATTGGAAAGCCACGTTTCCATTACCAGATTGATTCCGCCAAATCTCAACGCTGCGCTCACCACTCCCATCAACGCACCGCCGGCTATAAATCCCGAGGCAATAAGAGTACCGCGTTCGTTGTAGGCATTGCGGAGCATTTCATCGTTTGTACGGCTCTTAACATACCAGCTAACAAGTCCGCCAACGATAAGCGGCAAGTTAAGTTCCAAAGGAATAAACATTCCAAGCGCGAAAGCAAGAGCAGAAACATTCAGCGCGGTCAGCACAATGGCTATAACGCAACCAATGCCGTAGAGAAGCCACGGCGCACTGCCTCCATTCATAAGAGGTTCTATTACGGCAGCCATTGCGTGGGCTTGAGGCGCAGCAAGAGCGTCGCCGGTAAATCCGTAAGTCTTGTTGAGCACAATCATAACACCGCCAACTGTTACAGCAGCGACAAGAGTACCGAGGAACTTGAATGATTCCTGTTTTGCAGGCGTTGTGCCGAGCCAGTAACCAATCTTCAAATCAGTAACAAAGCTGCCCGCCATCGACAAAGCCGTGCAAACCACGCCGCCCATCAACAACGCTGCAACAATACCGCCCGTACCTTTCAGCCCAACCGATACCATTATTATTGAAGACAGTATCAAAGCCATCAGAGTCATGCCCGAAACAGGATTGCTGCCTACAATGGCAATTGCGTTGGCTGCTACAGTGGTGAAAAGAAAGGCTATCACCGCCACGAGAAGTATTCCCACTACAGCGTAAAGAATGTTTCCGCCCATTGCGCCGAAATAGAAAAACAAGAAGGTTACTATCAATGTAATCAATGTGCCTATGATAATAAACTTCATGGGCAAATCGCGTTGCGTGCGAACGGCTTCGCCGCTATCGCTTCCCTTCTTTTTCATCTCGCGTCCAGCAAGCGAAACAGCGCTGACAATTATCTTACGGCTTTTTATTATACCTATAATTCCTGCCATGGCTATCGCGCCGATGCCTATGGAACGTGCGTAAGAGAATATCATTTCAGGTGAAGCCAACGAAGCAGCAATTTGTCCGCCATTACCGTTGGAAACCAAAAGATCCGGGAACACAAGAGAAATACCCGGCACAATGAGCCACCACACTACCACAGAACCAGCACAGATTATGGCGGCGTATTTCAGACCTACGATATAACCCATACCAAGTACGGCTGCACCAGTATTGATCTTGAACACAAATTTTGCTTTGTCGGCTATGGTTTCTCCGAGAGAGCACACACGACTCGTGAAGTTCTCGTTCCACAGTCCGAATGTGGCTACGACAAAATCGAACAAGCCGCCGATTATTCCCGACTTCAGCAACAGCATAAGGCTTCCGCCGCCTTTTTGTCCCGACACGAGCACTTGTGTTGTGGCCGTGGCTTCGGGGAAAGGATATTTGCCGTGCATTTCCTTCACGAAATACTTGCGGAAAGGAATCAAGAAGAGAATGCCGAGCGCACCTCCGAGGAAAGACGCAAGAAATACCTTTGCGAAATCAACGGATATGTCGGGATATTTTGCTTGTAGGATATAAAGTGCCGGAAGTGTGAATATCGCGCCAGCCACAACGTTTCCCGAACAAGCGCCGATGCTTTGTATAATCACGTTCTCGCCCAATGCGCCTTTGCGCTTCGATACTCCGGAAATGCCTACCGCTATAATGGCAATAGGAATCGCCGCCTCGAACACCTGCCCCACTTTCAAGCCGAGATAAGCCGTTGCAGCGGAAAAAATGATTACCATCACCAAGCCCCAGATTACCGACCACGGCGTTGTTTCTCGCGGATTGGTTGTCGCAGGCATTATTGGTTTGTATTCTTCGCCCTCCTTCAATTCGCGGAAGGCGTTTTCCGCAAGCCCTTGTGCTTCCGGTTCTGCCACAGGTTGTTCCTGCGCAATTTTGTCTAAATTCTTGTCCATGCTGTTTATGATTGTTTTGTGAGCAAAGTTAACATTTTACAACAACATATCCCCATTGGAAAAATCATTACTTTTGCAGAAGCAATGCAAAACCAAAGATTTCAATACATAGACCGCCTCAAAGGACTTGCAATGTTTACCGTTGTAATGGGGCACATTCTCGTATTCGGCATGAACCAGCGCGCCGACACCAACTACGTCGAAGCGTTTATCATATCGTTCAACATGCCGCTTTTCATGTTTATCTCCGGATTTGTATTGAAGAGTGTTCCCGCGCCAAGCAAGTTAGTCGTGCGCGTATGGCGTTTGCTTCAGCCAATGCTTGTTGTGGGCATGCTCTACGTGCTTTTTCTCGGAGTGAATGCCGATATGTTTTTCCGCGAGTCATACAATTTGGGATACTGGTACCTGAAAACTCTCGCAACGTTTGTTATTTTGCTTGCGCCGTTTGCTTTCTTAAAAAACACAAGGCATTCCGCACTTTGGGATATAGGTCTTGCACTGCTGATATGGATTCTGCTCAGCATTGCAAAAGCCAAATTCTTCACCACATTCCACAAAGATCCTATCGGCATAGCCCATTTTTATCTTTGGACATACTTTATAGGAGGTTTTCTGTTCAGAAAATACAACGTCGTAGCCTTATTAAGCCGACAAAAAGCATTGCCGTGGGTGTTTGGAACGCTTTACATCATTTTCTTTGTCCTTTCGTTCAATCCCTTGTCCCGCGAGGTATGCACCGACTGGCTTTACACCTATCCCAATGCCGTTTGTTTTTTTGCCCATACGAATGCCGTGCTGTTTTTGGTTGTTGTTTTTCATAAACGCGAGCATTCCAAATCCCGGGCGGCTGACATGTTGGCTTTTTGTGGGCGCAAGTCGCTCGACATATACCTTTTCCACTATTTTTTCATTCACCTCATTTCTTTGTGGGGCGGACTGAAACACATCACCTCCTATGCCCTGCAAATTCCTATCGACATCGTTTTTGCGGTAGCCGTGAGTCTCTGCGCCGTTGCGGTCGGAAAATTAATGCATAGCAACAATATTACAAGTTTCCTGCTTTTCGGCACATTTTCCAAGCGCTCCTCTACCACCGCATCTCCTATAAAAAAATGACGGCACGCATTATCATTACCCTTGTCCTTGCGCTTGCGTTTTTCGGAACAGACACGCTGAAAGCGCAAGACGGATTCTGCGTAATGGAGCTCAACACAGAAAACTTTTTCGACCCTATCGACAATCCTACAAACGACGACGATTTTCTGCCTACGGCTGTAAGGCGTTGGACATGGGCTAAATTCAACCGCAAAGCAAACAATATAGGAAAGACAATAGCTGCCGTAGGGGGCAACAGGCTTCCCGACATCGTGGCATTGTGTGAAGTGGAAAACGATTCGGTAATGAACCGCCTTACACGCACCGGACTTTTGCGCCGGGGGAGATACAATTATATAATGACCCATGGCATCGATCCGCGAGGCATCAACGTTGCACTTCTATACAAGAACCCCGGATTTATACCCATACAATGGCAATCGATACGCCCTGATTTCAGCGGCCTTCCCGCAAAGAGTTCGCGCGATGTGCTATATGTGAGCGGCAGGATAGCCACAGGCGACACACTCGATGTATTCGTATGCCATTTTCCAAGCAAGATAGAACGCCACAAAAGCGGTACACCGTATCGCGAAAGGATTGCAGGACAAATCCGGAGTATATACGATTCGCTTTGCAGGGCAAGGAAAAATCCGTATGTGATAATCACCGGCGACTTCAACGACAATCCGCAATCTTCGCCCTTGTATAAGGTGATGAAAGCCCAACCTGTTGCTTCTCATGCAGGAGAAATTTCTGACTTTGAGCTTTACAGCATGATTGATGAGCAATGCGGCGAAGGCAAGATAAGAGGTACGTATTTCTACAACGGGCAATGGGAAGTTATCGACAATATTATTGTAAGCGGCAGCCTTCTCAACAAAAACTCGCAGGTATATACCACGCCCGCCGACTGCCGCATTTTCACCGCGCCTTTTCTTCTGACAGAAAAAGACGGCGAAGCGATACCGTTACGCACTTATGAGGGAATGAAATATCGCGGAGGATTCAGCGACCACCTGCCTTTGTGCGCACGCTTCAAGTTTTCTAATCCACAATAACGGGAAACATAAAACTGCAAGCGCATTTCAGCCGCACAAATCACCATATTGAAAACACCCGTTTACTTGCAAAAACAAACACACCGCATCTCGTAAAAACTCCGACGCATCTAATTTAAATTACATGGCCCGGAATTTAAATTAGGTCTGACCTCGTAAAAACCCATAAGCACGTTGCAAAAATTATTTTGCAACACTCTAAAAACCAATGCTTACGCAGCGCCGAGGCAAAGGCATATCATTCCGAGCAAAACCATCACCAAATCTACGGCCTTGGAGCGGAGATTGTGCTCGCGGAATACCCACGCGCCGAAAAGGAACGAAACAATCACACTGCTGCGTCTCACCATGGAAACAATGGCTATCATTGCCCCGGGAACCGAAAGGGCATAAAAATAAAGGAAATCTGCTGCCGACAAAAACAGAGATATTCCCACTATCGCCCAATGCCATCTGAAACGGTCGCCTTGCTTGCGGTGAGGATACCAAACCAAAAACAACACCACGCACATCATTGCAAACTGATATAGGTTGTACCAGCCCTGAACTGCGATTTTGTTAAGCCCTACTCCGCCCTCTGCCACAGGAGACATGAGATATTTGTCGTACAGACCGCTTGCCGCACCGAGCAAAGCGGCGCAAACAATGCAGACAATCCATTTATTATGTGCGAAATTCACACCTTCGCGTTTGCTGCTGCGCGACAGCATGAAAAACGAGACCACTGCAAGCGCCACGCCGGCCCACTGCCAACCATTCAAACGCTCGCCGAATATAACAAGAGCGCCTACAAGCGTCATCACAGGGCGAGTGGCGTTTATAGGACCTACTATCGTAATGGGGAGATGCTTGATTCCGGCATAGCCAAACGCCCACGACGACAAAACAATCACCGATTTGAGCAAAATATACTTGTGCATTTCCCAACCGCCCGCCGGCACGTAGACCGAAGAACCCGTATCAATCCAACCGAATGCCGATCCGAGAATCAACGGAAGGAATATCAGGGTGCAGAAAAGCGTGTTGAGCGTGAGCACGGGGATTAGTGCATTGCCAGTGAGGGCTTTCTTTTTGAACACATCGTAGAAACCCAAAAGGGCAGCAGAGCAAAACGCAAGAAAAAGCCACATAATCAACTCAAAATTTGATTTTCATTGTCGGAAACGCGGAAAACATCGGCAGGATATTCCACTTCTTCAAGAAACAAAGCGTTGCCGTCGACGCTTTCTCCCGCGCGGCTTCGGTTACGACTCGCAAGAATTTCCTCAAGTTCGCTCGGTTTTGTTTTTCCGCGTCCTATGTCGAGAAGAGTTCCCACTACCGCCCTCACCATGTTGCGTAGAAAACGGTCGGCACTTATTTCCAGTCGCCACACGTCCCCGCTGATTTTCACCCATTGCGCCCGCGTTACCGTGCATATCGATGTCTTTACGTCGGGGTGGGCTTTTGCGAAACAGTCAAAGTCGTGTGTGCCGAGCAACATGGCGGCGGCTTCGTTCATTATCCCGAAATCCACGGGAAATGTGAGCCGCAAATGATATTTGGTAAGGAAAGGATTTTTCTTCAAGGCCACATAATAATAATATGTGCGCTTCACCGCCGAAAACCTTGCGTGGGCGTCGTCGCGGACTCTCACTATTTTGTTCACAGATATGTCGCGCGGCAAAATACGGTTCATCTTGTAGAGAAGTTGTTGCTCCGCCGTTGTTCCGCACGGGGCGGAAGACGGGAGGGGCAGCACTCCGTTGTAATCAAAATGCATCGGCATGTTTGTGGCATTGACTCCTGCATCGGTACGTCCTGCTGCCGTTACGCCAACGGGGCATCTCAGCAAAGTGGAAAGGCTTTTCTCCACAACCTCCTGCACACTTATCCCGTTTGGCTGGGACTGCCAGCCGTGGTAAGCGCTTCCGTCGTAGGCTACATACATGAAATAGCGGCTCATATTGCTTGCAGGATTATCTTACCGTGATATGGTAGCAGCCTTGTTTCTTCTCGTATTTAATATAACAAAGCCCTTGTTTGCGCGCATCGTTCAAAACTTCCGAAAGCACGTATTTCAGCGTATCGTCTCTCACCGGGCGCACCTTTGGAAGCGCCGGGTCCTGAACCATACGGTATTTGTTGTAGGCAATGTCGAATGTAGTTCCGTATCTATGGCAACTGTTTGGCGAGGCATTGCCGTTGTGTTTGCGCAGACGGGCTACATCGTCTTCGGTACGCAACAAAGATGTTACCATAATGGTATTTAACGGGATTCCCTTTATTGACAGAGAATCGTGGAACGTTCTGCCGATATGTTCAAGCAATATTGCAGCCCTCGGCACAAGATAAGGAATGGAATTGTTGAGTTTTCTTACAAAGAAATACGGATTTGACGCCACAAACACGAGTTCCTTTTTGTTGGCCTCGGCTTGTGCGCGGTCTTTCACCGGCTTCACGCCAAGCCTCATGGCCGTTTCAAGATGCGTTTGGTTGGAGTCGGGAAAAGTATTCACGTAATCGGGCACGGAATAAATCTTGTGGTGAATGGGCTTGCCGTTCTTGTCGTACTCGTATGCGAGCCTTTCGTGCGGCCTTGCCATTATGCTGTCAGCCCTAAGGCGATAAATATCGATACTGTCGGGTTTCGGCTGCACCGCAATCTGATTAGCCTGTCTGTTGTCCTTTACATTTTTCGTGAGTTGCGGAAAGATGAGTTTGATGACAAACAACACGGCAACCGTTCCATAAAATATATATATGAATAACTTCTTTGAAGATTTGAAATTTACTTTCATTATTATGATGCAGGAGGAATGTCAGCGCAAAGTTAACAATTTTCGGCAAAGCAGGCAATTTATCCCCACATAACCGCAGCACAAAAACGCCTATACATTAGGCTAAAAATCTTTGTGCGGATATCGCAAAAACAATGTCAGACATAATTTAAACAATGTCTGATATTATTCAAATAATGTCAGACATCGGAAAAACGCTTTGCGGACATAAAAAAACTGCATTTGAGAACCTTTTCCCGACACAAGCCAACCGACATATTTAAAAGGTAAAGCCAATTGCAAAGACTTTTTGTCATTCTTCAATTACATTTTGCGATAAAACGACAAAATACTGCCGAAAAACGGGATTTTGGCAAAATACAAGCGTGTTTTAGTTCGGAAATTTGCAGAAGCAAGCATTTTTTCGTAAATTCGCAACACGAACCATTCTCTTTTGCAGAATACAGAAAAAACAATAACAACTAAAATATAGAGTAATGAAAAAGTATAATTTCAATGCGGGACCGTCAATACTACCCCAACAAGTAATCAAGGCAACAACAGACGCCTGCATTGATTTTGAGAACACGGGGCTTTCGCTCATGGAAATAAGCCACCGCAGCAAACAATTCCAACCGGTGATGGACAATGCCGAGGCTTTGATGAAAGAAATTCTCGACATTCCCGAGGGATACAAAGTATTGTTCCTCGGCGGCGGCGCAAGCACACAGTTCTGCATGGTGCCCTACAACCTTCTGGAAAAGAAAGCAGCGTATCTCAACACCGGTACTTGGGCTAAAAAAGCCATAAAGGAAGCAAAACTCTTTGGAGAAGTTGTAGAAGTGGCATCGTCGGCCGAAGACAATTACACATATATCCCCAAGAATTTTACAGTGCCCGAAGATGTGGACTACTTCCACATCACAACAAACAACACTATCTACGGAACAGAAATACGCAAGGAACTCGACAGCCCCGTGCTTATGGTAGCCGACATGTCGAGCGACGTGCTTTCACGTCCCGTTGACGTTTCGAAATATTCAATCATCTATGGCGGCGCACAGAAGAACCTCTCAATGGCAGGCGTTACATTCGTTATCGTTAAGGAAGACGTGCTCGGCAAAGTGAGCCGCCCCATTCCCACGATGCTTGACTATCGCACCCATGTCTCAAAGGGTTCGATGTTCAACACACCTCCTGTTGTTCCCGTTTACTGCGCAATGAAAACCCTCGAGTGGATCAAGGAAAAAGGCGGCGTGGAAGCTATGGACAAACTCGCACACGAACGCGCAGACATTCTGTACGGAGAAATCGACCGCAACAAACTTTTCCGCGGCACCGTGAAAGAAGAAGACCGTTCGCTTATGAACATCTGCTTCGTGATGAACGACGAATACAAAGAACTCGAAGGCGAATTCTTTGAATACGCCACAGCCAAAGGTATGGTGGGAATCAAAGGACACCGCTCCGTAGGCGGTTTCCGTGCATCGTGCTACAACGCAATGCCCGTTGAAGGCGTGAAGGCTCTTGTTGAAGCAATGAAAGAATTTGAGGCAAAACATTAATAATGCAACACCACAGGTTGGACACCCAATTGCACCACAATGGGTTTCCAACCTGTTTTAGTTTTATAAAAGAACAGAAATCATGAAAGTATTAATAGCAACAGAAAAACCTTTCGCCGCTGCCGCAGTTGAGGGTATTCGCAAAGAAATAGAAGGAGCAGGATACGAACTCGCACTCCTGGAAAAATATACCGACAAGAAGCAATTTCTCGATGCCGTGGCAGATGCAGACGCTCTGATTATCCGCAGCGACAAAGTGGACAACGAAGTTTTTGAAGCAGCAAAGCAACTCAAGATAGTTGTTCGCGCAGGAGCAGGATACGACAACGTAGACCTTGCAGCCGCTACCAAACACAACGTGGTTGTAATGAATACTCCCGGACAAAACTCCAACGCCGTGGCAGAGCTTGTGCTCGGTATGCTCGTGTTTGCCGTACGAAATTTCTACAATGGCAAAACAGGAACAGAGCTTAAAGGCAAAAAACTCGGCATTCTCGCTTTCGGCAACGTGGGACGCAATGTAGCACGCATCGCAAAAGGTTTTGATATGGACGTTTACGCATACGATGCTTTCTGCCCCGCAAAGGCTATAGAAGAAGCAGGCGTTGTTCCGGTTGCGTCGAGCGATGAACTTTTTGAGAAGTGCGACATCGTAAGTTTGCACATTCCTGCAACAAACGAGACGCGCAACAGTATTAACTACGACGTAGTAACAAAACTTCCCAAGAACGGAATTCTTGTAAACACCGCCCGCAAGGAAGTAATTGACGAAGAAGGATTGCTCCAGGCACTTACAGAGCGTGAAGACTTGAAGTATATTGCCGACATAGCTCCCGACCGCGCTGCCGAATACGCAGAGAAATTCCCCGGAAGATATTTTGCAACTCCCAAGAAGATGGGGGCACAAACTCAAGAAGCAAATATCAACGCCGGCATCGCAGCTGCAAATCAAATCGTTGGTTTCCTTAAAGACGGGATAACCAAATTTCAGGTAAACAAATAAGGTAAACAAAAACATCACAGATCTATGGCAATTGTAAAGCCATTTCGCGGCTTGCGTCCGCCTACGAATCTTGTTGAGAACGTAGAAAGCCGTCCCTACGACGTTCTCAATTCGGAAGAAGCGCGACAAGAAGCCGGCGACAACGAAATGTCGCTATACCATATCATAAAACCGGAAATAAATTTCCCGGAAGGAACGAGCGAATACGATCCGCGAGTGTACGAAAGCGCAAAGGAACAATTCGCAAAGTTTCAGGAAAAAGGCTGGCTGGTTCAGGACGCAAACGACAACTATTATCTTTACGCTCAGACCATGAACGGAAAAACCCAGTTCGGAATTGTTGTATGCGCTGCTGTAGAAGATTACATGAACGGTGTAATCAAACGCCACGAACTCACCCGCAAAGACAAGGAAGAGGACCGTATGAAACACGTTCGCACGACAAATGCGAATATGGAGCCGGTATTTCTTGCCTACCCCGACGACGAGGAGCTCAACAACCTTATCGAACGCTACGCTGCGCAAGTTCCGGTGTACGATTTCATAGCTCCGATTGACGGATTCGGACATAAATTCTGGATTATCGCAGACGAGAAAGACAAGGAACTGATCACGTCGCGTTTTGCTCAGATGCCAGCGCTCTACATTGCCGACGGACATCATCGTTCTGCGGCTGCAGCGCTTGTAGGTGCCGAAAAAGCGAAAAACGATCCCCAACGGACTGGAAAAGAAGAGTACAATTATTTCATGGCAGTGTGCTTCCCGGCCAACCAACTTACGATACTCGATTACAACCGTGTGATTAAGGATTTGAACGGACTTACTCCGCGCCAATTCCTAAACGCTCTCACCGATGATTTCGTGATTATCGAAAAAGGCAAAGAGAATTTCCGCCCCACCCGACACCATGAATTTTCGCTTTACCTTTGCGGAAACTGGTACGCACTTGACACAAAAGACGGCACGTTTGACGAAGATGATCCCATAGGCGTTTTGGACGTAGACATTTCCTCACGTCTTATTCTCGACAAGATACTTGGTATAAAAGACCTGCGTTCTTCCGACAGAATAGATTTCGTGGGGGGATTACGAGGTCTGGACGAATTGCGCCGCAGAGTGGATTCTGGTGAAATGACCGCGGCTCTTGCGCTCTACCCTGTGTCTATGGATCAAATCATATCCATTGCCGACAGCGGAAAGATAATGCCGCCAAAAGCTACATGGTTTGAGCCGAAACTTCGCAGCGGATTGGTTGTTCATAAACTCGACTGATTTCGCGCAAAACATTTATAAAACAAACACCAAGGCGCGGAATTTCTTCCGCGCCTTGGTTCTTTAAAATCCTATCGCCATGATAAAAACAAAAAAACTTTCCTTTTTAATTTCGTTGCTTTTGGCAACCGGTAGCATACACGCCCAGGAAAAAGCGGGTGTGATAACGCAAACGTCGCCTTCAAGAGCGGAATATTTTTCTTGGATTAACAATACCAACGAAGGCGCAAACGAAAAACAGACTCTGATAAATCTTGATTTCTTCCGCTGGCTGCAAAACACCTACGGCATGAAAATCGACATTTATGCCTTTGATGCAGGCGCGATAGACGGAGCGAATATTTACGGGAACACTTATGATGCGCGCTTCAAGAGACATTTTCCAAACGGTTTCGATGCTGTGGCAAAAAGTGCCGCAAGCATAGGGGCGCGTCTTGGCGTGTGGTGCGGTCCTGACGGCTTCGGCGATACCGAAGAAGAAGCCAATAAAAGAATCAACATGATGTCGGAGCTTGTGGAGAAGTATAATTTCGGACTGTTCAAGATGGATGGGGTTTGTGGTCAGCTTCGCGACACGAAATACGACTATTTCGACAAGATGATGACGCGTATCCGCAAAACTTCGCCCGATTTCATTCTGCTCAACCACCGCTTAAATCTCGGTCCGGGCACAAAACATTCCACGACGTTCCTTTTCGGAGGGGCTGAAACGTATATCGACGTGCTTATGACCAACAGTATGACAGCGCCGCACCATCGCGGAGAGGCCATAAGCCGACAAACGCCCGACAATCTCAACCGTCTGACAGAGGATCACGGCGTATGTTTGTCTTCGTGCCTTGATTATTGGGAGGACGACATTGTTTTGCAGGCTTTCGGGCGCGAACTTATTTTGGCTCCCGAACTTTATGGCAATCCGTGGCTTCTGCGCGACGACGAATTCCCACAACTGGCATTTTTCTTCAATCTCCACCGCCAATATCGCGACATTCTTGTAAACGGGATAAAGTTGCCGGAAGACAAATACGGACCTGAGGCTCTTTCGCGCGGCGACGGAAACACGCGCTTCCTTACGCTGCGAAACCTTACCTGGAATCCTGTAACCTATCACATAAACCTCGGCAATGAAATAGGACTCGAATCGAACAACAGCAAGGTTAAGGTGCGTCTTTACCACCCTTATATTTTCGACATGGGAAACCATGCCTACGGAAGCACTATCGATGTAGAAGTGCAGCCGTTCCGTTCTGCCCTCGTGAAGGTTACGAATGTCAAGGAGAAAGACAAAATTGCCTTGAGCGGTATTCCTTATAATATAGTGAACGATTATAGCGGCAATCCCACAGTGAAATTGCTTGGCATGCCGGGAATGAGCTACAAGATGAAAGTTGAGCGCGGCGACGTGGCCTACAAATCGTCGGACATCGACGGCAAGAGCGTTGGCGCGGCAAAAGGAAACTCCGTAACCGTGAAATTCCCGGGCGAGAAGCTCACCTTGCCGTATTTCCGCCATATATCCGACATGCAGCAGTGCGAAATTCCCAACGATGCGTCTGCTATATATTATGCCACATGCTATGCCGCCGACAACAATGCGCTTGAAGTGCGCTCGTTGGAGCGTTCTGGTGAAACCAAGATACCGCAGGTGAAAGCCGCCCGCGATGCTTTTTTCAATCAAAAGGTATTCAGGGAGCGCGAAATATGGGACAAATATTTGTTTGACGGCGACAAATCCACGGCTTTCTCGGTGGCGGTGAGATGGAACGACCATTCGTCCGACGGCTCTACCGCATTCATGGTTGACATGGGCGAAGAACTGGCACTCGACCAAATCACAATCGACTGCCCCGACGAATATTCCATCACGCCATATAAATCGGAAGAAGGAGCACGGCTCAACGTTTCGGCCGACTTGGTAAACTGGAAATCAATACCGTTTTATGTAGGTCCACATGCCGAAATCGACGTGTCAAAAGCGGGCAAGTTCAGATACATGAAGCTCGACCGCACACCGTTGCGCGTTTCCGAAGTAGCGGCAAGCGTTGGCGGAAAACCGGTTGACCGCAGCAATTGGCGCGCGTCAAATCTATTCCGCAACTATAATGGTGCAAAACACGCCTGGAGCAGTTCGTTCACACTCGACGAAATACCCGAAAAAGCCTATTTGTGCATTGCCATCAACGGGGAATGCGGCAAAGAAGGCGCATGGGCAGGTATTAAAGTTGACGGAAAGTATGTGGGCTGCCCCGACCGCGCACCTTCGTTCACAGCCAACACTTGGGAATTCCGCGTGCAGTCTGTAAACAAAAACTACACCTATTATGTTCCGCTCACCCCCGACATGAAAGGCAAAACCATAGAGGCCTACGCCTTCTCGTTTGACACTTCGGAACTCAAACCGCAAATTTGGTTGAACACCTACCCAATTCCGTTCAAGCAAAAGACGCTTACGCTTCATAAATAAGCAGTTACAGTCTATTTACATAGTGCGCCGCATACCTCTGATGCGGCGCATTTTTTTTGTTGTCCTAATGCCGTTTTTACGATGTCTGATATCGTTAAAACGATGTCAGACATAATTTAAATTCCAAGGCATCTAGTTTAAATTAGATGCCTTGGATTTTTTTCGATATCCTACGCATAAAAAATCCCCTACTATATCCCACGCAAAACAAGCCGCGAAACAGTTTCTCCGTCCGTATTGACAAAATGCAAAGCGCAAAACGCCCAAACGAGCTCAAATCAAAGCAAACTTTGAACGTTTGTTCATTTTTCAACATCAAAAACATTTATTTTTCAGGAATATGGCTATCAAACAAACTTTTTGTATATTTGCATTACGATAAAGAAGTATTAACCCACAGAGTAATTTTAAATGAAATCAAACGAAGTAATCGAAAATCTGAAACGCCGCTATCCGGGTCAGCCCGAATATATTCAGGCCGTTTCGCAGGTTCTTCCCACTATTGAGGAAGTGTATAACCAGCACCCCGAATTTGAAAAAACCAATCTCATAGAGCGCCTCTGCGTTCCCGATCGCGTGATTCAGTTCCGCGTAACATGGGTAGACGACAAGGGCAACGTGCAGGTTAACAACGGCTACCGTGTGCAGCACAACAACGCTATCGGCCCCTACAAAGGCGGTATTCGTTTCCACTCCTCAGTAAATCTCGGAATCCTCAAATTCCTTGCATTCGAACAGACATTCAAGAACTCCCTCACCACATTGCCGATGGGCGGTGCCAAAGGTGGTAGCGATTTCAGCCCGCGCGGAAAGAGCAATGCCGAAATCATGCGTTTCTGCCAGGCATTCATCACCGAACTTTGGAGAAACATCGGTCCCGATACCGACGTTCCCGCAGGCGATATAGGCGTAGGCGGTCGCGAAGTGGGCTACATGTTCGGCATGTACAAGAAACTCACACGCGAATTCACCGGCACATTCACCGGCAAAGGCCTTGAATTCGGCGGTTCTCTGATTCGCCCCGAAGCAACTGGCTACGGAAACGTTTACTTCATGCTCGAAATGCTCAAGACAAAGGGCATCGACGTGAAAGGAAAGACTGTTTGCGTGAGCGGCTCGGGCAACGTGGCACAATACACCGTTGACAAACTCATCGATCTCGGAGCAAAAGTTGTTACTCTCTCCGACTCCGACGGCTATATCTACGATCCCGACGGCATCGACCGCGAGAAGTGGAACTATGTCATGGAGCTCAAAAACGTGGAACGCGGACGTATTCGCGAATATGCCGAGAAATACGGCGTGAAATACGTGGCAGGCGCACGTCCTTGGAACGAGAAATGCGACATTGCGCTCCCCTCTGCAACACAAAACGAAATTGACGGCGATGATGCACGCGCACTCGTAGCAAACGGCGTGATAGCTGTGAGCGAAGGCGCAAACATGCCCAGCACTCCCGAAGCAATCAAAGTGTTCCAGGACGCAAAGATTCTATACTCCCCGGGCAAGGCTGCAAACGCTGGCGGCGTATCGGTTTCGGGCCTCGAAATGACACAGAATTCAGAGCGCCTCAACTGGACAGCCGAAGAAGTGGACAAGAAACTCCACGACATTATGCAGGATATCCACGCAGCATGTGTGAAATACGGCACAGAGCCCGACGGATACATCAACTATGTGAAGGGCGCAAACATCGCCGGCTTCATGAAGGTTGCAAAAGCTATGATGGCACAGGGTATTCTCTAAACACCCTACCCGACCTTACAATAAATCCTCGCGGTTGCTGTTTGCAGCCGCGAGGATTGTTTTTTGGAATACCGCAGCCAAGGGCAAACGGCATTTCAAAAGCAGGAAAACTCGCTTCGCCAAGAAAAACCCGCCTTGTAATTTATTGTCATGTCCCCTTGTTTTGTTGTCATATCCCGACGAATTTGTTACACTTCATGCCACGTCGCAAAATGTAACAAAGAAAGCAGGAAAAAAGGATGGGAAAATCCATATATTTGCGTTTGATAACACAGCAACAAGACAAAACAAAACAATTACTATTATGAGCAAATCCCCAACCCTAAACCCAAACACGCTGTCGGTAAAAAACATCACGGCTATGCTTGTCCTTCTTTTCTCGACAGTATTCCCAGCAACCTCCTACGGCTTTGGCACAGGAATTACTTTCGAATACACGCACAATAACACAACTTGTAGATACGAGATTATAAACAGATACCAGCGTTACGTGGAATTGGACAGGTGTCTAAACACAACATACGGCAACAATGCCGACCCCGACAAGATAATACTTCCTGAAGTTGTGGAATACCAAGGTACGAAATACGAGGTAAGGTGGATAAACACCGGCGCATTCCGTGGCAAAACTGGTATTGAATGCCTCAAACTTCCCTCCAAAGTCACGGAAATACAACCCTACACTTTCGAAGGCTGTACAGACCTTAGAGAGATACAATTGCCCGACAGTCTGCGCTGGATTTATTACAACGCCTTCCAAAACTGCTCCTCGCTTGAAAGCATCACTCTCCCCCAATATTTGTATGCAATCGGACCGAATGTGTTCAGGGGGTGCCGCAGTCTCAAATTCGTCGCATTCAGAAAATATCGGAAAGAAAAAATAGAAAAGGGAGGAATTAACGAAACAACATTCGATATAAGCGATATAGACTCCGACACGCCCATATACCCGAAAACACTGTACACTGCCAGTGACAGGCTGGCCGAACTGCAACAGACGTCTCCCTGGAACCTGTTCGGGGAAGTCAAGGCTTCAAGCGGATATTATGTCGAGATTGCAGGGCAGATGATAAACGACCTCAACCGTTCCTACCTTAACCTTTGGAACACGAAGTTCGGGTCGAGCGGCAGAATTTACTTCGACCCCGCCACCTCCACGCTTACGCTCGACAACCTGAAATGGGACTACAGCAATCACAGCATCATCGATAACTTTGGAAACCCCAACAACCTGACCATAAAAGTGAAAGGCGAGTGCATACTTGGTGTTAATACTGATGATGTTGTATTCTTTTTGGCATGTGACAACACTGTCACAACCATAACCAATGCTAACAAAAACTCCTCGCTGACCCTAAGGCTCGGAGCGAAGTCAACCGGCATAAACGCATCAAGAAGCACACAATGCATACTCAAAGACGTAAACTTGATAATAGAAAGCTACCCCGATGTGGACAGTTTTGAATCCGGTATAGACGGGAAGCCCGGATGGGGAACAGGAGGAATGGGAAATCTCAGCATAATCAACAGCGTTGTGCAGATTACGAAATCCCCGGCAAGCGGGGTTGCAATCGGAGGCTTCCTGTCCATGAACCTTGACGGCTGCGAAATAATCACACCGCAAAACGCTACTATCGGAGACGACTACACTATATACGAAAACGGGGAAGCTGCAAAAAAAGTGCTTATAGCCCCCGCCGAACACCCAGTGGGAATCGCCTCCACGAAAAACGACGCAACACCCGCACGTGAAAGCATCTACACGCTCGACGGCGTAAGGCTGACAACACCATTCGGTTTGCTGCCACGAGGAATCTACATTGTAAACGGGAAGAAAGTGGTAAAGAAATAACGCCGGCAACACAAATATAACAACAGGGTGCGCTTTATGACGCACCCTGTTGTTGTTACGACTTTGGTATTTCTGTTAATCGTAGGAATGCATGCAATACCTCCCTACTGAGACATTATTATTCTATTTACAGAACTCTAAGTATTTGCTAGCAATTAAACTGCACTCAAATGCGGTTTGTTCTGCTCAAAAGGAAGTAGTCGAGCGTTACCATCGCAGCCATAGCCTCCACAATAGGCACAGCGCGCGGCACAACACAAGGGTCGTGGCGACCGCGTGCGGCAATAACGGTAGGATTTCCGTTCACATCTACCGTACGCTGCTCAACTTTCAACGTAGGTACGGGCTTGAATGCCACACGAAAAGTAACAAGATTTCCATCTGTGATGCCACCCAAAACACCGCCGTTGTGATTAGTTTCAGTTGTGATGCCGCCGTTCCCGTCGGGAATGAAAGGGTCATTATATAGCGTGCCGTGCTTCGCCGCTGCGTCAAAACCATCGCCAAGTTCGAAGCCACGCGCCGCATTTATCGACATACATGCCGAAGCAAGCGCCGCATGAAATTTCCCAAAGACAGGTTCGCCAAGACCTGCGGGGCAACCTTTTATTATACAACTCACAACGCCACCAACTGTGTCGCCGTTTTGAAGCGCACGTTTCACTTCGTTCTCCATGCTCAATGCAGCATCGGCACAAGGACAGCGCACAGCATTTTTCTCTATATCTTCTATGGAATACCAAACATAATTGCGACTAATGCCTATAGCGCCTATCTGAGAAGTATAAGCCTCCACCTCTATTCCGACCTTGCGAAGCGCAAGTTTGGCAAAAGCCCCAGCCACAACACGCGCAATCGTTTCGCGTGCGCTTTGGCGTCCGCCGCCACGGTAGTCGCGCAAACCATACTTCTCATAATATGTAAAATCGGCGTGGGAAGGACGAAATATATCCTTCAGTTCCGAATAATCCTTGGAACGTTGGTTTTCATTTCTCACCTCAAACCCAATCGGCATGCCTGTAGTTTTGCCTTCAAACACTCCCGAAAGAATTTCCACCTTGTCGGATTCCTTACGCGGCGTACTTATTGCACTTTGACCAGGACGGCGGCGATTCAGTTCGCTTTGAATGAAATCCATGTCCACTTCAATACCCGCCGGCATGCCATCAATCACTCCACCCACGGCAATGCCATGGCTTTCGCCAAAAGACGTAAGTCGGAAAACAGTCCCTATTGTATTCATATTATATTGTATGTCTTATTTCTCAAATCAAATTTTTCATTTGAACCTTATGTCGGAAATCACATCGGCTTTTACGTAATCGTTAATCTTCTTCACGAGCACACTGCGCTGCATGAAAAGATTGTTTCGCAATGCAGGCGAAGCCACCTCCACAAACATCACGCGGTTATAGATTTTCACGTTTCCTGTAGCCTTTGCCACCCGTTCGCCAACAACAATCTCCCACGCATTGACGGCTCGCGCTTCATTAAGCGGCGTTTCCAATCCGAGTTCGCGCAACAGAGCGGGAACAACATCGCACACAGCTTCCACTTTTCGCCTTCTCATAGCACCACTTCGCCTCCCGTTACATTAAACACCCTATAATCTTGTTCCGTAGCTTCGAGAATCGGCGAAAGTTTCCCACGATCGGTATCTGTGATAAAGATCTGACCGAAATCATTTCCCGCAACCATATTTACAATCTGGGAAACGCGCGAAGCATCAAGCTTGTCAAACAAATCGTCAAGCAACAACAGCGGCACGCTACCCGTTCCGGAATGGCGCAACAAGTCAAACTGTGCGAATTTCAACGCCAACAAGAATGATTTAGTCTGTCCTTGCGAGCCTTCGTTACGTATCGGGTATTCGCCAAGACACATCTGCAACTCATCACGGTGCACCCCGTGGAGAGAATACCCCAGAATCCTGTCCTTTCCCCGCCCATTACGTATTGTTTCATAGAGAGGACCGCGCTGACAATGCGAAACGTATGTAAGAGACGGGCGCTCCTTGTCAACGGAAATCAACGAATAATATTTTTGAAAGAGAGGCGTGAGTTTTTCGGCAAGTATTTGTCGCGCGGCAAATATTTTCTCGCCTTCTGCAGCCATTTCTTCCTCATAGATTTCAAGCATGGCAACATCAGGCTCGGCATCTGCTTTAAGCAAAACGTTTCTCTGTTTTAGGGCGCGGTTGTATTTTATCAGCGAATCAAGATAGAGCCGATCGTATTGCGAGATAACGATATCCATAAACTTTCTGCGCGCATCACTACCGCCCGTTACAAGTTCCACATCATTCGGAGACACCATCACAAGCGGTATCAGACCTATATGTTCAGCAAAACGTTTATATACTTTCTTATTCAGGCAAAATCGTTTGCTTTTGTGTGGCTTCACGCCGCACGCCACATCGAAACAATCGCCCTCGTCATTGACATAATTCCCCTGCACCATCATATAATCCTCACCATGTTTCACCACAAGAGCGTCGAGATTCGTGGTAGCACTATGGCAGAAAGACATATAATATATAGCGTCGAGAACATTTGTCTTGCCCTCACCATTTTTTCCTATCAAACAATTGATCTTTGGTGAAAACTTCAATTCCGCCCCCGCTATATTTTTATAGTTTATGAGAGAAAGTCTGTCAAGTATCATAAAAACACCATTTCTAACGTGCGAAGTTAGCTGTTTTCCGCAGGTTGAAGCGGGTAAAAGCACAGAAAAACGCACAAAAGCCAAAAAAGTAGGAATAAAATTTTACCAATTCAATCTAAAAAGCTAATTTTGCTCCCGCATAACAGCAATAAACGATAGAATTTCAAAAAACATGGCAATCACCAAGAATAATAACGCAACTGAAATGTCTGAAGCAATCAGCCGTTCAGAAGCATTCCTTATAAAGCAGAAGAAACCTTTGCTTATAGTATTGGCAGCAATCATTGTAATTGTTGGCGGCTGTCTGCTATACCATAACTTCGTAACGCTTCCCCAGGAAGAAAAAGCGTCAACCGTTCTCGCAAAAGGTCAGGAGTATTTTGCTCAAGCCGATTGGCAGAAAGCAATCTCGGGAGACGGCGCAAGTTTCCCTGGCTTCGCAAGCGTGGCAAAACAATACAGCGGAACAAAAGCAGGCAACCTTGCTAATTTCTACGCAGGTATCGCCCTTTACAATACAGGTAAGGCCCAAGAGGCTCTCAAATACCTTAAAGAATACAGCACAGCGGGCGATGCAATGATTGAACCCGAAGCTATCGGAGCAATAGGCGATTGCTATGCCACACTCGGGCAGAAAGACGAAGCTGTGGAGCAATTCAAGAAAGCGGCAAAGACTGCCGACAACAATTCGCTCAGTCCTGTATATCTTGTAAAGGCCGGCGAAATTCTCGAATCGCAGAACAAATTTGATGAAGCAATAAAACTTTATCAGGAAGTAAAAGACAAATATGTTCAGAGCGCAATGCAGCAAGATATCGACAAATATATCGAGCGCGCTACTGTAAAGAAATAAAAAGACATAGAGATGTCAAGCAACGCATTCCAACTTAGCGATAGCGATATGGCTCCCGTTCCTTCAGGCAAGGGCATGCGGGTAGGTATTGTAGCAAGCGAGTGGAATGAAAATATCACAAAAGCCCTCCTAAACGGCGCAAAAGAGACTCTGATATCCAATGGAGTTGATGCGAAAGACGTTGTGGTGGAGATTGTGCCAGGCAGTTTTGAACTGATATTCGGGTGCTCGCAAATGGTAAAGAAGCACGACGTAGATGCAGTGATTGCTATCGGTTGTGTAATTCGAGGCGACACTCCTCATTTCGATTATATTTGCCAGGCAGTAAGCAGTGGTATTTCAAAACTTAATGTAGAAGAAAATGTGCCCGTAATATTCGGATTGCTCACCACGAACAGTCAGGAGCAGGCAGAAGAAAGATCGGGCGGAATACTTGGAAATAAAGGCGATGAGTACGCTATCACGGCTTTGAAGATGATAGCTTTCGCCCAAAAGTATAAATAATTATCTGGAGATAAGGGCAAATTCCAGAGTGGCCAAATGGGGCAGACTGTAAATCTGCTGACGTTCGTCTTCGGTGGTTCGAATCCATCTTTGCCCACAAGAAAGTCTGTTGGAAATCCCAGCAGACTTTTTTGTTTGTCTTTCTTTTTCCCATGACATTTGTCCTTTTCGCAAAAAGGTTCGATGTATTTTGCAGCAAAATATGATGCTATCGCTGCAAAGTCTAATGTTATCGCTATGATGTCTGGTATTTTTAGGGAATAGTTGGAAGGATTTTTAATGGAATTCGGCGGCGCGAAAAACAGGAGTTGACGGCGGAGAAGCGGGATTGGGCGGCGCGAAAACTCCGACGCATCTAATTTAAATTTGGTGGCCCGGAATTTAAATTAGGTCTGACCTCGTATTTTACGATGTCTGATATCGTAAAAAACAATGTCTGACATCGTTTTTGCAATAAATCGTTGTGGGAAAAACTGTATGGGACATAGGCATTTCGGGAAGCGTATTTGTGGTTACGGCATGAGTTTATAAATAGTCTTTTTCGCCTTAAAAATTGCTCGTATCATTCATAAATGCTGACAATTGAAATTTATTTGCAGGAATAGGGCTTATAAAGGCTATCGAAGACTATGATATTCCAACCTATATCAGGGATATTGCAGCCGAAGCCAAGAAAGAAAATCCTGGTAGGGGCATATATTCTATATACGGTAGGCGCGGGGGTGATGACTTCGAGGCTTTGCCCAAAGGTTTATGTATTGTGAACGGCGAAAAAGTGCTGAAAAAACGTTCCTTGTGCTCCTTGAACCAACGGCAAGGGTTGCACGCGCGGCTACAAGAAATAGTGTTTTTACAATTAAGGCATCTTGTTGAAACGAGAACTGATATCGTTTTAACAAGATGCCTTATTGGTTTTCACGAAAGCCGTTGGGCTTTTCGTGATATCAAATCAAATGGAATGTACTTGCAAGATAGAGCACTCCATATCCCAGCAAAAGGGAAATAATGCCCACAATGATTCCTATTTTGAGCATTTCGTTTTGCTTAACGAGGCCTGTGGAATGTGCGATAGCATTGGGAGGAGTACTGATAGGCAGACACATAGCCGAAGATGCAGCTATTGCCACGCCGATAATCATTAAGGTGGAGCCGCCGCCCTTGAGCGAATCGCCCATACCGCTACACACGGTGGCGAGAATAGGAATGAGGAGCGCGGCTGTGGCTGTATTGGAAATAAAATTGGAGAGCAGATAGCAAATGAGCGTGGAGGTCAGAATAATAATCAGCGGCGACCAATTGCCAAACGGTATCGACTCGATGGCAACGTCGGCAAGACCGGAATCTTTGAGACCAAGGCCGAGGGCAAAGCCACCTGCTACCATCCATATCACACTCCAGTTGATTTTTTCAAGGTCGCGCGCGGTAATTACTCCCGTTATGGCAAAAACTCCCATGGGTATCATTGCCACAGTATTGGCATCAATGCCTGTAAGTTTGTCGAACATCCATAGCAGAATGGTTGCCACAAACGTGATTCCCACAACCACCGTGCGCCAGTTGCGCTGCACGGAGCAGTTAATCTCCAAGTCAATGGTTTTCTTGCTGAACGGGAAAAACTTTTTGAGCAAAAACCACGATATTATCAGCATTATAACAACATATGGCAGCATGAAACTTACCCATTGCCCGAAACCTATGCCGAGATTGAGACCCTCGGGGTCGTTAAGGTATTTAAGCGCGATGGCATTGGGGGGCGTGCCGATAGGAGTAGCCATACCGCCGATATTTGCAGCCACCGGAATGGAAAGAGTGAGGGCTATGCGTCCTTTTCCGTTTGCCGGCAATGCCTTGAACACCGGAGCAAGAAACGTAAGCATCATTGCCGCCGTGGCAGTGTTGCTTACAAACATAGAGAATATACCTGTGATAAGAATAAAACCAAGTAGAACTTTTTCGCTATCGTGCCCGAACGGTTTGAGCAGGGTTCGCGCCAAACGGAAATCAAGACCGGATTTCGTGGCAGCTATTGCCATTACAAATCCGCCGAGAAACAGAATTATTATAGGGTCGGCAAACGTAGCCATGATGTCTTTCGACTTCAACAAAACGCCAAGGTTTCCGCCCGAGTCGTCCCGGAAAAACGCGAAACTGTTGTTTGAAAGCGTGAGCAGCATTATCGTTATGATAGAAAGCGATGTTGCCCAAGCGGGAATGGATTCGGTGAGCCACATAATGGTGGCAAAAACAAAAATGGCTATAACTCGTTGTTGCACTACCGTAAGCCCGTCGATACCAAATACCGATGAAGGCAAATTCCATACGATAACGGTGATAGCCAAAGCAATTAGAAATTCTACGAGTTTGCTGATACGCAAACTCCCTGTCAGTTGGTTGGATTCTTCGTCCATGGTCGGAAAATTTTAATGGTTAGTATTGTTTTTAATATTGGGACGCGCTGCACCAAAACCCGCTTTCCCAACGCTTAGTAACTACGAATGTAGAAAAAAAATGCAATACGCGCAAAGCAAATCCCAAGAAAATCGAAGCAAAGTCAAATATTAGGCGTTTTCTGGCGCAAAAAAGCGGCAAAAAAGAGCATTTTGCATTGCACCACATCGCTTGCAAGCACAAAAAACCGCCCCGCATTTATATTGCAGGGCGGTGTATCATAACGATTCCCCTTGTGGTTAAGCGAGAAGCTTCTTCACAATATCGGAAATCTTTTTGCCATCGGCTTTTCCGGCAAGAGTTTTCGACGCAATGCCCATGACCTTTCCCATATCACGCATGGAACTTGCACCGGTCTGCTCCACAATCGCCTTTACTTCTTTCTCGATTTCCTCGTCTGAGAGAGGCTTGGGCATATATTCCTCTATCACATTTGCCTGTGCTTCTTCCTCTTCGGCAAGGTCGGGACGGTTTTGCTGGCGATACAACGCAGCCGTATCCTTGCCCTGCTTTGCAAGTTTTGCAAGAATTTTCAGAGCCTTGTCATCGGGCAACTCATCGTTTGCACCGGGAGCCGTTTTTGCCTCAATAAAGTTCTTTTTGATGTTGCGCAATGCTTCGAGGCGCACCTTGTCGTGCGCTTTCATTGCAGCCATTATGTCCTTACTTATTTGGTCGAATAGTGCCATTGTTTTAGCTATTGAATGTTATTGTTCCTTGAGTTTTTTGTGCAGAGGTCTCTTCTTGGGAAATTTCCATAGGAGCTCCGCCGTAGTTTTTTTCATATATGCGGCGCAACATTGCGCTGCTGCGGTTTACGGTAGGAGTTTGTTCCACCATAGATATGATATCGTCATTATCTATATCCACATCATTGAACCGGAATACGTGATGAGGACGACGGTAAGAACCCTCGCGGTTGGTTTCTCCATAGCCAAATTTCTTACGGCGTTCGGCTTTCTTCTCTTCTTCCTCTGCAACTTGAGCCGCACGTTCCGAATCGCTTTCTCCTGTACGGCGGAGATATTCTTCCATGTATGGCACATCGTTAAGACCGAAGCCCGAAGCAAGCACAGTAATTTTCACTTGTTTGCCAAGCGACGGGTCGAAAGCTATACCCCATTTTACCTCGAAGTTCCTGCCGAATTTACTCATAAAGTCGTGCACCTCGTTCATTTCTTCCATAGTGATGGTGTCTTCGGGCTTTTCAGAACAATAGATATAAAGCAAAACTTTCTTTGCATCAAAAATATCATTGTTGTTGAGCAACGGAGAATTGAGCGCATCATCAATTGCCCCTTTAACACGGAATTCACCTTCACCAGTACCAGTACTCATTATCGCTACACCGCCATTGCGCAACACAGTACACACATCGTTGAAATCAAGGTTTATCTTCCCGTGGGTAGTAATGATTTCTGCAATGCTTCGCGCCGCAAGGGTGAGAGTGTCGTCGGCACGTCCGAAAGCATCACTAATGGTAAATCCCGGATATATCTCGCGCAAACGTTCATTGTTCACCACAAGCAACGCATCTACGTTTTTAGAAATCTCCTCTACACCGTCAAGCGCCTGATCAATCTTGCGATTGCCTTCAAATTGAAAAGGTATGGTAACTATTCCTATCGTAAGAATGTTTTTACTTTTCGCTTCGTGGGCAATTATAGGTGCTGCACCCGTTCCTGTTCCGCCCCCCATTCCTGCGGTGATAAATACCATTTTTGTACCGTCGGACAGCATCTTGTCTATAGACTCTATACTCTCTTCGGCAGCATGGCGTGCTTTCTCGGGAATGTTGCCGGCGCCAAGTCCTTCGCTTCCCAATTGCACTTTAACCTGAACCGGAGAATCCTCAAGAGCTTGCGCGTCTGTGTTGCAGACTACAAAACTCACATCGTGTATTCCCGTTTGATACATGTGGTTCACAGCGTTTCCGCCGCCGCCACCCACACCGATCACCTTTATAATGTGAGGATTTCCTGTATTGAATGCAAAATCTACCATTTGCTGTTCGTCTCTTGCCATATATATTGTTTGCTACTTTTTTAGTTATAAGATTGTCGTATCAAAAAATAATTCTTAAAGGATAAGACTTTCTAAGATTCAGAAATATTACTTTTCTGTTTCCGAGTCCTCTGGTTCTACAAGCTTTTGGGCCAATTCTTTCAACTTTTCCCAAGATCTCTTCAATGCGCTCGGTTTCTTTGGTTCTTGAGGCTCCGATTTTTTTTGTATTTCCGGATCATCATGTTTATTAAGTTTCTTAACATTATCTCCGTCATCAGTATTTTCTATCAATTGGCTTCCGCTTTCACCTTGAACTTCATCTCCACCAAACAATCCGTCATTTTCGCGAATTTCTTCGCCTACACAATTTTCCTTGCCTTGTGCTATCGCAGAAAGGATACCATTCAACATTCCTTCCGCCTTCTTTATTTCTGCGAATTTTGAATTTACAGGAATACTGAAAGTCTTTGCAAACTTTATCTTCTCAGTTCCTATTTGCGTAAACTGCTTGAATGCCTTGTTCAAATCGCGAAGATTCGCACCGCCACCCGTAAGAACAGCGCCGCTAATCAAATCATTATCCGCTTTAAGGCCTGAACGTTTAATTTGTTCCTCTACATTTACAAGGATCTCCTCAATACGAGCCTCTACAATCTCTGCAAGTTCACGGGCTTTTATCTCGCGACCATCTTTGAGATTGTATTTTTTATCGGCATCAGCTTCCATTGTCTCTTTGTCAGAAAAAGCCGAACCATATTGGCACTTCAATTCTTCGGCTTCGCTTTCTTCTATTTTGAACACCGATGCAATATCTTTCGTGATATTCCCTGCTCCGATTGGAATCACTGCCAAACGACGGAGAAGCTTTGAAGAATATATTGCAACAGACGTCGTATCTTTACCAAAGTCCACAAGCACACAGCCAGTACGCATAGCGTCCATACTAAGCAAACTGTCTCCCAAAACAATCGGGGTCATCATATATTCCACATTCTTAAACCCGGCATTGTTAAGGCATTCCTTTATAAGTTCATAGAATTTATGTCTGTAATATATGTTCAGAAAATTACCCTCTATTTTGTTGGTAACGACTCCTGCTACCGAAGTTGAAGATGTTAGCCGTTGGTTACCTCCGTAATAGTCTTGTGGAATTATTTTGGTAAGCCAATAATCAGAAACAGCAATTTGACGATCCTCTTCATATAAATCATTTACTATTTCCTGTGTAATTTTTGTCTCTACATCAAATTCTCGGGCAACTTTATTGAGCATCGAATGTAGGCTTTGCCCACCAATACAAACATACACGTTTGAAAGTCTGCGCTTGACGGAATTTTCCAATTGCAGCTTAATCTTTTTGAGACACTCTGTGGTTTGGTCAACATTACAAACCATTCCCCGACGAATAAACGCAGAAGAATCTTCTTGGGCAAACGCTTTGATTTGTATGCTGCTGTCTGCCATTCGTCCCCCTATCATACCTGTGATTTTCGACGAGCCGATTTCAATGGCAGCTATTAAATTGTCCTCTATATTATTTGTAGCCATATTGCTTGTTTATTTCTTACATATTATCTGATTGTCGTATTCTAAATCTATTTTGGAATACTTGTTCCAACCCACTTGGCTAAGAACTTGCGAGTAAAATGTTTTCAACCGCTTCAACTTTTGCGAAACTCCAACGGGTTGCCCTATATATATGACATGCTCTCCTACCCTTGGATACATCTCCACGTTTCCTACACTGTCAACATTTATCTGCTCTATTTGGTTGTCCCAAAATTTATCGTATTTAAGGAGTTTGCCCAACGGCAACAATTTTGCGTGGGCATATTTCTGTGTAATCTTACCAGTAGCTACCACCAAATCTGCGGAATAGTGCATGTGTGGCATTATCTTTCCCCTCGTGTCAATATAATAGTTATCGCCGTTGTCGGCAATGATTCTCATTACCGGCAGACGCTGACTTACTGTTACGTATACATGTCCGCCTGCTGTTTTATAGCTCGTTACATTATCTATAAACGGATTCTTTGCAAGCACGTTCTCTATTTGTCCGCAATCTATTCCGTTCATTTTTTTACCTATCGGATAAACTTTTGCTTCACGTAAAAGCATACGAATTTCCGACGGTGTGATAAATCCGGCTACATCGCTATCCTTTACAACAACATCTACAGCCGTGCAATGCTGGCGTACTTCGGGATTGTTGAACACCGTTACGGCCAATCCCAAATAGACCATCAATATTAGGAGCAATAATATTTTAAGCAGACTTTTCATCTATCTTTTCAACTGCGAGGTAGTAGGATTTTTGTTATTTCCGGAGTCATATTATCCAAATCTCCGGCGCCAAGAATCAACAGAACATCAACATCCATGCTGCGCACAACGTCAAGCACTTCGTCCTTGCGAATAATGCGTCTCGTCATATCGGGGCGAAGATTGTCGTAAATCAAACGGCTTGTAATTCCCGGAATAAGTCTTTCGCGAGCCGGATAAATTTCAGTAAGCACCACTTCGTCGAGAAGGGACAAGCTATTTGCGAAATCCTTATAGAAATCACGGGTACGGGAATACAAATGCGGCTGGAATATTGCGGCAATTTTGCGACCTGAGAATACTTTGCGCACAGACTTTATACACTGTTCTATTTCCTTTGGGTGATGGGCGTAGTCGCTTATAAGTACGATTTTGTCTGTTTTAATTTTTATATCAAACCTACGTTCCACACCCGAGAAAGTACGCATTCCTTCACGAATGTCATCGGGAGAAACACCAGCTATCTGAGCAAGAGCCATAGCTGCGATGCCGTTTTCAATGTTCACGTATACAGGCACGCCCAAATCGACATTGGTGATTTTTCCCAACGGAGAAACAAAATCAAACATGATTGTACCGTTGCCGATTCTGATATTCTCTGCATGGAAATCGCCATCTTCTATACTGTAAGTGTAAAGGCGCACTCCGTCTTTGAGCTGCGGATTCAATTCCAGATTCTTGTGTATCACGAGTGCCCCGCCTTTGCGGATAAGTGAAGTATATTTCTCGAAACTTTCGATATAAGCCTCATGTGTTCCGTAGATATCAAGATGGTCTGCGTCAACAGCCGTTATAACCGAGGCATAAGGAGTGAGCTGATGGAAAGAATGGTCGTATTCGTCGGCTTCAATCACCACATAAGGGCTTGACGAATTGAGCAGATAGTTTGTGCCATAGTTTTTCGAGATTCCGCCGAGAAAAGCGTTGCACCCCACATGACTTTGGTGAATAATATGTGCGGCCATAGTTGACGTAGTGGTCTTTCCATGCGTTCCGGCTACGCATAATCCGCGGTAAGCACGAGTCAATGTGCCCAAAACCTGGGCACGTTTAACCACATCATAAGCCATATTCCTGAAATAGCCAAGCACTTTGTTGTCGGCGGGAATAGCAGGTGTGTAAACCACCAAAGTGTTTCTCGGATTTTTGAATTCCGAAGAAATCTCATCGGGATCGTCATCGTACAAGATTTTCGCGCCCTCGGATTTCAATCGTTCCGTAAGCACAGAAGGAGTTTTGTCGTAGCCACCCACAGGGGTTTCCCTCGAGAGGAAATAACGCGCAATTGCGCTCATTCCGATACCACCTATACCAATGAAATATACTGCTTTTATATCATTCAAATCCATAATCTTCTGTTTTTATCGTTTTGTACTTTTTATTTTTCCTCTGCCAGTTTTATCACTTCCCGAGCGATTATTCTTGCAGCATCGGGGTGAGCAAGGGTTTTGATATTCTTACTTAGTTTTGCCAACAGCGCATCGTCTGCCACTGCGTTCAGAGCGCGTGGAATCAGTGTGCGCACAGCCTCTGCATCTTTCACATACACAGCCGCATCGCGAGTGGTAAGCGCAAGAGTGTTTTTGGTTTGGTGGTCTTCAGCCACGTTGGGCGAAGGCACAAGTATCGCTGCTTTGCCAAGAAGTTTGAGTTCGGAAATACTTCCTGCACCGGAGCGCGAAACCACCAAGTCGGCAGCGCGATAAGCCACCGTCATATCCGAAATAAACTCCATTACGGCGAGATTTTCGGGCTTGCCTCTTTTCGCAAGTTCCTCTTTCACCGTAGCACTATAGTATTTGCCCGTCTGCCAAACGAACTGCGCATTACTCTGCTTGATAAGCACAAGATTGTTGAGCACGGAATCGTTCATCGTCTTCGCGCCGAGACTGCCGCCTATGATAAGAATCGTTTTCTTCGCGGGATCAAGTCCGAACGACTTTATTGCGTCTTCACGACTCGTCGTACAATCCAAAAGATTTTGGCGCACGGGATTCCCGGTCAGCACTATTTTATTTGCAGGGAAGAATCTTTCCATTCCGTCATACGCCACACAAATTTTGTCAGCCTTCTTTGCGAGCAACTTGTTTGTTACCCCCGCATAGGAATTCTGTTCCTGAATAAGTGTAGGAATTCCCATTGCCTGCGCCTCGTCGAGCGTAGGTCCGCTGGCGTATCCTCCCACTCCCACTGCTGCCATAGGGCGAAATTCCTTGATTATGCGCTTGGCGATACGCCGGCTTTGCATAATCTTGAACAGTGTTTTTATGTTGTTGAGAATATGTTTGCGATCAAATCCGCATATAGGCAGTCCCTTTATCTCATATCCTGCGGCAGGCACCCGTTGCATTTCCATTCTGCCCTCGGCGCCGACAAACAAAATCTTGGCTTCGGGGCAAAGTTCCTTCAATGCATTGGCAATCGAAACGGCAGGGAAAATATGTCCTCCCGTGCCGCCGCCGCTTATTATGACTCTCAATTCTTTACTCATTATCTCACAATGTTTTGCTACGTTTTCGCAGTTCGCGTTTGCGTACATTTCGTCTAATGCAAAATTAATAATAAATATTTGCTTTCGACCAAAATAACAACAAAAAGATAGAGCGCGTTTCGTCATATTTTTCATACGACAGAAACGCGCCCTTAAAGGCTTGGAAATATGTATTATTTCAATTTTGCTTTATCACTTCGTCGCAAACTACGGGTTGGTTTGTTGTGATATAGTCAACGCCGGCTTTCACAAGTTCTTTCATCTGTTCCTTGTCGTCAACAGTCCAGATATTCACCTTGAGCCCCAATTTGTGAGCCTCGTCAATCCAGTTCCAGTTCTTCTTGATATCGCCCCACGAATAGTCAAGGCCAGCTGCTCCCATCTCTTTCAACTGTTTGGGCGAGAGGTTGCCGCTAAGATAGTAAACTTCCGTACCTTTGGGCACTTCCGAAAGAAATTTCACGAAAGCGGGCAAAGAAAACGTGATGTAGGTAACGCGTTTCGTGAGTTTGTAGTCCTTGAAAGCCTTGAGCGTTTTTGCCACACAAGTAAGAGTACGCGCCACGTCTTTGTGAGACTTGATTTCGCAAATCAACTGCGTTTTAAGTTTCTTCGACGCCTGCAAATATTGCTCAAGCGTAGGAATCTTCTCGCCATTAGCCAACGGATGTTTCATCAATTCGTCATAATTCTCGTTTTCGATTACAAGTCCGTCAACTGTCGCATCATGATGCACCACAATTTTTCCGTCTTTTGTAATCCATAAATCAAACTCGCTGCCATAACATTTCACCGAGTCGGCTTTCACGAGCGACGCAATGCTGTTTTGCGCCGAACCCTCTGTGGTCCAGAAACCACGATGAGCCACCACCTGCGTCTGAGCCATTGCAAAACCCGAAACAAGGAGGGACAAAGAAACTGCAAATATTCTACTTTTCATTTTTTTGAAGTTTAACAAAGCAAAAATAACACTTTTGCGCATAACGCGCAACGTTGAAACACTCACAAATTCTCCTTCCCGCAAAATCTTACCCAAATCTTAACACCACATCACGGAGAAGCACTCCCCCGTCCTAAATTTTCCGCCCATTTTTCTACGAATTTTCTTCGACAAAACGATACTTCAAAAAGCCGCGCCGGGAAGTTTTTTGTCCGTATTCTGATGTCGAAAAAACTACAAGGCATCTCGCAAAAACTCCGGGCCACCAAATTTAAACTAGATGCCTTGGAATTTAAATTATGTCTGACATCGGAAAAGCCATATTTCACATTGTTTTAAAAAACTCAATATCAAAGCATTATATTTTTCGCCACAAAACAAAAAAATCAGCAGGAATTTTCATTCCTACTGATTCCATTTTGCGGAAAGAGGGGGATTCGAACCCCCGAAACGCTTTAGGCGTTTACACGCTTTCCAGGCGTGCCTCTTCAACCACTCGAGCATCTTTCCTTGTCAAGACCGATTGGGGTTTCATGCCCTAACTCGTCGTGTTTGTTTCAAACCGGGCGCAAAGTTATGATTTTATTTCGAAACAGACCCGTTTTTGCGAAAATAAAAACTCATTCCCAGGCTTTGGGGAATATTTTTCTTGCGTTTTCGCTTGTTATCCGGCAAACTTCATCTGTTGTTGTTTGAAAAATCTCGGATATCTTTTCTGCGATATAGGGAATGAATGCGCTTTCGTTGCGTTTGCCCCGCATGGGAACGGGCGCCATGAACGGGCAATCGGTTTCGAGCACAATTCTTTCAAGCGGCACTACGTTTCGCAACACTTCCGGCAGAGTGGAACGCTTGAACGTTACTATTCCTCCTATTCCGAGATAAAAACCAGGGTACAGAAGAAAACGCACAGCGTCTTCTTCTGTACCCGAGAAGCAGTGAAACACACCGCTTAGCGATTTCCCGTTACAATCATCAAGCGTAGCAACGACATCGTCTATCGAGTCGCGCGAATGAATCATCAGCGGCAATTCATAATGCGCAGCCCATTCTGCCTGTATGCGGAACGCATCGTTCTGTTGTGCCTTGTTGTCGTCCCTAAAATGGTAGTCTATCCCCACTTCTCCTATTGCAATAAAAGGATTGGGCGTTTCGAGTTGATTTTTCATGCCTTCGAGCACCGAAAGATAGTTCTCCTTTATTTCTTCCGGGTGAAGACCTATCATCGGGTGGCACACCGTGGGGTATTTCTCGCATAGAGACAACACGGAATCGAGTGTTTCCGCGTTTTCGTTGGGCAGGAATATTTTTTCAGCGCCAGCCTTTACCGCACGCTCCACAACAGCGTCGCGATCTGCGGCAAATTCTTCGCCGTAGATATGGGAATGTGTTTCTACAAACCTCATTGGAATTTAGTTTTTGCGTCCGATGAGCGAGGAAATGAAGTTCCAAACTTCGTGTTTGCGCTCTTCGGGCACATTTATCTCATTGAAAATAGCGCGGCTCTCTTCAAAATATCCATTGATTGCGCTTTGGGTAATTTTGTCAACGCCCAACGCGTTGTAGATATCCGTTACGGCAGCAACTTTCTCGTCGCGGTTGAAACTTTCGGCGTTTATCCACCGCAACAAATCGGAGCGCATATCGCCTTGTGCCGTTTCAAGCGCCTTGATAAGCAAGTAAGTTTTTTTGTTGCTTGTTATGTCGCCGCCTATCTTCTTGCCAAACACCCTGGTATCGCCGTAAACATCGAGATAGTCGTCTTGCAACTGAAAAGCAAGCCCTATAGTTTCGCCGAGCTTGTATAATTTTTCCGCCGTATCGCTATCCGCTCCGCCAAGAATAGCCCCCATCTTGGCAGCACAGGCTATAAACACCCCGGTTTTAAGCCGAATCATCTCTATATATTCACCCTCGCTCACATCAAGGCGTTTCTCGAAATTCATGTCGTATTGCTGCCCCTCGCCAATCTCTATTGCCGTGCGCGTAAACAGACTTGCAATCTCGTGAATCTTGTCTGTTTTGGCTTCCAGCAGATGTTTGTAAGCCAATACCAGCATCGTGTCGCCCGAGAGTATGGCGGTATTTTCATTCCAACGCTTGTGAACCACAAGTTTTCCGCGCCTCATGTCGGCATTGTCCATCAAATCGTCGTGCATAAGCGTGTAGTTGTGATATGTTTCCAATGCGAGCGCCACTTTAAGCGCCTCAGTCTTGTCGCCGCCAAACATATCGTTCACCAAAAGCAACAAAACCGGCCGCAATCTCTTACCTCCCATGGAAAGCACGTAACTAATGGGTTCGTAAAGTCCCTCGGGGTTTTGAGGATACGCAATGTTTTCGAGCGCCTTATTGACAAGGCTTGTAAAATCTGCAGAGGTGTTTACATTCATAGGAATATTGTTTTTTCGAAATTGGAACAAAAAGGCTACAAACAGAATTCCACGGGAATTGTAACCCTTACGATGCTGACTTTTCCCTTTACCTTTCCCGGTTGCCACTTTGGCATTCTTTTTACGGTAAGAAGAGCTTCGCGATCAAGCAACGGGTGTACTTTTTTCGTTACTTGCGGTTCTTTTATATTGCCGTTTTTGTCAACATAAAACGAGACTTCCACACGCCCTTGAATGTTGTCGCGCATACAAAGCGGCGGATATTTCAAATTTTTCGTGAGCCATTCCATCAAAGCCTTGAGCCCGCCGGGAAACTGCGGCATCTGCTCCACCACTTCTACGGGCGAAGAATATTTGGTAGATATACCAGGGTCGTCAGTCGGCACATCGGCATCAGTCATAAGCGTGCTGTCGGGAACTGCAACGGCTACCTGTCCACTTTCAGTGGTTCCAGTTTCATCTGTGCCCAATATAAGTTGCGACTCAACCTTTTCGTCGGGCGAAATCTCAGGCACAAATTTAATTGCATTCTTTACTTTTTTCACATTAATCTTTTGCGCCACATCTACAACCTTCAACTCATGATTTTTCTTGAGTTCCGGCTCTTTCAGCTTTGAAAAATTGGCAATGGCATCGTTCGCATCTCTCTCAGCCACATAGCCCTGCCATTTCAAAACAATCAAAGGTAAAAAGACAAGCAACAAAAAAATCCCTACAACTATTATCAACGCGCGCAGCAGGTATTTCCCTTCATTGCGCCTCAATTGGTATGCTCCATAATCCTTGTTTCTTCCTTCAAAAACAAGATTGCACCATTTTTTTGATAATAAAAGCGGATTCAACACGTTTATAATAGCGAAATCGCACTGCGAAATCTGAATTAATAGTTTGCCTATGCAAAATTAAGTCAGATAAACGAGAAAAATGTACCTTTGTTCCAAAAATTAGAGGTTTAATGAAAAAACTCCCGCTGCTAACATTTATTTTGCTCTTTGCCATAAGCGCAAAAGGGCAGGAGAAATCATCTACATTCAACTTCCTTAAATTGCCTACGTCTTCTCATGCGGCTGCACTGGGAGGCATGAATGTTTCTGTGGTGGACGACGATCCCACTCTGGCTTTTACAAATCCTGCTTTGCTTGCTTCCGTGAGCAACAACACAATAAACCTGAACTATATGTCTTATCTCAAAGGTTCTACAGTAGCTTCGGCATCTTACGTAAGCACTGTCGGCGAAAGACATACGCTCGGATTCAATGCGAACTATATAAACTATGGCGACATTGAGCGTACTGATGAAACGGGGCAGGCTACGGGCGATGTTTCGGCCAAAGATTTTTGCATCGGGGCCCAATATAGTTACGCTCTTTCCAATGCATGGGTCGGCGGTGCCACAATGCGTTTCATCTACTCCAAATACGCGGAATATTCTGCCTGTGCTGTTGCGGTTGACGTGGGACTTAATTATTTCGATGAGGATAAAGATTTTTCCTTTGGTGTGGCAATGCGCAACGTAGGAGCGCAACTCAAAAAATTTGACAACAAAAGCGAACATCTTCCATTTGACCTCGACATGGGAATAACCAAGAGTATGGAACATGCACCCGTAAGATTTTCGCTTACAATGGTTGACCTCACCCGCTGGAGCAGCGATTATTATTACAACGAGGACGGCAAGAAAAACTCTTTCGGACGAATTTTGTTAAATCACTTTGTTGTCGGCGTCGATGTCATACCTACCGAGAACGTTTACCTTTCCATTGGTTACAATGCCCGACGTGCTTACGAACTCAAGGCAGCGGGTTCGGGCCATATGGCAGGTTTTTCGCTCGGCGGCGGTTTGAAACTCAACAAGTTCAAACTTGGTTTAAGCTATGCCCGTTATCATGTGGCGGCTTCCTCTTTCCTTGCCAACGTTTCTTATTGTCTTTAAAAACTGTACGCTCGTAGTTTCATGACTTCGGGCGTTTATTATAATTTCGAACATGAAAAAAATCATCATAGCCATCGACGGTTATTCTTCGTGCGGCAAAAGCACGATGGCTCGCGCTCTGGCAAAAAAAATAGGCTATATATATATTGACACGGGGGCTATGTACCGTGCCGTAACGCTGTTTTGTCTGGAAAACGACCTTATCAGTCAAGACGGCATCGATTCTTCTGCACTCGAAAAGCAGATATCAGGAATAAAGATATCGTTTACAATAAATCCGGGAAACGGCGGAATCATTACGCATCTCAACGGGCGGAACGTTGAAGACAGAATTCGTTCGCTCGATGTATCGCAAAATGTGAGCCAAGTGGCTGCCATTCCGTTCGTCCGCGAGGCATTGACGGCACAACAGCGCGAAATGGGCGTAGCAAAAGGCATCGTAATGGACGGGAGAGACATCGGAAGCACGGTGTTTCCCGATGCAGAATTAAAGATATTCGTAACTGCTTCGCCCGAGGTGAGAGCGAAGAGGCGCTATGACGAACTTATTAAAAAAGGCGACCAAGTAGATTTCAACGATATACTCCAAAACGTAAAACAGCGCGACTATATCGACACCCACCGCGAAGTTTCGCCGCTTGTAAAGGCCGACGATGCTATCGTTCTCGACAACTCCGCGCTTACTCTTGCGGAACAGGACGAATGGTTGCTCGAGCATTTCAGACAAGCTGCGGAATGAAAATAAATGTAGAGATTGACAACGGTTCGGGGTTTTGTTTCGGCGTAACGAGAGCCATTGAACTGGCGCAGGAGAAGCTTTCTTCGGGCGAAAGGTTCTATTGTCTTGGTGATATTGTGCACAATGGAATGGAATGCGACCGACTTGCAAAACTCGGAATGCAGACTATTGGGCACGACGAACTGAAATCGTTGAAAAACGCCCGCGTATTGCTCCGCGCCCATGGCGAACCGCCCAAAACCTACCATATCGCGAAAGAAAACAACATTGAAATCGTTGATGCCACATGCCCTGTGGTTTTGCGTTTGCAGCAGCGCATAGCCCGCGAATACGCTGAAGGCGGCGACGTACAGATTGTTATTTTCGGCAAACGGGGCCACGCCGAAGTGTTGGGGCTTGTGGGGCAAACCGAAGGCCATGCCATTGTGATAGAAAGCGTGGACGATGCCGCAAAACTGGATTTCACCCGTTCCATTCGCCTTTATTCCCAAACCACGAGGGCGCTCGAAGATTTCCGTGCCATTGTGGATTACATCAAGGCGCGCGTTGTTTCTCCGGCAACGTTTGAATGGCACGACACCATTTGTCGCCAAGTTGCCAATCGCCTGCCCGAGGTTACCCGCTTCGCGTCGCGTCATGACGTGGTGTTGTTTGTTTGCGGCAAGAAGAGTTCCAACGGCCACGTGCTTTACGAAGCGTGCCGCAAGGTCAATCCGCGTTCGCATTGCATCGAACTTCCCGACGAAATAGACTACTCCTGGTTTGAAAATGCCGCGAGCGTGGGCATTTGCGGAGCGACTTCCACGCCCAAATGGCTCATGGAAAAATGCGTGGAAGCCATTTTGGAACATTGACACGCTGCATTGGCATTATCTCCTACAATACCGAAACAATCACGACGTTATAAAATCATCAGACTATCAATAACCTAAAAACAAAATTCAACATGAAAAAGTATTTGGCAGAACTTGTAGGCACATTTGCCCTTACATTTCTCGGCTGCGCGGCAGCTGTAAGTCTCAATTGCGGTAGCGACACCGCTTCGGTGGTAGGCACGGCGTTTGCCTTCGGTCTTTCGGTGGTGGCCATGGCATATACCATAGGCGGCATCTCGGGTTGCCACATCAATCCGGCTATCACTCTCGGCGTGTTCCTAAGCGGGCGCATGAGTGCCAAAGATTGCGGAATGTATATGCTGTTTCAGGTGATCGGCGGCGTATTGGCGGGGGCAGTGCTTGCGGGAATCGTAGCAACGGCGCCCGACTTTGCAGGCGGCACAACCACTGGCGCAAATGCGTGCAGCGTTTCCCAGGTCAACGGCTTTGTTGTGGAGTTGGTGCTTACCTGTTTGTTTGTGCTCGTTGTGCTCGGCGCAACGTCAAAGACCAATGGCGCGACAAACAACTTTGCCGGACTCGCAATAGGTCTTACGCTAATTCTAATCCACCTTGTAGGAATTCATTACACAGGCACTTCGGTAAATCCTGCACGCAGCATTGGCCCGGCCTTGTTTGAAGGCGGACAAGCTCTATCCGACCTTTGGGTGTTTATAGTAGCTCCCCTTTGCGGCGGCGCGCTTGCAGCACTTATCTGGAAGGCTATCGAACCGGCAAAGCAGGCTTGATTTTTCAAACATACACTTTTAAGAGCATGCGACACCTTGTTTCGCATGCTTTTTTATTGCCTTTTTCGGGCAAAAAATCCGTTTCCCCAACTTTCTGATACTTAAAGTTTTACACAACACAAAATTTCGGAAAAATTCCAAGGCATCTAATTTTTACGAGATGCCTTGGAATTTAAATTTGGTGGCCCGGAGTTTTTACGACATCGGACATATTTTTTTGCAGGGTCTCACGCTTTTCAAATCATAACCGCAATACTACAAAATTTCTCCAAAAACACATTCTATTTTTGCTGCATGAAACAACCTATAAACATATAGCAATGTTACTATCCCACCTCTCCAAAAAGTTTTGCGCAAAAGCGGCAACCGCAATACTGTTCCCTTTGGTTTCGCTCACGCTCAACGCGCAGGAAATACTGCCCCACGACACAATTCCACAAATCCGCGACACGGCAAAAGCCGTTCCCGCAACGCCGCCGGCAAATCCCGCACGCCACACAACCGACGATATATTCATAACACCCGATTTATCAAAGACAACGCCCGTTTTCGTTCCCCGCAAATTCAATCATGTCAGCAACATATCTGTTACCAAACAAAAATTCTGGGGAAACCTTCGCCCCACAAGCCTCATCGTTCCCGCCACACTCATTGCCGTAGGAACTTGGGGGAATGAAAACGACTGGTTCGTAAAGCAAAACAAGGAAATAAGGGACGAGTTGCAGGAAAATCGCCACTCCGCCCTACACATCGACGACTACACGCAGTTTCTGCCGTTTGCCGCCGCATTGACATTGGGAAACATGGGACTGAAAGCCCGCCACGGATTAAAGCAACGCGCCATAGCAGGCGGCATGGCCATTGCCATTTCGCAGATATTCGTGCAAAGCCTGAAATATACCACCCGCACCGAACGCCCCGACCATAGCAAACGCAACTCTTTCCCTTCGGGACATACCACCATGGCTTTCGTGGGAGCCGAAATGCTGTGGCAGGAATACCACCAACAGTCGCCGTGGATAGCATATGCGGGATACGCCGTGGCAGCAGGCACAGGATTTATGCGCATGTACAACAACCGGCATTGGTTTAGCGATGTGATTGCCGGCGCAGGCTTCGGAATACTCAGCACAAAGTTCGCCTATTGGCTATATCCCAAGATATTCCATACCACAGACAACAACAGGCAAACGGCATTGAACATCACCCCCACCCTATGCGGCGAAAAAAGCATAGGAATGGCTGCAACCTTGGATTTCTGAAACATCAAAACCACAACATACAACAGATTTCTTATTTTTGCAAACATGAAACTACTGATAGTTGAAGACGAACGCCAATTGTCTGAAAGCATCGTGAATTTCCTTTCCACAAGCGGATATCTGTGCGAGCAAGCATTCACGATAAGGGAGGCGCTGATAAAAACAGGGCTCTACAACTACGACTGCGTGCTTCTCGACCTGATGCTTCCCGACGGCAACGGAATTAGAGTGCTCGAAAAACTCAAAATGTCAAAGCCCACAACTGGCGTAATCATTGTCTCGGCAAAAGACAGCACGGAAGATATTATCCGCGGGCTTGAAATCGGCGCCGACGACTATATCTCGAAACCTTTCAACCTTTCCGAGCTCGCTATGCGCGTATTTGCTTTCCTGCGCCGCCGATATTCCCAAAACAACAACTCACTTGAAAGCGCCGGGCTACATATAGATTTGCTAAGCAAAGAGATTTGTTTTGAAGGCAAACAGATAACGCTAACAAAATCAGAGTATGAATTACTTCTGTTTCTTATATGCAATCGTGGCAAAGTGGTTTCAAAAATGGCTATAGCCGAACATCTCACAGGCGACATCGCAGACATGATGGACAACTTCAACTTTGTTTTTTCCCACGTCAAGAATCTCAAGAAAAAGCTCAAAGATGCGGGGTGTTGCGGACATATAGAAACTTTATATAATACCGGATACAAATGGCAAGAATAAACAATACTCTCCTTTACAAGACAATGCGGCAACTGGCATTGTGTCTTGTGGCGATAATGCTGCTTTGCGCCCCGGTGTTCTACTATCTCAACACGCGCTTCTATGCCGAAGACCTTACGGAAATCATTGAGCAATACCGCGCAACGGGCAAAATAGATACTGATACCGACCTTATGGAAGACGTGGCCGTTGGTATCACGATACAATACTTTGTGATTGCCCTTGTAATCAGCATTGCCGTGATGATAACCATGCGCCGTTCCACCAAAAGGATATGGAAACCGTTTGACGACACACTGAAGAAAATCGAGAACTTCAGACTGGGCAAAGACGATGCGCCCGATTTTCAACACACCGACATCTCGGAATTCCAACGTCTGAATACAGCACTCACAAACCTTATCAAGCGCGACATAAGTAGCTACAAAGTGCAAAAGGAATTCACCGAAAACGCATCGCACGAGCTGCAAACGCCAATCGCAATCATACGTTCCGACCTTGACATGCTTCTGCAGGAAAACCTTACCCAAAAAGAATCGGAACTTGTGGGAAACATGTACGATGTAACCAAACGTCTGGAACATCTCAACCGAAGTCTTCTGCTTCTCGCCAAGATAGAAAACAACCAATACGAGGAGAAAGAGGAAATAAATCTCGGCGAATTCGTACAGTCATTGTTGCCCGACTACGAAAGACTGTTTTCAGCCAATGTGATTCTCGTATTGCAGTCCCCGCCCATGGTTTCCGCTAACCGCACACTGCTCCAAGTTCTCGTAAACAACCTTGTGGTAAACGCGCTACGCAATTCCGACGACAATACAGCGGTAAACATTTACATCACAGGCAACAGCATGAAAACCACAAACCGTTCTGCGCATGCAAAACTCGACGAAACCACACTTTTCAGCCGTTTCAACAATCCCACAAGGCAAAGCAAAGGCAACGGCTTGGGTTTGGCAATCGTGAAACAGATTTGCGACCATTACAAATGGGACATACGCTATACCTACGCCGACAACAAACACACGTTTACAGTAGACTTTTCATAGCATAGCTTTCCCGTTTTTCTCGCAGGCTTTCTCTTTCACACAAAACACATTGCAAATCAAGCAGAAAGCACCGATTTACACACACCATCAAATCTTGCTAAAACAATGTCAGACATCGTTTTTGCGATATCCTATATCGTAAAAAGCACATCAGAAACAGTTGTTCAAAAAGCCGTTTTGACTATTTCCGCAACTCATGCAATTTAAATTTTATGACACATAGCGGGAGCTAATTCGCCGTTTATGCTTAATTTTGTGAGAAATATAAAAAACAAAACACATTATGAACCGTAAACAACTGATAGAAAACATTTTCAACCGCAAATCGTTTCTTTGTGTAGGGCTTGACAGCGACATCAAAAAGCTACCCGCATGCCTTGCCTCCGACCACGATGCGATGTTCACGTTCAATAAAAACATAATCGACGCAACTGCGCCCTACTGCGTGGCCTACAAACCCAACGCCGCCTTTTATGAATCGGCAGGACTCGTAGGCGAAAGCATACTGAAACGCACCATAGAATATCTGAAAGAGAATTATCCCGACCATTTCGTGCTGCTCGACGCAAAACGCGGCGACATAGGCAACACCGCACGCATGTATGCCGCCGCAGCATTCGACGAACTTAACGCAGATGCCATAACGGTAGCTCCATATATGGGCAGCGACAGCGTAACTCCTTTTCTGGAACACAAAGACAAGTTCGTAGTTTTGCTCGCACTCACAAGCAACGCCGGAAGTCTTGATTTCCAAATGACAGAAGACGCCAACGGCGAAAGACTGTTTGAGAAAGTTTTGCGCAAAAGCCAGGAATGGGGCGACAAAGACAACATGATGTATGTGGTGGGCGCAACACGCGGCACCCTCATCGCAGATGTTCGCAAAATAGTGCCCGACAATTTTCTGCTAGTGCCGGGAGTGGGCGCGCAAGGCGGTTCGCTCGAAGAAGTTTGCAAATATGGAATGAACGACGACTGCGGCCTGCTCGTCAACTCCTCACGCGGAATAATCTTTGCCGACTCCACCGAAAACTACGCCCAAGTGGCTGGAGAAAAAGCCAAGGCTATGGCAGAACAAATGGCTAAGGCTCTAGACGACTACAAGAAAAAATAAAACTCCTCACCATGCAATGAAATATATAATCGATCCCGTTCACGGATTTATCCCTATTGAAAGCGGAGTAATCGTTGAGCTTGTAAAACACCCCGTATTCCAACGCCTCACACGCATACGTCAGTTGGGAGTTGAGGGAATTGTTTATCCCGGCGCCCAACATACCCGCTTCCAGCATTCGCTCGGTGCTTACTATCTCACACGTCAGGCGATTTCCTCGCTCGAATCAAAAGGAGTAAGTCTCGACGCGCGTGAACGAAAAGGGCTTCTCGCCGCTATATTATTGCATGACGTAGGACACGGACCGTTTTCGCACGTTCTCGAAAACGTGATAATTCCCGGAGTGAGCCACGAACATATTTCGCTGCTCGTCATGAGACGGATAAACGCCGAAATGAACGGAGCGCTGAACGATGCCGTGAGAATTTTCGACGACAGAAATCCGCGCCACTTCCTTCACGAACTGATTTCAAGCCAGCTCGACATGGACAGGCTTGACTATCTTTGCCGCGACTCCTTTTTTACCGGTGTGAGAGAGGGGAACGTTGGTGCGGCAAGGATAATTCAGATGCTCAATGTCAAAGATGATCACATCGTAGTGGAAGAAAAAGGCATCTACTCCATAGAAAACTATTTGATGACGCGGCGCATGATGTATTGGCAGGTGTATTTCCACAAAACAGCAGTGGCTGCAGAACTCGTATTAACGGGTGCGCTGCGAAGGGCAAGGCAACTCATTCATCAGGGAAAGCATCTGTTTGCTTCGCCGGCGCTCGATTTTTTCCTAAGAAACGATTTCACTCTCGAGACATTCGACAACAATCCCGTTTGCCTTGACAACTATCTCGAGCTTGACGACAACGATATTGTTTCGGCGCTTAAAGTATGGCTCAAATGCGACGATTTCATACTTTCAACGCTCAGCAGCCATTTCATAAACCGCCAAGTTTTCAAGACAGACATTTACGACGGTCTCGCTCCCGCAAACCGTTTGAACGAGGTGCGTATGTTGATTGCAGCAAAGTTCGGATTGAAGCCCGAAGATACCGACTTTTTTGCAAGCGAAAAGGTTATCGAGAAAGATATGTACAACAAACACGCCGACCAAATACGAATCCTTTTGCGCAATGGCGACGTAAGCACAATGCCGGAGGTTTCGGAAATCATACGCAACGATGCCGCAGCTACGCCCTACCGCAAAACATATTTGATACACGAGAGATTATAAAAACACTTTTATCCCCCCAAAATCATTTACCATAAAATCATGAAAAAGACTCTTTGCGTAATTGCGCTGCTTGTTTCGTGCATCACGCTGTCAGCACAAAAACAGGCGAAAAACCTTTTGGAAATTCTGCACAACCCGAACTCAAAAAAAGTGCTCGTTGTGGCTCACCGCGGCGATTGGCGAAATGCACCCGAGAACTCACTTCTGGCTTTTCAGAACTGTATCGACATGGGCGCCGACATGGTTGAACTCGATTTGAAGAAGACAAAAGACGGGCATCTTGTTTTGATGCACGACAAGACCATAGACCGCACAACCAACGGCAAAGGACAGCCGTCAGACTATACTCTTGAGGAGTTGAAGAAGTTCAAATTGCGCAACGGCATGGGGCGCGTAACTTTCCACACCATACCTACGCTCGAAGAGGTGCTCAATCTTACGAAAGGCAAGATATTGATAAACATCGACAAGGGCTACGATTATTTCAAAGATGTATATGAATTGCTCGTAAAGACAAATACTATTAATCTGGCAGTGATTAAATCGGGAAAGCCATACGAGACAGTGAAAGCCGAAAACGGAGATGTGCTCGACAAGGTGGTCTACATGCCGATAGTAAACCTTGACAAACCAAACGCCGAGGAAATTATCGACGGCTATATGGCTATAAAACCGGTGGCTTTCGAATGCAATTTCAGGGAATACACTCCCGAAGTGGCGCGGCTGCTCAAAAAGATTAAAGACAGCGGCTCAAAGATTTGGTTGAACTCGCTTTGGGAATCTCTTAATGCCAAACACGACGACGACCGTGCCGTGGAATTGAAACAGCCCGACGAAACTTGGGGCTGGCTCCTGCAACAAGGCGCATCTATCATACAAACCGACCGCCCGCAGCAGCTAATACAATATCTAAAGAAGCATAAGCGTCATTAATACAGAGAGAAAGCACAGCCCGCAAGGGTTGTGCTTTTTTGTTGAAACGTTGCCGAAATTCGGTCAGCGCATATCGGAAATACGAGGTCAGACCTAATTTAAATTCCGACGCATCTAATTTAAATTACATGGCCCGGAATTTTTACGAGATGCCGTGTTGTTTTTTCGGGGTGCAACACCCGTTTCTTTTCAATATATCACAGGCTCAAAATTCATCTTCGCGGGCTTGTTCAAGTGCCGAAGAATATACCTTTGATTCTTCAAAAAACGATTTCAATACCGACATGGCGCAATATGTAACCGCCAAAGATGCAATCATTCCCAAGGCTATGAACAAATATTCCAACACATAAACAAATGCAGGCGTTTCGGTTGCGCCCTCCATGCTTACCGCAGTGGCGTTGTCGTAGACAGCAAGCGCAAGAACCGCAGACGGAAGCATCACAACGGCCACAAGCAACGCCCATGCGGCATATGTGATGAGCAAACGCAGGAAAAGTCTGCCCCATTGCTCCTTTACGGCCTTGAAAGAAGCACGCAAAGAAGTACGGAAATTGTTGTCGGCAAACATATATTCATACTCCGCCACATAAACAGGCACTGCAATTACCATAATATATATTGCCAGGGCAATCCAGAGCCACACCGAAATCTTAACGGCAAGCACTGCCAGCGCCGTAGCAATTATACCGAACGCGATATAGGCAAGAAGACAAAACTGAACGTATCTCAGTCCGGCAAACAAGGTAGCCTTTTTTTCAATATTAGCCCCGCCGTCGGGCATAAGCATCAGAAAAACTTTTCCGCGCCAAAACAATCCCGCTACAACCACGAGCAAAGCCGCAACGGCGTATTTCAGAAACGCCACCATTGATATTTCGTGAAAAGGCATGTAGGTTATGTAATCGGTCTTCACCACACCGATTTTTCCGCCGAATCCCACAGCCGCCACAACGGCAATCACAACCGACAAAACAAGCATGGATTTGGCAATGCGGCGAAAATTTCCCACAAAACTTCCTATTCCGTTCTTCAGGCACTGCACAAGCGAAATATTTGCAGCCTCATTATCCGATTTATTCATAACAACATATTTCTTTTAACGGGTTACGAAGATAAGCAAAATCTAAGTATCTTTGCATACACAATGGAAAATAAAGTCATTTCTTGGGGATTTATAGGCTGCGGCGAAGCTACGGAGAAAAAGAGCGGTCCTGCTTTTTCTCTTGTAGAAGGTTCGCGCGTGGTTGCGGTAATGAGCCGCAGCGAAGACAAGGTTCGTTCGTATGCCGAGCGACACAATATTCCCAAATGGTACACCGATGCGCAACAACTCATCGACGATCCCGACGTAAACGCAATATATATTGCCACACCTCCCTCCACCCACGTAACATATGCCATTATGGCATTGAAATCGGGCAAACCGGCATACGTGGAAAAGCCATTGGCGTCGAACTATCAGGACTGCGGCCGTATAAACCGCATCGCAGAGAAAACAGGTGTGCCATGCTTTGCCGCTTATTACCGCAGATATCTCCCATATTTCACCAAGGTGAAACAAATCATCGACAGCGGAGAAATAGGAAAGGTGATAAACGTACAGTTACGCTTTGCCGCACCCCCGAGAGACCTTGACTACAGCAGACAAAACCTTCCCTGGCGTGTGCAACCCGACATAGCCGGCGGCGGATACTTCTACGATTTCGCGCCCCACCAGATAGATATGCTGCAAGAGCTTTTCGGCCCGATAGTAGAGGCCAAAGGATATTGCGACAACCGCGACGGACTTTATGAAACAGAAGACACCGTGAGCGCAGCGTTCCGATTTGCGTCAGGATTGCCCGGCTCAGGCTCGTGGTGCTTTGTCGCCCACGAATCAGCAAAGGAAGATTGCATACAAGTGATTGGCGACAAGGGCGAAGTGTGTTTCTCCGTATTTACATACTCTCCTATTGAATTGAACACAGAGCGGGGACGCGAAGAAATAAACGTAAAAAATCCGGAACACGTGCAACTGCCGCTCATAAAGCTAATCGTGGAACATTTGCAGGGCAAGGCCATTTGCAACTGCGACAGCGTGAGCGCAACGTCAGTAAACTGGGTGATGGACCGCATTCTCGGAAAAATCTGAACCCACACAACCCCTACACTTCCTCAAAACAGTGTTTCTGCATTGAAAAGATTCACAACCATACTCACCTTTGTTTTTCTTACGTTGTTTACCACACAAATGATAAAAGCGCAAGACGTTTCGGCATACCGCGAAATATACACCGACAGCGTTGGCAAAACAATAAAACCCGATACCCTGCCACAAAAAACAGGAAAACGAAAACGCAGCAAGCTCTACAGATTTTTCCAGAACTTCAACGCCATTGACACAACCTATATAGAACCCAATCATTACAATTTCGCGGCGATGATACAGGAGAGCAATCTTTTTAGCTTCTATACCATTGAGGGGAAAAACGAAGACGACAAAAAACAACGCATTTCCCTTTCTGCGCACCCGCGACTAAAAATCGGCCCATACGTCGGATGGCACTGGGCATTCTTTGGTTATCAGTTTGACATCGGACGTACTTACACTTCCAACAAATCACAGCAATACAATATCAGTCTTTACAGCTCCACCATAGGCATCGATTACATTCACAACAAGAACAACGGAGATTTTACCATAAACAAAACAAAAGGTTTCGGGAAAGCAAACACCAAGAACATAAAAGATGTGCACTTCGACGGACTTAAAACGTACACCAACAGTGTAAACATCTACTATATCTTCAATCACAAAAAATTTTCCTACCCCGCAGCGTTCAGCCAGACCACACAGCAAAAAAGAAGTTGCGGCTCGTGGAAAGCAGGTATCTTGTATTCCCACCAAAAACTGGCATTCGACCACACAAAACTGCCCGCCGCTTTACTTTCAACCGAGAACGGCGGCACTGGACTGTATGACGAATTAAAGTTCAACAAGATCAATTTTTACGACTACAGCATAAATTTCGGCTACGCCTACAACTGGGTTTTTGCGCCCAATTGGCTTTTTGCGATATCGGCTTCGCCTGCTTTGGGATACAAGTTCTCGAAAGGCCAAACCATTGACCACAAACAATTGTTCTCCCGACACAACATTAACTTTGATGTAATCGGGCGCATAGGGCTTGTGTGGAATACCAACCGGTTTTTCGCGGGTTTTTCGAGCGTACTTCATGCTTACACCTACCGCAAATCGCGTTTCCGTATGAGCAATGCAATCGCAATGACCAACATTTATTTTGGAATAAACTTCAGGCCGAAGGGACATTACCGCAGAACAAATCCGCAAAAATTCGGGAAATGGTAGAACATCACCCTTTGAAGCCGTTTATTCCCGAGGGTGCGCGGATTTTAATGCTCGGAAGTTTTCCGCCGCCGGCGAACCGTTGGTCCATGAACTTTTTCTATCCTAATTTCATCAATGACATGTGGCGCATATTCGGTTTGATTTTCAACGGCGACAAGTTTTCGCTCACCGATGTGCCGGGAAAAACATTCCGTTTGCAGCAAATCGTAAGTCTGCTAACCGAGAAAGGGATTGCGATATACGACACTGCCACGGCTGTAACGCGTTTGAACAACAACGCAAGCGACAAATTTCTTGAAATAGCCCAACCCACAGACATTCCCATGCTTTTGGACGAGATGCCGCAGTGTGTTGCCGTGGTTGCAACCGGCGGAAAATCGGCCGAAGAGGTTGCGCGCCAATTTGGCACGGACATTCCAAAAACGGGAAAGCATATCAATACAACTGTAAACGGCAGGGAAATTTCGTTCTACCGCATGCCGAGTTCCAGTCGCGCTTATCCCATGAACATTGAGAGGAAAGCGGAATTCTACCGTGCGATGTTCCGCGAAACCGGTGTGTTACAATAAAATCTGCGTCGCTTTACGGTTTCATACGCTGCGAAATAATATCTTTGCACCAAACATTTATTTACCCAGCTATGCGAACCATTAAAGAGATATACAAGATTGGGCACGGGCCATCGTCAAGCCACACGATGGGACCGGCTTTTGCCGCCGAGATATTCCTTAACCATGTAAGCGGAACGCACATGGTGAATATCACTCTGTACGGAAGTCTCGCCGCCACGGGAAAAGGGCACCTCACCGACAAGGCTCTGACTGATTTCTTCGGCAAAGCGAACGTAGAAAGCCGCATCACATGGAAACCCAAAACCTTTTTGCCGTTCCACCCCAACGCCATGAAATTCGAGGCCTACGATGCCGGCGGGAATTTCCTGGACGAATGGACTGTTTACAGCGTGGGCGGAGGTTCGCTAAAAGAAGAAAAACCGAAGTTCCTTAACAAAGAAAATCCGGATATCTATCCCCACACCCACATGAAGGACATCATGGACTTTTGCTGCGCCCACGGACTGAACTATTGGGAATACGTGCAAATGTATGAGGACAACGACATTTGGGAATACCTTGCCGAAGTTTGGAACACGATGAAAGCGTCGATTCAGCGCGGACTTTCCGAAGAAGAAGTGCTGCCCGGTCCGTTGCATCTGCAACGCAAGGCAACCAAGTTCTACGTGAAATCAAAAGGGCTCAAGCCTTCGCTCGAATCGCAAGGGCTGACGTTTGCCTATGCCTTGGCAGTGTCGGAAGAAAATGCGTCGGGCCACGTGATTGTTACGGCTCCCACATGCGGGTCGTGCGGTGTGATGCCGGCGGTGTTGTATCATCTTCAAAACACCAAGGAATTCATGAACCCGAGAATACTCCGCGCGTTGGCAACAGCCGGTTTGTTTGGAAACATAGCTAAGGAAAATGCGTCGATATCGGGTGCCGAAGTGGGCTGTCAGGGCGAAGTGGGAGTGGCATGCGCCATGGCGGCTGCGGCTGCAAGCCAACTTTTCGGCGGGAGCCTTTCGCAGATAGAATATGCGGCTGAGATGGGGCTCGAACATCATCTTGGCATGACCTGCGACCCTGTTTGCGGACTCGTGCAGATACCTTGCATAGAGCGCAACGCTTATGCGGCTCTCCGCGCCCTCGATTCCAACCTTTATTCCTCTTTCACCGACGGCCAGCACAGTGTTTCGTTCGACCGCGTGGTAGAAGTGATGAAACAAACGGGACACGATTTGCCGTCGCTCTACAAAGAGACGGGCGAAGGCGGACTTGCCATAACTCATAACTGAAACCAAGCAGAAGTTTTCAGGGAACAGAAGAAACACATCAAGGAGCGATGAGCGCATGGTTCGTTTGCTCCTTTTTTGTATGGCAACACGAATTAACCACAGCGGCACAAACACTACCCAATCTTATTTTCGGGCAAAATAAACACCGCAAATTTCACACCCCAAAACATGCCGAAAAAACTACATCGGATATCGTGAAAACTATGTCAGACCTAATTTAAATTCCGACGCATCTAATTTAAATTACATGGCCCGGAATTTTCGCGTTTCCAAACGCTCCATTTTCAACAACTTACGAAGGGGTCAAAAAACGGCATTTCTGTAGCTTTTCATAAAGCGTTTTTTAGACGATAAACGGTTGAAAAATACGGAGAAAGCAAAAAAACTATACCAAAAAGTCGGATTTTTCGAAAATAAATCGTAAACTTGCATCTATTAGCAAACATCAGCATGCTACGCAAGGGTCGGCATCATTATATGCCGGCATCATTTTCGGGAAATATTGCTTTTCGCAAAGCAAATATTCCTTATCAATACCAACAACAGACTAACAACAGAGAATAATAATGCTACACAACAAATTGTTCTGCGGGACATTGCTCGCATTGTCAACTTTGGTTCTTACGGGCAACGCCCAAAACACAAAGCCACAAGACAGGGTTTCAAAATACGAGACTATTGCTTTTGAAAACATCAAGGTAGGCGGAGAACTCAACGCCCGTCTTCAGAAAAACCTCAACAGGCTCGAAGAAGAAAAGTATCAGCCCGACTATGTATTCCTTACCGAACAGCAATCCGGCTATTGGCCCGGCGACACCGAGGGACGCACCATTCTCGGAATCGTGATGGACGCACGCGCCACGGGACGCACACCGCGCTATCTCGACGAGATAATGAGACGTGTGCCCTCGCATCTTAACGAACTCGGATACATGGGCACCATTCACCGCGACTCTGTGGACGAACAGCAACTCTCGGGCAACGGCTGGCTATTGCGCGGGTTGTGCGAGTATTATCTTTGGAAAAACGACAAGAGCCAATTGCCCGTAATACAACGTCTGGCAGAAAATCTGTTCTTGCCCGGCGACAAATACTATAACAGTTATCCCATTTCGCCCGAAAGCCGCAAGCAAAACGTAGGTGAAGCCTCCGGAAGCCTTTCGCAAATCATCGGCCACTGGCGTTTGTCAACCGACATAGGCTGCGTGTTTATCGGAATGGAAGGACTTTTGCACGCCCTGCAAGTAACCGGCGACGAGAAACTCCGCCCCGTGGCCGACAAACTGGTAAACCTTTACCTAAATGTGGACCTCACCGGAATTAAAGCGCAAACCCACGCTTCACTGACAGCTATGCGCGGACTGATAAGGTATGCCGACATCACCAAAGACGCCAAATATATAAGCGAAGTGGAGAAACGCTGGGAGATATACAAGAAATTCGGAATGACAGAGTTCTACGGCAACTACAACTGGTTTTGCCGTTACGACACATGGACTGAACCCTGCGCCATAGTCGATGCCTTTATCGTGGCAGCGCAACTCTGGCAACACACAGGCAAAGCAGAATATCGCGAAGACGCAGAGCTTATTTACTACAACGCAATCTGTCTTGCCCAAAGAGACAACGGCGGCTTCGGCTTGGAGATGAGTCCCGGCAAAACGCGCAACACATACAACGTATCTCCCAACTGCGACGAAGCACATTGGTGCTGCACCATGCGAGGAGGCGAAGGACTCGGACGCGCAGCCGACTTCACAGCTTTCAAAAACGGCAACGAATTGGCAATACCTTTCCTGAGAGACGCAACAATAGCCGACACTCTCGCGGGAAGCGGATACGTGAAACTGGAAATAAAGACCGGATACCCCATTACAAGCTACGCACGAATCAAAGTGGTTGCCGCACCCAAAGGAAAGGTAACTCTTTCGTTTGCCAAGGCATCATGGGCAAAAGACTACTGCGTGGAGGTAAACGGCAAGCCCGTGAATTATGACGAGGCCGACGGACTGGCAAAAATAACCCGACGCTACAAAAAAGGCGACGAGATAAAAATCACCTTCAAGCAAACGGCAACCTACGCCGACGTGATAAACAAGGAAAACAACGAAGCCGGTGCGTTCCGCGTGATGTATGGTCCGCTCGTTCTGGGAGGACAAATCGGCAATGACGCAAACATGATTTACGGCGAGCCGATACATCATAACGACTACACTACTTTCTTCGGAAAAGAAAGCGGAACAAAACTTACACCTCTGTATCATTTGATGTCTCCGAGCATTAGAATGGACGCAAAACCCGCCTATTCCCGCCGAATAATATTCAAGCGCTGATACACGTGCGGATTATTTGTTAACTTTGTAATATCAAAAGAAATATCTGATGAAATTTACAGAAGAAGACAAGAAACAATTCGCAGAAAAAGGGATAAGCGAAGAAGAGGTACTAAATCAATTGAACCTTTTCAAGACTGGTTTTCCCTATAAGAAACTTTATGCTGCGGCATCGGCAGAGTGTGGCGTTGCAAAATATGATGAGACACAACGCAAAGGCTATATAGAAAACTGGAACGAATACTGCAAGGAAAACAATGCCGTGCTGATGAAATTCGTGCCGGCATCGGGAGCAGCAAGTCGCATGTTCAAAAATCTGTTTGCCTTTCTGGACGCAGACTACGAGGAACCGCAGACTGATTTCGAGAAGAAATTTTTTGACGGTATCGCACATTTTGCATTCTATGAGGCACTCGACGCGGCATGTGTGAGACTTCACAACCGCAATATACGCGAACTTCTGAAAAAAGGCTGCTACAAGGATATCGTCTCGGCTTTGCTTGGCGAAGAGGGGCTTAACTATGGGAAAAAGCCCAAAGGTCTTCTGCTTTTCCACAATTATGACAACGGCGCGCGCACTTCTGTGGAAGAACATCTCTATGAAGGTGCGTTGATTGAAGGAGACAGCAGCAACGATGTCAATCTTCATTTCACCGTTTCGCATGAACACCGCAATCTATTCAAGGAACTTCTTGACGAAAAGCTGCCGGAGATAGAAAAAAATACCGGCAGAAAATACAATGTGTCCATATCAGAACAAAAACCAAAGACCGATACGGTTGCTGCAACGCCCCAAAACGAACCGTTCCGCAACGACGACGACACAATATTGTTCCGTCCGGGCGGCCACGGGGCTCTTATCGAAAATCTGAACGACATTGATGCCGACATCGTGTTTATCAAAAACATTGACAACATTGTGCCGGAGCGTCTGATGCAAGACACAGTGGATTACAAGCAGTTGCTCGCGGGCAAACTTGTTTCTGTACAAAAAAAGATATTCGAATTTCTTGACGAACTTGACAACAACATTCCCGACGACGACAGGCTGGACGAGATGAAGCATTTCCTTGAAACGGAACTGCACACCACACGCCCGGGAGTGGCTTTTGAAAGCAATATGGAGCTTGCCGATTATCTGTTCTGCAAATTCAACCGCCCCATTCGCGTGTGCGGCGTTGTAAGAAACGTTGGCGAAGCCGGCGGCGGCCCGTTCCTTGTTTACAACAACGACGGCAGTATTTCTCCGCAAATACTTGAAAGTTCTCAAATCAACATGGAAGACGAAAACAGTCGCAAGATGTTTGAAAACGGCAGCTATTTCAATCCCGTAGATTTGGTGTGCGCCGTAAAAGACTACCAAGGCGAGAAATTCGACTTGAGGGAATACGTTGATTCCACGGCTGGTTTCATTTCACACAAGTCGAAAAACGGAAAGGAACTGAAAGCACTCGAATTGCCAGGTTTGTGGAACGGCGGAATGAGCGACTGGAACACAGTATTTGTGGAAGTGCCGCTTTCGACATTCAATCCCGTCAAGACTGTAAACGACTTGCTACGCCTGCAACACCAGTAACAAAATTCAGACATCATATATCGTAAAAACGATGTCTGATATAATTTAAATAATGTCTGATATTGTTTAAACAATGTCAGACATTGTTTTTGCCATATTTGATATCATTTCCACAACAGTTTCAAGCGGAGAAAACATCAACGTCATTTTCCTTATTTTCTTGAGTTTCGCAACTCCGTTGTAGGAAATCATACAAAAACAAAAAGGCGGAACATACAAAATGTATGCTCCGCCTTTTTTGAATTGCTATTTCTGTTTTTTTCTAAGCCATGCGTTAGATAGAACGTATGAACTTAACCACGGCATCACGGTCTTTTTTCTTGAGATTATAGAATTTGAGAGCCGATTCATAGGCATCGCTCTCTTTGCTATAGGCATGCCACATAATAGCTTCTATCTCATTGCTCGCGCGGCAGTCGTGCATTCTATCCTCTGCGCCGGTATTTGCCATCGAAAGCCCGCGTCCCCACAAAGGAGTGGTGCGACACCACGAACCATGGATATCGTTGATCATATGCAAGCGATGCTGCAACATATCCGAATAGGGATAAATCTTCTGATTGGGATATTTTGGCAAAGGACGGCCGCCAATCGAAGCAGGAGCCCAATAATTGTCATCTCCTGTGGTCCAGGACGGACGGTGGCAAGTGGCACAACCAATTTGATTGAACAATTTCTTACCGCGCTGCACCTCTGTGTCGTTCAAGTTTCGTGCACGGGGAATCGCCAAGCCACGGTGCCAAACCAAAAACGCATAGAAATTGTCGTCGCTCATTTCTGGTTCAAATTTGTGAATGTCATTGTCGAACTGATTGGTGCTGGGCGAAAGCAAAACCTTCACAGCGTTTGCAATACCTTCGTCAGTACCGTCAGCATAATAGGGCGAATTCTTGTCAGCCTTGATAGCTTTGATCACATCTGCGTCTCTCGACATAGCTTCTGCCCAAGCATCTGTGGTGTAAAGCTTCGGGCGATCGCTACGGCTTACATTGGTGATATTCCAAATGGCATTAGCTCCCGGGCCGTCCTGCAAAGACGCACGGGTGAGGGCATAAGTAAATCTCTTGATGCTTTTTGTTCCGTCGGCAAGAGTATACCATGCACCCGCAGCCCAATCGTTCGCTTCCTTGTCCCAGAATTTAGGATTGAGTTCCACATATTTTGCCTCGGCAGCATACTGCGCTTTCAAGGAATCCTGCGGAATTGCATCGAGCAGACCTACGCCGATTACGCCAATCGTTGATTCAAGACGAACAGCAATATTTTGAGGACGCGGATAGGTATTAAATGCATCTTCGGGGATAGTAACTTCGGGATACATAAGATGAAATTCCTCGTTGTTGTCGGGGAAACGCATTGCCAAGCCACTTTCCATCGCAGTAACATCTTTCCATTCTATTTCAATCTTACTTTCATCAATTGGAGGAAGGAATGGTTCGGTAGCCATAGTCTGTGGCATGCCTGTAACCTCGGAAATATAATCACCATCGTTGCTATTCTTTCCGTCTTCGGGCTCATATATTGCCAAAAGATAGCCGTTGCCGAAAACAGAATGGTAAGAATATTGACGTTTGCCGTGTCCGTATCCCGGGTGGCAGTCAAGACAAGATTTTCTCAACGCTGCAGGGCCAAAACCATTAAAAGGCGCCTGCGTTGTATTGAAATTACGTTCAAAAAAAGCCTCGCCTTTATTGAATTCAGCCATAAGTCCGGCTTGTTCTGTGGCCGGCGATTCATCTTCATAGCATTTTGCTAAAACATTGTCGGTAGTTCCAAGCTTTCCGCCGGGATACCATTCTTCTGCAGAGAAATTTCCCACAGCCTTGCCCACATAGTTGGCATCTGTTTCGGTGCTTTCTCCTCCGCCATTATTGTCGTCGCTACAGGAATACAAAGATATTCCTGCAAACCCGGCAAAGGCGTAGACACATAGAGTTCTAAGTTTCATTGATGTTTATTCTTATTGTTTGTCTTATACATTTCCTTTAACGCGAAATAGTAGCGGAACGTTTTGTTCCACTACCATTCTTTCGCTTTACGCTCGGATATTACTGCTTTGCGAACCAGTCTGCCGCATTGTTCAAATCATCATCAAGAGTCTGAATAGCAGTCTGCGCTTTACCTACGAGAGGATCTTTTATATTGTTCACAAATCCGCCTACCAAAGTATTCTGGCAAGTTTCAAGAGCCTGAATAGCCGCCGTAATATCACTTTCAAGTTTTGCAAGGCCACTATAATCGTGATCTTTCATATATTGTATGATAGATTTGCTTGCTACACGGTTTTCAGAACGGCCGCCATAGAGAGAATTCTGAATGCTGATAATATTGTCCTTGAAATCAATGAACGAACGTTGGCTATACGGAGATTCGATATAGTTAGGATCCGGTTCTTTTCCATTACCATAAGGATTACCTATCTTAACGTTAGCAACTTCGTTGCAGATATTCTCGCAACCCGATTTGATAATCGTTACCATCGTTTCCTGAAGAGTAAGATATGTGCTGCCGGCTTTACCAACTTCGAGCATATTCTTTCCATAAGAATATGAACCGCCACCAACTGTGCTCGGAAGCTCAAGTTCTTCTACTCTGTCGGCGTGAGCCTGGGGAGCATCTTCATTCCAAGAAACTTCAAGCTGCCAACATCTGTCGCGAAGGTCTCCTGCAACGGCTGTAGCGTAAATAAGTTCTTCTTTACCAGTTACATGAACGCCAAGATCCTTGAACACTTGGTCTGTTTCCTCGCCAAGAAGGTCTGCAATCTGACGATTTTCTCCGTTGCGGAAGATAATAAATTCAATACCGTGGAAACCGAGAAGTTCCTGACCGAGACTGTTGCCGGCAAAAGCGATTGCTTCGTCGTCATCGCCGCTCATGATAGCCATATGGTTCTTATTGGAAAGCTGGCCGGCAAGAGTGTTCACAGCCAAAGGCCATGTATCGATATGGGGGTCAACTCCAAAATCAGTAGCTGCGCCATAGAGGAAAGCTTCGCTCTCTTCATAATAAGCGCGTGCTTTCTTGAACGTTTCGCAAATCTCGTTGATTTCTGCCTGGCTCAGACTGCTGGGATTTGCAACCATTTTATTTTTGGCTGCTTTGAGTTGGTCGTAAAGGTTGCCTGTTTCTTCAGCAAGTTTTGCATAGGTAGTATAAACCGTACCATTGATATACTGGTTCAGAACCTCACTCATTTGCTGTTGTTTCTCGGAGGATTCATTGCCGCCTTTGTCGTCGCTGCAAGAAGAGAAACCGAATACCATTGCTGCTCCACAAAGAAGAAGCGCCGGAAGTTTTGCTAATTTATTCATTGTTACAAATTATATTTAGAATGTTTTTATTTCAATTTTCTTAGAGGAAGAAACCTTCGTATGCTATGCCAAGCGAAACAGAAGGCTCGTTGTTGTACTGCGATTTGAGGAAGCGTTTCGAATACTCGGCCTTAACCGCGATTTGCGGTATGGGATAATAATTAAGTCCGAAAGCCATTCTTATCTTCTTGGTATAATCGTAGGGAGTCTGCATTTTTGTCTGAATATATGAGTCGTAGTATTCGTAGTGGCCGAACACAAACAGTTTTTGTTCTTTCTGTCGCATCGATTCTATTTGTGAGAAAACATCGTAGCCGGCTTCAAAAGCTATTGCCAAGGCATTTTTCCCAACCGGAGTCTTCTGATAGTTTGAATTGTTTGCGGCAAGATTGCGTTTGATGCTGCTTATAGTTTGCGCATTTCCCACATATCCATAGTCTACGCTTCCTCGCGCCACGATATTGTACTTGTTAAAGGTAAAGTCAATAGAACCAATTGCAACGTTTCCCTTTACATGGTCGTATGTCTTCACATTATTGTTTTCGTCTTTGCCTTCAAGTTCGTGGGGGAAGGAGTTGTGCATTGCTTTGCCGTAATATCCGCTTACGCCTATGCGGAGTCCAGGCACTGTGTAGTTGTCTACGCGGGCTACAAAGCCATATTTGTTTGCCACTTTGAATTCATAAGCAGAGCCTGCGCCTTTTTGCACCCAGTTTTCGCGGTTGAACATAAATGCGTCAAGACCTGCTACTACCTGTGCTTCGTATCTGAAATCGCCCGAGCGTCCCCAGATGCTCAATCCCGTATCATGCCAGGTGCAAGGTAGTATTGTGGCTTCGCCTTCCGGGCGATAAACCGTAAAATAATTGAGCGGCTCGTGATGAGCATTGGTCAAGCCAACGGGCACTACTATATGTCCTAATCTTACATTGAGTTCCGGGAAAAACGATTTCTGAAGCCAGAATTGTTCGAGTTCCACCTCGCCGCCTTTTTCCACTTCCTGTTCCCATTCACCTCCTTCGGTGTATTCTTTTTCCTGCGAAACGCCAGTACCGGTGTGCTCGAATTCTATTTCAGAGCCCATTGTCCAGCCCTTGCCAAAGTCGTAGCCGAGATAAATCACTGCATGCGGAATGTCAAAGCGCCCGTGAGACGGATCGTTCTTGTATTTCTGCGGACTGGTATAGCGAAAAACGTTGTCGCTATAGAAATTGCGTGAATAGGCTACCTCGCCATATCCTCCTACACTCAAACGATTTCCTTTCACATGGTTTTGCACACTGTCGGCAGCTGAATAATCCTGCGCCATAGCAGGCACTGCAGTAAAGGCAAGCGCACAAAGCGCTGTTTTTGCCGTCTTTTGCCAATTAAGTTTCATTTATCTTTCTTCTGATTATTTTCGGGTGCAAAATTAGAGCGGTCTTTATGCGCAAGCAATACCCAATTTTAGGTAAATCCGGGGCGTAATAGGTAGTTGGTATGCGGTTTGGTGTTGAATCCGAGTGATTTCAGACGTACAATTACCCATTTTTATAGCCAAATACCATAATATAGTGAGGTGGGAGTGGTGAAAAAAATGCGTAAGTTTGCAAACAAAATAAAGATATTACGAGTTATGTCAAGCATTTACTTTAATGAAGATGCACTGATGTGGGATATAATCCGCTACGAGCCTAAGATTCTTCAGGCCATGAGCCGATTTTGCATTCCGCTCGGTGTGGGTGAGCACTCGGTGCGTGAGGTGTGCGAAGCCAATGGTGTAGATACGGATACATTCATAGCTGTTGCAAACTTTATAAAACATGGCGAGGAGTGTGCCGAACTTTTTGTTGACAAAATCAATGTTGCGGCGCTCATGGACTATCTTCGCAATGCCCACGACTATTTTCTGAATTTCCAGTTCCCCAAGATTCGTCGCAAGCTCATAGAAGCGGTTGACTGCTCCGAAAAAAACGAGGTGGCCTTCCTGATTCTTCAGTTCTACGACGCTTACACTTCGGAGGTGAGGAAACATATGCAGTTTGAGAACAACAAGATTTTCACCTATGTGAAACAGCAACTCAGCGGAGAGTATGAAGAAGACCGCTCTGCACCGTCTTCAAAAGAACTGGAGCTATATCTGCGCGGACACGACGCTATAGAGTCGAAACTCAAGGAACTTAAAAATCTGTTGGTCAAATATGGCGTGCCGGCGGCGAATGTAAATTTCCTCAACGACGTAGTGTTTAACATCTACACTTGCGAGGACGACCTCACAACGCATTGCGCTGTGGAAAACAAACTGTTTATTCCTGCCGTAAGCAAACTTGAACTTAAAAACACGAGCGGACAACACGCCAATTCCAAGACAGAGAAAGACAAGGACAAGGAAGATTTGAGCACACGCGAGAAAGAGGTGCTGGCATGTGCCGTGAGGGGAATGACCAACAAGGAAATTGCCGACAACTTGTTTATTTCGCTCAACACAGTGCTCACTCACCGCAAAAACATATCGCGCAAACTCAACATTCACTCCATTTCGGGACTCACCATATACGCCATCGTAAACAAACTCGTGAATCTTGACGAAGTGAAAACCAAGGGCACGAAAAAAAGAAGGGGTATTTCAGACTTTTAGTCAATAGAGCAGAAAACGGTTGCCCCAACCCTCCTTATTATATAATGTATATAGCCGCTCTCCACGCCTTATTTCTGCGTGGGGAGCGGTTGATTTTTACCCGTGTTCGGAGGCAAAAAAACTACAAGGCATCTCGTAAAAATTCCGGGCCATGTAATTTAAATTAGATGCGTCGGAATTTAAATTAGGTCTGACCTCGTTTTTGCAACAACAAATGTCTTTTTTCGGCAAACGAAAACCGCAGTTTTTCCCCGGCAACTTTTTTCAGAAACATCAACGTTTATTTAGCCACAAAGCCCCGTTTTCCCTCAAAAAGCACGCAAAATTATCTTTTTGTCGCTTATTATTCGTAATTTTGGCATCAAAGAACCTAAACATACAGCCATGCAGTTGCTGACACCGCAAAAGGAGCAAAAACTGCTATTAAGTAAGAAGATTAAAAAACATACGCAATGAACAAAATTCTACCTAAATTTTTTACGGCAGCAGTTTTGTGCTTCGGAATACTTTCGGCCCATGCCGACAACGTTACGATAAGGCTCGCAACGTCGCTATCGCCCGGAGCAAAACTGACATTCGCCCTGCCACTCAATACCCACGTAAGCGTGGATTGGGGAGACGGAGATGTGAAAAGCTATCGCGACAGCGTGGTAACCGGAACTCTGGCGGGCGATACCGTTACAATCAGCGGCACATCGCAACTCTCGAGTTTCGACTGCCATGAGCAAAACGTGAAATGGCTCGACCTAACACAAGCTCCCGACCTCGTTTCGCTCAACTGCTCCGACAACGAACTCACAACGCTTGACCTCACGAAAAATACCGCGCTCGAAGAATTGGATTGCTCCAACAACCAAATCACAACCCTCTCGCTCACAAAAGCAAGCGGTTTGCGCAGCCTCGATTGCGCCGGCAATGATATTTCGAGCCTCAACATCATTCCCAACACCAACCTCGAAGTGATAAACGTGAACGACAACAATATTTCCACGCTCACCGTGAGAACAAAAAACAAGTTGCGTTCGCTCTGGGCGGCAAACAACAATCTCACCATGCTGAGTTTTTCAAACACGGCGCCGATGCAAACCCTCGTTTGTCCCGACAATGCAATCTCTCTACTGACATTGACCGAAAAATCACAGATAGAGGATTTCTGGATCACGGGAAACAAACTCACCGAAGTAGACCTTTCAACAAGCGACAGCCTTAAAACCCTCGACGTAAGCAACAACGAACTCGACACCTTGGCTTTGAGCAAACTGTTAAACGCTAAAAATCCCGCGCAATACATCAACTGCAGCGACAATCACCTATCAATCCGCAGCATATACAACAAAGATATCACCAACACCTATATCTGCGGCAACCAAACCTACAACAACGTTCCCGACACCGTTGCCGCCGCTGTATATGTAGACTTCTCACGATTCATCACCAATGCATCGGGCAGGAGAAACGGCACAATCACCTTCTACAACGGCGAAGACGACAGCACACTCAAGGCGGGAAGTTCGGCAGCCCTTGGCGACTACACCATGGTCTCTTCTTTGGGACGCGTGAAGTTCTTCAAGAATTTCGACAACGTATACCTCACCATCACCGGCAAAGACTATCCCGACCTTAACATACGCACAAAAAGTTTCGTGGTTTACGATGAAGGCATTGCCAGCGGCATTGAAGACATCAAGGCATCAAACGGCGAAATCATCGCAGAAACAGCCGGCAATGTGCTCCTGCTTTCTTCCGCTCGCAGCCAAAACGCAACCGTTGTCTCAACCGACGGTGCTATTGTATGGCAAGGAAAAGTGGGCGCCTCACCCGTTGAAATATCTCTCGTTCCCGGCGTTTATATCGTGGGACAGAAGAAAATCGTAATCCAATAAGCGTTTCCCAAATCAAGACATCAAATGAATACTCCCAAATATATAATAGGATTGCTCTCGTTAGCGATGATGCCGGTGCTACATCAAAACGCCACGGCGCAAAGCATTATTACCGACTCGCAATCCCCGGTAATCGTTCCCGCCTCCCCCACCCGCTCTGTGTCGTATCGCGCAGCGCTCGGCAAAGTAAAAGTAGCCTCGAGCGTGGAATATACCGTCAGCAGCGATGCTGATTGGTGCGTTGTAACCCCCACGAAAAACGGTTTCAACTATCGCGTTACCACCAACATAGACAAATCAACCCGTGAGGCACGCGTAAAAATCTACAACGAAGCAAACAACCTCACCCGCTATGTTTCAATCGTGCAAGACGGCTCCAACTTTGAAAAATATGTGGAGCAGCCCACCCTTGATGTGGTGCCGACCGACGCTAATGCGCCCGGAACGTCATCACTCAAGCGCACAATCGACGGATCAAACTCCACATATTACGAATATTCGGCAGAAAAGGGCACGATATCCGAAACAAATCCCCTGAACCTCGAATACACATTCGGCGGAAAGGACGTGGCATACATCACCTACGTTCCCAACGGCACAAGCCACGGCTACATGGGAAATGCAAAGGTTTCGTACAAAAAAGTAGGCTCTGACGAATTCATAGAACTCGGTACCTACGATTTCACAACCGACGGCAGTTCCGTTAGAATCGCCCTCCCCAACGGCGGAGCCGAGAACATCGACATAATGAGGATTTCCGTTTGGACCGGACTTGAAGACGGCAACGGTAACGAGCAATTCGGTTGCGCCGAAATGCAGTTTGCCATAGGTTTGAACCAATCTTCGGTTTACGGCGTGTTTGCAGATGAACTCCTCACCAAACTTCGTCCGGGAATCACCGCAGATGATATCGACACCATCTCCAATCCGTTTGTACAAAACCTCGCCTCGCAAATCTACGCCGGCACCTACGACACAAAATACCGCACGGCATATTACAATTGTCTGCTCCCGGCTTCGAGCGTAGGCGATACATTGTTGTCAAGCAAGAACTACGATATTTTTGAAGGCGTTACCGGCATAGCGATAACCCCTGGACAATTTTCTGTAGCGGTCAAAGGAATCCAGCCGGGAGTTACCGCACAATTATATGTAACTGCATACCGTCCGAAAAGCGGCAACACAGGTCCTGACTACAAGTTGTACACACTCAAAAACGGCATGAATCTAATCAACTACACTGCCGACAGCGTGGGACTTGCATACGTAAAATACAGATCAGACACGCCCGAAAAATACGACTCTATCGGTTTGCACTTTATCAACGGAATTCAAAACGGATACATCACCAACAAGATGACAAACACCGACATCGCAAATGTGTTGCAGAATGCAAAATACATGTGTATGGACATTCTCGGCAACAGGGTGCATCTTGTATTCGAAACCAAGTCTCTGCTACGCTACACCGCTGGACGTTATCGCCAGCTCATAAATGTTTACGACTCCATCATAGCAATGGAACACAGAGTACTCGGTTTGGAAAAATACAACAAGATTCCGAAAATCCGCACGCTCTTCTATGTAAACTACGACTACTTCATGTATCAAACCGTGCTCGGAGCTTCGGCTAAATACGACGTAACAGAGATTCTCGTGCCGACAAATTTCCTCAACAAGAACACTTCCACAATTTGGGGCGTTGCACATGAATGGGGACACCAGCATCAAAGTTCCTACTACACTTGGGGCGGAATGGCCGAGGTTTCAAACAATATTTTCTCGAGCTATTGCTGTATCCACTTCGGGCAGAAAACGAAAAACTTCCTGATTGACAATTTCGCCCAAGCCTACAAAGAATATTTCGAGGAGGACTACTTTGAAACGCATACCGACTCTCTGAGCCCCGCACGTCAGAAAGCTTATGCGGCAGCAAGCAACTACTCCTACTCGCCAAAGCTTCAGGAAGCATTCCTCGCAATGAAAGACGCACGAATACCGTCGCGCGCCGAAGACTATCTGCACACCGCAAATTTTGTAGAGCACAATTTCAACAACCTCTTCTCAAACCGTTTGGCAAGTCTCTATGAAATATGGAACTACTTTGAGTTCAAGGAAAACAACACCGATATCTATCCCAACTTCTTCAACGACATTCGCGAAACCGAACGCGGGACAAACAAATACGAACTCATCGCAGCCGCACAAAACGGCAAGACAGCGCGCCTGGCACTGCTCCGCGAAATGTATCCAAGCAGCGTGTGGGTAACCAACAACTACGTGTACGAAAAATCAAAGAGCACCCAAAACGAAGCAGCCGCCATTCTCAACTTCATCTACAAGATGTCGACTGCCACAGGCTACAACATGTTCCCCTACTTCGAGAAATGGGGATATCTGCGCCAAGTGGCAACCTACACAAGCGACTACGGCGACCACTACTACTGCCTCACAAAAGACATGTATGACGAATTCAAGGCTGATATGGACGCACGCGTGGCAAGCGGCGAACTCAAAGAGATGACAGACGACCTGATCAAGGAAATCTCAAGCTACCCGATACCTACCGACTATCCCGTGCTAAACGTGCCCAACTAAGGCATAAGCCAATAAAGCAACATAACATTTTGCCGCACCATGGTAAGGAATACTCCCACTGCCATGATGCGGCAATTTTTTATTGCAAACTCCATATACCGAAAACCGCCAAATATTCGAAGCATCTTCCGTCTGCCGCCACTTTTCCACAAAATATTTCCGCACTTTTTCCGCATTACAGTAATTTTGCATCGATTTATTCCCTATTACCGGGAAAAAGCAAGGCATGCCATTTGAACTACAAGCAATCTTCTTCCACAAAGAAGCAATACCGTTTTCCCCCCACCCTGCACAATTTTTCTCCGGCAAGCAAAAAGCAAAAGCATGGAAAATCTACAAATGATGGCAACACTATTCGCCATAGTGATCTTAGGCTACGCAGCCAACAAATTAGGCTACATCGGCGGCGAGTTCGACAAAAAACTCTCACGCTTCGTCATCGACATCACCAGCCCGCTCCTGATACTCTCTTCCGCAATGGGCGACGAACTCCCCGACCGCACACTCATTCTGCCATTGCTCGCCATAGGATTCCTCACCTATATCATTCTGCTCATCTACGGATTTCTTGTACCCAAACTCCTAACCCCCAACCACGACCATCGCGGCATGATAGGATTTGCCCTGATGTTCGGAAACGTAGGCTTCATAGGCTATCCCGTAGCCGCCTCGATATTCGGCACCAAAGCCATATTCTATACAGCCCTGCTCAACACTTCCAACACATTCTTCATCTTCACCGCAGGCATAATGCTCGTAAAAGGCCAATACAGCCTCCGCAGTTTCAATCCCCGCATACTCCTAAGCCCCTCACTACTTGCAGCATTCATAGCCACAATCCTCGTAATCCTGCAAGTACACACCCCCACAATCATCTCCCGCCCCATAACAATGGTAGGCAACATCACCATTCCCGCCGCCCTTCTCTCAATCGGCTCCTCCATGGCAAGCCTGTCCCTACGCGACATCATAGGCACGCCCAAGGTATACATAGCCACCATACTACGCCTCGCAATAATTCCACTCTCAGTATATTATCTGTTTCGCGCCTGCGGAGTGCCAACCATTGTAAACGAAATCAACACCATAATAATAGCAATGCCCGTAGCCGCCTACGGCACAATGTTCTGCCTGAAATACAACCGCGACCCCAAGCTAATAATCGAAATAACCTTTTTCACCACAATCCTCTCCGTAGCAACAATACCCCTCCTCACCCTGCTATTCAAAAACTAAGTTCTCCGTCTTTCCACTCCACCTATCACACGCAAAATCCCCCACATCGCAACCACCTGTAACACAGACAAATTCGCGACATCAAATATCGCAAAAACTCCGACGCATCTAATTTAAATTAGATGCGTCGGAGTTTAAATTAGGTCTGACCTAGTTTTTACGACATCAAACATACTTTTTCTGCTCCCACAAAACACGCACAATCGAACCGTTCTTTTATACCATTCTACTACCAAGCGTAGGCATATAAATCTGTCGATTCATATATTTTGTGAAGTCAAAATCAGAAGGCAGAGCCAGGAGTAAAAAATCCATGTCCATGCATAGGCTTTCACCGACGAAACGCTCCACATCTTTTACTTTCAGACCGCGTATTTACACGTGTATTGTAAGACATTACGCAGCATCTTAATCCTTGTTCTTATGGAAATGCTTTCTGACGTATTTGCAGGTGGTGAAAAGGAAGCAAAAATGGTTCCGTCTTAATCCTTGTTCTTATGGAAATGCTTTCTGACTATGAGTGAACCTAAAATAAGCCTTGTTTTAACTCTTGTCTTAATCCTTGTTCTTATGGAAATGCTTTCTGACTAAAATCCTCCGATCTCTTACCAAGACCTACAATGCGTCTTAATCCTTGTTCTTATGGAAATGCTTTCTGACGCAGTGGCAAATATACCTTGTATCAACAAGGAGAAGGGTCTTAATCCTTGTTCTTATGGAAATGCTTTCTGACGAAATAAAAGGCTTGATTCGATAGCCATCTCAAATGTCTTAATCCTTGTTCTTATGGAAATGCTTTCTGACAACGCATCAGTCAACCCAGTTCTGACCACTTCAGTAGGGTCTTAATCCTTGTTCTTATGGAAATGCTTTCTGACTTTCACGCCTTCACAGTTAGACAAAATACTTCGCGCGAGTCTTAATCCTTGTTCTTATGGAAATGCTTTCTGACTGCTAAGGTATGTGGCGATGCTAAGGTGTACGGCGAGTCTTAATCCTTGTTCTTATGGAAATGCTTTCTGACGCCTTGGTAAGAGGCAAAAAAACAAAAACTTCAACGTCTTAATCCTTGTTCTTATGGAAATGCTTTCTGACATCACAGCCAATAGAAGGCTGTGATACAATTTTTCTCAGTCTTAATCCTTGTTCTTATGGAAATGCTTTCTGACAGATAGTTTTACAACGAGTTGCGGTTGAATTAGTTATGCTCGTTTTTACACATTGTTTAACGTTACAGCGGCAAAAAAGTGTACCTTTTATCATCGTGAATGAAAACAATTATAGAACTTTTCATCTACAAAAATAGATGATCTTTGCATTATGGCAAACTAAAAAACTAATGTTTTTCAAGGAAAAAACAATGTCGGACGTTGTTTTTGCGAGATGCAATATCGAAAAAAACATGGTATTTTCTACAAAAAGTTTTTGGTCGGAAACAAAAAAATGCTACATTTGTGGCAACAAAAAATATTTTGGCCATGGAACAACAGGCTTATCTATATGGAGCGTCTGTACAAGGAATACAAAATTTCATTTTTCAGACAAACAAATTGAAAGATATCATTGGAGCAAGCGATATTGTCAAAAAAGTTTGCGATGATATCTTTAAGTCAATGTGCGATGAAAATAAAGCAGAGCTAATTGTAAATGCAGCAGGAAACATAAAATGTATCTTCCACGATGAAAACGCTTGCCGCAAAGCAGTGTTGCTTTTCCCGAAAAAAGTTAGAGAAATAGCAGCTAACATCACTATAAGTCAAGCTGTTGTGAAATTCAAAATAGGGGGGGGGGGGGGAATTTTAAAACTGCTATAAACGAATTAGAAAAGAAACTTCACGCACAGCGCAACAAACCTACAAAAAGCCTTACCATAGGTGTTATGGCTATGGAGCGGGCTAGGACAACTGGACTACCTGCCGTAGTGGAAAAAGACCATGAGTATCTCGATGAATGTACACTTGTAAAAAGATATGAAATAAACCACAGCTATTCTCAGACAGGGAAACAGACTCTGCAACTTTGTGAGAAACTATTTGGGCGCGAAGTTTTATGTTCTGAGATTATCTTTGACCCAAAAGATCTTACAAAGAACAACAATTGGATTGCCATTGTTCATGCCGACGGCAATGGATTGGGAAACATTGTGGCCGAAAAAGAAAACTCTCCAGAAGAACTCAGACGTTTTTCCCAATCTCTCGATAAAGCCACAGAAGCGGCTGCACAAAAGGCTTGCTCAGAAATAGGACGCACGAATGAATCCTTACACGATATTCCTTCTATTCGTCCTGTGGTTTTAGGAGGCGATGACCTCACTATTATATGTCGCGGCGACATTGCCGTGGATTTCACAAAAAGTTTCCTTAAACATTTTGAAGAGGAAACTACAAAGAAACTGGGCAAAAAACTTACGGCATGTGCAGGCATTGCATTTACAAAATCTTCTTTCCCGTTTTTTTACGGCTACAATCTAGCCGAGGAACTTTGCAACATAGCAAAAAAAGATGCTAAAAGCAAAGAAATAAGCCACGACGGCATCATTCCTTCTTGCCTAATGTTTCATAAAATACAGAGCAGTGTTGTGGAGGACTTCAAAAGAATTCGCGAAAAGGAACTTACAGCCGTAGACAAAAACATTTCCTATCAATTCGGACCTTATTATTTGGAAGAGCAAGACGGCAAACGTTGGACCATTGATAAACTTCAAGAAAAAGTGATGCGACTCTCGCAAAACGAGAAGGACTCTTGTAAAAACAATATCCGGCAATGGCTCACCGACATGGCTTCTAATATAGAGACTGCCAAACAAAGGAAAGCACGTAGTCTTTGTATTTTAAGCGAGGAGTCAAAAAATCTTTTCGAGGAGGCTACTAAATTCACCAGCCGCCAAGGCAAAGAGAAAGAAATACAGTGTGTGCCTGCCTATGATTTGCTTTCACTCCACACTATTTTATACCAGAATACAAAATAACAGCGATGAACGAGAATTTGCATACCATAAATTATACCATAACCTTTTATTCTCCATGGCATTGCGGCTCCGGGCTTTCAGCTGGGGCTGATGTTGATGCGCTTGTGGTTAAAGACGAAAACGGCATGCCTTTTGTGCCGGGTAAAACGCTTAAAGGTCTCATTCGTGAAGCTCTTGAAAATTATATAAGCATGAGTTACGACACACAGGAAGACATTATTAAAACGGCAGAAGAGACATTCGGCAGAAAATGCAATAATACTAATAAAAACGAGAGCGCCATGGGTAGCGCACATTTCAGTAATGCCGTGCTTTGTAGCCAGGAATACGATACTATAGTGAGAAACAATTTGCAGAAATATCTGTATAGTAAACTCACAACCACAGCAATTGACGAAAACGGTATTGCAAAAGACCATAGTCTGCGCAGCGAAGAAGTGGTAGTGCCCTGCACTCTATACGCAAGCATCACAGGAGTACCGGAAAACATTTACGAAATATTGACAAATAGTTTCGGATTAATAAAACGCTTGGGGCAAAAGCGCAACCGCGGACTCGGACGATGCGATATAAAGGAAGGAGGCGCACTATGAAAGTTTTGAAATTTGAATGTACGCTACATTCCAACGTAATCCTAAATCAAAGCACCGCCACCGAGGGCGCAAACGCGACACTCGATTTTATTCCCGGTAATTGTTTCTTGGGTATTGTGGCAAAACATTATAAAGACTTCAAAGACGATGCTCTTGAGGTTTTTCACAGCGGAAGAGTAAGATTCGGCGATGCTCACCCCGTTTGTATAGGACACGAAAACACTCGTGCCCTTCGCGTTCCTGCAGCAATATTCTATCCCAAGCAAAAAGACATAAGCGAGAGTTATGTTTTTCATCTCTACGACCGCAATAAAGATAAGGAAAACAACGGCCGTCCACAGCAACTCAAACAATGTCGCAAAGAATTCTATGCTTTTGAAGAACTACAAGCATTCTCCGTTAATACAGAGAAATCGTTTGCGGTAAAATCTGCATATGACAGAGAATTACGTCGGGCAAAAGACGAGGAAATGTATTGCTACGAATCTCTAAATAAAGGGGCACGCTTTTTATTTGAAGTAGAAATCGATGAGGATAAATTTGCTGACAAAATCAAGAATTTTCTTATCGGAGAACATTATATAGGTCGGTCGCGCTCCGCACAATACGGCACTGTCGATATACAAGAGCACAACTACGAGAATATTCCTTCGAGAAAGAATCAGGCAGACTACGTTACTGTATATGCTGACGGCCGACTCATCTTCCTTGCACCCGATGGCGAAACCACATTCCGTCCTACGGCAGAAATGCTTGGCATTCCTGGCGGGATAATAGACTGGGAGCGTTCACAGATACGTACATTCCAATATGCTCCGTGGAATGGACTGCGCTCCACGCGCGATACAGATCGTTGCGGAATCGAAAAAGGCAGCGTGTTTGTGGTGGAATGTTCACAAACAACAGATTTCACCTCTAAGTATGTAGGGAGTTACAAAAACGAAGGCTTTGGAAAAGTTATATACAATCCCTATTTCCTTGAAAGCAATGGCGAAAACGGGAAAACTTCTATCAATTTTATCCCTAACCCCCAAGACACATATTGCCAAAACAACAAAACACATTCGTGTAATACTACTGCAATAATAGGCGATACTCCTCTGCTCAGATTTATCTTGCAGAAGGAAGAAGAAGACAAAACCAATAACAAAATATACGAATTAGTAAACAAATTCGTAAAAAGCAATTCCGAAAAATTTCGCAACGATGAAAAATTTGCAGCCCAATGGGGACAAATCAGAAATATAGCAATGCAATCCTCTACAAATATCAAGGCGGATGTTATAGAATATGTTGAACATGGAGTTGCTGAAGAAAAATGGAGAAAAAACAAGCGTAAAGATACACTTGAAAAATTCATGGAAAAATTCGATGATAAAAATATTGCGAAAGCTTTAATCAACCTTGCTTCAGAAATGGCAAAGAAATGCAAATAAATATATGAAACAGTACGCGCTATATCCATATCGACATATTGCAAGGATAACTTTTGAGGCAGAAAGTCCAATCGCCATAGGTACAGGAAATAAATCTATTGAGACTGACGCGCCTGTCGCAATAGACATAAATAGTCTTCCTTTTATTCCTGCCACTTCTATTGCAGGTGTTTTGCGTCATGCCGTTGGAGATAATACAGATAAATTCTTTGGTTTTCAAAAAGCAGACAACGGCGAAGGTTCTAAAATCATTTTCACCGATGCTGTAATGATTGGTGTAGACGGAAAAGCACTCGATGGAATACAAGAAATAAATTGGAATGACAATTTCTATAATAATTTCAAGAATTTGCCTATCCGACAACATGTAAAAATCAATGAAAGAGGAACGGCTTGCGACAAAGGTAAATTCGATAATGAAATTGTTTACAAAGGCACTCGATTTTCCTTTGAAATGGAAATGGTGGCAAATGAGAATGCTACAGAACCTTTTAACGATTTCATCACAAAACTTTATGCCAACACGTTCCGTATTGGCAGTGGTACATGCAAAGGATACGGCAAAATAAAAATCGTAGAATGTCTGACTGCGACCTTGGATTTGAGGAATAAGGAGGACTTACAAAGCTACATTTCTAAATCATCAGATCTTTCTAAAGATTGGAATCGCTTCAATCTCATTTCGTTTGAAGAGACACAAAACAAGGATTGGACAGAATATTCTTTGACATTGAATCCCGAAGATTTCTTCTTTTTCGGTTCGGGACTAGGAGATAAAGATGCCGACGATATTCCGGTTACAGAAAACATTATACTTTGGTCAAACAAAAAACCACGGTTCTCAAACAAACAAGTACTCATTCCTGCATCTTCTGTAAAAGGCGCAATCTCCCACCGTACGGCTTACCATTATAACAGATTAAAAAAGTTTTTCACCGGTAATGAGAATGCAAAGACTGCCGATGACAACGAGGCTGTGGCTGCGATTTTCGGCGCTTCTGGTAATGGGAAATTGAGTAATCAAATCAAACGCGGTAATATCATAATAAGCGATATAATAGAAAAGGATTTGACAACAGAAAAACAAAAAACCTTTTTCCACATAAAAAACGACCATTTCACAGGAGGTACTATTCCCGGCGCACTGTTCCAAGAAAAAAGCATTTACGGCAAAGACGATGTCTACAAGCTTGATATTCTTGTAAGGAAAAATGCGATTGAAGACGATGATATACTCAAGGCTTTTGAACAAAGTCTAAACGATATCTGTAATGGTCTTTTGCCACTTGGTGGATTTGTAAACCGAGGAAACGGAATTTTCAATGGGAAAATCTTAAAACGCTAAATCATGGAAACAATAGAAAAGGCAAAATACGAAGGCTATCTTTGGTATAGCGACAAAAAATCACCGGAAGTTTTTCGTGGAGACAAAGAAATCTGTTTTGAACTTGACGACAGAAAAAATCCATTTGTTATTGAGGGTAACCTATGGAATGAAGAAAAGCGTGTGTCGATTATGATAAAATACGTAGACGGCAAATATTTTGTACGAAGCACCAATGTTTCTCCCCAAGAATTTAATGGCATAAACGATTCTAATTTAGATTACTTTGATGAGAAGGCTATTACTACTTCTCGCAAAACATTCATTGCCCATAGAATTGAAGGGATAAACGGATTAAATTTCTTGCAATATTGGCGTGCCGAAATAGACGAATTTTGTGAAGGCATGAATGTATTGCAGCCTGCAGAATTGGTTTTTATTGGTTTCAACAAAAAATAGGAGGAAAGGATATGAGTATATCATCACCATATAACTTTGTGCCGCTCAACAAGTATGTTTATACTCCCGATTGGGCTTATTTAGTTTCGCAGGACATTCCTTTCGAAGACGGCGAAGACGGTTGGATCGAAATTGTTTGGAAAAACTACTCTCCGCTTTGTATTCGCGACGCCTCTGAAAAAGGAAAAGAAAACAAAAACGACAAATCGCCACTACATTCCATGCGGATAAAAGACGGCAATGGTTCTTGGCGTTATTTCATTCCGGGGTCAAGTATAAAAGGAATGCTACGAAGCATAATGAGCGTGATGAGCTACGGAAAAATGGAACAATACGACAACAAATCGTTCGGGCATAGAGAAATTCCACATAAAGAATATCGTACAAAGATGTCCAACGCGAAATTTGGTTGGCTAAAAAAGGAAGATGACGATAAATATGTTTTGTATCCGTGTAGCGATAGTGTGGAAAAGATAACTATCGAGGAATTAGAAAAACTCTACCCGGGATACAACGAAGAAAAGAGTGCGTGGGAGCGTAACGAAAAGATAAGCCAAAATACATTTCCCTATTACGAAAAAAACGGAATAAAATACCGCATTTTCGCTACCGGGAAAATGGACAAAAAAGAACACGAACTTCTCATTCCTTGCAACATAGAGGACAAAAAGATAGTTCCTAAATCCGTAAAAGATTCGTTTTTCACAATCTATGAAGTAACGCCATACTTCGAATACTATCGCAAAAAACTTGAAGCCGGCGAAGAAATTCCTGTTAGTTTCACAACAAACCACCAAGAAGAGATCTCGGCTATTGGCATGGGCAAAATGTTTCGCTATCCTTATAAAAACGATATCGAAACTCTGGTAAAAAACTCCCAAGACCCTATATTCTACAAGGGCAAGCGCGACTTGTGTGAAACCATATTCGGTTGGGCGGAAAAACAAGACAGCATGAAAGGAAGGGTGCAGATTAGCAACGCTTTCATGGCGGAAGAATGCAAATGCGAAATGCCGGAAGTAAAAGGTGTGTTTGGTGAGCCCAAACCTTCTTTCTATCCTTTTTATATAAAGCAAGATGGTACTTCTTACAATAACTATGACAATGACAATGCTCAAATAAGCGGGCGCAAGTTTTATCGGATTCATCAAGGAAGTTCCACAATGCCGCCGCCAAAGGGAAACAAGGAAGACAATAATGTAGAAACAAGTTTTATACCTATCCCTGAGAACAACCGATTTTTAATGCGTATCAACATTCACAATCTGCGCAAAGTGGAAATCGGGGCATTACTTGCAGCCATCACATTCAATCATACCGAAGGTACATTCCACAATATTGGTGCGGCAAAAGGATTCGGATACGGGAAAATAAGATGCGAGGATATAAAATTGAATGGACTAAAGTTCAATGAAGAAGAATATCTCAAGGCATTCGAAAAGGAAATGAGTGTTTTTGCTAACGAAAAGTTCAAAGAGTCGTATACTTCTTCTAATCCTATACAAACTTTGATTGGCATTGCTTCAGAACATCCTAACCAAGACGTACGACAAATGGAAATGGAATATGTCCAAAAGGGCAACGAGTTCGAAAACTGCAAGAAATCTTTTGAAAAACTCAAAGAACAAGGACGCAGAATGAACAACTACGTTAGTCGTAAAGAAGAGTTTAAAGCCAAGCATAAGAAAGACTACGAAGAGGTTCTAAAAATACTTGAAAATCCAGCATTTAAAGACCGCCTAAACTATGTCAGACATTATTTAAACGATGTCAGACCTTGTTTTGACGATATCAGACATTGTTTTGACGACAAAGCAGCATGTGAAGAAAGCATCAAAAAACTACTTGTAGATATAGACAATGGCTTCGCAGAAATCGAGAATATTGTGCGCGAAATCGATCGTTCCAAAAAGATTCTCGTATGCATGATTGATGAAATGAAAAGCCAAAATATCGACAATGCGGAAGAAACAGAATGGTTAAGGAAATTCGAGGAAACAATACAGACCCTCAATGACGATAAAAAGGATTTGACCGACATGAGAGCCAAACTCATTCAAATACAAAAACTACAAAAAGGACTTGATGCCATTCTTAACGAGAAATACCCCAACAAAGATGAATACAAAATAAACGAATGGAAAGTTTGTAAGCAAAGAATCGAAAAATGGCAAAGAGACAAAGGACTTGGCAAAGATTCTAACGAATTGACTACTGAAGAAATCGATGCTGTAAAAAATGCCGTAACCAGACTTTACCTTAATCCACATAAAAAGGAAAAGAAAGAATGGGCTGACTTCAATAGTAATATTTGGAAAAGTATCTGTCAATATATTTCCACGCAAGAAGCCGAGAAAATATTTCACAATCGGTAATTCAAACACTATTCTGGAATGACAGACAGATACATTGAAACCTTGTTGGTGAGATTTAAAAATACTATCAGCCATAGAGAGTTACCCTTTCTTCGTGGCGCAATAATCAATGCCATTGGACGCGAAAACATTTTGCTGCACAACCACATTGAAAACGGACTAAGATACAGCTACCCCTTGATTCAATACAAGCGAATAGGAGGTTGCGCTGCCATTATGTGCATAACCAACGAAGTAAAAGCGATTGACAAATTTCTCGAGCACAACAATAAGATTGTAAACATCGGACGCCGGGAAAATGTAAACCTCGAAGTGGAAAGCATTGACCGAGATGCATTTTTCTTTGGCATTACAGAAGAAGACAATATTATCAGCATAAGAAAATATCTGCCTTTCAATCAAGAAAACCACGCACGTTTTGAAAACACCGACAGTATTGTAGGAAAATACGCCATGATTGAAAAATGTCTGACAGGAAACATCTTGTCGTTAGCCAAAGGCATAAACGTGCATTTCGAAAAAGAAATCTACGTCAAGCTACAAGAAATCTCCGCCCCACACCACTACAAATTCAAAAACATAAACATGCTCGGTTTCGATGTCATTGCAAAAACAAACGTAAGTCTCCCCGATTACATAGGTCTGGGAGGTAAAGTTAGTTTCGGTTATGGCACAGTCGTAAACCGACAATAAAACCACCCCAATAATCAACAACATGAGCAAAATACATATAGCCCTCGTAAGTAAGGAAGTTCTGCCGGTTTACTACACAGTAAAAACATATAAACCCGACATTGTCTACTTGATAAGCACCAAAGAAACAATAGCATTTCGAGAAAGGCTGAAAAGGGTGTTTAAGAAAGAAGGCATAACCTGCTACGAAACTTCGACAAAACCATACGACAGAAGTTGTAAAGATACATGCGAAAAAATCCACGCCAAAGGCAAACCCGAAGACGAGTACGTATACAACATTACGGGCGGCACAAAACCAATGGCAATTTCTGCTTTTATTTGTGCAGCGAAATACAAAGCAAAAGTGGTTTACACAGATTCGAAAGCCTGTATAAACATGATGACATTCGAGGAAACACCTTTAGAATGCCACATAGACATCGAGACAATCTTCGCTTTGCAAGGACAAAACTTGAAAGAAGCCACGCCATACAAGCCAAACTCTTTCAAAACCCAATGCGCAGAAAAGATAAGAGATTTCATCACAAATTGTCAGAATGCTTACAAACCTTTGAAAGCATACTATGATAATTTTACACAATTGCCCAACCCTTACGAAGAGAAAAATCTACGGTATACACGAAACAATAAAAGCATTGACATAGAATACAACAATGGCATCGTATTCCATTCCGACTATCCCGACTCTTTTTCAATGCTTTTCAAAGGACGTTGGTGGGAAACCCTTGTAGCCGACGCCGTAAACAAATGGGCTGATGGAAAATATGACGTATGGACAAACGTAGAGTTCACATTGGCCTCTTCAAAAAGTAGCGAACGTAGCAAAAACGAGATAGACATACTCGTAAACATGGGAAATACATTGCTCTTTATTGAATGTAAATCGGGAGATTTCGATCAAAACAACATTTACAAACTCGCTAGTATCTGCAAAACCTATGGCAGTTACAAATCAAAAGGAGTAATAGTTTCATTCTACAATAATAATCGTCAAGACTTGCAGGAAAAAGCAAAAGAAGAGAACATCAAAATAATTAAACCAAATCATGATTTCAAGGATTTTGCATCTCAACTCGACAGCATTATTATATCATTAAAAGCGTAAACCACAATGGCAAGAAAAGTATTTATGTCGGTACTCGGCACAGGCTTTTACGGAAAATGTAAATACCAAATCGGAGATTTCATCTCAAAAGAAACAAGATTTATCCAACAAGCTACACTCGAAATGTTGTTCGACAGCGAAAATTGGACAGACAACGATGCTATATACTTTTTGCTCACAGACAAAGCAAAAGATTTAAATTGGAACACATCTGCATCAGGCAAACGGAAGAACTTTAAAGATGTAGAAGATTCTTATACCGGTCTCGAAGAAGAACTGGACAATGCCGGTATAAAAGCTCAAAAAGTTGACATAAAAGACGGCAATACCGAAGAAGATTTGTGGGATAATTTCAGTAAAATCTATGATTTATTGCAAGAAGGCGATGAACTTTATTTCGATATAACCCATAGTTTCAGATACCTCCCTATGTTTGTACTCGTTCTTATGAACTACGCAAAATTTCTGAAGCACATTAAGGTAAAACTCGTAAGTTACGGAAACTATGAGTCGCGAAATCAACAAGGCATTGCCCCTCTTATGGATCTTACCACACTTGTAAAACTACAAGAATGGACAAACGCCGCTGCAGATTACATGCAATACGGAGATGTAAAAGGATTAAATGATATTGGCAAAGAGAAGACTATAAAACTAATTTTAAAAGAAAAAAAAGGAAAAGACGAAACTGCAAAAGACCTTCAATTTCTTTTCAATGCGCTTGAAAAATTCTCCAACGAAATCTCTTTTTGCAGAGGTTTGGATATAATCAAAGGCGAAGCAGCTCAACGTATTAAGGAATATACAAAAGCCATAGCCCCAAATTACCTAAGACCATTCTCACCCTTTTTCGATAAATTCGCCAATAATGTTTCTAATTTCAAAGCCCAAAGCATTGATAACATGTATTATTCAGCCAAACTTTGCGTATCTTATGGGAAATATCAATCTGCAACAACTTTGTTAAGAGAATGGGTTCTTTCTTCTATTTGTTCGAAAATAAAAAAGAATTTTGAAGACAAAGATATACGAGAAAAAATCTCAACAATTCTACAGCAAAACAGAGAGAAAAACAACCTTTCACAAGAACAACTTGAGAAACTTTTTCCGGAATGTCAGAATTTTAAAGTTAACAAGGTTGCTAATGCTTATTCGGAAATTGCTAACACGAGAAACGATTTCAATCATGCCGGTATACGGAAAGGATTTTTCAACAGTAGGACATTGCAAGATAAAGTAGAAAAAGCAATTGGTTCTCTTTCTTTTTTGTGTAGCAAAGAAGAGAAATCGCCATGTAATCCGAAAAAAGAATCCATCTTCATAAACTTATCCAACCACCCTTACTCACAATGGTCGGAAGAACAATTAGAAGCGGCAAAAAATTACGGAGAATGCGTGGACTTACCATTCCCACAAATCGATCCTATGAGCAACGATGAAGACATCGAAAAACTTGTAGACGAGTATACCAACAAAATCTTTGAAATTGGACAAGGAAAAAACGTTACTGTACACGTAATGGGAGAAATGTCGTTTACATTTGCCATAATAACCCGTTTAAAAGAAGTTGGCATTCGTTGCGTCTGTTCCACTTCTTACCGCTTAGTAAAAGACGAGGGTAACGGTAAACGCTATGTGGAATTCATATTCAAAAAATTCAGAAATTATGGAACTACAGCAGATTAAGAATACTACACAATCTTTTGAACTTTCGAGTGATCAAAAAAGAGCATTGGCAAGATTCGTTGAATTTGTCAATAATAATGATTGTAAATGCTTTATTTTGAAAGGCTACGCAGGAACAGGAAAAACCACGACTGTAAAAGAAATGGTAGAGTTTCTGAAAAGCCACAATCACATATACAAATTGCTCGCCTCTACAGGTCGTGCTGCAAAAATTCTAAGAGATACCACTAATATACAAACCGAAACCGTCCACGGGTGTATCTATGTTTATAGTGATTTCAATCAAGACATTAAAAAAGTTGCCGAAGAACAAAAAGAAAATAAAAACAACTCACAGAAACCACTACTGCTTGACTTTTCGCTTGTAAAAGATACGGAAGACAAAGAAGTTTTTTATATCATTGACGAAGCTTCGATGATTTCAGACAAAAAAGATCGTAATTCACAACAGGCGACTTTCGGCAGCGGTCGTTTACTAAACGATTTATTTAAGCACAACAGTAAAGGCAAATTTATTTTTATAGGCGACCCTTGCCAGCTACCACCAGTTGGACAAGATTTTTCCCCCGCACTCTCGGCTGATTATCTAAAAGAAGAATATGGATACACCACAATAGAAGTTTCTCTTACCGACATAAAAAGACAAGAAAATGGTAATGACATTGTGTTTGCTGCACACAAAATGCGAAAACTTTACAACAATCCTCAACCTTGGAAATGGGCAAAATTCCCATTTAAGGGGTGCAGAAACATACACATTCTAAATAGCCAAGCCGAATTGGTGAGCAGATATGTTGAAATTGTAAAGAAAAACGGTTTCAACGATGCTACAATGATATGCAACTCTAACCGTCAAAGTAATATTGTAACGCAATTCATTCGACCTGCTTTAGGAATAAACTCTACCACACTTCAAGCAGGCGACCTTTTACTCATTACACAGAACAATTATATTTCAGGACTTATGAACGGCGACATTGTGATGGTAGAAGGAATTGGAAATCAAGAAATCGTAGCAGGACTTACTTTTGTTGATGTAAGTATAAAAAGCATGACAAGTCAAAAGAAATTCTCTCAAAAACTTATTGCGAACATATTATACGCCAATGAAACTAACATATCACAATCGCAACAGAGGAATTTGTTCATTGATTTTTATTACCGCATGAAAGATTTGGGTATTAAGAAAACCAATAATACTAATTCTGATTTTAATCGTCAGATGATGAAAGACCCTTATCTAAATGCCCTGCGTGCGGTTTATGGCTATTCTATCACTTGCCACAAAGTTCAAGGTGGAGAATGGAACAATATTTTCCTTGATATTCCCCGTAATTTTGCTTTAGGCGAAAAGCCTTACGTTTACCAATGGATATACACGGCTATGACCCGTGCAAAAAAAGAACTTTACGTAGTTGATGATTTCTTTATAATGTAGCCTATGGAATTGGTGATAAACAATTTTGGAGTATCATTAAGTCGCGACAACGATGGATTTGTCATTACTAATGCAGATGGGCGTCAACGCATTCCTGTAGCAGGTGTCAATGCCATACAAATAAGCCGCGGAGCACAGATAACAAGCGATGCTATATTACTTGCTGTTGAAAATGAAATTGAAGTGATCTTCAGCGACAAAGCGGGCAATCCTATAGCAAGAATATGGAGTCCCAAATATGGTTCAGTCTCTACTATTCGCAAAGGGCAACTCACTTTTTCTTTTTCGCACGATGCCGTAGGTTGGATTAAGGATGTGATACGTTGCAAAATTTCCAATCAACAAGCGTTATTGCTTATGCTATCGGCCGAAGGCTACGACAATGAAGTAGAAAAGGCTAATCGGCGTCTTGAAGACTATCGTACAAAGATACAATCCATTTCGGGAAAAGTTGTATCGGACATAGCCCCAACTCTACGCGGGTGGGAAGGTGTCTCGTCGCGTATCTATTTCGATGTACTCAATCTATTTCTCCCTTCTGAATATCGCTTTGAAAAACGCTCGCAACACCCAGCTACCGACATTGCTAACGCTCTACTCAATTACGGCTACGGACTTTTGTATGGCAAGATAGAAGGCGCGCTAATCAAAGCAGGAATTGATCCATACGTTGGAGTTATGCATCGAGACGACTACAACCGTCCTGTGCTTGTTTACGACATAATTGAACTATATCGGGTTTGGATAGATTTTGTTGTAGTGCAACTTCTTCGCCAAAAAGCCATTACCAACGAGCATTATTCTGTTCGTCCCGACGGTTCCTATTGGCTTGAAGCTTTGGGACGACGCATTCTGATACAATCTGTAAACGACTATTTAGATGAAATAACAGAAAGTGATGCCACACAGCAGCGCAGCCGTCTGACCCAAATCAACGTATACGCAAAGAAAATGGCACAAAAGTTCAAACATTACATTTGATTATATCATGGTTTCAATTGGGAACAATATAAAAAGTACTACCGAGCAATTGCAAAAGGTGCAGATAAGACAAATTTTCGACACCATAAGGAAGCCGCGCCCCGAAACGGCATCTCTGATAGAGCAGCTCCGAATCGTAAGAAATCTGAACCCATCTGGATATGCCAATCTCAAACAGCGTTTGCCTTTCTTTGTGTGTGCATCGTTTAATCCGCCTTATCGCAAAAACGAAAACTTCGCCTATACGGAATATTTCCTCATCGACATCGATCATATTACCGAAAAAGGAATCGTTCTTCAAGATTTGCGCCATAAAATATCGGCAGACCCACGAACGGTTATGTGTTTTGTCTCTCCGGGAGGCGATGGTTTGAAGGTTATGTTCAAACTCTCTGAAAGATGTTACGATGCCGGACTATACAAAACGTTCTACAAAATTTTTGCAACCAAATATTCCAAACATTTCAACATAGAGCAGGCGATCGATACCAAGACATGCGATGTAGCCCGTGCATGTTTCTTGAGTGCCGACCCCAATGTTTTTTTCAATCCTTCTGCCGAAACCATTACTCTTTCCAATTACATAAATCCTGACGAAGATATTCTTGTAGCTTTCGACCTTAAAAACAAAATCGAGAAAGAGGAAAAACAAAAAGCGTCTGAGAACAAAAGCAAAGAACAGAAGATTGTTGATCCTGGTAACGAAATAATGGAAAAGATACGCAGTACACTCAATCCGGCAGCTGCAAAAAAAACAAATAAAGTACCTGCATACGTGCCCGAGATCTTAAACGATATAATGGACGACCTAAAACAATACATAGAAGACAAAGGTATTAGTGTTGCCGACGTAGAAAACATACAATATGGAAAGAAAATGAAATTCCGCATCGGTTTGAAAAAAGCCGAGATCAATCTTTTCTACGGCAAACGTGGCTTTTCGGTGATACAATCTCCGCGCACAGGCACCGACAAAGAGGCTAACGAATTGATGGTTGAAGTAATAAACGGTTTCCTTGCTGAAAACGGGTTGTAGATTTGTCATGCCGAGAAAAAAGAAACCGCCGTTGTCGTTTGTGGAGCGCATGCAGAAAATCCGCAAAGCGCAACTACTTCACCCTGTTTCTGATTTACCCCCAAAAGAAAGCGGAGAACAAATCGACACTATAGAAAACCGGGTAAAAAAACTACTCGGAATTGTGGAACAACAGAAAAAACAATCGGGCAAAATGCTGTTTTTTGTAATGTACGACATTGAAAGCAACAAAGTGAGGGCACTTGTTCACAAATATCTCGAACGCCGTGGTTGCACACCCATACAACGTTCGATTTTTCTCGGCAACACTTCCACCGAGGTTTATTCGGAAATCAAAAAAGACCTCACCGAAGTACAAGAAGCCTATGAAAACAACGACAGCATAATAGTTCTGCCGATAACTACAGACTATCTGAGAATGATGAAAATCATCGGACAGAAAATCGACATAGACATTATCACGCACAACAAGTCTACCTTATTTTTTTGATTTTCAGCTATAAAAACAACATCAAATATCGCAAAAACTCCGACGCATCTAATTTAAATTAGATGCGTCGGAGTTTAAATTAGGTCTGACCTAGTTTTTACGACATCGGTTATTGTAAAAACGGTGTATTATTGCTTTGCGAACGAGTGGCCTTTTTGTTGTTCGTGATGCTTGTTTCCTATAGTTTTTACACATTGATATTTGAACGCAAAACAAAAAGAAACGACCTCTGCGCCATTTGGTTTCAAACGCAGGGGCCGTTGTGTGAATTTTAGCAAGAATGGCTTACAAGGCTTTCCATTCCACTTCGTCGGTAACGCCGTTGTCGGAAACTACCTTGAACTTGTCGTTTGCAGTCTTGTATTTCACCGGCGCGAAAGTCCAAATCACCCCGGTTTCATCGGGACATTTGTCGAGCGTCTGCACTTTCTCCCCGTTTTGATAAAGTGTGAGGCTCTTGGCATTGCTATATACTTTCACGTTGAACGCTACGTCTTTCGGGCTGCCCGTGCGGCGGCGTCCGGTAATATACACAGTGGTTTCTTTTTTGTTCCACAGTGATTTGTAAAGATAGAAATGGTCCTTCTTTATCTTTCTGTCGCGCGTAACAAGTCCTTTATCGTTCATATATTTACGGCTTTCGGTTTCGGTGAAATTCACTCCGTCGCCACTGTCAAGGTATCCCTCCTGACGGTTAGCCACCGGGAAGTCGAACATAATCCACAGCGAAGTGAAATTGAGCCACGGCATTTTGAGTATCTGCCTTACGTCGTTCTCGTGAACGTAGCAGCCGTATTCTTCATAGTGTTTGCGGTCGTCCTTGCGGTTTTTCATCACAGCCGAATCGAGTGTGTGGCAGAAAGGATTTGACCCGCTGCCGTATTCTGCTATATTCGTTACGCCCATCTTGGAATGCACTTCGTTCATCTCCTTAGTCAAACGGTTGGGACCTTGACCGAGTTGATACCAATCGGGGTATCTGTTTTCTGAAAAGAAGTCTCCGCAAAGTTTTGTGTATTGCTTTTGGCGGAACATGCTGCAATCGGTCAAACCAACATACCTATAGGGGTCAAGACCTTTGGCGTTGCGGTAAAGGCGAGCGGTTTGTTCCACCACATAATCCTGACTGATTTTTCCTTGCAGTTGGTCAGTGTTACCCCAACCGTCTACTTCGTTCCACATTCCCCAGAACACGATGCTCGGGTGGTTGTAAAGATTTGAAACCATCTCCGTCATTTGTTGGTTTATGTTGTTGAAATATTCGGGAGAGGCGTTCACACCGCAAACATTCACCCAAGGAATTTCCGTTTGCACCACAATTCCCAGCGAGTCGCAGAGTTGGAATTCATAATCATTGTGGGGGTAATGCGCAAGGCGCACGAAGTTTGCTCCAAGCTCCTTGATAATTTCGTAGTCTTTGTAGGTGTGGTCTTTTGTTACAGCCGAGGCTTGTCCGTCCCAGTCCTGGTGTTCCGACACTCCGCGAAGCGGGTAACTGCGTCCGTTGAGGAAGAAACCGTTGCTCACAGAGGTTTGATAATAACGGAAGCCGACTTTTGTCTGTGCCACATCGATTGTCTTGCCTTTGGAGTCGATGATTTCAAGTTGGGCGTCATACATAAAAGGATCGTCTACACCGTCCCAGAGATGCGGATAAAAAAGCACGAAGTTATGAATGTATTCATACGATTGGCGGTTTTCTATCACCACTTCCTTTTCTGATTTGTAGCTTTCCGAATTTCCGCCTGGAGTTTTGAGGGAGAAGCGGATTTTCACCTTTTGTTTTTTCCCGCTTGTGTTCACTATAAACGTTTCAACCTTGCCGTTGGCTTGTTCGCGGCTCACATAAGGTGTGCTCACGTGCATGCGGTACATTCCATGTCGCTCGGGCAGGAAAAACACGCCGTTCATCTTCAGCAGATACACGGGATTGTGAAGACCATTGTTCTTGTTGAAGTCCGAACTCACCGGAATAAGGTTTACATCGAGCGTGTTGTCGGTGCAAACCTCGATATCGTTTTTCCCTTCATGGATTTTATCTCCTATGGTTACGACAAAAGGTGTATATCCGCCTTTGTGGGTGCGCACTTCCTTGCCGTTGACGCTCACAGTTGCCGCCTGGGCTGCACCCTCGAAGAGCAAATAAACGGGGCGTTTCAAATCGCTTTTGTCGAAATTGAGCTGGCATTTATAATAAGCCTTGCCGCGATAATATTTGCTTGTGCGTCCGTCAATGGCATTGCAGCTATGGGGAACGCTCACCTCTTCCCACGAAACCTTGTCCTTGCTGAAACTCCAGTTCTTCAATTCCGTCTGTTCCCAGGCGCGTCTTTGGGCATTGGCATTGGGCATGCAAAGCAAGCAAGCCAATAGGGATAAAACAATGATAGTTATCTTTTTCATATTCTATAGTTTTGCGTTTTCACGAATCTGTTGCAAATATAATGATAATCGTTTTTTTACAATCGTTTAGGGTTGGCAAAATCCCTATATCGCGAACTATTTTTCTCTTCCCGTATATCGCAAAAACAATGTCTGACATCGTTTTTCACAAGATGCCTTGGAGTTTTTGCCACATCTCGCAACGGTTTCGCGGCAAGGCTTTTCTTTTGAAAATGTGTGGTTTATATCCTCCTCGCTCCGCATGGCGTTGTTACCGCAGGCCCAGCCCGTTTTTGTATGAGCCTCTATTTGCAACCAAAATGCAGTATTGTTCGCGCAATTATTGCTATATTTGCTGCGTAAAAGGATTTAAGCCATAATTTATCCTGCTCTAAGCGAACAATACAAGTATTAATTGATGTAAAAAGATATAAAGCAAGTATAAGCATGCTTACAAAAATCTCTATAGCCTTTGCCGGGCTTATGACCTGCGCACAGGCTTTTGCACAGACCGACAGCATTGCCCCCGTTGACACTGCCGGGGGAATCACAAACCGAAACCATAGCCTGCAAAGCGTTTCGGTGAAAGCTAAAGTGGCTACGCGGCGAATGGCAGGCGCTGAAAACGGAATGGTCATCGGACAGAAAGAACTTTTCAGGGCAGCCTGTTGCAATCTTGGCGAGAGTTTTGAAACCAATCCCTCGGTAGATGTGAGCTACACCGATGCTGCCACGGGCATTAAGCAGATTAAACTGCTCGGGCTCTCGGGAACTTATGTCCAAATGCTGTCGGAAACTTTGCCCGACTTCAGAAATTCCGCTTTGCCCTACTCTTTGGGCTACGTGCCCGGGGCGTGGTTGAAAGCAATTCAGGTTTCAAAGGGTTGTTCATCGGTGAAAAACGGATACGAATCAATCACAGGACAACTCAACATTGATTTTCTGAAACCCGAAGACGAGGAACAGACAAACCTCAACCTTTATGCCAACACCAAAACCAAGGTGGAGGCAAACGCTTCGCACAACTGGCATCTCACCGACAAACTTAGCACAATCTTGATGGGACATGCCGAAAAATCGTTCAAGGAACACGACGAAAACCACGACAATTTTTACGACAAGCCCAAAGCCACGCAATACAACATCATGAACCGTTGGGCTTATGTGGGCTCGAAATATATTTTCCACGGCGGACTGTCGGCACTGCATGAGGAAAGAAACGGCGGACAAATGCACCGCAACTTCGACACAATGCCTCTTTATAAAATAGGAATAGAGACCAGCCGATACAATGCCTATATGAAACACGCCATTGTGCTCAACGCCGAAAAAGGCACAAACATCGCGCTCATGACATCGGCCACCATGCAGGAACTAAGCAGTAAATTCGGAAACAAGTCATATTACGCCAACGACAAAAACGCCTACGCGTCGCTGATGTACGAAACAAATCTCACCCCGCTGCACAACATTTCGGCAGGAGTGAGCCTGAATCACGACTATATCTCACAACATGTTTCGAACAAGCGCCTGATTTGGAAAGGAGACAGTGTGCCGCAAAGATTCCACGAGACGGAAACCACTCCGGGAGCGTATGCCCAATACACGTTTAACCTTCACAACAAAATCATAGCAATGGCAGGGTGGCGCATAGACAACAGCAGCCGTTTCGGAACGTTTGCCACACCGCGCTTCCACGTTAAATTCCAGCCCGTGCCGCTTTTCGGTCTTCGGTTGTCGGCAGGAAAAGGCTACAGAACGGTCAACGCGCTCACGGAATACAACAACCTCACAGCGAGCGGGCGTATACTCGAAATAGGGAACCTCAAACAGGAACGCGCATGGAACTACGGCGCAAGCATGGCGTTTGTGATTCCGGTTTCGTCGAAGGTGCTCAAAATAAATGCCGAGTACTACTACACCACATTCGGCAACCAGGCCGTGGTGGACTATGACAGCAAACTTTCAACAATCAGCATCACAAATCTGAGCGGCAAATCCTATTCGCACACCCTGCAAATAGATGCCACATACCCACTTTTTGAAGGATTCTCGCTCACCGCAGCGTGGAGATACAATGACGTGAAAACCACATACGGCGGAAAACTGATGGAACGCCCTTTGACAAGCAAATACAAGGGACTCGTTACGGCACAATACAAGACTCCGCTCGAGAAATGGCAGTTTGATGTAACGTTACAACTTAACGGCGGCGGAAGAATACCAAACCATATGCTTGGCAACGGCACTGTGGCGTACAACAACCGTTTTCACGCCTTTGAACAACTCAGCGCGCAAATCACACGAGAGTTCCGCTATTTCTCAATATACCTCGGCGGAGAAAACCTGACGAACTTCAAGCAGAAAAATCCCATTGTCAACGCCGCGTCTCCGTGGAGCAACACGTTCGACCCCACTATCGTTTGGGGGCCGGTGCATGGCGCAATGGCCTACGTGGGAGTGCGTGCAAAATTCTGAAACATACAAAAAAGCATATCATAAAAGAAACGTAACATGAAGAAGTTAATACTCTTTTCAGCAATCATGCTCGGCGCGGCAAGCACTTCGGCTAAAGACATCAAGACTATCTCGCTCACCACAACGCCCCAAATGCACTGCGCAAACTGCGAAACGAAAATCAAAAACGCATTGCGTTTCGACAAAGGCGTGAAACAAATCAAAACCAATGTAGCAGAGCAAACCGTAACCGTGAAATTCGACGCCGACAAAGTGTCGCAGGAGAAACTATTTGAGGACCTGAAAAAAATAGGCTACGATTCGCGCCTGCTCAAACCCGGAGAAAAAGTGAAACGACACGAAGGCGAAGCATGCGAAAACATGTAGAACTTTCGAGAAAGCCCAACAAACACCGTATTTCACACATACTCAACAATATACGCAAAACATTTCAGGCTTCCTGCCATACCGTTTTCACTACATGGCTTGTAGTGAAAACTCCGGGCCACCAAATTTAAATTCCGACGCATCTAATTTAAATTAGATGC